>NZ_CP053697.2:3803078-4436925 GCF_013200955.2 Pseudomonas campi
AGCCGATTCAACTCTACACGCGGCAGGCGGATGGCCAAGAGAATATCGCCCTCTTCGTCATGCTCTTCGCTTTGCACGGCGTTCAACGCAAAGAATTGCGCCCGCAAACGCCCCAGGCGCTGCGGCAAACGCAAGGTGCCGACAAACAGATCCTCACCGAGCAGCTCTGCCACAGCCTGGCGCAGCAATTCCAGACCCTTGCCATCACGCGCCGACAGCCACACGCGCAGCGGCTTGCCGTCGCCGTCACGCTGGATTTGCGGCTCGACGTGCTCCAGCAGGTCGATCTTGTTGTACACCTCGAGCATCGGCAGCTCGTTGGCACCGATCTCGCCCAGCACGGCCATGACCTGCTCGATCTGCTGGTCACGCTCCGGCTCGTAGGCATCAATCACATGCAGTAGCAGGTCGGAGTTGCTCGACTCTTCGAGAGTGGCGCGAAACGCCTCGACCAGCTTGTGCGGCAAGTGACGGATAAAACCCACGGTATCGGCCAGCACCACCGGCCCCAGATCATCCAGCTCGAGACGACGCAGGGTTGGATCGAGGGTGGCGAACAGCTGGTCGGCGGCATACACCTCGGAGGTGGTCAGCGCATTGAACAGCGTGGACTTGCCGGCGTTGGTATAGCCGACCAGCGATACCGAGGGAATGTCCGCGCGCTTGCGCCCGCGCCGCGCCTGCTCCCGCTGGCTGCGCACCTTCTCGAGTTTCTGCTTGATCTGGCGAATGCGCACACGCAGCAGGCGGCGGTCGGTTTCCAGCTGGGTTTCACCCGGCCCGCGCAGACCGATACCACCTTTCTGCCGCTCAAGGTGGGTCCAGCCGCGCACCAGACGGGTGCTCATGTGATCCAGCTGAGCCAGCTCGACCTGCAGCTTGCCTTCATGGGTACGCGCGCGCTGGGCGAAGATATCGAGGATCAGCCCCGTACGATCGAGCACCCGGCACTCGAAGACGCGCTCGAGGTTGCGCTCCTGGCTGGGTGTGAGGGTATGGTTGAAGATGACCAGGTCGACTTCTTCGGTCTGGACCAGGTCACGCAGCTCCTCGACCTTGCCACTGCCAACCAGAAACTTGGCAGTGGGCTGGTGACGCGGCACGTTGACGAAAACTGCCACATCCGCACCGGCAGACAACGCCAGCTCGCGGAACTCCTGCGGGTCTTCACGCGCCTCGGGATTCTGGCCATCCAGGTGAACGAGGATGGCCCGCTCACCACCACCGTGGCGCTCAAAAAACAAGGCAGACTCCCGTCAAATGTTGCCCGGCTCGGTCTGCTCGCCTTCGGTTGCGCTCGGCAGGCGGACTGGGCGGCTCGGCACGACGGTCGAGATAGCGTGTTTGTAGACCATCTGACTGACAGTGTTCTTCAGCAGAATGACGAACTGGTCGAAGGATTCGATCTGGCCTTGCAGCTTGATGCCGTTCACCAGATAGATGGAAACCGGTACGCGTTCCTTACGCAAGGTATTCAGGTAAGGGTCTTGTAGCGAATGCCCTTTTGACATGTGCCGCACTCCTGTAGGGTCAAATGTAGTAAAGCAAAGGTGGCTTATGCCGTATCACGCTCAATAAGCGAGGATAGACGGCCGCCGAAAAGGTCTCACTTCAATATGGAGACCGAGTTCAGGTATTTCAAGGCACAAGAAAGATTGTCACTGGCCAGACTGTCCAGCCAATGCAGGTTTTCCCAGCTGCGCAGCCACGTAAACTGCCGCTTGGCCAGCTGACGCGTGGCAATGATCCCCCGCTGCGTCATTTCGTCGCGATCCAGCTTGCCATCCAGATAATCCCACGCCTGGCGGTAACCGACTGCACGAATCGACGGCAAGCCAGCGTGCAGATCACCACGCTGGCGCAACGCTTCGACCTCTTCGACAAAGCCTTGTTCCAGCATCAGATGAAAACGCTGGGCAATCCGGGCGTGCAACACTTGTCGCTGCTCCGGCGCAATGGCGAGGTGTGCCACAGTATAAGGCAAATGTGCCATTCCGGGAGCTCTAGAGCCGCTATTTTCAGCGGCTTGCTGCTGCCTATGCGCCGTCATGCTCAGGCCACTGACCCGATAAACCTCCAGCGCACGGGTGAGGCGCTGCGGATCATTCGGATGGATGCGCGCGGCCGACTCCGGATCGACCGCAGCCAGCTCGCGGTGCAGGGTCTGCCAACCTTCGACGGCCGCGCGCGCCTCCAGCTCGGCGCGCACAGCCGGATCGGCGCCGGGCATATCGGCCAGGCCTTCGAGCAGCGCCTTGAAATACAGCATGGTGCCGCCAACCAGCAGGGGAATACGCCCACGCGCCGTGATTTCGGCCATCGCCGCCAGAGCATCGGCACGGAATTCGGCAGCGGAATAGCTTTCGGCGGGGTCACGAATATCGATCAGCCGATGCGGGTAACGCTCCAGGGTGGCGCGATCCGGCTTGGCGGTACCGATGTCCATGCCCCGGTAGATCAAGGCCGAGTCGACGCTGATCAGCTCACAGGGCAAGACATCAGCCAGCGCCAGGGCCAGATCAGTCTTGCCGGCAGCGGTCGGGCCCATCAGGAAAATTGCGGGAGGCAAGCGCTCAGTCATGGTTTCAAATCGCTCTCTAAGCGTCGCGAGCGCAGCTCAGGCAAGGCAAAAATCGGTGAGGAAGCGCAGTTTACGATTGTAAATGAGCATTCCGAACCGATTTTTAACGCCGCATGAGCAAGCGCAGCAGCTTAGGGAGTAATTTCAGCGGCCGCGCAGGAACAGCTTGTCTAGATCGTCCATGCCCAACTGGGTCCAGGTCGGCCGACCGTGGTTGCACTGGCCACTGCGCTCGGTGTGCTCCATGTCGCGCAACAGACCGTTCATCTCGGGCAGGGTCAGGCGCCGATTGGCGCGCACCGCACCATGGCAGGCCATGGTCGCCAGCAGCTCGTTGAGATGGGCCTGTATGCGGTCACTGGTGCCGTATTCGAGCAGATCAGCCAGCACGTCACGCACCAGTTGGGTCGCCTCGGCCTGTTTGAGCAGGGCCGGGATCTGCCGGATCGCCAGGCTTTCCGGGCCCAGGCGCTGCAGCTCGAAGCCCAGGCGCTGGAACCAGCTGCCATGCTCCTCGGCGCAATCGGCCTCGCGCTGGCTCAAGGCGATGGACTCCGGCACCAGCAAGGGCTGGCCGCGCAGCCCTTCGCAGGCCATGGCGGTCTTCAGCCGTTCGTAGGTGATGCGCTCATGGGCCGCATGCATATCCACCAGCACCATGCCCTGGGCGTTCTCGGCGAGGATATACACGCCCTTGAGCTGAGCCAGGGCGTAACCCAGCGGCGGAATATCGCCCTGGGCCTGCGGCAAACCAACCGGCGCCGCTTCGGGCAGCGGGGCAAAATACTCGCGATAGGCGCCCTGCGCCTCGGCAGCCGGCACGGCCGACTCGGTACGCGGCGCCTGGTAGCCAGCACCCGGCGAGCGCCAGACCGAGCCCTGTGCAACAGGCTGCTCGAGCATATTCGCCGCCAACCCCATCTCGCCCTGCGGGCCGAACTCACCAGCCGCCTGTCCGCTCGGACGCACCATCTGACTGACCGCTGCCGGGGCCGCCAGCTGATCTTCCGGACGCACCTCGCCGAGGGCGCGGTGCAGGGTGCCGTAGAGGAAGTCATGCACCATGCGGCCATCGCGGAAGCGCACTTCATGCTTGGTCGGGTGTACGTTGACGTCGACTACCGCCGGATCGATTTCGAGGAACAGCACGAAGGTCGGATGGCGGCCGTTGAACAGCACGTCACGGTAGGCCTGGCGCACGGCATGGGCGACCAGCTTGTCACGCACCATGCGGCCGTTGACGTAGAAATACTGCAGGTCCGCCTGGCTGCGCGAGAAGGTCGGCAGGCCGACCCAGCCCCACAGGCGCAGGCCGCTGCGCTCGATCTCGATAGGCAAAGCCTGCTCGAGGAAAGCCGGGCCACAGACGGTGGCGACGCGACGGGCACGACTGACCTCGTCCGGCGCTTCGTGCAGGGCGAATACGGTCTTGGCGTTATGCCGCAGGTGGAAGGCCACATCGAAGCGGGCCAGAGCCAGGCGCTTGATGACTTCCTGCAGGTGATCGAATTCGGTCTTCTCGGCGCGCAGGAACTTGCGCCGCGCCGGGGTGTTGAAGAACAGGTCGCGCACTTCCACCGAAGTACCGACCGGGTGCGCCGCCGGCTGAACTCGCGCCTCCATGTCACGACCTTCGGTTTCCACCTGCCAGGCCTGCTCGGCGTCGGCAGTGCGCGAGGTCATGGTCAGGCGTGCCACCGAGCTGATCGAGGCCAGCGCTTCACCACGGAAGCCCAGGCTGATCACGCTTTCCAGATCTTCCAGCTCGCGGATCTTGCTGGTGGCATGCCGCGCCAGAGCCAGCGGCAGGTCGTCGGCGGGAATACCACCGCCGTCATCGCGCACGCGCAGCAGCTTGATACCGCCCTGCTCGACCTCCACGTCGATGCGTCGCGCACCGGCGTCCAGACTGTTTTCCAGCAGCTCCTTGATCACCGAGGCCGGCCGTTCGACCACCTCGCCGGCAGCAATCTGGTTCGCCAGCCGCGGGCTAAGCAGCTGGATGCGCGCCCCGCCACTCACGGCTGGGCCGCCAGCGCAGTGGCCGGAATGCTCAGGGTCTGGCCGACCTTAATGGTGTCCGATTTCAGCGAGTTGGCCCCGCGCAGCGCAGCCAGGCTGACCTGATAACGCTGGGCAATCAGCGCCAGACTCTCGCCGGAGGTGACTACATGCTCACGCGGCCCCGGGGCGATTTTGCCGGTATCGCGCAGCCAGGCAACGTAGGTACCGGGCGGCGGGTTCTGCTGGAAGAACTGCTTGACCCCGGTGGTGATCGAGCGCGCCAGGGCCTGCTGGTGGCTGCCGCTGGACAGCTTGCGCGCCTCGTTGGGATTGGAGATGAAGCCGGTTTCGACCAGGATCGAGGGAATATCCGGCGATTTCAGCACCATGAAACCGGCCTGTTCGACCCGGCGCTTGTGCAGCGGGGTGATGCTGCCCATGTTGCTGAGCACTTTCTGCCCGACATTCAGGCTGGAAGACAGCGACGCGGTCATCGACAGATCGAGCAATACACCGGCGAGCATGCGGTCCTTGTCGTCCAGGCTAACGTTACCGGCACCACCGATCAGGTCCGACTGGTTTTCGCTATCCGCCAACCAGCGTGCGGTTTCCGAGGTAGCGCCGCGATCCGACAGGGCGAACACCGACGCACCAAAGGCGGCGGCCCGTGGTGCGGCATCGGCATGAATGGAGACGAACAGGTCGGCGCCCTTCTTGCGGGCGATCTCGGTGCGCCGACGCAGCGGAATGAAATAGTCACCGGTGCGCACCAGCTCGGCGCGGAAGCCCTTCTCGGCGTTGATCTGCCGCTGCAGCTCCTTGGAGATCGCCAGGGTCACGTTCTTTTCGAAGAGCTTCTTGCCTGGGCCCAGGGCACCAGGATCCTCACCGCCATGACCGGCATCGATAGCCACTACGATGTCACGCTTGCTACCCGGAATCGGCGGCAAGCTGCTGGCCGAGGCACTCGGCGCAACCGCCGGCGGCAAGGCAGCTCCCGCGACAGGTGCTTGATTGCCCGTGGTAGAGGCAGGGGGGGCTACCGGGGCAGTCGGCGCCGCACCTGTCGCATCATCGAACAGGTCAACGACCAGGCGATGACCGTACTGCTGATTGGGTGCCAGGGTGAAGCTCTTGGGCGAAACCGCCGCCGACAGGTCGAGCACCAGGCGCAGATCGGTAGGCGAGCGCTGCGCCGAACGCACCGAGGTAATCGGCGTATTGCTCAGCGACAGTTGATCGAGTCGGGCAGCCAGGGTGGCGCCGCTGACATCGATGACGATGCGATTGGGCGCCGCCAGGGTGAATACACTGTGCTGCACCGGACCAGACAGGTCGAAGACCAGGCGGGTGTTATCCGGCGCACGCCACAGGCGCACACTGCGCACTTCCGTCGCGGCCAGCACGTCGACAGCCAATGCCGCCAACAATAGCCCTACTCCGCCAAACAGCGCACGCATGCGCATAGCCTTCCCCATTTTTATAGACAAACTCTTATTAGGCAGCACATAAGGCCGTGCACCACGCCTCGGCCCGCGCACTGTGTGGCTGCAGCAGCAGCGCACGACCGGACTCTTGCGGGCTAATGGTAATGTCCAGGTCAGCCTTTGGCAAAACGCCGGCGCCGCGCTGCGGCCACTCGATGAGGCACAGCGAAGCGCCGTCGAAGTAGTCGCGGATGCCGAGAAACTCCAGCTCCTCGGGATCGGCCAGGCGGTACAGGTCGAAATGGAAGATGCGCTTGTCACCCAGCTCGTAGGGCTCGACCAGGGTAAAGGTCGGACTCTTCACCGCCCCGACATGGCCAAAGCCGCGCACGATGCCGCGTGAGAGGGTGGTCTTGCCCGCCCCCAGATCGCCATGCAGATAGATGATGCCCTGCCCTTCGGTCAGTGTTGCCAGGCGCGCGCCAAGGGCCAGCATGGCCTCCTCGCCCTCGGCATAAAGACTTACTGCAGGCATGCACAATGCTCCTCAAGCAACTGACGAATGGTAGGGATCAGATCGCTGGCCGCCAGACCTCGACCACCAGCGCCAAGCAGCTGTCCAGCGCTGGCGTGTAGCCAGACGCCCAGCGCCGCGGCGTCGAAGGCGCCCAGCCCCTGGCCGCGCAGGGCGCCGATCAGCCCGACCAGGACATCGCCGAGGCCGGCACCGGCCATGGCCGGATGACCACGATCAGCCAGCAGCAAGCGGCCGTCAGGTGCGGCAATCAGGCTGCCGGCGCCCTTGAGCACCACCACTGCCTGGTAACGCTGCGCCAACGCCAGCGCCGCCGCCGGACGATCGACCTGCACCTCGGCCGCAGTGCAACCGAGCAGGCGCGCCGCCTCGCCGGGGTGCGGGGTGAGCACACTGTCGGCCGGCAACTCGACCGCCCCGTCAGCCAGCAGGTTGAGCGCATCGGCATCCCACACCTGCGGCCGCGGGCTGGCCGCCACCGCACTGAGCAGGCTACGGCCCCAGGCCTGGCGACCCAGGCCTGGGCCGACCACCAGCACATCGGCCTGTTCGCACAGACGCGGCAGCTGATAGGTCGAGTCGATTGCCATGCACATGACTTCCGGGCGCCGCGCCAGACTGGCGGCCACATGTTCGCCGCGGGTTGCCAGTGTCACCAGGCCAGCCCCACTGCGCAGGGCGCTTTCCGCCGCCAGCAGGGCCGCACCACCGAAACCGCGATCACCGGCCACCACCAGCACATGACCGAACAGGCCCTTGTGTGCGGTACGCGAGCGCGGCGCCAGGCGCGGCACCTGGGCGCCGGCCAGGCGCAGCGCCGTGCAGGGCTGGGCCGCCAGCAGCTGCGGATCGGCTTGCAGGTCGTCGAACTGCAGATCGCCAATCCAGTCCGGCGCATCGCCGGTGAACAGGCCGAGTTTGAGGCCGATAAAGCTCACTGTCAGGTCGGCACGCACCGCCTGTTCGGCGACTTGGCCGCTATCGGCATGCAGCCCGGAGGGCAGATCCAGCGCCAGCACCGGCAAGCCGCTGCCGTTGATCTGCTCGATGGCTTCTGCATAGGGCGCACGCAGCGCGCCGTGGAAACCGGTGCCGAGCAGCCCATCAACCACAATGCCGCGCAATTGCGCCTCGCCCTGCCAGGCTTCGATCGCCACCCCAGCACCGCGCGCCTCGGCGCAGGCCAGGGCCGCGTCGCCGCTCAGCCGCGTCGGCTCGCCCAGCGCCAGCACCCGCACCGCCCAGCCGGCCTTGTGCGCCAGCGCCGCCAGCAGATAAGCGTCGCCGGCGTTATTGCCCGCGCCGGCCAGCACGCTGACTTCCCCCGCCTGCGGCCAGCGCCGGCGCAGGGCGCGCCAGGCGGCATGGGCGGCGCACTGCATCAGCTCGAAACCGGGCGTACCGGCGGCGATCAGCCGTGCATCCAGCTCGCGCGCCTGGGCGGCGGTGTACAACGGCAAGGGCAATAGGTCTTGGGCAAGCGACATGGTTCGGTGATTCCGGCGAGGTCTGGCAGAATTATACCCATCTCCCTCCGGTTACCACTCCAGCATGTCGACCTCCCTTCCCGATCTCGTGCACCTGGCGCAGTCCATCAAGGACTGGGGCCGCGAGCTGGGCTTCCAGCAGGTCGGCATCACCGACGTGCAGCTGGGCGAGCATGAGCAGCACCTGCAGCGCTGGCTGGACGCCGGCTACCAGGGCGAGATGGACTACATGGCCGCCCACGGCAGCAAACGCTCGCACCCGGATGAACTGGTGCCGGGCACCCTACGGGTGGTCTCGCTGCGCATGGACTACCTGCCCGGCGACACGCAGATGGCCGAGCGCCTGGCCCAACCCGAGCACGCCTATGTGTCGCGCTACGCACTGGGCCGCGACTACCACAAGCTGATCCGCAAGCGCCTGCAGCAGTTAGCCGAGCGCATCCAGGCCACCATCGGCCCGTTCGGCTACCGCGCCTTCGTCGACAGCGCACCGGTGCTGGAGAAGGCCATCGCGGAAAAAGCCGGGCTCGGCTGGATCGGCAAGAACACCCTGGTGCTCAACCGCAAGGTCGGCAGCTGGTTCTTCCTCGGCGAACTGTTCGTCGACCTGCCCTTGCCGGTCGACGAACCCCATGCCAGCGAGCACTGCGGGCGCTGCAGCGCCTGCCTGGACATCTGTCCGACCAACGCCTTCGTCGGCCCCTATGTGCTGGATGCGCGGCGCTGCATTTCCTACCTGACCATCGAACTGAAAGGCGCGATTCCCGTCGAGCTGCGCAGCCTGATCGGCAACCGCGTATTCGGCTGCGACGACTGCCAGATTGTCTGCCCGTGGAACCGCTTCGCCCGCCCCACCAGCCAGGGCGACTTCCAGCCGCGCCACGGCCTGGACAACAGCAGCCTGGCCGAGCTGTTCCTGTGGAGTGAGGAGGAGTTTCTCAGCCGCACCGAAGGCTCGCCGCTGCGCCGCACAGGCTATGAGAACTGGCTACGCAACCTGGCCGTGGGCCTGGGCAATGCGCCGTCGAGCATCCCAGTGCTGGAGGCGCTCAAGGCACGCCGCGAACATCCCTCTGAGCTGGTGCGCGAGCATGTCGAGTGGGCGCTGGCGCGCCACGCCCAAGCATGAAAAAGCCCGCGTAAGCGGGCCTTGAGGCGCAGAGACTGTTCACGACCTTTTGGATTAGAGCCAGGCAAGGCAGAAAGGGCCGAGGAAGCGGAGTTTACGAGCTGTAAATGAGCATTCCGAGGCCATTTCTAACGCAGCCTGGCCGACAGCCAGAAGGTCGTGGGCAGTCTCTCAGACTTTCAGGAAGTGCTGACGATAGTGCTTCAGCTCGGCAATCGACTCGCGGATATCGTCCAACGCCTGGTGAGTGCCCTGCTTCTGGAACGAGTCTTTGACCTGCGGCGCCCACATGCCGGCGAGGATCTTCAGGGTCGACACGTCCAGGTAGCGGTAGTGGAAGTAGGCTTCCAGGTTCTGCATGTACTTATAGAGGAAGCGCCGATCCTGGCCGATGCTGTTGCCGCAGATCGGCGACTTGCCTTTCGGCACCCACTGTTCGAGGAAGGCGATGGTCATGGCCTCTGCCTCGGCCGGGCCGACCTTGCTCTCGCGCACGCGCTGGGTCAGGCCGCTCTCGCCATGGGTACGGGTGTTCCACTCGTCCATGCTCGCCAGCAGTTCATCACTCTGGTGCACGGCGATCACCGGGCCTTCGGCGAGGATGTTGAGGTCGCTGTCGGTGACGATGGTAGCCATCTCGATGATGACGTCCCGCTCCGGCTCCAGCCCGGTCATTTCCAGGTCGATCCAGATCAGGTTGTTGGGGTTCTGCGGCATATCGATTACTCCTGAGTCCAAGGCGCCAGTTTAGCAGCAGGCTACAGCCGCCAGAGCAACAGGCGTGAGTCGCGCCAATCCTGCAGCTCGATGATTTCCTGCGCCGGCACCTGCGGAATCTCGAAACTGTTGCTGATCAGCAGGGCACCAGGACGCATTTCCTCGCGTGCTTTCTGCCACAGCTGCGCCATCGGGGCCGGCGAGAGGAAGCAATAGACCACGTCGTACGAGCCCAGCGCCTCGTGCCACAGGCTGCGGTAGCGCACCCGGCAATTACGGTACGGCAGGCAACGCAACCAGGCGCAGAGAAATACCAGCGGCGCCGTCTCCACCCCGTGTAGACGCGCCTGCGGGTAGTCACGCGCCAGCTGCACCAGGGTGCCCGCCAGACCGCAGCCCAGATCGATGAAGCGAAAGTCCGCCGGCAGCCCGGCCAGGCGCTCGCTCAGGCGCTGGCGGGTGCGCGCGCCACTGAGGTACAGCGGCACCTGTTCGCGAAAGCTGTTCCAGTTGACCAGCAGCAGCAACACGAAGGCACCGAGGAACCACCAGGACGGCAACTCGCGCACCTGCAGGGCCAGCAGCGCCGGCACGAAGGCGACGTTGAGCGGCAACCACCAACGGCGCAAACCCAGCCAGTGCCCCAGCGCCGCGGCCAGGCCGCCCTGCAAGACGGCAGCCTGCCACAGCGGCAGGCGCCAATCCGCCAGCTGTTTGAGCAACACCAGCAACAGCGCCACGCCGAGCAGGGCCAGCAACTGGGCGAGCAACGCCAGTACGGCCGGGTAGCGATTACGCAGAAGATCGAACATGGGGCGACGGACATCCGGCAGTAGTTGAAGGCTGCGCCTGTTGTACCAGCTCAGGAGTCTCCACAGCCAGCACCCGGGCCGCGTGCTAAACTCGCGGCCGTTTCACTTCCCCCGGAAAGGTCATGGCCAAACGCCAACTCACCCGCCGCCAAACCTGGCGCATCGATAAAGTTCAGGAAGAGCGTGCCGCCCGCGCTGCCAAGCGCGAATCACGCATGCTCGACGAGCTCGAGGGTGGTGACCTGGGTCCGGAGCAGATCGGCCTGGTAATCGCCCACTTCGGCATTCAGGTCGAGGTCGAGGCACTGGATGGCGAACAGGCCGGCCAGGTCTGCCGCTGCCACCTGCGCACCAACCTGCCGACCCTGGTCACCGGCGACCGCGTGGTCTGGCGTGCCGGCAACCAGGGCATCGGCGTGATCGTCGCGCAGCTGCCGCGCAGCTCCGAGCTGTGCCGCCCGGACATGCGTGGCCAGCTCAAGCCGGTGGCCGCCAACGTCGACCTGATCGTCATCGTCTTCGCCCCGCTGCCGCACGCCCACGCCAACCTGATCGACCGTTACCTGATCGCCGCCGAGCACGCCGGCATCCAGCCGCAGCTGCTACTGAACAAGGCAGATCTGGTCGATGAAGAGAACTCAACCCATCTCAACGGCCTGCTGACCACCTACCGCCAGCTGGGTTACCCGCTGCTGGAAGTGTCCGCCCACGAAGGTGGCGGCATGGATGAACTGCAGAAGCGCCTGGATGGGCATGTCAGCGTGTTCGTCGGCCAGTCCGGGGTCGGCAAGTCTTCCCTGGTCAACAGCCTGCTGCCCGGCGTCGACACCCGTGTCGGCCCGCTGTCGGAAGTCACCGGCAAGGGCACTCACACCACCACCACCGCGCGGCTGTTCCACTTCCCCGGCGGCGGTGAGCTGATCGACTCTCCCGGCATCCGCGAATTCGGCCTCGGCCACGTCAGCCGCGACGACGTCGAAGCCGGCTTCATCGAGTTCCGCGACCTGCTCGGCACCTGCCGCTTCCGCGACTGCAAGCACGACCGCGAACCTGGCTGCGCCCTGCTCAAGGCCTTGGAAGATGGCCGCATCCAGCCAAACCGGATGGCCAGCTACCGGCATATCCTGGCCAGCCTGCCAGCCGCTGAATACTGATCTCCGCTAGCGCAAAAAGCAGAAGGCCGCGAAATTCGCGGCCTTCTTGTTTCGACACCCACTACTCGCTGGGCTCGTCGAACTGCAGGGCACCATCTTCGAAGATGTTCAGCTTCTCGCGCAGCTCAGGCGCCGGCACCGGCGCATCCGCCGCGGGCGGCTCGGCACCGAAGGGAGCAATTCCCGGATCCGGCAGGGCATCGGCCGGCGGGGCGACCTCACCATCACCGTCCTGCTCACCCTCGATAGCACGCTGGGCCTTCTTGGTCAGCACGATGATATCGATGCGCCGGTTGACCGAATTGAACGGATCATTGCGGTCGAACAAGGCTGACGAGGCGTACCCCACCACCCGCGCGACGCGCTCGTCCGGATAGCCACCGGCGACCAGGGTGCGGCGCGCGGCGTTGGCACGGTTGGCCGACAGTTCCCAGTTGCCGAAATCGCCTTCGCCGGCAAAGGGCTTGGCATCGGTGTGACCGCTGACGCTGATCTTGTTCGGCACCGCCTTGATGGTCTCGGCGAGGATCAGCAGGATGTCCTCGAAATACGGCTGCAAGCGCGCGCTGCCGAGGGCGAACATCGGCCGGTTCTCGGCATCCATGATCTGGATACGCAGGCCATCCTGGGTGATCTCGAAGAGGATCTGGTCCTTGAATTTCTGCAGCTGCGGATTCTCGTCGACCTTGGTCTGCAACTCCTGCAGCAGCATCTCCAGACGCTCCTGCTCGACCTGCTCGGCCAGTTGCTCAGCCTGCTTGATCTCCAGCTCCTCAGGCGTGTCCTCGGTATCCACCGTGGACTCCAGAGCATCCGGGGCATCTTTCATCTCGGGATTGAGCGTGCGATCCGGCGCCGGAGTCGGCGTACCACCGAGGTCGATGACGTAAGGACTGGCGCTTTCGGTGAAGCCGATAGGGTCCTGGAAGTAGCCGGAAATCGCCCGTTTCTGTTCGGGCGTAGCCGAGCTCATCAGCCACATCACCAGGAAAAACGCCATCATCGCGGTGGCAAAGTCGGCAAAGGCAATCTTCCAGGCACCACCATGGTGGCCGCCGGCGACCTTCTTGACCCGCTTGACGATGATTGGCTGGTTGTTTTCCATGGCCCTTAGCTACCGCGCATGGCCTGTTCGAGCTCGCTGAAGCTCGGCCGATGCGCGGGAAACAGCACCTTGCGCCCGAACTCCACGGCCAGCGTGGGCGGCATGCCGGAAGCCGAGGCCACCAGGGTTGCCTTGATCGCTTCGTAAAGGTTCAGCTCTTCCTTGGCATCGTGCCCCAGGGCATCGGCCAGCGGGCCGAAGAAACCGTAGGAGGCGAGAATGCCGAGGAAGGTACCCACCAGTGCGGTACCCACCTTTTCACCGATCTGCGCGTTGTCCGCGGAAGCGAGGATCGACATGGTGATCACGATACCCAGTACCGCGGCGACGATACCCATGGCCGGCATGCCGTCCGCCACCTTAGCCACGGCGTGGGAGGGATGTTCGAGTTCTTCCTTGAGCCCATTGAGCTCCATGTCGAACAGGCCTTCCAGCTCATGCGGGGCCATGTTGCCGGAGGACATGATGCGCAGGTAGTCGCAGATGAACGCCGTCATATGCGCATCCTTGAGCACGGCCGGGTACTTGCTGAAGATCGGGCTGGCGTTGGGCTCCTCGACATCCGCCTCGATGGCCATCATGCCTTCGCGACGGCTCTTGTTGAGGATCTCGTAGAGCAGCTTCAGCACCTCCAGATAGAAGGTGTGGGTGAAGCGCGAGCTGAACATCTTCAGCGACTTCTTGAACACATGCATGAAGGTGCTGCCGGGGTTGGCCTGGAGAAAGGCACCCAATGCTGCACCGCCAATGATCATCACCTCGAAGGGGTGGATCAGCGCCATGAACTTACCGCCCGACAGAATGAAGCCGCCGAGCACGCTGCCGAGTACGACCAAAATGCCGAGGATTTTTGCCATAGGGGAAATGAGCTTGAAAGGTGAGTCGTAAGGGTTCTGTAAAACAACCCTTCTATTTATCGGAAGTATTGCGCCAGACTATAGGCAGTAAAGGCGAAAAGCCAGTTTGGCTCAACCTGCATGCCCACTCAAAAGCCCGTTCCACAAACGCTCGACGCCTGGCTCAAGCAGCTCGACGGCGCTCGCCTACCCGTTGCCAGCGAACAGCACGAGCGCGTGCGCAAAGCCTTGCTCGACAGCCGCCGCTCGCTGCGTGAAATCGCCGAGCTGATGCAGGATAGCCCAGCCATTGCCCTGACCCTGATCCGCGAAGCCAACCGCAAAGGCAGCAGCCTCAGCGAGCCGGCCGAAAGCCTGGAACAGGCGCTCACCCGCCTGGGCCTGAGCCGCACCGAAGCCCTGCTGAACCAGATTCCGGCACTGGATGTGGCACAGATTCCGCGTGAGCTGCGCCAGCTGCAACTGATCAGCCTGCATGCCGCGCAACAGGCCAATGGCCTGTTCGCCAATCGCCTGGCACGCCTGCGGCAGGAGATCCACTGGGGCAGCCTGCTGTTCTTCGCCCCGTTGTGGCCACTGGTATACAACCACCCACAGCTGTTCAACGAATGGGAACAGCGGGTGCTCGGCAAAGGTGAGCCGGCGGCGCGCGTCGAGCGCGAACTGCTCGGTGTCCCGCTGCTGCAGCTGTGCCTGGCGCTGGCCCGCCACTGGCGCCTGCCAGACTGGATCGTGCAGGGCTATCGCCTGCTGGTCGAGGATCGCCGCCTGCTGGTCAAGGCACTGCATATCGCCCACGACAATGAACATCCCCTGCACCAGCAACAGATGCTCGACGCCGACCCGCACCTGCGCCGCTGGCTGACCCAGCCCGGCAACAGCATCCTGCTGGCCAACGGCCTGGCCCTGTCTGCCCACCACAACTGGAGCTGCCAGCATAGCCAGCGCTGGCAACGCCTGACCGGCCTGTACCTGCACAGCACGCTGGGTGAAGTACAACAACTGGTGCATCAGCAAGCCGTGCAGAGCGCCTGGCAACATGCCCAAGCTGATCTCTGGCATCCGGCCGAAGCACTGCTGTGGCCGTGGAATGCCTGCCGCCTGCAGTTGAAGTCGCCCCCTGCTGTCGTCAAAAGCGAGCCGAACGAGTGGAAGACCCAGTGTGCCCGCCTGCTGGCCACCCCCTCGTCCTTTGCCAACACCCTGCAGCTGACCGATTGTGCCCGCGCCGCCCTGCTCGCCAGCGGCTTCCCGCGCGTGCTGTTATTGCTGGCCGATCGCACTCACACGCGCCTGATCACCCAGCAGGCGGCGGGCCTGCCGCTGGAGGCCGGGCAACTGCGCCTCGAACCGGCGCACAGCCAGGTGCTCAAACGCCTACTCGCCCAGCCCGGACAGCTGCGCCTGAGCCCCGCCAACATGGCGCAATTCTCTGCGCTGCTGCCGGGTAGCCTGAAGGCCCTGTTCGCCGGCGAACACCTGCTGCTGCGCTCGCTGGCCAGCAATGGCCGGGTAGTGATGCTGCTGATCGCCGACCAGAACGGCGGCGCGATCAGCGACGGCCAGCTGCAGGTCTTCAGCAAGACGGCCCAGTGCATCGAACGGGCCCTGACCAGCTTTGCCCGCCGCGGCGCTTAGAACCGGTTTACCACCTCCTGACTGTCGGCCCTACCACGTTATCGGGACAGCTTTGCCCGCCGCGGCGCCTGGTCTTCCGCTACAATTGCGCCCTTTGACCGACCCCGAGGCCCTGCATGTCTGCCTTTTCCTCCCTGCCGCTGGTGATCGAACCAGCCGAGCTGGCCGACCGCCTGCAAGCACCCGAACTGATTCTGGTCGACCTCAGCACCGCCGCCCGTTACGCACAAGGGCACATTGCCGGAGCACACTGGGTCGACAGCAAGCGCACCCAGCTGGGCCAACCGCCGGCGCCGGGCCTACTGCCGGAAAAGACCCAGCTGGAAGCCCTGTTCGGTGAGTTGGGCCATCGCGCGGATGCGGTCTACGTGGTCTATGACGACGAGGGTGGTGGCTGGGCCGGGCGCTTCATCTGGCTGCTCGACGTGATCGGCCATGCTCGCTACCACTACCTCAATGGCGGTTTGCAGGCCTGGCTGAGCGAAGGTCGCGACGTCACCCCGGAGCCAACTGCCAGCGCCAGTGGCACGCCGGTGCTCAGTCTGCATGACGAGCCCACGGCCTCCCGCGAATACCTGCTGAGCCGCCTAGGTGCGGCCGACTTGGCGATCTGGGACGCACGCTCGCCGGCCGAGTTCAGCGGCGAAAAAGTCCTCGCCGCCAAGGACGGGCATATTCCCGGGGCGATCAATTTCGAATGGACCGCTGGCATGGACGCCCAGCACGGCCTGCGCATCCGCAGCGACCTGGCGCAGGTACTGGCCGATCTGGGCATCACGACCGACAAGGAAGTGATCACCCACTGCCAGACCCACCGCCGCTCCGGCTTCACCTATCTCGCCGCCAAGGCGCTCGGCTACCCACGGGTCAAGGCCTATGCCGGCTCCTGGTCGGAATGGGGCAACCATCCCGACACACCGGTCGAGCGTTAACCCTCTACTTCGCGGATCTGCCGTACGGCGGCCAGATGCGCAATGGCTTGCCACCCTTCAAGGAATCCCCATGAAACAGCGCCTGTTCATCCTCAGCCAATACCTGCTGCCACACCACCTGCTGTCGCGCCTGATCGGCTGCGCCGCCGAATGCCGCGCCGCCTGGTTCAAGGATCGCCTGATCGGCTGGTTCGCCAAGCAGTACCAGGTCAACATGAGCGAGGCCCAGGTCGAAGACCTGACTGCCTACGAACACTTCAACGCCTTTTTCACCCGCGCCCTGAAAGACGGCGCCCGCCCGCTGGATGCAACGCCGGGCGCCACCCTCTGCCCGGCCGACGGCGCGGTCAGCCAGCTCGGCCCGATCGAACAGGGCCGCATCTTCCAGGCCAAGGGCCACAGCTACAGCGTGCTGGAACTGCTCGGTGGCGATGCCGAGCGCGCCGCACCGTTCATGGGCGGCGACTTTGCCACCATCTACCTGTCGCCCAAGGACTACCACCGCGTGCACATGCCCCTGGGCGGCACGCTGAAGGAAATGGTCTATGTGCCCGGCCGATTGTTCTCGGTCAACCAGACCACCGCGGAAAACGTCCCCGAGCTGTTCGCCCGTAACGAGCGCGTGGTCTGCCTGTTCGACACCGAGCGCGGACCAATGGCCGTGGTACTGGTCGGCGCCATGATCGTCGCCAGCATCGAAACGGTGTGGGCCGGGCTGATCACCCCGCCGAAGCGCGAGCTGAAAACCATCCGTTACGATGAAACCGCGCGCGCCGCCATCGAACTGATCAAGGGCGGCGAACTGGGCCGCTTCAAGCTTGGTTCCACCGCCATCGTGCTGTTTGGCCCGCAACAAGTGCAGTGGGCCGAGGGCCTGATCGCCGGCAGCCCGGTGCGCATGGGCCAGGCGCTGGCGCACCCACGCAGCTAACCCCTGGCCATGCACAGCGGTTTCTGGCAACGCTGCCTGCGTCTGCTGGGCTGGGGCACGGATGCCACCAGCCACCTGGAAAAGTACCTGGCGACCCTGGGTGCCTTCGTCGGCATTAGCCTGATCTACGCAGTCACCCACTGGCTGCTGCCCAGCGAAGCGGCTTTCTGGGTGGTCGCCTCGATGGGCGCCAGCGCCGTGCTGTTGTTCGTAGTGCCACACGGCGCCCTGTCGCAACCCTGGGCGGTGATTGGCGGACATGGCCTGTCGGCACTGATCGGGGTGATCTGCCAGAAACTGCTGCCGGGCTCGCCCTTCACTCCTGCGCTGGCCGTGGCCCTGGCCATCCTGGCCATGCAGTACACACGCTGCATCCATCCACCGGGTGGCGCCACGGCACTCAGCGCGGTCGTCGGTGGTACGGCAATCCATGACCTGGGTTTCGCCTTCGTGCTCAGCCCGGTTCTGCTCAATGTCGCGGTGATCCTGCTGGTCGCCGTACTGTTCAACTGCCTGTTTCCCTGGCGCCGCTATCCGGCGGCACTGGCCCCGCAGCAACCCGCCAGCAATCCCGGCGGTCTCAGCGCGGAAGACTTCTACCACGCCCTGCGCCAGGTCGATTCCTATATGGATATCCGTTTCGATGACCTGCTGGAAATCATCCAGCTGGCCCAGCAACACGCCCAAGCCAGACGCCTGGAAGCCAGCGACATCCTGCTCGGCGCCTGCTACAGCAATGCCCTGCCCGGCAATGCCTGGGCCGTGCGCCAGGTGATCGACGCCGGCAAGCCCGGACGCGGTCTGCGCGATCAGGTGATCTACAAGGTGATCGCCGGCTCCGGCATGGGCAATACCGGCGTATGCCGGCGCCAGGACCTGGCCAACTGGGCAGCCAGTGCCGTGCTGCGCGCGGGCGATGGCTGGATTCGCGGCGGCGCAGCCGAGTCGGCAGCGGCCATGCAGCAGGACAGCTAAGGGAACACGAGCCAGCGCACAAGGTCCCAATTACCGATAACACCCCAGTCATCCTCTGGCTGCAGTGCCCACGGGATGCTGCTAGAGTTCCGGAAACAACAGACAAAAGCAGCCGGGCCTGGCCGTGTCAGCCAGAGCCCTGCGGATAATCATCAAGAATGGATAAACAGAGCCCTCATCTGCATTTGCGTGTTCCGGTTCCGGAGAAGCAGGGCCTGTCCTTCTGCGAAGCCAACCCGCGCGAGCTCAAGCGCTGGATCGCCGGCCTGCCCAAGGCCAACATCGGCGAGACAGCACGCCAGCTGTATCAAAGCCTGGTCGAGCTCAACCAGCTGATTACCCCCACCGACAATCGCCTGCAAATGCTGGAGCTGATCCGCCCCGAGGTGTACTACGTCTGCCGTCACCTGGAGCGCCACTTCCTCAACCAGTCCATTGTCCTCGACGAGCGTCCGCGCAAGGTCGCCAACCTCTGCCAGGCCCTGCAGAACCACCTGGCCATCGGCTACAAGCTGATCATCACCCAGGAAGTGCCGCGTTTCAGTAAAGACCGCAGTCAACTGCTGGCAGTCGCCCTGCAGCGCGCCAGCCACAGCTTGTACGGCCCACTGGTGCGCGCCAGCCAGCTGTATTGTCCGGTACCGGAAGGCTTGTGGCTGGAGCTGCACCAACTGCATCGGATTGCCCGCAAGCACGGCCTGGAGCACGCTCAGGTCAGTGATCCGCTGGCCCACAGCAGCAAAAGCCTGAGCCAGGAACAGACCTACCTGGCCGCCCTGCTGCTCGGCTGTGCCCGCTGCAACCAGCTGCGCCAGAGCAGCATCGCGCGCCTGGCAGAGGCTCTTGAAGGCTGGAGCAGCCGGGTCGAACTGCAGGGCGCCGAGCAGCCGCACAGCCTGTTCGTGATTGCCTCGCGGCAGGACGGCCCACCCCGCTACAAGTCGCTGTTCAGTGACAACGAACTGCCCAACCTGCTCGGCCTCGACCCCCATGGCCTGGTCGACTCGATCAAGGAATACCTGTTACTGCCCGCAGAAAGTCGCGACCCACAGAAATTCCCGGTCCCCGAAGGGATCAGCCTGGACTTGCTGCAGCACCTCAGTTCCGCCTGGGGCGATATTTCCGAGCGCACCTTCCAGCGCAATCCGGGCAAGGGCAGCCTGACCCTGTGCATTGGCATGACCGCCGTACATTTCTTCCTGGCCGGCCGGAAAAGCTTTGCCGATGTCCTGCAACGCCCGGAGGCGGCGCACAGCAGCGCCAAGTTCAACTCGAAGAGAATCGGCGACGGTCCGGACATTTGGTCCGGCGCCTTCGATGCCAAGCGCGAAAGCCATTGGGACTCGACGATGGAGGAAATCGAATACAAGAGCAGCAGTCACAAGTCTGCCGACCTTGTTGTCGGAGTCGAAGAGAGCCACCCGACCTTCGAGCTGCCGATCATCAACCACAGCCCGGGCGGCTATTGCCTGAGCTGGCCGCGCGAAGTGCCGGGGCAGATGCAGGCCGGTGAACTGCTCGGCATCCAGGATGCCCCCGGACACAACTGGAGCGTGGCGGTCGTGCGCTGGATTCGCCAGGTTCGCGGTGGCGGCACGCAGATGGGCATCGAACTGATCGCCCCGCAGGCCCAACCCTGTGGCCTGCAGCTGCTGCGCAAGAACGAGCAGAGCAGCCACTACCTGCGCGCCCTGCTGCTGCCGGCAATCAGTGCCATTTCGCGCCCGGCAAGCCTGATTACCCCGCGCCTGCCCTTCCAGGAAAGCAACAAGGTCAGCGTCAACCTGAATGGTCAGGAGCTGCGCGCCATTCTTAGCCGACGACAGACCAGCACAGGTAGTTTCAGTCAGTTCGAGTACCGCAAACTGGAGCAGCAGAGTGCTCCAGCCGGGAGCCCGGTCACAGCTCAAGAACGCCCTGGCAAGAGCGGGGAGGAAGATTTTGACTCGCTCTGGAAGTCACTGTAGATTGCCAGAACGCACCTTTTGTCGCCTTTTTGCGCCCGTTCTTCGGCGCTTTCCAAGCAAAAACCATGGCCATCGAAAAAAAAACCATCCGTCTGCTGATTCTTGAAGATTCGCAGAACGAGGCCGAGCGACTCGTCAGCCTGTTCCGCAATTCCGGGCGCGCCACGCGCGTTCACCGCATCACCTCGGGCGACAATCTGGCAGAAGCCCTGCAGCAAAGCTGGGACTTGCTGATTGCAGCGCCTACCAGTGAACACCTCGAACCCAGCGAAGTGATCGGCGCCATTCGCCGCCAGGCCAAGGACATTCCGGTCATCCTGCTGGTCGACGGTAACGACTCCGACAACATCACCGAAGCCCTGATGCTCGGCGCCCAGGATGCTCTGCCCCAGGGCGAAGACGAGCGCCTGATCCTGGTCGCCAATCGCGAGCTGGCCAACCTCGAAGAACGCCGCGCCCGCCGCGCCGCCGAAGTGGCCCTGCGCGAAGCCGAGAAGCGCTGCCAGTTGCTGCTCGACAGTTCCGTGGACGCCATCACCTACGTCCACGACGGCATGCATATCTATGCCAACCGCGCCTACCTGCAGATGTTCGCCTACGAGGATGCCGACGAACTCGAAGGCATGCCGATGATCGACCTGATCGCCGCGCAGGATCAAAGCGCGTTCAAGGACTTCCTGAAGAACTACTCCAGCGCCGATGGCAGTGCCGAACTGGCCTGTACCGGGGTCAAGGCCGACGGCCAGCGCTTCCAGGCACGCATGGGTTTCTCCCCGGCCACCTACGATGGCGAGCCGTGCATCCAGGTAGTGATCCGTGCGGAAAGCGACAACGCCGAGCTGGCAGAAAAACTGCGCGAAATCAGCAGCCAGGATCTGGTCACCGGCCTGTTCAACCGTACTCACTTCATCGAGCTGATGGACGCCGCTGCCGAGCGCGCGGTCAATGCCGGCGTGGTGTCGAGCCTGGCTTATATCTGTATCGACCGCTATGCCGCCATGGTCGGCGAAGTCGGCCTGGCCGGCATCGACCTGCTGCTCACCGACATTGCCAACCTGCTGCGCAATCACTTCGGTACTGACGCCCAGTTGGCGCGCTTCGCCGATGACGTGTTCACGGTTCTGCTGCCCACACAGACGCCAGAACAAACCCGCGAAGCGCTGCACAACCTGCTGAAAAAAGTCGAAGGCCATCTGTTCGACGTCAGCGGCCGCACTGTGCAGACCACCCTGTCGATTGGCGTTGCCGGGCTCAACGAGAAGACTGCGCGCGCCCAGGACGTGATTGATCGCGCCCACCGCTGCGCCGACGAGATCGACGGCGGCAATGCCCTCAAACTGTACAACCCGGCCGACGAGCTGGCCGCGGCAGCCAACCGCGGCAATCTGGTCGCCATGGTGCAACAGGCGCTGGAGAACAACAGCTTCCGCCTGCTGTTCCAGCCGGTCATCAGCCTGCGCGGTGACAGCGACGAACACTACGAAGTACTGCTACGCCTGCTCAATCCGCAAGGCGTGGAAGTACCGCCCGGCGACTTCCTGGCCGCCGCCAAGGAAGCCGGGCTGGCCGAGAAGATCGACCGCTGGGTGATCCTCAACTCGATCAAGCTGCTGGCCGAACACCGCAGCAAGGGCCACAGCACCCGCCTGTTCGTGCACCTGTCGGCCAGCAGCCTGCAGGATCAGACCCTGCTGCCCTGGCTCAGCGTGGCACTCAAGGCCGCACGCCTGCCCTCAGACGCCTTGGTGTTCCAGATCGGCGAACCGGATGCGATTGCTTTCCTCAAGCAGGCCAAGGCCCTGACCCAAGGCCTGGCCGAACTGCACTGCAAAGTCGCCCTGAGCCAGTTCGGCTGCTCGCTGAACCCGTTCAACACCTTCAAGTACCTCAACGTGGATTTCGTCAAGGTCGACGGCTCGTTCGCCCAGGACCTGTCCAAGGCCGAGAACCAGGAAGCCCTGAAAACCTTGCTGGCCAGCCTGCACGCCCAGGCCAAGCTGACCATCGTGCCCTTCGTCGAGAGCGCCAGCGTGCTGGCCACCCTCTGGCAGGCCGGGGTCAACTACATCCAGGGCCACTACCTGCAGGGCCCCAGCCAGTCGATGGACTACGACTTCTCTGCTGGCGACGAATAACCGGCTCTGCAGCCATAAAAAAACCGCCGGAAGGCGGTTTTTTTATGGCTGGACAAACACCTCACTCATGCCCGTCACGGTCACGAAAGCCCAGCAGATAGAGAATGCCATCCAGGCCCAGGGTGGAGATCGCCTGTTTGGCCGACTGTTTGACCAGCGGCTTGGCGCGGAAGGCCACGCCGAGGCCGGCCAGACCGAGCATCGGCAGGTCGTTGGCGCCGTCGCCGACGGCAATGGTCTGCTCTAGCCGCAGCCCCTCTTTCGCCGCCAGCTCACGCAGCAGATCGGCCTTGCGCTGGGCATCGACGATCGGCTCGACCACCTGGCCGGTGACCTTGCCATCGACGATCTGCAGCTCGTTGGCGAACACATAGTCGATGCCCAGCTTGGCCTGCAGCTGCTTGGCGAAGTAGCTGAAACCGCCGGAGAGGATGGCGGTCTTGTAGCCCAGGCGCTTGAGTTCGGCGAACAGCACTTCGGCGCCCTCGGTCAGGCGCAGCGAGGCGCCGACTTCGGCCAGTACGCTTTCCGGCAGGCCCTGCAGCAGGGCCATGCGCTCCTTGAAGCTAGCGCGGAAATCCAGCTCGCCGCGCATCGCCCGCTCGGTGATTTCCGACACCTGCGCACCGACGCCGGCGGCCTTGGCCAGCTCGTCGATCACCTCGGCCTCGATCAGCGTCGAATCCATGTCGAACACCGCCAAACGCCGGTTGCGGCGGAACAGCGAGTCGCGCTGGAAGGCAATGTCGACGTTCAGTTCCTGAGCCACGCTGAGGAACTCGGCGCGCAGCGCCACCGCATCGGCCGGCTCGCCGCGCACGGAAAACTCGATGCAGCCCTTGCCCTGGTCAGCCGGGGTATCCAGCGGCATACGCCCGGACAGGCGATCGATATGGTCGATATTCAGGCCGTACTTGGCGGTGATCGAGCTGACCCGCTGCAGCTGCTCGGCGGTGACCTTGCGCGTCAGCAGGGTGACGATATAACGCGGCTTGCCCTGGCCACCAACCCACTGTTGGTAGTCGGACTCGGAAACCGGGGTGAAACGCACCTGCTGATCCAGCTTGTAGGCGGTGAACAGCACGTCCTTGAGCACCGAGGAGGCCTGTTCGGTATCCGGGATCTCCACCAGGATGCCGAACGACAGGGTGTCGTGGATCACCGCCTGACCGATGTCGAGGATATTCACCCCGCCCTGGGCGAGGACACCGGTAATGGCCGCGGTCAGGCCCGGGCGATCTTCCCCGGTGATGTTGATCAGGACGATTTCGCGCAAGGCGTTCACTCCCAGCTTGGCAGATGATCCGCACAGGGCCGGCGGCCCCATGAAAAGGCGCACATTCTAACCAGTTTCAGCGCTGCCGGGGCACGCGCGGCGCTTTGCCCGCCTAGGGGGCATGGTTATACTGCGCGGCAATTTCCGCCGATAAGAGCCGTGCCCTGTGAATCGGCCTGCCCAGGTTAAACCCGACAACTTCTTCCTTCTGCTGTTTCACGCCCTGCGCCAGCGGCGCGTGCCTCTGGCCCTGCGCATCGCCAGCCACAGCATCCTGCTGGTGGCCCTGGCGCTGGTGATTTACGCCTGGGTCATGGGCATGCAGTTCAAGCAGGCCATGCAGCAGCAGGCCGATGCCCTCGGCCAGAGCCTGACCGTGCAGACGGCCGCCTCGGCCACCGAGCTGCTGGTGTCCAACGACATCCTCAGCCTCAACGTGCTGCTCAGCAACCTGGCGAAGAACCCGCTGGTGGCCCACGCCGCCATCTACAGTGTGGACAATCGCATCCTCGCCGAGGCCGGTTCGCGCCCGACCCAGGGCCTGCTCGGCGATACCGAAGGTCTCTACTCGACGCCGATCACCTTCCAGGAAGTGATCGCCGGACAACTGCGCATCAGCCTGGACATGCAGCAGTTCCAGCAGCCGATGACCATCAGCCTGCAGAGCATGGGCCTGCTCAGCCTGATCCTGCTGGCGCTGGCCATATCGCTGAGCCTGCGCCTCGGCCGGCACATCTCCACCCCGCTGCTGCAGCTGCGCCTGTGGCTGCGCGACCCGGACGATCCGGCTCCCGGCGCCGGTCGCCAGGACGAGATCGGCGATCTGGCCCGCCAGCTGCAGGCCCGCCTGGTACCGGAAAAACCGTCGATAGTGGCGCCCGCCGCTGACGACTTCGCCGAGGACGAGGCGTTCTACGCCGAAGAACCGGAGCAAGACCACGAATTCCAGATGCCCAACCTGAGTGAGCCGGACTTCGACGAACGCGGCGAGGATTACCTGGAAGAAGGCCACGACCTGCCGCGCAGCAGCCCGGCAGAGCACGACCCCTTTGCCGATTTGCGCCCAATCGATGAACCCGAGTCGCTGCCGACACCTGAACCCGTGGTGTATGCCGAACCAGCGCCCAGCGAACCGGTACTCAGCGCGGTGCTGGCAGTGCAGCTCGGGGCCCAGGAACAGCTGCGCCACCTGCCACGGGCACGCCTGCTGGAACTGCTGCAACGTTATCGCGACTGCCTGGAGCAGGCCGCGGCGCTGTACCAGGGCAGGCTCTACACACTCAACGATGGCAGCAGCCTGTTGCTGTTCAGCAGCGAATACGGCGGTGAGGACTACCTGACCCACGCCCTGTGCTGCGGTGAACTGCTGCGCGCCCTCGGTCACGCCCTGCAGATCGAGGTGGCCGACAGCGGCATCACCCTGCAACTGCAACTGGGCCTGACCTGCACCGATCAGCAAATCCCCCCCAGCCAGACTGAACTGCTGCTCAGCGAAGCGGCGCAGGATGCCCTGGCTCTGTCGCAGCACAGCCGCAACCTGCTGCTGGTGCAACGGGCGATCGCCAATGAGCCGCTGGTACGTCAGCGTGCGCGTATCCGGCCGATTGCCAGCCCGGAAGGCGCCAGCTGCGTCGAGCGCCTGCTGGAGCCGTACCCGGCGCTGCTGGAACGCCAGCTGGCGCGCATGCACGAGCATCGCTCGCAGCCGTGACCACCCTGATCAGCCACCCGCTGCCGCTGCTGGCAGTGGGCCTGGCCCTCGGCCCGCGGATTATTCCACCGCGTCTGCTGCTGGCCGGTCTGCTGTTCACCCTGCTGCCGGACGCCGATGTGCTGGCCTTCAAGCTGGGCATCGCCTATGCCGACGCCTTCGGCCATCGCGGCTTCAGCCATTCGCTGTTATTCGCCGGCCTGAGCGGAATACTCGCCGCCCTCGCTTGCCGCCTGCTCGGCTGCGGCCCGCTCAAGGCCTTTATCTTGATAGCCCTGGCGACCGCCTCGCACAGCCTGCTGGATGCTGCCACCGATGGCGGCCTCGGCGTGGCCTGGCTGTGGCCATGGAGTGAACAGCGCTTCTTCCTGCCGTGGCGGCCGATCGAAGTCTCGCCCTTCATCAACGGCTTCTTCAGCCAGCGCGGCCTCGCCGTACTGGCCTCCGAGGCGCGCTGGGTGTGGCTGCCGTGCCTGCTGGTCGCGCTTGGCGGGGTGCTGCTGCGCGCGCTGCTGGCACTACGCTCGCGGCAACAGGCGCGCTAGCCCGGCGAGCAGGCGCACCAGGGCGCCCTGATTGGCGCGCAACACAGCCTGCCCTGCAGCCGCCCTCTGCGCCGCCTGCTGCGGTTCGGCGAACAGCTGCTGCAACTGCGCCTGCAGCTCAGCGGCATCCTGCACCTCCAGCAAGTCACCGGCGCTGCGCAACTGCGCGGCGATCTCGAGGAAGTTGAACAGGTGCGGCCCGCTCAGCAGCGGCTTGCCCAGCGCTGCCGGCTCCAGCAGGTTATGCCCACCGTTCGGCACCAGGCTGCCGCCGACGAAAGCCAGGTCGGCCAGAGCGTAGAGAAACAGTAGTTCGCCCAGGGTATCGCCGAGCAACACCTGGGTATCCGCCGTCACAGTTTCGTCTAGGGAACGGCGAACAGTGGAAAATCCCTCCCGTTTGCACAGTTCGAAGACACCGGCGAAACGCTCCGGATGGCGCGGCACCAGGATCAGCAGCGCCTGCGGGAACTGCTCAAGCAACTGACGATGGGCGGCGAGAATGATCTCGTCCTCGCCGGCATGGGTGCTGGCGGCGATCCACAGCGGGCGCTGCGCAGCGCCCCACTGGTCACGCAGCTGGCTGGCACGCACCTGCAAGGCGGCATCCACGCTCAGATCGAACTTGATCGAGCCGGTCACCTCGACACAGCCGGGGCGCGCACCGAGCCGGCGAAAGCGCTCGGCCTCGGCCTCGGTCTGCACGGCGATCAGGCTCAGCTCGGCGAGCATCGGCGCGGTCAGCCTGGCGAAGCGGGCATAGCCGCGCGCCGAGCGCTCCGAGAGGCGCGCATTGGCCAGCACCACCGGCACACCGTGCTTGGCGCACTGGTGGATATGGTTGGGCCACAGCTCGGTTTCCATGATCAGCGCCAGGCGCGGCTGCACCTGGCGGTAGAAACGCGCACAGGCCCAGGGCAGGTCATAGGGCAGATAGCAATGCTGGATGCGATCGCCGAACAGGGCCTGGATCCGCTCCGAACCGGTCGGCGTCATGCTGGTGACAGTGATCGGCAATTCGGGGTAGCGCGCCAGCAGCTCGCGGATCAGCGGGGCGGCAGCGATGCTCTCACCCAGCGACACCGCATGCACCCAGATGCCGCCCGGGCGCATGGCTGGCAGGCCCAGCGCGAAGCGTTCGCCGATACGCCGACCATAGGCGGGCGCGCGCCAGGCACGCCAGGCCAGGCGCCCGGCAATAATCGGCAGGAGCAGATGAAACAACAGGCTGTACAGGGCTCTATTCATGGGCGCGCAGCTTAGCAGAGCGGCCAAGAGCCTGTTCACGACCTCTTGAATTAGAGCCAGACAAGGCAAAAATGACCGAGGGAGCGGAGTTTACGAGCTGTAAATGAGCATGACTCGTTTCAGTCGCCCTCTGGGTCGCGCTGAAGCGCGTTAGCCGCATGCGGCTTTCCGAGGTCATTTTTAACGCGGTATGGCCGACAGTCAGGAGATTGTGAACAGGCTCTAAAGCAAATCAGCCCAGCGCCTGCAGGTGCTGGGCAAAGGCGGCCGCCAGCCACCGCGCCGCCGGCCCCAGCGCCTCATCGCGGCGGCAGACCAGCTCCACCACCAGCGGTGGCGGCGTCCAGTCACAGTTCAGCTCGACCAGCTGATTCTGGTAGGTCGGATACTGCACCACATGCCGCGGCAACCAGGCCCAGCCGAGGTTACGCATCAGCAGCTCGGCCATGGCGTAGAAGCTGTCGGTGCGCCAGACCGCCGGGCTGAGCTGCTCGCCACCGGGGTAGTGGCTGTCCTGCGGCGCCATCAGCAATTGCCGATGGCGGGCCAGCTCGCGGCGGTCGACCGGCCCGGCCGTGGCCAGCGGATGCCCAGCCCCGCACACGGTGACCATTTCGATGGTGCCCAGGCGCTGACGCTCCAGGGCGTCAGGCATCTGCTCATGGTGGAACAGCAGGCCGAGATCTGCGCGGCGCTCCAGCAGCTTGCGCGCCACCTCGCCCTGGGCGCCGCTGGCCAGCTGCACCTCCAGCAAGGGGAAGGCCTTGGCCAGGGCCTCGAGGCTGTCCAGCACCGGCTGATAGGGCATGGCCTCATCCTGGGCCAGGCGCAGGCGTACTTCCTCACCGCGCACCAGGCCCAGCGCACGCCCCTCGAGGCGCTCGCACTGGCGCAGCACTTCGCGCACCTCTTCCAGCAACGACAAGCCCGCCGCGGTCAGTCGTGGCTGGCGACCGCTGCTGCGCTCGAACAGCAATACGCCCAGGTCGGTCTCCAGCATGGCGATGGCGTTGCTCACCGCCGACTGCGCACGCTGCAGGCGCCGCGCCACCGCAGAAAAGGACTGGCCCTCGGCGACGCTGACGAACAGGCGGATCTGCTCTAGGTTCCACTGCATAGCCATCTCCAAAGCAGATAGGTAATCACTTTATCCCATCAGGCAGATCCCTAGAATGGTCGGCAGCTCAACAGGAGGCTCTCATGACCGGCTATCTCTACCTTGCCGTCGCCATCACCGCCGAAGTGATCGCCACCACCTCGATGAAGGCGCTCGACGGTTTCAACAAACCGCTGCCACTGCTGCTGGTGGTGGTCGGCTACGCGATCTCCTTCTGGATGCTCAGCCTGGTGGTGAAGACCATCCCGGTCGGCGTGGCTTATGCGGTCTGGGCGGGCCTGGGCATCGTACTGGTGAGCATCGCCGCGACCTTTCTCTATCAGCAGCGCCTGGATCTGCCGGCCATGCTCGGCATGGGTCTGATCGTCGCCGGCGTGGTGGTGATCCAGCTGTTCTCCAACACCATCGGCCACTGACCGGGCGAGCGATATAATCCGCTCGCGGTATACTGCGCGCCGGTTTTCCTTCGAGGCGCGCGCATGTCCCAAGCTCTGAGCACTGACGTTCTGATCGTCGGCGGCGGTATCGCCGGCCTCTGGCTGAATGCCCGCCTGCGCCAGCTGGGCTACTCCACCCTGCTGGTGGAAAACGCCAGCCTCGGCGGCGGGCAGAGCGTCAAATCCCAGGGCATCATCCACGGCGGCGCCAAGTACGCCCTGCACGGCGCCCTCACCGGCGCCTCGGAAGCCATCGCCGACATGCCGCGGCGCTGGCGCGATGCCCTGGCCGGCAACGGCGAGCTGGACCTGACCGGCGTACGCCAGCTGTCCGAAGCGCATTACCTGTGGTCGCCGGGCAGCCTGGCCGGCAACCTGACCAGTTTCTTCGCCAGCAAGGCGGTGCGTGGCCGGGTCGATCAGGTCAAGGGCGAGCAGCTGCCGCCCGCGCTGCAACACCCGAAATTCAAGGGCAAGGTCTATCGCCTGGCCGAGCTGGTGCTCGACGTGCCCAGCCTGATCAGCCGCCTGGCCACGCTCGCCGGCGACAGCCTGCTGGCCGGCCATGAGATCGCCCCGCTGCACGACAACAACCAACTGGCCGGCCTGCGGGTCGATGGCCGCGAGATCCGCGCCCAGCGCGTGGTGCTCAGCGCAGGCGCTGGCAATGCCGCCCTGCTCGCCAGCCTCGGCATCAGCCAGCCGACCCAGCAGCTGCGCCCGCTGCATATGGTGCTGGTCAAGGGACCGAGCCTGAAGCCGCTGTACGCCCACTGCCTCGGTGGCGGGCCGAAGCCGCGCGTCACCGTGACCACTCACCCGGCCGCCGACGGCCAGTGGGTCTGGTACCTCGGTGGCGATATCGCCGAAGCCGCTGGCGTGGCCCGCGACGAGGCCGCGCAGATCAAGGCGGCGCAGCAGGAACTGGGCGACCTGCTGCCCTGGGTCGACCTCTCCAGTGCGCGCTGGGCTACCCTGCGCGTGGACCGCGCCGAGCCGGCACAATCCGGCCTGGTGCGCCCGGACAACGCCTTCCTTGCCGACCAGGGCAAGCTGCTGGTCGGCTGGCCAACCAAGCTGGCGCTCTCGCCGGACTTCAGCGACCGCGTGCTGGCCGCCCTAGAGCGCGATGGCATCCAGCCCAGCCAGCCACCTACCCTGCCCGAACTGCCGCGCCCGGCAGTCGCCCGTCCGGTGTGGGAGGAGCTGCTGCCATGAGCCTGCACGACCTGCATCGCCCGCTGGGCAGCACCGGCCTGCTTGTCTCGCCGCTGGGACTGGGCACGGTCAAGCTCGGCCGCGACCAGGGCGTGAAGTACCCCAACGGCTTCACCATTCCCGATGACGCGGCCGCGCGCAATCTGCTGGCCCAGGCCCGCGACCTGGGTATCAACCTGATCGACACGGCACCGGCCTACGGCGTCAGCGAGCAACGCCTCGGCCCGCTGCTGCGCGGCCAACGCCAGGACTGGCTGATCGTCAGCAAGGTCGGCGAGGAATTCGACAACGGCCAGTCCCACTACGACTTCAGCCCGGCCCATGCGCGCTTCTCCGTCGAGCGCAGCCTGCAGCGCCTGCAGACCGACTGCATCGACCTGCTGCTGGTGCACTCGGACGGCAATGACGTGGCCATCCTGCGTGACAGTGGCATCTACCAGACCCTCGCCGACCTCAAGCGCGAGGGCAAGATCCGCGCCTTCGGCCTGTCCGGCAAGACGGTCGAAGGCGGCCTGCTGGCCCTCGAACAGGGCGACTGCGCGATGGTCACCTACAACCTCGCCGAACAGACCGAGAAGCCGGTGCTCGACCATGCCGCCGCCCATGGCAAGGGCATCCTGATCAAGAAAGCCCTGGCCAGCGGCCATGTCTGCCTGGCCGCCGGGCAGGATCCGGTGCGTGCCAGCTTCGAGCTGCTGTTCGGCCATCCCGGGGTGAGCAGCGCCATCGTCGGCACCATCAACCCGCAGCACCTGGCGGCCAACGTCGCCACCGCCGCCGTCGTGATCCGCGACTACACTGCACCGCTCCGATAGATCGCTGCGTTCAAGACCTCGTAGGGTGCGCCGCGCGCACCACAAGCCCCGCCCAGGCGGCAGGTGCGGAGGAAGATCATGGATCGAGCCGAAGCGCAGCACGCAGGAGCCCACATGCCCAGACAACTCGCCTGCAAAGACCCGAGCACCTTCAAGACCCTGCCGCTGTATGTCGAGGCCACTGCAGAGGGCCTGTACTACCGCAGCCAAGGCCTGCCGCTGAACTTTGCACAGATGCAGGAACGCCGTCGCCCGATAGCCGTGGCCGAGAGCCAACAGTTCGCCACCGAACTGGCCAACCTCGGCGTCTCGGTGCGTTTGACCCTCAACTGGCAAGGCCGCGACTACTGGCTGCTGGTACGCCAGCGGCGCCCGGACCGCGGCGACGTGGTGCTCAAGCTGATCTCCGGGTATGTGCCGGCCCACGAACTGAACCTGCCGCTGCTCACCGCTATCCAGGAAGTCGCCGAGGAGTGCCTGATCGAGACCGCCGACGGCTGGCTGGGCGGGCGCTTCGGTGATACCTGGCTGCCCACGCCGTACCAGCCGCTGCGTTACCGCGAGACCTGCCACTTCCGCCTCAGCCCGCTGTCCGGCGCGGCCTGCCCGATACAGTGCGGCAACCTGACACTGCTCGAGCGCCCGCAGGCCTACGTGCACTTGCCCACCGCATCGCTGCAGCTGGTCTATGACATGCGCCTGGAGCTACCCAAGGACTGCCGCCTGCCGAGCCTGTTCCATGTCGACGAATGCCTGGAAGACGGCCAGCTGATTGCCCGCCTGGAACGGCGTCGCCCCGACCTGTACCTGCTGCCGCTGCGGCAGGGCCGCCCCAGTGGCGAGCTGTTCACCCTGCGCCGGGGCCAGCTGCAGCCAGCAAGCTGCCGAGGCCTGTGGCTATCGGAAAGTTTTGCCGAACAGGATGGCTGGCTGGTGCGCGATGAGCGCATCCGCTGGAAGGACTGGCTGGCACGCCTGGCGCAGGAAGAACAGGAAGCCGGCCGCCTGGCCGGCTAACGCGGTAGGAGCGAGCCTTACCTGCTGCGGATTTTTTCGACGATAGCGGTGGTCGAGCTGTTTTCCACCAGCCCCAGCACCCGCACCTCACCACCATAGGCACGCACGATATCGGCACCGACCACGCCTTCGATGCCGTAGTCGCCACCCTTGACCAGGATGTCCGGCTTGACCGCACGCAGCAGGTTTTCCGGGGTGTCCTCACTGAAGCTGACCACCCAGTCCACGGCACCGAGGCCGGCCAGCACGGCCATGCGCCGGTCCACCGCATTGATCGGCCGACCTGGGCCTTTCAGGCGGCTGACCGAGGCGTCGTCGTTGACCGCCAGCACCAGGCGATCGCCCTGGGCACGGGCCTGTTCCAGGTAGGTCACGTGACCGGCATGCAGGATGTCGAAGCAGCCATTGGTGAAGACGATCTTCTCGCCATGGGCGCGCGCATCCTCGATCACCACCAGCAGCTGTTCGAGACTGACCACGCCGCGCTCGGAACCCTGCTCGCGCTGCACGGCTCGGCGCAGTTCGGGAGCACTGATAGCCGCCGTACCCAGCTTGCCCACCACGATGCCAGCGGCCAGGTTGGCCAGCGCCACCGCATGCGGCAGCTCCTCGCCGGCCGCCAGGCTGGCAGCCAGGGTGGAGATTACCGTGTCGCCGGCACCGGTCACATCGAACACTTCGCGCGCGCGCGCCGGCAGGTGCAACGGCCCATGATCCGGTCGCAGCAAGGTCATGCCGTGCTCGCCACGGGTCACCAGCAAGGCGCCCAGCTCCAGTTCCAGCATCAGCTTGGCGCCGCGACTGACCAGCTCGGCCTCATCGGCACAATGACCGACGATGGCCTCGAACTCGCTGAGATTGGGGGTGATCAGGCTGGCGCCGCGATAAATCGAGAAATCCTTGCCCTTGGGATCGGCCAGCACCGGAATACCCTTGCCACGCGCCAGTTGCACCAGGGCCTGATGATTCTTCAGCGCACCTTTACCGTAGTCCGACAGCACCAGCACCTTGACCCCGTCGAGCAGGGCATCGACTTCGGCAGCCAGGGCCTCGGCGTCGGTGTTGAACGGCTCTTCGAAGTCCATGCGCAACAGCTGCTGGTGACGGCTCATGACGCGCAGCTTGACGATGGTCGGCTGCTCGTCGATACGCTGGAAGTGCGCCTGTACGCCAGCGGCATGCAGGCTGTCGGTCAGGCTGTGGGCCGCTTCGTCGCGCCCGGTAACACCGACCAGCAGCGCCGGCGCGCCGAGAGCGGCGATGTTCAGCGCAACGTTGGCGGCACCGCCCGGACGGTCCTCGATCTGCTCGACCTTGACCACCGGCACCGGCGCCTCCGGGGAAATCCGCGAAGTGCCACCGTGCCAGTAACGGTCGAGCATGACATCGCCCACCACCAGAACGGTGGCTTGATCGTAACGGGGCATGGACAACTTCATGGGGGTACTCCGGAGCGGCGAAATCGCCGGCGATCATAACATGTGGACAGAAGCGACCCGACCAGAGGCGAATTACGCGCAATGACTGTGGTTACTGGATCACGCGAGTCGATATCAGCGCGCCATGTGACAACCCACCACATGGCGCACTGCAGGGTTGCCCGATTGCGTCAGACGTCCTGTTCGACAGCTAGCTCTCCCGGCTCCTCGAAGTGCCGGGCATGCAGGCGGGCATAGTAGCCATTCATGGCCAGCAGCTGCGCATGCGTCCCGCGCTCGACGATCTGCCCCTGATCCATCACCAGGATCAGATCGGCCTTCTCGATGGTACTCAGACGATGAGCGATCACCAGGGTCGTACGCCCCTTCATCACTTCATCCAGCGCGCCCTGGATATGCCGCTCGGACTCGGTATCCAGCGCCGAGGTGGCCTCATCGAGAATCAGCAGCGGCGCATTCTTCAATAGCGCACGGGCAATCGCCAGGCGCTGGCGCTGACCGCCCGAGAGCAGCACACCGTTCTCGCCAACGAGTGTGTCGTAGCCCTGCGGCAACTTCTCGATGAACTCAGCAGCGAAGGCGGCCTCGGCAGCCTTGCGCACTTCCTCCAGCGGCGCCCCGGCGAGATCGCCATAGGCGATATTGCTAGCCACCGTGTCGTTGAACAGGGTGACGTGCTGGGTTACCAGGGCGATATGCCGGCGCAGGTTGCGCAAGACGTATTGCTCGACATCCAGGTCATCCAGCAGGATCTGCCCGTGTTCGTGGTGGTAGAAACGCGGAATCAGGCTGGCCAGGGTCGACTTGCCGCTACCGGAGCGCCCTACCAGTGCCACCATTTGCCCGGGCTCGACAACGAAAGAGATGTTGTTCAGTACTGCTTTCTCGGCCCCCGGGTACTGGAAGGTCAGATCCCGCACCTCGAGACGTCCACTGACCCGCTCGCGCTGCTCGGTACCCCGATCAACCTCCTGCTCTTCGTCGAGCTGTTCGAAGATGCTCTCGGCACCCGCCACCCCGCGCTGGATGGTGGAACTCACTTCAGACAGCTGGCGAATCGGCTTGGGCAGCAAACCGGCCAAGGTAATATAGGCAATCAGGTCGCCGGCCGAGGCATCACCGCGCATATACAGAACCAGAAACATCAGCACCGCCATGGCGCTGTAGATCACCAGCTGCAGCATGGGGGTATAGACGGCGCCCGTCTTGACCATGCGCAGTTGCTTGCGCCGATTACCATCGGTAACCGTCAGAAACCGCGCCTGCTCGTACTCCTCACCACCAAAGCTGCGCACCACGCGATAGCCCTGAATGGTTTCGGAGGCAACATGAGTGACATCGCCCATGGCGACCTGGATTTGCTTGCTTTGCTTGCGAAACTTGCGGCTGGCACTGGTGACCATAAGTCCAATCACCGGAAGAATTGCCAGCATAACCAGGGTCAGCTTCCAGTTCATCCATAGCAGAGCCGCGAAGAGAAAGATCACCGTCATGCCTTCGCGCACCACTACCTTGATCGCATCCGTAGCGGCCCCGGTGACCATGGTGACGTTGTAGGTGATACGTGAAATCAGGTGGCCGGAGTTGTGGTTGTCGAGGTAGCGGTTCGGCAAGGTCAGGAGATTGTTGAACAGGGCGACGCGCAAATCATGCACCAGCCCCAGCGAAACCCGCGCCAGAAAGTAGTTACCGAGAAAGGAGCCAACACCCTGCCACAAGGCGATCAGCACGATCAGCAGCGGCACGACCTGCACCAGTCTCAGCTCGACGAGAAACGGCACGTCCTGCAAATACGGCACGGCCGCAAAAAAGCTGGCATCCGGATTGGCCAGGCCATCGACAAAGTACTTCAGGATGTAGCCGAACATCGGCTGGGTTGATGCAAAAATCAGGAAGCCCAGCAGGCTGATCGCGAATAGCCCGGAATAGGGCAGGACATATTTCAGCAACCGCAAGTAAACCTTGAGACCGGATTGCTGGTTAGAATTGGCCATTCGGCACGCCTCGTACGACGACTAGAGAGACAAGATGCGGATTGTAACAGCGAACGAATTGCAAGATTGGTTGAGCCAAGGCGAGGTGCTGGAAAAAGACAGCCACGGCGTGAAGGTCGTGCGGCTTGCCGATGGCAGGATTCTGAAAATATTCCGCAGCCGCCGCCATCCGCTCATAGCCAGGTTGCGCCCGGACGCCAGCCGCTTCAGCGAACATGCCAGCCGCCTGCAGAGCCTGGGCATCCAAACCCCGCAGGTACTCGAACTCGGCTGGATCGAGCGCAAGAAAGCGATCAGTGCGTGCATTTACCAGCCGCTGGAAGGTCAGCCACTGGACAAGCTGTTTCGTGACTCACGCCCCCAGTTCGACGCTTTGCTCCCGCAACTGGCGGGCTATATTCATGGCCTGCATCAACGCGGTATCTATTTTCGCTCCCTGCACTTGGGCAACATCCTGCACACCCCGGATGGCGGTTTCGGCCTTATCGATTTCCTCGACCTGCGCTTCAAGGGACGCCCGCTAGGAAGAATGCTGGTTCGGCGCAACTTCCGTCACCTGCATAGCTACCTGCAGCGGCGCAAGGTGCCACTGTTTCCCTGGAACGAGCTGTTGGCAGCCTACGAGCTGGCTAGCAAGCGATCCAGTTGATCCAGGCCGAGCTTGGGTACCAGTTGCGCGGGCAGGCGGCTGTGCAGTGACAGGTTGTAGACTTGGAAGTCCGGCTTGATCACCCGCTCAGCCATCAATTCGAAGCACGGCAGGATGTAATCGTCGTAGTCACCATCAATGCGACTGCGCACAGCATCACCGCCCTGCTCGTAGAAGCGCCCCTTGCTGGAATCCAGGTCCATGCCGACCACGAAAACCTGGCTGAACCCCAGGTGATAGGCCATCTGGATGCCGGCGTAGGGTATGGTCCTGCTACTGAAATAACCCTTCTCCAGGTTACGACTGAAGCCAATGCGGTTCGGCTTCTGGCGGAACCAGGAAAAATTGCACTCGTAATCCGCATCACGTCGCGCCATGCGAGCAAACGCCCGATCGCCCATCGCCTCGCCCCCTTCCGGTGGACGATTGACTCGCTCAAAGTCATATACCGAGCGGCCGTCCAGCGCGTGCGGCTCACGCTCCAGCAAACTCTCGATAACGCGCGGACTCAGGGCCAGATTCGCTGCCAGCTCGGTGGCCTGCAGCAGCAGCGGTAAACGATTGCGCACGAAGCTGCTGTCATCGCAGAGATAAAAATACGGAGCAATCCCTGCCTCGGCGAAGCAGCTGATCGAGCCGTTCATGGCCAGCATGGGATAACTGGCATAGCGCTGCATTGGGAAGTCTTTGACCGAAGGCCCCGACGCGATGATGAACAGTGCGCCCTGACAGGAGCCACGCAAGCTTGCAAAGGACCTGAGCGGCGTCCCGCTTCCTACCCCAGTCATTTCTCTATGTTTCCCTTGAGGCTTGCGGACTCATACCGCCATTTGCCGACTGTCTTGCCGCGAGAACCATGCTCAGCGCAACGGGTAGCCAGGTAATCAGCCAGTCGGCATTAGGCTTGAGCCACAGACCGATGCCATCCGTTTGCAGGGCAATACTGGAGAACACCCACAGCGCCAGTAACGCCCGCCCCAAAGGCTCAGCCCTATTCTGCCACGCGCGCCAGGCCACACAGCCCCAGAGCAGAGCGAACAGCAATAGCCCGGGCACGCCCAGGCGAATAGCCAAGTCCAGGTACATATTGTGCGGGTGTTTGAACACCTGCCCACTGCTCGGCACCAGGATTTCATAAGCATTGAAGCCAAATCCCAGCGTCCAGTTTTCCAGCAGATGACGCATACCTCCCGCCAACAACTCCGGTCGGTAGGACAGGCCTCGCTGCATCAAGACTTCGGGGATCAGAAGAGCAGCCAGCACGCCGAGCAGAATTACCGCTACTGCCGCGAGCACGCCGTAGCGGGTCGGTCGGGCAAAAGCCATAGCCAGCGGCACCATGAACAATGCCAGCCAGACACCACGCGTCTGGTTAAGAGCCAGGAACGTCAGATAGCCGAGCGCGCTTACCGCACAAAGCGTCAACCAGAGGAAACTTCGCGGCTTCTGACCGAGAAAGACCCCAATGACCGCCAGTGCACCAATCGCATGGGCGGCCAGGATTGCCTTATCCCACAGGCCGATGGCAATCAGCCGCGAGCCCGCCGGATGCGGGGAGAAAAACTGAAAATACAGCACGGAAGCCAGTGCGAATAAACCACCGAGCAGAGCCGCAGGGCGCAGGAGCGCCTCGATAGACCACTGCCCCCTGGAAGCCAATAACACCCCGAGTAGGGAAAGCAGGACATACACCGGCCGCTTGGCTTCACCCAGCGGATCCTGCGCCCCCTTCACCCCCAGCACGACCATGACCCAGACAGACAGGGCAATAAACAGCACCGTCTCTGGCTGTTTCAGCAGCTTGCGAAAATCGCACAGGAACAAGGCCAACAGTGCGGGCAGCCACAACAGGAAAATCAGGGCTTGATGATAAAGCTTGCTGCTTGGCAACACCCATGCGCCACACAGCAGCACCAGCAAACCCAGCGCAGCCCAGCGCGACAACAACTGCGGCGACAACCATTCACTCAATCGCACGTTATCGCCCCAACCTTTGCATTCGACTCGCCACGCGCTGCAATTGCGCCACATCGGCATCCAACCAACCACCTTCGACACAGTATTCGGCGGCCATGTAGCGCAGGAAGTTCTCGCGGATGCGCTCATCCAACGACCAGTCGGGGAATGCACGCGCCTGTGCAATCAGCTCGCCCGTGGAGTCCGCATGGGCGACCAGGCCCGGAATATTGAAAAACGCCTGCCCGAGGGTCAGCACCGGCTTGCCGAGCAGGATGCTTTCCAGCCCCACAGTCGAGTTCAGCGTGATGACGAACTGGCTCGCCTGGATCAGCGCCTGAGTATTGTTGCCATTGGCGAACAGCAGCCGCTCATTGCTGCGCGCATGCAGCTCCGGATACGACTCGCGGCTGGCCGGGTGCTCCTTGAACACCACAGTCATGCCGGTCTCGGCCGCCAGGCGCTCACCCAGGGCAAACAGCTGACGCATGTCCGCGACCCAGGGGGAGAACAGCCGCACCTGGGTGTCGCGATCATCCTGGAACGGGATAAAGACGAAGCGCTCGGGCAGCTCGATCACCGGCAGCCCGGTATTGCGCGGTTTGCGCGGCACCAGCGCCAGCTCTGCACTGGCCCCTCCCTCCGGCGCCTGGTAGTCGCGGAAGAAAGCGGCATCGCGCGGCACCGAGTTGCGGTAGTTGACGCCCTTGGTATCCAGTGTCGTGGTGTTCGGCAGCAGGCCGTTCTCGAAGAAGAACGTCTGGCAGTCCTGCGGCAGCAGCGCCAACAGCAGCTGACAATAGCGGTGCGAGCCGTTCCACATCGCCACATTGACGGGCTGTTCGCGCAGCAGCAAAGCCTGCACGCGCAGAGCCACCCAGGCCAGTTCCAGACGCAGCAACAGCTTGTACAGCCCGCCCTCGTACTTGCGTTTGACCCGCCGCTCGTGGCACTTCTCCTCGATCAGCTGCGGCCAATTGATACGCTTGACCACCTGCGGCAATTGCCAAAGCCTTGGCCAAGGCATCTGGGCGGGAACCACCACCTTGCCCTCAAGCGCCGTTTCATCGAGCAGGCGCTGGAAATACAGGCGTTGATGCTTGGCCAGGGCGAAGAATAAAACCTTGTTCATCTCTTGATCTCGATAGCTTCCATTCACCCGGGCCGTGCAACCCCGAGCCGCCGTCAGGCTATTGGGGGCGCCCTTGCGGCGAGCGCGCAGCTACAACAGCCGCGGTAATTTCAACAAACATCTGCTGCGCTTGCTGGCGACTGCCACTAACGAAGTTAGCCACTGCCAGGCGCTCCGCGTCGTCGAAGGCAATACGAGCACGCGCTGCCAGCGCCGAGGCATAGTCCGGGTAGACGCGGCCTTGCAACTGGCAGGCCTCGAGCAGTGCTTCAATCTTGTGGGTATTCGAGCCAATAGCGAAAAATGGCGTGCCCGTCAGCAGGCAGAGCGTAACGCAGTGGAAACGCCCCGTGATGACACCCTGGCTAGCGGCCAGACGCCCGAGGAAAGCGGCATCACTGGTCGCACAGTACTTCCAACGCAGCAGCTTGATTTGCTTGCGCTCGATGGTACTTCCCAGCGTTGCTTGCTGCGCCTGGCGGCGCGCCCGCCAGGCCTTGAAACGGCTGCGCAGACTCTTCCAGACGTAAGCCGGAAAGCCCTTGCCGGTCTGGATGAGCGGCAGCGCCTGGATACTCAGGTAGCCCAACGCAGGGTCGGCCACCTGTTGCAGCGCCGCCCAGGCTTCCTGGGTGCGCTCCTCATAGAAGCTGCCATTGACCAGGAAACCCTGGCGCTGCGCCTGGGCGGGCGGCGGGATCATGCTCAGGGTCAGGTCGGGCACCACTCGGCTGGCGATCCCGGCGGCGGCCAATTCATCCTGGCTGCGGTGATCGCGCAGATAGATCCCGCTAAACGCCCGGGCCGGCTCGATCAGTTTGGCATTGCGCTGCCATACGCTATTGATCAGGAAACACGGCACCCCACGCTCGCGACAGAAGGGCGCCAGCGCCACCAGCATCTGCGCCGCGCGTGCATCATCGTGCAGCGTGCCTTCGCCATTGATCAGGCACAGATCGGCGCTGGCGATATCCCTCTGCAACTGCGGGTCGTCGCGCCAATCGTGGCGCATCGGACAGGCCCTGACGATACGAATCCCCGCCGCAGCGGCGAGTTCATAGATCTGCTTGACGACAATCTGGCAGCCATGATGCTTGTTGTGCGACGTGTCGTTGAAGAGGATGGCCTTCAGCATGCGGTTACTGCTCGACGGTGGATGTGAGGGCTACGGACACGCCCGATGGGTGGCAACCTTCCAGCAGGCTCGTGAGCGCCTGGATATTCCAGGTAAGCCCTGCACAGCCATGGGCGAGATGATATTCGGCAAAATCGGCACTGCGCGCCAAAGCCGCCGCATGATCCTGCTCAATGCCACTGACTGCTGCTTGCAAGCCTTCGAGGCTCGCAACACAGGGGCCCAGAAAGCGCTCCTGGGCGAAGATATCCGCATCATCGCTGGCATTCACATAAAGCAGCGGGCGCCGCGCCAAGGCGGCTTCGATCACCGCGTTGGACATGATATTGACCACCAGCGATGCGCGCGCCAAGGCCTCGGCCAGACCACACTCGCGCGGCAGCACCTCGACGTTATCCAACACCGAAGCCTCTTGCTGCCAGAACGGTACCTGGCTGCGCGGATGCGCCTTGACCAGCACCTGATAGTCGGGATTCCGCGCCGCCCAGTCGCGCAACAGCCGATAGGTGCGCTGATAGCCGGCTTCCTTTTCCTTGTCCGGCCCGACACCCAGCACCAGCAACACCCGCCGCGCCGGATCGGCCGGGGCCAGGTCGAAGGCCGTATCGATCATGTGCGAGCCAGCCAGCAGCGCGGTGGAACAACCGAAACGCAACTCGCGCGCCTGCAAGGCTTCCAGCGAGCTTTGGCCGAACAAGAAGTAATAGTCGTAGTCGTTCATGCCCAGCCGCCGTGAGCTCTCCACCGTGGTGGCATGCGCCAGGTGCACCAGCAGAGCTTGACGAGCGTTCAGCGCCAGACGCAGGAACGGCGAATACAAACTACCGTTGCGATCATTCAGCACGACCTGCGGTGTGTAATGCTCAACCAGCCACTCGGCATGCGCCGCATAAGCGAAGTAACGCAGCGGCACGGGCTGGGGCGGCCGCCGCAGGAGGCGTTCGCGCAGAAGGGTTCTCGCCTCAGGCAGAGCCGTTTCGATCAGGACGTGGCCACGGCTGCGCAAGGCCTCGATCAGCAGCTTCTTGCGCTGGAAGGTAATGACCTTGGGTGCCGACTGCAGGAGTAGGAAGTCGCAGGGCTCGTTACCCGCCACTGCCGCCAGACGAAAGCGCGCGAGCAAACCGAACAGCGTGTCGCCCAGCGCCTCGCGCAGGAAGCGTAATGCGCTGCCAAGCCAGCCGTGCCGCTCGCGCAGCAGCAACCAGCGATAGCGATCCAGAGCTGTCGCCTTGTTTGCCCACTGCATAGCAACGGCGTCAGCACTCATGCCGACCTCAGCTCCGCCAGTTGCGGCAGCGCCCAGAAGCACTGCCGCACCGCCGCATCGGAAAACATCTCCAGCAAGCGCTGCGCCATCCGCTGCTGCAATGCCGGGTCGGCAGGCTCCTGCGCCTGCAGCACCAGGGCCTGGGCCAGCGCCGCAGCATCGCCGAGGGGGAACAGCCGGCCACAGCCGGCCACTACCTCGCGGCCACCACCACAGTCGCTACCAATCAGCGGCACACCGGCGGCCATGGCCTCCAGCAGGACCATGCCGAACGGCTCGTGGTCGGAGCTCAGGGCGAACACATCGAAGGCCTTGAAGTAGTTGCGCCCATTCGCTACCTGTCCGAGAAAGCGCACCGACTGGCTGACACCCAACTCGCTGGCGAGGCGTTGCAGCGCCGCCTCCAACCTGCCGCTACCCATGATCGCCAGCAAGCTGCCAGACGGCAGCGCAGGCAGGGCCTGGGCGAAAGCGCGGATCAGGGTGGCCTGATCCTTGTCCGGGTGCAGGCGGCCGACATTGCCGATCACCCAGGCATCCTGCGGCAGGGCCAGGGCCTCGCGGGCAACCGCACGACTGCACTGGGCGGCCTGCACGGCGGTGATATCGATGCGGTTGTACAGGGTCTCGATGCGCTCGGCCGGCCAACCCGGCAAGCAGGCGCGCATGTCGTCGCGCACCGCATCGGAAACCCCGAGCAGGCTCAGGCGGCGACGGAAGCAATTGACGAACCACTGGCGCGAACGCCGCTGGTACACGCCGAAGGCATGCTGCACACCGAGCACCGGCAGATCACTGCCGAGCAGGGCGATATAGATCGGTTTGAAGCGATGGGCGATGCACAGTTTGAAGTCCCGCGAAGCGGCGATGCGCTTGAGGTCGCGAATCGCCTTGAGCTTGAGGCCGCGTACGTCGCGACTGGAGTAATCGAGGAAAATCACTTCGTCGGAAGCCGAGCCTAGCTCGACTTCCGTACTCGGCTTGCCAGTCAGATAGACCGTACAAACTTTGTACGGCGTACCGGCAAACAGCGCGGCGTACTGCCGCGCGCAATCGAGGAAGGGGCCGTCATAACCGTGACAGAACTGCAAAATCCACTGTTCCGGCTGGCTGCGCGTCGGCAGGGCGTCGTTGAGAGCCGCCTCGGATTGCTCATTTACCACAGTAAACTCCGCTTCCTCGGCGACTCTCGCCTAGCCCTGCGCTAGCTCGCTCAGCCAGGCGACGGCCAGTCGCCTCAGACGTTGTCATACCAGTCCTTGCCGTCCTTGACCACGAGGATGTCTTCCATGATCAGGTACTGCAGGTCGGAGCCGTAGAACATGTTCAGCGCGTCGGTCGGCGAGCAGATCATCGGCTCACCACGGCGATTCAGCGAGGTGTTCAGCGACACGCCGTTGCCGGTCAGTTTCTCCAGCTCCAGCATCATATCGTAGTAGCGCGGGTTGTATTCGCGCTTGAGCACCTGGGCGCGCGAGGTGCCGTCTTCGTGCACCACTTCGCCGACACGGGTCTTCCACTCTTCGTTGACTTCGAAGGTGAAGGTCATGAACGGGCTCGGGTGGTCGACCTTGAGCATCTGCGGGCCGACGGTATCGAGCATCGACGGGCAGAACGGCCTCCAGCGCTCGCGGAACTTGATTTGCTCGTTAATCCGGTCAGCCACGCCAGCCACGCTCGGGCAGCCGATGATCGAGCGACCGCCGAGGGCGCGCGGGCCGAACTCCATGCGGCCCTGGAACCAGGCCACTGGATTCGCGTCGACCATGATCTTGGCGATGCGCTGCGGCATGTTGTCGATCTGCTTGAACACCGGCTTGCTCGGGTGACGGGCGCAGGCGGCGATCACGTCTTCGTTGGAGTAGGACGGGCCGAGGTAGACGTGCTCCATCTTCTCCACCGGCACGCCACGCTGGTGCGAAACGTAGGCGGCAGCGCCGACCGAGGTACCGGCGTCGCCGGAAGCCGGCTGGACGAACAGCTCCTTCACTTCCGGACGGGCGATGATCTTCTGGTTCAGCTTGACGTTCAGCGCGCAGCCGCCGGCAAAGGCGATCTTGCCGGTTTCCTTGATGATGTCACCGAGGTAGTAATCCATCATTTCCAGCGCCAGCTTCTCGAACAGCGCTTGCATGCTGGCGGCGTAGTGAATGTACGGATCGTCGGCGATGTCGCCCTGGCGTTTCGGCCCCAGCCATTCGATCAGCTTGGGCGAGAAGTAGTAGCCCTTGCCGTTTTCCTTGTAGCGACGGAAGCCGATGACGTTGGCGTAGTCGGTATTGATGATCAGCTCGCCGTTCTCGAACTTGGCCAGGCGCGAGAAGTCGTACTTGGCCGCGTCGCCGTAGGGCGCCATGCCCATCACCTTGAACTCGCCGTCGAGCATCTCGAAGCCGAGGAATTCGGTGATCGCGCCGTACAGGCCGCCGAGCGAGTCCGGATCGAAGAATTCCTTGATCTTGTGGATCTTGCCGTTCTCGCCGTAGCCGAAGAAGGTGGTGGCGTACTCGCCCTTGCCGTCGATGCCAAGAATCGCCGTCTTCTCGGTGAAGCCCGAGCAGTGGTAGGCACTGGCGGCGTGGGCCAGGTGGTGCTCGACCGGCTCGATCTTGATCTTCTTCAGGTCGAAACCCAGCTGCTGCAGGCACCACTGGATGTGCTTGTAGTAGCGCTTGTAGCGGCGGTTGCCCATGAGGATCGCGTCGAGGGCGCGGTCCGGCGCGTACCAGTAGCGCTTGGCGTACTGCCAGCGGGCTTTTTCGAAGATGCTGATGGGCGCGAAGGGGATGGCCACCACGTCGACGTCAGCCGGTTTGATCCCGGCCTGCTCCAGGCAGAACTTGGCCGACTCGTAGGGCATGCGGTTCTTCGCGTGCTTGTCGCGCACGAAGCGCTCTTCTTCCGCCGCTGCGATCAGCTTGCCGTCGATATACAGGGCAGCGGAAGGATCGTGACTGAGGGCGCCGGACAGGCCAAGAATCGTCAGTGCCACAGGGAAAACCTCTATTCAGGGCAGGTGCCGGGCACCTGCGGTAAACGTTCGTCGAGCAGCTTGAACAGCTGTGAGTCAGCCGGCCAGTTGCGCAGAAAGCGGGCGCGATCGCGGGCATAGGCCCTGGCGAAGCTGCGCGTGTTGCGGTGCTGCTGCATGGCATCCAGGTCGATCAGCGACCAGCACGCCCGCGCCTCATCCCAAAACAGGTTAGTGCCCTTGAAATCCCCGTGGCTGATGCGCTCGCGCAGCAGGGCGGCGAACAGGCGATCCAGGGCCAACAGGTCGGACTCAGGCGGCAAACTCAGCCCATCCTGAGCCAGGTAGGGCTGAAAACGGGCGATTATATCCTGCCCGCCGCAGTATTCGGTAATCAGGTAGGCCGGGCCGCGCAACCAGCACCAGCGCCGCTCCAGCACAGCCAGCGGACTCGGGGTGGCGATGCCCAGCAGTTCCAGGCGGTGGCCCTCACGCCAGCTGTGCCAGGCGCGACTGGGACGCCAGAAGCGCTTCAGCCAGTGGGCGAAGCCCTTGATGTTGTAGCGCTTGACCACCAGTTCGCGCCCGCCCTGGTTCACCTGGGCAACCCTGGCGGAGCCGCCCAGCTTCAAGGCGCGCCCCTCGGCGAGCACCGCATCGGGCTGAGCGAGCAGAGACGCCAGTTCGTCGGCACAGTCCCGCCGCACCACGCGCAAGCCGAAGGCGCCGATCCTGGCGCTGAACAGGCTGCAATCACGAGCAATTTTCTGCATATAGTCGCGCAGGCGCCAGCGCCGCACCTTGGCCACTTCGACCAGCAAGGCCTCCAGTGGCAGGGCGTGCTCACCATTGGCCAACAGGTAGTGCACCAGCAGCTCCTCGATGAAGGGCGCAAGCTCGGCGGGCAGCTGGGCGAAGAACATGCCCAGATTGGCCAGTACCCGGGCGCGCGACAGCGGCTGGCCGGCGACCTCGACCTGCACCCCGCCACCATCGATGATCGACACGCTGCCGGCATGGCGCAGCAGGTTGTCCAGATGCAGGTCGGATTGCCACAGCCCCTTGGCGTGCATCTGCGCGATCGCGGTCAGGGCTTCGCCCAGCACGACCTGCTGCGCGTCACTGAGCAGCGGCTCACGCTCCACTGCACGCCAGGCGTCCCACAGGCTTTCGGCACCGTCCAGATAGTCGAACAGCAGCCAGCCGCCCTCACCTGCCTGCCAGCCCTGGGCCAGCAACTCGGGAGTTGGCAGACCCTGTTCGGCGAGCAGGCGCGCGCCCTGCAGCTCGCGCTGGAAGTGCCGCTCGGCCTTGCCGCCGACCAGCAGCTTGGCCAGCACCGGGCGCCCGCGCCACAGGGCGAGGCCGACGTAGCGCTGACCCGGCAGCACGCGCAACAGGCGTTGCAGCTCCAGCACCTCGCCGGCCAGTTCGATGCGCAGCGGCAGCGCCGGCTGACGGCCGGCCTGGGCCAACTGGGCAAGCCGCATCAGCGTGCTTCCTTGTGCCGACGGCGGGCACCCAGGCGCTGCCACCAACCCTCCAGATCCCCCGCCGCACCCAGATAGGTCGCCAGCAGCTCGCGCACCTCGGCCTCGCTCCAGGCACCGGCGCGACGCAGCAACGGCTCCAGGTCCTTGATCCGGTCGCGCTGGCCGAACAGCAGCGGACGGGTCTTTTCCAGATCGATCAGCTGCGCGGCAAAACCCTCGCCGGCGGCCTTGAGGAAAATATGCTTGGGGTAGAAGCAACCGTGCATCTGCCCGGCATCGTGCAGGCGCCGAGCCAGCTCGCCGCAGGCACGCAAAATGGCCTGGCGAGTAGGCCCAGGCACGCCCTCCCAGCCTTGCAGCCAGTGGTCGAGATCCTGCCAGCCGTCCAATGCACGGGTCAGCAGAATGGCGCGTCGCTCACCGGGCAAGCGCCGCTCGGCGAAGAACGCCGCCTGCAGTGCAGGAATGCCCAGTCGGCGATAGGCCTGGATATTGCGAAACTCGCGAGTGAAGGTCGGCTCGCCGAAGGGGTGGCGCAGGCTGCGGGTCAGGTGATTGCTCTGCCGCTTGAGGTAGAAGGCCGCCTCGCCCAGCTCCAGGCGATACACGCTGCTCCAACCGCCGCGCTCGGTATTGGGCTCATCCACCGCCTCCAGCTGCAGCGCCCACAGCGCCTCGAAACTGGCCAGGCCGTGGCCTTCGAGAACGGCACGATCCTCGGCCGCGATAAAGTCTCTCATTCCCGTCCCTCGAAGAACTTGACGATGCGCCGGACTTCCCGCTTGTCCGCCGCACTCAACCGCTCACAGCCGCGGTATTGCCGATAGAAACGCAGGCGTTGGGTACGGCTCAGCTGGTACTTGGCCACCTTGTCCAGGCAGGCCAGGTCCTTGACGATGCGGTAGCTGAGCAGCGGTCCCCACCAGAACGCCCCGGTCGGGCAATCGATGAAGAACAGCTCTGCCCGGTCGTTGACCAGCAGGTTGCGCCATTTCAAATCGTTATGGGTGAAGTGGTGGTCATGCAGGGTACGAGTCGCGCGAGCCAGTTGCACACTGACCTGCTCGACCCAGGCACGATCAGCCAAGCGCGGATCCTGGCGGCGCGCCAGCAGCGCCAGGTCCTGGGTGTCGGGCAGCTCGCGAGTGATCAGCGCGCCACGCACGAAGGCGCCCGCCTTGCGCTCCAGGCCATAGGCCACGATGGGCGCCGTGGGGATGCCCCACTTGGCAAAATATTTGAGGTTCTGCCACTCGGCCTTGACCCGCGGCCGCCCGATATAGCGACGCAGACCTTTGCCCGCGCCCCAGTAGCGCTTGACGTAATAGCACACGCCATCACGCTCGATACGCACCACCTCCGACAGCGGATCACGGGTCAGGCGATGGCCCTCGATGGCAAACACCCGCTGCAAATCAGCCAGCTCATCCCGCAATGCAGCGGGACAAAGATCGGTTACCCGCCACTCACTCATTGCCCGGCTCCCGGCGCATATTTGCGGGCATAACGCTGCAGCAAACGCTCCGCCTTGCGCTCCAGCCAGGCCAGCAGCCGGGCCTCATCACGCAGGATGGCGCGCAGCGGCTGAGCGCCTTGCAATGCGCTGAAATAGCCGCGCAGAAAACGCAGCTTGTCAGCGCGGGTCAGGCCGATATTCAGCGCAGAGAAATACAGCGCGGCCAGGTCCTTGTTGCGCCAGCGCAGGGGCACGGCGCTGCGCACCTGAGCGCGGTGCAAGTCGATCAGCGACAGGCGCAGGTTATCCGCCGTCACCGGTGTGTCGGTGTGCAGCAGGAAGTGGCAGATGTAGCAGTCGCGGTGATTGACCCCAGCGCGGTGCATGGCACCGGTCATCTTCGCCACTTCGGCGATCAGCGCACGCTTGAGGCGCGGACTGGGCGATTGGCGCGCCCAGTCGAGCGTCAGCTGCTCCAGATCGATGGTCGGCGCCAGTTCCTCGGTGACGATAAAGGAATGCTGCGCCGCCGGATTGCTGCCGCGCTCGCCATAGGCCACGGCGGTCATAGTCGCCACACCGGCCTCGGTCAGGCGCTGGATGGCCTGCCATTCCTGGGCCGCGCCGAGCACCGGCAGCTTGGCGCTGAGCAGGTTCTTGACGATCTCGCCCCAGCCGATGCCGCGGTGGATCTTGACGAAATAACCACGCCCGGCGACTTCGGTGCGCAGCGTGCGCCGTCCTTCCAGTTCGCGATAGACCTGGCCCTGCAGCGCCTCCACGGCGACGAAGGGATCCTGGCCAGTCCACAGACCCTTGAACGGTTCGGTGAGGATCAGCTTCATGCCCGCTCCGCCAGGATCACGTCGGCCGCGTGCTGCGGCATGGAATACAGGTCGGCCGTATCGGCGAAGGCCAGGCCGTTGGCGCCCCAGCTTGCCCTGGCCGCATCGTCGGTCAACATCTCGGTGAGCATGCTATTGAGTCGCTCCTGCTGGAACGGGCTGGGCAGCACGCGCCCGGCATCGGCTTCGGCGATGTAGTGGGCATAGCCGCAGACATCACTGACCAGCACCGGCAGGCCGGAAACCAGCGCCTCCAGCAGCACGGTGCCGGTGTTCTCGTTGTAGGCCGGGTGGATCAGCAGGTCGGCGCCGAGCAGGAAACGCGGAATGTCGCTGCGCCCCTTGAGGATCTGCACCTGTTCGGACACGCCCAGGGCCTTGGCCTGCAGCTGGAACGAGCGCGGGTCGTCCTGGCCGATGGCAATCAGGCGGGTGCGCTGTTTAAGCTCGCGCGGCAGGGCGGCCAGGGCCTTGAGACTGCGGTCCAGGCCCTTGGTCTTGAAGCCGGAGCCGATCTGCACCAGCAGCAGGTCGCTATCGCCCAGCTTGAACTCGCGGCGGAACTCGGCACGGATCTCAGCGGCATTGGCCGGCGCGCGGCGGTCGGCAGCGATGCCCGGTGGCAGCAGATGGAAGCGCGCTTCCGGGGTCTGGTAGTGCTTGATGAACAGCGGCTGCTGCACTTCGGAAATCATCAGGATTTCGGTCTTCGACTCGGGGGCGAACACCGCCCGTTCGTAGTCGGCGAAATGCTTGTAGCGGCCCCAGCGCTTGTAGATCGGGTTGCGCAGGGTCTGCGCCTTGTCCTCAAAGCAGCCATCAGCGGCGTAGTACACGTCCAGGCCCGGCATCTTGTTGAAGCCGATCACCCGGCCCACCGGCTCGCGGGCCAGGTCGGCGGCCAGCCAGGCGCTGAACTTCTCGTTGCGGTGGTGGTTGAACAGCGCCTTGACCGGCGCCACGCGCACATCGAAACCGGCGGGCACCTCGCCCTCCCAGATCGGCGTGTAGACGCGGATGGCATGGCCACGCGCCTGGCATTCCAGGGCGATGCGCAGGAAGTCGCGCTGCAGGCCGCCATAGGGAAAATACTTGTAGAGCACGAACGCCAGCTGCATTACACCGCCTCCTGCTGCGCCAGGAGCAAGGCGTTCAGCTCGTTGCCCACGCGCTCGGCGCCCAGGCCTTCGAAACAAGGTTTATGCCGATCACCGCTGCCGGCATGCGGCCCGCTGGCGCACAGGTGCACCTGGCCGCGCCCATAGGCGCCGACGCGGCCCGGCAGGGTCGGGCCGTACAGGGAAATGCTCGGCACATCCAGCGCCGCCGCCAGATGGCCGAGCCCGGTGTCCACCGCCACGCAGGCGCTGGCGCCGGCGATCACCTTGGCCACGCCGGCCAGGTTGAGTTTCGGTAGCACGGCAGCCCCGTCGATGCCGGCGACGATGCGTTCGGCACGCGCCTTCTCGGTCTCGTTGCCCCAGGGCAGACGCACCGCCCAGCCCTGCCCGGCCATGCGCTCGGCCAGGGCGCGCCAGTCGGCTTCCGGCCAGTGCTTGCTGGCCCAGGTGGTGCCATGCAGGAACAGCAGGTAAGGCGCCTGCGAGGCATCGGCCATGGCCGCGCGATCCAGGCCGTAGTCGCCGATGCTGGCCGGCAGTTGATAGCCGAGTGCCTGGGCGAACAGCTGGCGGGTACGCTCCAGCGCATGCTGGCTCTTCGCCACCGGGTACAGGCGGTCGTAGAAGCGGCAGGAGATCGGCTCGCGCGCCGATTCACGGTCAAGACCGGCAATCGGCGCCTTCACATAACGGGTCAGCCAGGCGCTTTTCAGCAGGCCCTGGGCATCGATCACCAGGTCGTAATCGGCCTCGCGCAGGCGCGCCTTGAAGCGGCGCCAGTCACCATTCTTCAGGGTCTGCCAGAGGTTCTTGCGCCAGCGACGGATGGCCACCGGAATCACCTGGGCCACGGCCGGGTGCCAGGCCGGGATCTCGGCGAAACCCTCCTCCACCACCCAGTCGAACTGGATGCCGGGAATGGCCCGCGCCGCATCGGTCAGCGCCGGCAGGGTGTGGATCACGTCGCCGAGGGAAGACGTTTTAATCAGCAGTACCCGCAAACTATTCCACCTCGACCGGATCGGCGACCAGGCGCTCCAGCGCCTCGATCACCGGGCGCGGCTTGAGCTCACGCAGGCAGTTGTAGTGGCCATAACGGCAGGTGCGCTCGAAGCACGGGCTGCAGTCCAGGCCGAGACGGACGATCTCCACCTGGTCGGCCAGCGGCGGGGTGAACTGCGGCGAGGTGGAGCCATACACGCCCACCAGCGGACGGTTCAGCGCGGCAGCCACGTGCATCAGCCCGGAGTCGTTGGAGACCACGGCCGCGGCAGCGGACATCAGGTCGATGGCCTCGGCCAGCGAGGTTTCCCCGGCCAGGTTGACCACTTCCTCGCGCAGGCCGGGAATCAGGCGATTGCGGATATCTTCACCGCCCGGATGATCGTTCTTCGAGCCGAACAACCATACCTGCCAGCCGGCGCGGATCTTCACTTCGGCGACCTTGGCGTAGTGCTCGGCCGGCCAGCGCTTGGCCTCGCCAAACTCGGCGCCGGGGCACAGCGCCAGCACCGGGCGATCCAGGCTCAGGCCGAACTTGGCCAGCGCCGCGCTGCGGCTGGCTTCGTCGATCTGCAGGCGCGGCTGCGGATAGGGCTTGGGCAGTTCGGCGCCGGGCTCGAAGGCCAGCGCCATAAAGCGCTCGATCATCAGCGGCAGGCGGTCCTTGTCCAGCTTGCGGATATCGTTGAGCAGGCCGTAGCGCATCTCGCCCTTCCAGCCGGTACGCAGCGGGATGTCGGCGAAGAACGGCACCAGGGCCGACTTCAGCGAGTTGGGCAACAGGATCGCCTGATCGTACTGACCGGCCAGGGACTTGCCGATGCGCCGGCGGCTGGCGATATCCAGCACGCCGTGGCCGAGCGGGAAGCTCAGCGCCGCGCGCACTTCGGGCATGCGTTCGAGAATCGGCCGGCTCCACTCGGGGGCCAACACGTCGATCTCGCAGTCCGGGTGACGCTGTTTGAGGCAGACGAACAGGGTCTGCGCCATCACCATGTCACCGACCCAGCTGGGGCCTACGATCAGTATTTTCATGCTCATTCCAGAAACGACCAGGGAGGCATACGCCTCCCTAGCACAGCCTCGACAACCGCTTATTTGACCAGCGTACGCCACTCGGGGTGGGCATCGGTCTTACCGGTGACCAGGTCGAAGTAGGCCTTCTGCAGCTTCTCGGTGACCGGGCCACGGCTGCCGATACCGATGCTGCGACCGTCGACTTCGCGGATCGGCGTGACTTCCGCGGCGGTGCCGGTGAAGAAGGCCTCGTCGGCGATGTACACCTCGTCGCGGGTGATGCGCTTCTCGATCACTTTGATGCCCAGCTCGGCGGCCAGGGTCAGGATGGTGTCGCGGGTGATGCCGTTCAGGCACGAGGTCACTTCCGGGGTGTACACCACGCCGTTCTTGACCAGGAAGATGTTCTCGCCCGAGCCCTCGGCCACGTAGCCTTCCGGGTCCAGCAGCATGGCCTCGTCGGCACCGCCGGAGATGGCTTCCTGCAGGGCCAGCATCGAGTTGATGTAGTTGCCGTTGGCCTTGGCGCGGGTCATCGAGATATTGACGTGATGACGGGTGAAGGAGCTGGTGCGCACCTTGATGCCCTTCTGCAGCGCCTCTTCGCCCATGTAGGCGCCCCAGTGCCAGGCACCGACGATGACCTGGGTCTTCAGGCCGGTGGCGCGCAGGCCCATGGCTTCCGATCCGTAGAACACCATCGGCCGGATGTAGGCGGTTTCCAGGTTGTTCTCACGCACGGCGGCGCGGGTGGCTTCGTTGATCTCGTCTTTGCTGAACGGGATCTTCATGCCCATGATGTGGGCCGAGTCGAACAGGCGGTCGGTGTGCGCCTGCAGGCGGAAGATGGCAGTGCCCTGCGGGGTGTTGTAGGCGCGTACGCCCTCGAACACGCCCATGCCGTAATGCAGGGTGTGGGTCAGCACGTGGGTGGTCGCGCTGCGCCATTCCACCAGCTTGCCGTCATACCAGATCACGCCATCACGATCGGCCATCGACATCGTTGCCTACTCCTCAGTGTTCGTCTCGGTCATCAATTCGTCGGGTGCCACAGGCACCGCTTAGCTCAGGCCCAGCTCACGCCACAGGCGCATCACGCTGCGGCGCTCCTCGGCAAACTGCTCGCCACCGACCTTGCCCGGCTGCTTCTGCAACGCCTGCCGGTGGGCGGCGGCGCGGTAGGCCTTGTAAGCCTCCTGCAACAGTTCGACGTCGGCGGCGGGCATCAGCCCGGCATCGCGCAGGCCATCGAGGATGCGGATATTGTCGGTGTAGCGGTGCAGTTGCGGGTGCTGCCGCGACCACGCCAGGGCCGCGTATTGCACCATAAATTCAATATCGACGATACCTCCGGCGTCCTGCTTCAGATCGAAGGAAGCCGCCGCGTCGAAGGCATTCGCGCCCCGGCCGGCGGCGGTTGACGGGGTACCGAGGTTATCGCGCATCTTCGCGCGCATCTCGCTGACCTCCGCCTGCAGGGTGGGCAAATCACGCTCACGACCAAGCACGGCGGCGCGCACCTGCTCGAAGGCCGCACCGACCCGTGCACAGCCAACCAACACACGGGCACGCACCAGCGCCTGGTGCTCCCAGGTCCAGGCTTCGCTCTGCTGGTAGCGCTCGAAGGCGCCGAGCGAGCTGACCAGCAGCCCCGAGGCGCCGGACGGACGCAGGCGCATGTCCACCTCGTACAACTGTCCCGAGGTGGTCTGGGTGGTCAGCAGGTGAATGATGCGCTGGCCCAGGCGGGCGAAGAACTGCGCGCCGTCGATCGGCTTGGCGCCATCGGTCTCGGCCTGGGAGTCGCCGTCGTGGATAAACACCAGATCCAGGTCCGAGCCGTGGCCCAACTCCAGGCCGCCGACCTTGCCGTAACCGACGATGATGAAGTCCGGGTCGCACAGACTGCCATCGGCGCGCTTCGGCGTACCGTGCTTGGCCACGGTGTGGCGCCAGGCCAGGGCCAGCACCTGCTCGAGCATGGCCTCGGCCAGCCAGGTCAGATAATCGCTGACCTTCATCAGCGGCAGGGTGCCGGCGATTTCCGAAGCCGCCACGCGCAGGCGGTGAGCCAGCTTGAAGTGGCGCAAGGCCTCCATCTGCTGTTCCAGATCGCCCTCAGGAATCCGCGTCAGGCGCTCGCGCAGCTCGGCGGCCAGCTCCGGCGCCAGCGGCGGACTGAACAGTCGACCCTCGTTGAGCAGTTCGTCGAGCAACAGTGGGAAGCGAGTGATCTGCTCGGCGATCCACGGACTGGCTGCGCACAGGTTAAGCAGACGCTGCAGGGCCGAGGGGTTCTCGGTAAGCAGCACCAGGTAGGCCGAACGCCGCGCCACCGCCTCGACCAGCGGCAGCACACGCTCCAGCACCAAGTCCGGATCAGCGTGCTCCACCGCCTGGGCCAGCAGACGCGGGATAAAGGCATCCAGGCGCTCGCGACCGAGGCGCTGCATGGTGCGCACCTGGGAGCCACCACGCAGGTCGATCAGCCGTTTGAGCGCGGCCGCCGGCTCGCTGAAACCGGCTTCGGCCAGCTGGCGCCCGGCCATTTCCTCGTCCAGCGCTTCTTCCCACAGCGGCAGCCATTCGCTGCCGACGCACAGCTCGGCCTCGACGCCCTCCTCTTCGTCGGGATCGGCGATCACCTGGCGGAAGTGCCATTCGATACGCCCACGCCAGTGCAGCAGCTGCTCGCGGAACGCCGTCCAGGAGTCGCAGCCCATGATCAGCGCAACCCGCGCGCGATCCTGGTCGTTGTCGGGCAGCATCTGCGTCTGCCGGTCACCGATGGCCTGCAGGGCGTGCTCGACGTAACGCAGGAACTCGTAGCCCTGGCGCATCTCGGCAATGATCGGCGCCGGCAGGTAGCCCTGGCCTTCGAGCGTCGCGAGCACCTTGAGCAGCGGCCGCTGCTGCAGGCTGAGGTCGCGCCCGCCGTGGATCAGCTGGAAGGCCTGGGCGATGAATTCAATCTCGCGGATGCCGCCGGAGCCGAGCTTGATGTTATCGGCCATGCCCTTGCGCCGCACTTCCTGCTGGATCAGCAGCTTCATCGCGCGCAGCGCCTCGATGGCGGAGAAGTCCAGGTAACGCCGGTAGACGAACGGTCGCAGCATCTCCAGCAGCTGCTTGCCAGCCGCCTGGTCGCCACCGACCACGCGCGCCTTGATCATCGCGTAGCGTTCCCAGTCGCGGCCCTGGTCCTGGTAGTACTGCTCCAGGGCGTTGAAGCTGAGCACCAGGGCGCCGGCCGAGCCGTAGGGGCGCAGACGCATGTCGACGCGGAAGACGAAGCCTTCGGCGGTGATCGGGTCCAGCGCCTTGATCAACCGCTGACCGAGGCGAATGAAGAACTCTTGATTATCCAGCGAGCGCTTGACGCCCTCGGTCTCGCCGCCTTCCGGGTAGCCGAAGATCAGGTCGATGTCGGAAGACAGGTTCAGCTCATGAGCACCGAGCTTGCCCATGCCGAGGATGACCATGTGCTGCGCCTCGCCGCTACGCCGACCGATGGGCGTGCCGAACTGCTCGCAGTGGCGCGGGTAGAGCCAGTGGTAGGCCAGATCGATGCAGGCATCGGCCAGGTCGGAGAGGTCGCGGCAGGTTTCCGCCAAGTCGGCCTGGCGGCTGATGTCGCGCCAGACGATGCGCACCTGCTGGCGATTGCGGAAGCGGCGCAGGCGGCGACCCAGCTCGTCCTCATCAGCACAGTCGGCCAGCAACGTCTGCAACTGGCCGCGTAGCTCACCGGGGGTAAAAGCCCGCTCCAGCTCGCCACTGTCGGCCAGCACCGGCAACAGCTGCGGGTCGCGTACGGCCTGCTCATAAACGAAATCACTGCAGGCACAGACCCGTTGCAGCGTCTCCTGACGCAGGGGTGGCCAGGACGCCGGCAGCACGCTGCGGGCACGGTCGGCGAGGGGCTGGAGCGCGGCTGGAACTGCAGCCAGTGGAGGCAGGCTCATGGTCTATCCTTGGGAGCGGAAAGCTGCGGGTTTCGACAGCTTTCCGATGATCGAATACTTGTAGTTTTACTACTAAAGATTGTGTCTCAAGCGCTGCGCGAGCCGTCATTTTGTAGTAAAACTACAGACAGCCGGTCTAATCCCGGCAATAACGACTTTCACGTAGCCCGCCCAAAAAGCGTGCACGAGCCCAGGCTTTCCGATTCTGGAAGCCTTTCCGCCCTGGAGCAAGCCATGCAAGACCTTGATCCCGTCGAAACCCAGGAGTGGCTGGACGCCCTGGAATCCGTTCTCGACCAAGAGGGCGAGAAGCGCGCCCACTACCTGCTGACCCGCATGGGTGAACTGGCCACCCGCAGCGGCACTCAGCTGCCGTATGCGATCACCACGCCCTACCGCAACACCATCCCGGTCGGCCATGAGGCACGTATGCCCGGCGACCTGTTCATGGAGCGGCGGATCCGCTCGCTGGTGCGCTGGAACGCACTGGCCATGGTGATGCGCACCAACCTGAAAGACCCGGACCTGGGCGGCCACATTTCCAGCTTCGCCTCCAGCGCCACCCTGTACGACATCGGCTTCAACTACTTCTTCCAGGCCCCGACCGACGAGCACGGCGGCGACCTGATCTTCTTCCAGGGCCACGCCTCACCCGGCGTCTACGCCCGCGCCTTCATGGAAGGGCGGATCAGCGAAGAACAGATGAACAACTTCCGCCAGGAAGTGGACGGCAAGGGCCTGTCCTCCTATCCGCACCCCTGGCTGATGCCCGACTTCTGGCAGTTCCCCACCGTATCCATGGGCCTGGGCCCGATCCAGGCGATCTACCAGGCGCGCTTCATGAAGTACCTGGAGAGCCGCGGCTTTATCCCCGCCGGCAAGCAGAAAGTCTGGTGCTTCATGGGCGACGGCGAGTGCGACGAGCCGGAATCCCTCGGCGCCATCTCCCTGGCCGGCCGCGAGAAGCTGGACAACCTGATCTTCGTGATCAACTGCAACCTGCAGCGCCTGGACGGCCCGGTGCGCGGCAACGGCAAGATCATCCAGGAACTGGAAGGCGTGTTCCGTGGCGCCGAGTGGAACGTCAACAAGGTGATCTGGGGCCGCTTCTGGGACCCGCTGCTGGCCAAGGACGTCGACGGCATCCTGCAACGGCGGATGGATGAGGTGGTCGACGGCGACTACCAGAACTACAAGGCCAAAGACGGCGCCTTCGTGCGTGAACACTTCTTCAACAGCCCCGAGCTGAAGGAGATGGTCAAGGATCTTTCCGACCAGGAAATCTGGAACCTCAACCGCGGCGGCCACGACCCCTACAAGATGTATGCGGCCTACCACCAGGCGGTCAACCATCAGGGCCAGCCGACCGTGGTGCTGGCCAAGACCATCAAGGGTTACGGCACCGGCGCCGGTGAAGCGAAGAACACCGCGCACAACACCAAGAAGGTCGATGTCGACAGCCTGAAGAAATTCCGCGACCGCTTCGACATCCCGGTCAAGGACGAAGAGCTGGAGAACCTGCCCTTCGTCAAACCCGAGCCGGGCAGCGCCGAAGCGCGCTACCTGCAGGAGCGCCGCGACAAGCTCGGCGGTTTCGTGCCGCAGCGCCGAGCAGAGAGTTTCAGCATTCCCACCCCGCCGCTGGAAACGCTCAAGGCACTCCTCGACGGCACTGGCGACCGCGACATTTCCACCACCATGGCCTTCGTGCGCATCCTCTCGCAGCTGGTCAAGGACAAGGACCTGGGCCAGCGCATCGTGCCCATCGTGCCGGACGAGGCGCGCACCTTCGGCATGGAAGGCATGTTCCGCCAACTCGGCATCTACTCCTCGGTCGGCCAGCTGTATGAGCCGGTGGATAAAGACCAGGTGATGTTCTACCGCGAGGACAAGAAGGGCCAGATCCTCGAGGAAGGCATCAACGAGGCCGGCGCCATGTCCAGCTGGATCGCCGCCGGCACCTCGTACTCCACGCACAACCAGCCGATGCTGCCGTTCTACATCTTCTATTCGATGTTCGGCTTCCAGCGCATCGGCGACCTGGCCTGGGCCGCCGGCGACAGCCGCGCCCGTGGCTTCCTAATCGGCGGCACCGCCGGGCGCACCACCCTCAACGGCGAAGGCCTGCAGCACGAGGACGGCCACAGCCACATCCTCGCCGCTACCATCCCCAACTGCCGCACCTTCGATCCGACCTACGCCTACGAGCTGGCGGTGATCATCCGTCACGGCATCAAGGCGATGACCGAGGAGCAGCAGAACGTCTTCTACTACATCACCGTGATGAACGAGGCCTACGCCCAGCCGGCCATGCCGGAAGGGGTCGAGGACGGCATCATCAAGGGCATGTACCTGCTCGAAGAGGACAAGAAGGAGGCCGCCCACCACGTGCAGTTGCTGGGCAGCGGCACCATCCTGCGTGAAGTGCGCGAGGCGGCGAAGATCCTCCGTGACGAGTTCAACATCGGCGCCGACGTGTGGAGCGTGCCGAGCTTCAACGAGCTGCGCCGCGACGGCCTGGCCGTGGAGCGCTGGAACCGCCTGCACCCGGGGCAGAAGCCGCAGCAGAGCTATGTCGAGCAGTGTCTGTCCGGACGCAAGGGCCCGGTGGTGGCCAGCACCGACTACATGAAGCTGTTCGCCGAGCAGATTCGCCAGTGGGTACCGAGCAAGGAATACAAGGTGCTCGGCACCGATGGCTTCGGCCGCAGCGACTCGCGGCAGAAGCTGCGCCACTTCTTCGAGGTGGACCGCTACTGGGTGGCGCTGACCGCCCTGGAAGCCCTGGCCGAGCGCGGCGAGATCGACGCCAAGGTGGTGGCCGAGGCCATCGTCAAATTCGGGTTCAACCCCGACAAAGCCAACCCGCTGGATTGCTGAGGAGCTGAGCGATGAGTGAATTGATTCGCGTGCCCGACATCGGCAGTGGCGAGGGTGAAGTGATCGAACTGCTGGTCAAGGTCGGCGACCGTATCGAAGCAGACCAGAGCCTGCTGACCCTGGAGTCGGACAAGGCCAGCATGGAAATCCCCGCGCCACGCGCCGGGGTCATCACCGCCCTGAAGGTCAAGCTGGGCGACAAACTGAAAACCGGCGACGAGTTGCTGGAACTGGACAGCGAGGGCGCTGGCGAAACGGCCCCGGCTGCAGCCGCGGCGGCGCCTACCGCACCCGAGCCCGCGCCCGTTGCCGCCGCGCCGATACCCACAGCCCCCGCCGCCGAAAGCGTGCAGGACGTCCATGTGCCGGACATCGGCTCGGCCGGCAAGGCCAAGGTCATCGAGGTACTGGTCAAGGCCGGCGACGTGATCAGCGCCGAGCAGTCGCTGATCACCCTGGAGTCGGACAAGGCCAGCATGGAAATCCCCGCGCCGGCTGCCGGCACCGTGGAAGCCGTGCTGGTGCAGCTGGGCGCCGATGTCGGCACCGGCGACCTGATCATCAAGCTGCGCGTGGCAGGAGGCGCTGCTTCAGCAGCGTCATCATCCGCCCCGCAAGGGGCCGGTGCTGCACCGACGGCCGCTGCCGCACCAGCGTCAGCACCTGCTGCCTCGGCGCCGATGCACACCACCCCAGCCGGCGCAGCCCCGGCCGTGGCCGCGGAAGTCGGCGCCATCGCCGCGCTGGCCGCAGCTGCCGCCGCGGTCACCGCACCGGTGCGTGACGGCAGCAAGGTGCATGCCGGCCCCGCCGTGCGCATGATTGCCCGCGAGTTCGGCGTCGACCTGGCCGCCATCAGCGGCAGCGGGCCAAAAGGGCGCATCCTCAAGGAAGACGTACAGGCCTATGTACAGGCCATGTTGCAGAAGGCCAAGCAAGCGCCGGCCGCTACTACCGGCGGCGCCGGCATCCCGCCGATTCCGGAGGTCGACTTCAGCAAGTTCGGCGCCATCGAAGAAGTGCCGATGACCCGCCTGATGCAGGTCGGTGCCAGCAATCTGCACCGCAGCTGGCTCAACGTGCCGCACGTAACCCAGTTCGACAACGCCGACATCACCGAGCTGGAAGCCTTCCGCGTGGCGCAGAAAGCCGTGGCCGAGAAGGCCGGAGTCAAGCTGACCGTGCTGCCGCTGCTGCTCAAGGCCTGCGCCTACCTGCTGCGCGAACTGCCGGACTTCAACAGCTCGCTGGCCCCATCGGGCAAGGCGCTGATCCGCAAGAAGTACGTGCACATCGGCTTCGCCGTGGACACCCCGGACGGTCTGCTGGTCCCGGTAATCCGTGACGTCGACCAGAAAAGCCTGCTGCAGCTGGCCGCTGAGGCCGCCGAACTGGCGGAGAAGGCACGCACCAAGAAGCTCTCGGTGGATGCCATGCAGGGCGCCTGCTTCACCATCTCCAGCCTCGGCCATATTGGCGGCACCGGCTTCACGCCGATCGTCAACGCGCCGGAAGTGGCGATCCTCGGGGTGAGCAAGGCGACCATGCAGCCGGTGTGGGATGGCAAGGCCTTCCAGCCGCGCCTGACCCTGCCGCTGTCGCTGTCCTACGATCACCGGGTGATCAACGGCGCCGCCGCCGCGCGCTTCACCAAGCGCCTCGGCGAGGTGCTCGGCGATATCCGCACCCTGCTGTTGTAACGCCGTAAACCAGGCCGCCATGCCCAACCGGGCCTGGCGGCTTTTTTACGCCTGCAGGATTCACCGCGGCTGCTAAGGTTTCCCTGACCTCAAAAGCAGTGGTGGAAGAGCAGTGGACATTCGCATCGTCGCCATCGAGAGCCAACCGCCTATCTGGCGGGTCTACCTCAACACTTTCTTCATCGTCTGCCACAGCGCAGCCGAGGCCGAGGAAACCGCCTACAAGGCAGCCCTCAGCAACCGCAAACCCTTCCGCCAGGTACTGCTCAGCAGCGCCAGGGTCGGGCAGGCCGATGATGCCGCACCCTTCTCCGTACTCTGACGCCTGCCTCTGACGACTGCAGATGCAACAAGGCCCGGATTTCCGGGCCTTGTCGTGTGCGGGCTCAGCTCTTCTGCATATTGCGAATCAGGAAACTGATCGCCTTGGCCAGCTCAGCCGCGCCCTGGTGATCGCGCAACACGCGCAACCAGGGGCTGCCATCGGCCGGGTTCTGCAGCACGCAGACGATGCCGGTAGCCGGGCATTCGTAGCGAATGTAGGGATCGAGGCCGAACACCGAGAGACGCTGGTTGCTCACGGTCAAGTCCATGCCCTTCTCGGCACGTACCTCCTGGCGTATCAGCAGCTCGCCGGGCGCCGGCACGCTCAGTTGGTAACGCAGGTCACTGCGCTGCGCCTGGCCCACCTGGTAGGCGGCGCGCAGTGCATAGGTATCCAGCAGGGTATTGCTGTGCGCCAGCAACGCCTTGCGTTCGTCCTGGGTCAGGTACAGGCGCTTGAGCTCGGCCAGGTACCGCGCCTGCTCATCCCCGCCCAGCTGAGCCTCGGCCGCTACCGCCACGGGGGCAGCGCCACCCAGGCTGAGCAACAGCAATAACCCGCTAAGTCTTCTTGTCAGTCCCAGCTGCATAATGCACCCTTGCCGAACTTGATTAATGACACAGGCTCTTGGCCTGAACCCCAGCAGCATACTGGAAGCCAACCGCTTGATGAAAAGCCATCCCGATGCCGCCAGCCGTACGGCGGCCGAGGTTGTGACGCAGTTGCCAGTGCCATCGCGCCTGGGAATGCTGCGCTTCGAGCGTTTGAACGAGGCCAGCTGGGCCTTGCTCTACCTGGACCCGACCTGCGAGCGTCAGCTGGGCGTGGCCGCCAGCGACCTCTGCGCGCTGATCGACTCGCCCTTCGCCAGCCTGATGGAACCGGAAGCACGCTACCGCCTGCATGACGACATCCAGCAGCAACTGGCCGCCAGTCAGCACTATACGGTGCGCTACAACCTGCACGTGCCGCGCGGCACCCTCAGCCTGCTGGAAATCGGCGAACCCTATCTGCTGCACAACCGCCCGCTGCTGCGCGGCTATCTGCTGGTCACCGCCCGTCACGACGACAGCCCCGGCGAGCGCCTGCAGGAACTCGAAGCCCATAACGTCAAGCTGCAGACCTCCGTGGAGCTGTACCAGCGCGCCCAGGACGAGCACCTGCAGCACCTGATCCGCTCGCGCGCCCAACAGAGCCTGATCGTGCGCCTGGCGCGCCATCGCTACAGCGCCCTGAATCCGCTCAAGGAAGCCGCCGAGCTGATCACCCAGGCCGCCTGCGAAACCTACGACGTGGCCCGCGCCAGTGTCTGGCTGTTGCACGGCGACAGCCTGCAGCCGGTGGCCATGTACCGCCGCGATATTGATCGCCACGAGCTACCGGCCGGTATCGATGCGCGGCCCTACCCGCAGTATCTCGAAGCCCTGCACAGCGGCCGCGCCATCGATGCGCACAACGCCCAGCTCGACCCGCGCACCGCCGAGCTGGCGCAGGACTACCTGAAGCCGCTGGGTATCAACGCCATGCTTGACGCCAGTGTGCGCCAAGGTGGCGAGGTGGTCGGCGTGCTGTGCCTGGAGCATATCGGCGCGCCGCGGATCTGGCAGAGCGACGAAGTAGCCTTCGCCGGCGAGCTGGCCGACCAGTTCGCCCAGGTCATGAGCCATCAGCAACGACGTGACGCCACCAGCGCCCTGCACCTGTTCCAGCGCGCCGTCGAGCAGAGCGCCAGCGCCTTCCTGCTGATCGACCGTGACGGCCTGGTGGAGTACGTCAACCCCAGCTTCACCTCGATCACCCAGTACAGCAGCGAGGAAGTCCACGGCCGGCGCATCTCCGATCTGCCGGCCCTGGAAAACCTCGGCGACGTGCTGTTCGACCCGCAGTCCGGGCTGGCCGAGCGCAGCAGCTGGCAGGGCGAGTTCCGCAGCCGACGGAAGAACTTCGAGCCCTACTGGGGGCAGCTGTCGATCTCCAAGGTGTACAACGACGACGGCGAGCTGACCCACTACATCGGCATCTACGAAGACATCACCCAGGGCAAGCTGGCCCAGCAGCGCATCGAACGCCTGGCCTACAGCGACAACCTCACCGGGCTGGGCAATCGGCCGTACTTCATCCGCAGCCTGGAAGAGCGCTTCGCGCGCAACAACGGCCGGCCGTTCAACCTGCTGCTGGTCGACATCGACAACTTCAAGCGGATCAACGACAGCCTCGGCCACCAGACCGGCGACAAGCTGCTGTCGAGCCTGGCCCGCCGCCTGCGCAACAGCCTGAGCCAGCACACCAGCCTGGCGCGTTTCGCCAGCAACGAGTTCGCCGTGCTGCTGGATGGCGCCGATGAACAGGGCGGCCTGCAGCTGGCCGCGGAAATCCTGCAGACCCTGGACAAGCCGCTGTTCGTCGACAACCAGTTGATCAGCGTCACCGCCTCGGTCGGCCTGGCCTGCGCGCCGGCCCACGGCGACGACCCGCATGTGCTCATGAAGCACGCCGGTCTGGCCTTGCACAAGGCCAAGGCCAACGGCAAGAACCAGGTGCAGATCTTCACCGAGGCGCTGAATGCCGAGGCGCACTACAAGCTGTTCGTCGAGAACAACCTGCGCCGCGCCCTCACCCAGAACGAGCTGGAGGTCTACTACCAGCCCAAGCTGTGCCTCAAGACCGGCCAGCTCACCGGCCTCGAAGCCCTGTTGCGCTGGCTGCATCCAGAAAAAGGCATGATCAATCCGGACCAGTTCATCAGCGTCGCCGAGGAAACCGGGCTGATCATTCCCATTGGCAAATGGGTGGCACGCCAGGCCTGCCGTGTCAGCCAGGAACTGGCCGCCCTCGGTATGGGCGAGGTACAGGTGGCCATCAACCTGTCACCCAAACAGTTCACCGACCCCGACCTGGTCGGCTCGATCGCTGCCATCCTCGATGAGGAACAACTGCCGCCGCACCTGCTCGAGCTGGAGCTGACCGAGAGCCTGCTGCTCGAAGGCACTGACGACACCCGCCAGCAGGTGGCCCGCCTCAAGGCCCTGGGCCTGACCCTGGCGATGGACGACTTCGGCACCGGCTATTCCTCGCTGAGTTACCTGAAGAAGTTCCCGATCGACGTGATCAAGATCGACCGCAGCTTCATTAAGGACATCCCCGAGAACCAGGACGACATGGAGATCACCTCGGCGGTAATCGCCATGGCCCACAACCTCAAGCTCAAGGTGGTCGCCGAAGGCATCGAGACTGCCGCCCAACTGGCCTTCCTCCGTCGGCACAAGTGCGATGTCGGTCAGGGCTACCTGTTCGACCGACCGATCTCCAGCCGCGAGTTGATCGAGCGCCTGCGCCGCTACCCCTGCCGGGGCGCGTAAGCCCCCCCTCGCCCACTTGTGGGAGAGGGGCCGGGGGAGAGGCTGGGTTCACGACGACTGTTCCGGTTGTAACGTCCGCCACCCTGCAACGTCTATCAGACAACCCCGGCAGTCCAGCGCCAGAGGGTAGACTGTGTCCATCCACCCCGCCGCACCGAGGAACTCCCATGGTCCTGCGCTCGCAAATCCTCGCCCACAAGCTCGAATTGCCGACGGCCGAACAGGCCCTGCCCGGTCGCGCCACGCCCATGCCGGTGCAGGCCCAACACTTCGTCAACGGCAACCCGCTCAAGCCACCCTTCCCCGCCGGCCTGCAGCAGGCGGTATTTGCCCTCGGCTGCTTCTGGGGAGCCGAGCGACGCTTCTGGCAGCAACCGGGCGTCTGGAGCACGGCGGTCGGCTATGCCGGTGGACATACGCCGAACCCGAGCTACGACGAAGTCTGCTCCGGCCTGACCGGGCATACCGAAGTGGTGCTGGTGGTCTTCGACCCGCAGCAGACCAGCTATGACGCCCTGCTCAAGGTGTTCTGGGAAGCGCACAACCCGACCCAGGGCATGCGCCAGGGCAACGATGTCGGCACCCAGTACCGCTCGGCCATCTACTGCAACGACGATGCCCAACTACAGGCGGCGGAAGTCAGCCAGGCCATGTTCCAGGGCCAGCTGGAGCGCGCCGGTTTCGGCCCCATCACCACCGAGATCGCCGCGGCACCGACCTTCTATTACGCCGAGGCCTACCACCAGCAGTACCTGGCGAAGAACCCGGGCGGCTATTGCGGGCTGGGGGGCACGGGCGTGTGCCTGCCCGGCTGAGAACGCTTACACTCACTGGCAGCCCGCCCGCCAAATGGCGGGCCACTCATTCCAGCCAGGAGTCCGTGTTCACGGCCAGCCATGCACAGCACGCGCTTTTCCGATATTCACGAGATTCCACCGAAAGCCTTCAGCCCGGCCGCCCTGGCGTTGCAGATCGTGCCCTGGCTGCTGATCGGCGCGGCGCTCTGGGGTGGTCTGCCGCTGTGGATTGCCGTGCCCTGCGGCGCCATCCTCAGCCTCGGCCTGTTGCCGGCACTGGCCACTGCGACCCACTGGCAGGCACTGACACAACCGCGCCCGAGCATCGCCACCACGCCCGACTGGCTGCCGCCACTGGCCGCCGACCTGAGCAGTCATAGCGCCACGCAGCTGCAGCAGCTCGAACACCTTCAACAGCAGCTGCACGCCCATGACGCCGTCCAGCACCAGCACTGGCAGATGCTGATCGAGCAGCTGGCACAACAACGTGCACACGCCGCCCACCTGCTGGCGCCGATCCAGACCACCGCTAGCCAGGCCGCGCGGCCAGGCAGCGAGGCGGCACTCGCCAGCCTGACCGCCAGCCTGCAGCAAAGCCGCCACCAGGCCGGCGAACTGGCCAGCCAGATGCGCCAGGTCACCACCCAGGCCGAAGCGATCCTGCGTGCCAGCGATGACATGGACTCGATTGCCAAGCAGACCAACCTGCTCGCCCTGAATGCTGCCATCGAGGCCGCGCGAGCGGGCGACAGCGGACGCGGCTTCGCCGTGGTCGCCGACGAGGTGCGCGCCCTGTCCAGCCGTTCGGCCGACTTCTCCCAGGAGATCCGCCGTACCGTGCTCGGCATGCGCGACGATCTGCAGCGCGCCGACCAACACGCCTGCAGCCTGGCCGAGGCCGATCAGTCGGCCGTCGAGGGCGCCCGCCTGCAGATTGCCGAACACATCGCTACGCTCGCCCAGCAGCACAGCCAGGCCCTGGATGCCGCCGCTCAGCTGGAACAACTGCTGCAGACCAGCGCCGACCAGGCCAACGCCATCAGCCTGCCGCCGCTGGATACCAGCGCCATGACTGAGCTGCAGCAACACGGCCAGGCACTCGGGCAACTGGCCGAGCAGTTGCAGCAACGGGCGACGGACCCGGGTTGAAGCGAAGCAGCTGTTGCGCCCTCTCCCCCGGCCCCTCTCCCACTGGTGGGAGAGGGAAGACGAACGCTTACAGCGCCTGCGTCGGCTCTCCCGCCTCGGCCTTGCTCTCCGGCTTCCAGCTCTTCAGCAACTGGCCGACCCGATAGCCGCGCCAGCCGAGCATGCGCGAGGCGGTCAGCACCCCGGCCATCAGCGCGCCGCCGACCCCGGCAGTCACCGTATCGGCTCCGGTCAGATAGAGGCCCTTGATCGGCGTCTGGCTGTGAATCCAGTGCTGCTCGAAGCGCTCTACCCTGTGGTCGATGCCATAGATCTCGCCCTGCTCGTTCCACTGGTACCACTCGGTGGACAGCGGCGTACCCAGCTCGCAGAAGTCCAGCGCGCCGCGCAGTTGCGGCTGATGCTGGTAGAGGGTTTCCAGCAGCTGTTCAGTGAGCTGGGCCTTGAACGCCTCGTAGTCGGCGCCGCGCTTGCCCCAGGTAGTGCCCTTCCACTGGGCGAACCACTGCGGCTGGGTCGGCGCGACGATTTCCACCGTGGCCTTGTTCGGGTAATGCGCATCCCAGGCCGGGTCCTTGGCCGAGGGGAAGCTGATATAGATCAGCGGCATTGCCGGGTTCTGCCCGGCCATAAAGCTGCTGACGTTGTGATCGTGATCATGGGTCGGGTAGACCCAGTAGTTGGTCTTCGGCAGCTTCAGCTCGGCGGCGCTGCCCTTGAAACCGGCGTACAGGCACAGGGTGGCGGCCGACAGTTTGACCTTGGGCAGCTGCTCCAGCAGGCCATAGTCGCTGGCCACCTGTGGTTCGAGCAGGCGGGTATAGGTCGGAACCAGGCCGGCGCAGCTGACGATCTGTGGCGCGCGGATCTCGAAGCCATCCTTCTGCATGCGCACGCCGACCGCGCGACCGTTCTCCACCAGGATCTTGTCGACCCCGGCATAGGTGAACACATGGCCGCCGGCCGCCTCGATCACCGGGATGATGGTCTCGGAAATCTTCGTCGCGCCGCCCACCGGGTAGTTGCCGCCAGTGATGTAGTGCTTGGCGACCATGGCGTGCATGACGAAGGCGGCCTCGGCCGGTGGCAGGCCGTAGTCGCCCCACTGCGCGGTCAGCACGCCGATCAGCTCTTGATTGCTGGTCAGGCCTTCGAGCACTTCGCGGGTGGTCTTGAAGAAGTAATCCGGCAGCCACAACCGGCGCAGCTTGCCGTAGAGCATGCCCAGCGAGCGCGGCAGGGCCTGGCCGGCGAAGAAGCGCGGCACCCTGGCGCTGACCTCGCTGAGCAGGTCGACATAACGCTCGAGCACCGCCACTTCCCCGGGGAAGTGGCGCGCCATCTCCGCCTTGAATTCCTCGCGCCCGGCCACGTAGTCGTAGGTCTGCTCGCCGATGACGATGCGGTCGTAGTGGGCATCCATCGGCGCCCATTCCAGCTTGCCGTCGCTGATCACATCGAACACCCGGCGGATCGCCGACCAGGGTTTGTGCACCTCGCCGATGTAATGCACACCCACGTCCCACTCGTAGCCTTCGCGCTCGTAGCTGTGGGTGTAACCGCCAGCGGTGTAGTGCTGTTCCAGCACGCACACGCGCTTGCCGAGCTTGGCCAGCAGCGCGGCGGTGGTCAGGCCGCCGATGCCGGAGCCGATGATGATGGCGTCGTAGTCATCGCGAACCAGGCGCGGACGGAAGCGGGTACCGGTGCGTTTCATGGAGGGCTCCTGCGTTATTGTTGTTATGCAATTTTTTGCATACTAGGCAGCATTCTCCATCCATGCAACTTTTTGCATAATCCGTATACTGCGGCGCACTTCCATAACAGCCGGTGAAACCCGCCCATGTCGCTCAAGCACGCCATCCTCATCCTCCTGGAAAGCGAACCCGGCAGCGGCTACGACCTGCTCAAGCGCTTCAAGGATGGCCTCGGCTATTTCTGGAACGCCAAGCACCAGCAGGTCTACCTGGAACTGAAAAAGCTCAACGAGGCCGGCTGGCTGGAGTTCGAGGCCGAGGCCCAGGACACCCGCCCGGACAAGAAGATCTACCGCCTGACCCCGAGCGGCCACGCCGAGCTATTGCGCTGGCTGGGCGAGCCGGTGCAGCCGAACAAGATCAACGATGCGCTGCTGGTCAAGCTGTACGCCGGCGCCCATACCTCGACCGCCAACCTGCGCGAGGAAATGCAGCGCCACGTGGCCGTGCACCGCAAGACCCTGGACAGCCTGCTCAGCATCGAGCGCGACTACCAGGCTTTGCCCGAGGAGCAACGCCAGGCGCTGCGCCTGCCCTACCTGACCCTGCGCCGCGGCATCCTCGGCGAGCAGTCCTGGCTGGCCTGGGCGGATGAAGTCGAACAGGAACTCGCCCGCGACTGAAACCTCAGCCGGTAATCCAGCACAACTGACGCCCAGGATTAACCACGCGCCAGGCCCGCGCACTACTGCCAGTTCGCGCGCGAAACGCTAGACTGCCAGCCAATAGCCAGCAGCCTTCGACACCAGCATGCCCGCAGCCCCCGCCGTCTACATCACCCCCGAGCAACTGTGCATCGGCCTGTATGTGCAGCTCGAGCTCGGCTGGTGGGAGCACGATTTCACCTTCAGCAACTTCAAGATCAAGGACGAGGCGCAGCTCAAGGCCCTGCGTGCCCTGGGCCTGCAGCGCCTGCGCTATGACCCGGCGCGCAGCGATTGCGCGCCGCTGGAACTGGTCGCCGAACCGGCGCCCGAGCCCGTCGAACAGGCCAAGCCGGACCCCGCGGAACTCGCCCGCCAGGCCCGTGCCGCCAAGCTCGGAGTGCTGCGCAAACGCCTGGCCGAAGTCGATCGCACCTTTGTCCAGGCCAGCCAGCGCGTGAAGACGCTCAACCAGACCCTGCGCAATCAACCGGAAGAGGCGCTCAAGCAGGCCGGCGAAGTGGTCCGCGAACTGGTCGCGGCGCTGCTCGGCGAAGACGGCGCGGCCCTGCACAGCATCAATGGCAAGGCCGCCGACGATGCCTACTCGCATCTGCTCAACGTCACCGTGCTGTCGGTGATGCTCGGCCGCCAGCTCGGTTACGACAGCGAGGCCTGCCACAGCCTGGGCCTCGGCGCGCTGCTGCACGACATCGGCAAGATGGAAGTGCCGAGCAAGGTGCTGCTGAAGAACGAACCGCTGACCCGTCCCGAACAACAGCTTTTCCAGCTGCACACAGAGTTCGGCCTGCGCCGCGGCCAGCAGCTGATGCTCGACGACGAGGTGCTGCGGATCATCCACGAACACCATGAACACTGCGATGGCAGTGGCTACCCGCGCGGCCTGCGCGAAGCGGCGATTGGCCGGTTGAGCCGGGTGGTGTGCATCACCAACCACTTCGACAACCTGTGCAACCCGCTCAACCCGCGTGACGCCATCAGCCCCCATGAGGCCCTGGCGAAGATGTTCAAGCAGCAGCGCGAGTACTTCGACGAGGTGGCACTGAAAGCCTTTATCCGCAGCATGGGCGTCTACCCACCGGGCAGCCTGGTGCAGCTGGAGGACGAGCGTTACGCGCTGGTGCTGGGCATGCACCCGAGCCTGCCGCTGAAGCCGACGCTGATTCTGTTCGAGCCGAAGATCCCCAAGGAAGAGGCGCTGATCGTCAACCTCGAAGAAGAACCCAACCTGGCCATCGCCCGCAGCCTGCGCCCCGCACAGCTACCGGCGGAGGCACTCGAATACCTCAACCCGCGCCAGCAGCTGAGCTACTACGTCGACCCGCGCCAGCGCAGTAGATAGCACTTACTGGGCGATGCAAAACCCTGCGGACTGCCTCGCAGGCAGAGGGTCAAAGAGCGACTAAGCTGGCTGCGGTGCGGGCTCACCAGAAAGGAGTCGGGCAGCCCCACCGTCTATCCTCTCAACCCGCAAAGGGACATTGCATGAACGCACTCAAGCCTCTTGTTGCCGGCCTGCTGCTGGCCGCCAGCTGCATCGCCAGCGCCGAAACCCGTCTGATCCTGAAAAGCGATGCCGGCGACTACATCGGCCAGGGCCAGAACTACCTCTATACCGACGCCAACGCGACCTTCCGCTACAGCAAGAACTACGACAACGGCATCTCGCTGGCCGTAACCACCCCCGACACCTGGTGGTACCTGGATCTGGCCGCGTCAGCCAATGCCACCCTGCAACCCGGCACCTATGAGGGAGCAATGCGCTTCCCCTTTCAGACAGCGGACAAACCGGGCCTGAGCTTTTCCGGTGATGGCCGCGGCTGCAACAGCCTGACCGGCCGCTTCGATATCTTCGAAGTGACCTACGGCAGCGATGGCGTGGTGACGGCGCTGAATGCCAGTTTCGAGCAGCATTGCGAGGGCAACGCCCCGGCCCTGCGCGGCCAGCTCAGCTACAACCTGGAAACACCCCTGGGCGTCACCACCAGCGGGGTCGCGGTGAAGACCTACACCTGCCTGAACCGCACCAGCGGCCAGAGCCTGATCCGTCGCAGCAGCGCTGCCCTGTTCGACTGCAAGCAGGCCGGCCTGCAGGTCAATCCGGGGGATCAGGTCAGCGTGACGGTCAACGGCAACGCCGAGTAATGCATGATCCGAGCGGCACGGGGCCAGGCTCCGTGTCGCTTACTTCTCCTGCACCAACCAATCCAGCCGCCAGTCACCCTGGCTCTGTGCCAGCTTGCTCGCCAGCCAGGGCAGCAGCTGATTCAGCTCGTCTTCCAGGCCCCATGGCGGGTTGGCGATGGCCAGTCCGGAGCCGCTCAGGCGGGTGGCGTCGTCCGGACTGTGGACGAACAGTTCGACGCGCAGCAGCTTGGGTGCGCTGGACTTCTCCAGGCCCTGGTAGAAGCGCTTGAGCTGACGCTCGTCCTTGATCGGGTACCAGATCGCCACAACGGTCTGGCGCATGCGACTGATGGTTTCATTCAGCGCGGTGATGCAGCGCTCCAGTTCGTCGGCCTGCTCGAATGGCGGATCGATCAGCAGCAGGGCACGCTTTTCCGCCACCGGCAGCAGGGCGCGCGGCACGTGCCAGCCTTCGCCCAAGTGCACGGCCACGCGGCGGTCGCCGCGCATGTTGTCTTTCAGCAGTTGGCCGTCTTCCGGGTGCTTCTCGTTGAGCAGCACGCGGTCCTGCATGCGCGTCAGCTGGCGCGCCAGCTCGGGCGAGCCGGGGTAGTAGCGCAGCTGGTCATCAGGATTAAGCGCGCGCAGCACGCCGAAGTAGTCGGCGGTCAGCTCGGGCAGATCCGGCGCATCCCACAGGCGGGCGATGCCTTCCAGCCATTCGCCGGTGCGGCTGGCCTGGTCGCCCTTGAGGTCATAGAGGCCGACGCCGGCATGGCTGTCGAGGCAGACGAATGGCGCCTCCTTGCGTGACAGCAGGGCGATAAGGCGGCTCAGGGTGATGTGCTTGAGCACGTCGGCGTGGTTGCCGGCGTGGAAGGCGTGACGGTAGTTCATGGAAAAATCCTCGCGAGGCGCGGATTGTAGCCTGGATGCCCGCCACGACGCATGGCAGCCCGGCGTCTGTAGGAGCGAGCTCTGCTCGCGAAGCTTTTGCACGGCCGGCTTCGCGAGCAGAGCTCGCTCCTACAAGGTTTGGCGGCTTTATCACGCTTATGGATGTTGCTAGGCAGCCTTCATTCACCGACCTAGACTCCAGCCATTCCACTGGAGGCACGCCCCATGTCCGAGACTCTGCTCAGTTCCCGTAACCTGGCCTTCGAGCTTTACGAAGTGCTGGATGCGCAAGCCCTGACCCAGCGCGAGCGTTTCGCCGAGCACAACCGCGAGACCTTCGATGCGGCCATCGACACGGCGCGCAGCATTGCCGAAGAGCTGTTCGCCCCGCACAACCGCAAGAACGACGAACACGAGCCGCAGTACGTGGACGGCGCCGCGGTGCTGATTCCGGAAGTCGAGCCGGCCCTGCGCGCCTTCCACGAAGCGGGTTTCCTCAACGCCACCCGCGACTTCGAACACGGCGGTATGCAGCTGCCCAACCTGCTGTCGCAGGCCTGCTTCGCCCACTTCCAGTCGGCCAACATCGCCACCAGCTCTTACTCGATGCTGACCATGGGCGTGGCCAACCTGATCGAAGCCTTCGGCAATGACGAGCAGAAGAGCAAATACCTGCAGCCGATCATCGACGGTCGCTTCTTCGGCACCATGGCCCTGACCGAACCGCACGCCGGCTCCTCGCTGTCGGACATCCGCACCAAGGCCGAACCGCACGCCGACGGCAGCTACCGGATCAAGGGCAACAAGATCTTCATCTCCGGCGGCGACCAGCCGATCTCGGAGAACATCGTGCACATGGTGCTGGCCAAGCTGCCGGACGCGCCGCCCGGGGTGAAGGGCATCAGCCTGTTTATCGTGCCGAAGTTCCTGGTCAACGATGACGGCAGCCTGGGCCAGCGCAATGACGCCCTGCTGGCCGGCCTGTTCCACAAGATGGGCTGGCGCGGCACCACCTCCACCGCGCTGAACTTCGGCGATAACGACAACTGCGTCGGCTATCTGGTAGGCAAGCCGCATCACGGCCTGAGCTACATGTTCCAGATGATGAACGAAGCGCGCATCGGCGTCGGCATGGGCGCGATCATGCTCGGCTATGCCGGTTACCTGTACTCGCTGGACTACGCCCGCAACCGCCCGCAGGGCCGTCACCCGGATGGCAAGGACCCGGCTTCGCAGCAGGTCTCGATCATCGAGCATGCCGACGTGCGCCGTATGCTGCTGACCCAGAAGGCCTATGTCGAAGGCGCCTTCGACCTCGGCCTGTATGCCGCGCGGCTGTTCGACGACACCCAGACCCTGGAGACCGAGGAGCAGCGCAAGACCGCCCTGGAGCTGCTCGACCTGCTCACCCCGATCGTCAAATCCTGGCCATCGGAGTTCTGCCTGAAGGCCAACGAACTGGCCATCCAGATTCTCGGCGGTCACGGCTACACCCGCGAATACCCGGTGGAGCAGTACTACCGCGACAACCGCCTCAACCCGATCCATGAAGGCACCCACGGTATCCAATCGCTCGACCTGCTCGGGCGCAAGGTGTCGATGAATGGCGGCGCGGCGCTCAAACAGCTGCTCAAGCTGATCCACGGCACCTGCCAGCGCGCCACCGAGTACGCATCGCTCAATACCCTGCGCCAGCCGCTGGAACAATTGCTGGCCCGCCTGCAAACGGTGACCCTGGCCCTGCTCGGCGACCTGATGGCCGGCAAGGTCAACCAGGGCCTGGCCAACTCGGCGCTGTACCTCAAGGTGTTCGGCCATATGGTGATCGGCTGGCGCTGGCTGGAACAGGCGATTCGCGCCGAGGAAGGCCTGGCGCTTATTCATAAAGGCGGGGGCAACGCCGCCGATGTCGACTTCTATCAGGGCAAGCTGCAGGCCGCGCGCTACTTCCTGACCTGGGAAGTGCCGAGCTGCCACCACGACCTGGCCATCCTCGAGGCGCGCGACGACACCTGCCTGAGCATGCAGGACGCCTGGTTCTAAAGGCCTGTTTACGACCTTATCTGCAGCGCCTGAGCGGCGTATGGAGACAAGCAGCCCGCCGCGCCCTCAAGTCTGTAGCCCGGCTGTAATCCGGGAGCGGTGCTGCCTGCTTCCCGGATTGCATCAGGGCTACGGCAGCGCTCCGCCTGATCCACCCGACGCAGTGGCTAGCCCCGCCAGAGGCATCTAACCATCTGATTTATCTGGCAAGAATATGCCCCGCACGAGCGGGGCGTTTTTTTGAGCGCCTGGCAAAGCCGCGGGTTAGAATCCGGCATGACCTCTGCATAGCAGCGGCGCCCCTCGCCCATTCGCCCGGAGTACGCCCTTGGACGCCAGCACCATCAACAGCCTGTTCCTGATTGGCGCGCTGCTGGTAGCACTGAGCATCCTGGTCAGCGCCTTCGGCTCGCGCTTCGGCATCCCGATCCTGGTGATTTTCCTCGCGGTCGGCATGCTCGCCGGTGTCGACGGCCCCGGCGGCATCGTTTTCAACGACTACTCGCAGGCCTATCTGGTCGGCAACCTGGCACTGGCCATCATTCTCCTCGATGGCGGCATGCGCACCCGCGTATCGAGCTTTCGCGTGGCACTCTGGCCCTCACTGTCGCTGGCCACCCTGGGCGTGCTGGTCACCGCCGGGCTGACCGGTGTGGCCGCCGCCTGGCTGTTCAACCTGAGTCTGCTGGAGGGTCTGCTGATCGGCGCCATCGTCGGCTCCACCGACGCCGCAGCGGTATTCAGCCTACTCGGCGGGCGCGGGCTCAACGAGCGGGTCAGCGCCACCCTGGAAATCGAATCGGGCAGCAACGACCCGATGGCGGTCTTCCTCACCGTAACCCTGATCGAGATGCTCGCCAGCGGCGAGTCCGGTTTCAGCTGGACCTTCGTCGTGCACCTGATCCAGCAGTTCGGCATCGGCGGCCTGCTTGGCCTCGGCGGTGGCTGGTTGCTGCTGCAGGTGGTCAACCGCATGACCCTGGCCAACGGCCTCTATCCGCTGCTGGTGGTGAGTGGCGGACTGATCATCTTCGCCATCACCAACGCCGTTGGCGGCAGCGGCATTCTCGCCATCTACCTGTGCGGCCTGCTACTGGGCAACCGGCCGATCCGCTCGCGCCACGGCATCCTGCATATCCTCGACGGCCTCACCTGGCTGGCGCAGATCGGCATGTTCCTGGTCCTCGGCCTGCTGGTCACGCCCCACGAGCTGCTGCCGATCATCCTCCCGGCCCTCGGCCTGGCGCTGTGGATGATCCTGTTCGCCCGGCCGCTGTCGGTATTCCTCGGCCTGCTGCCGTTCCGCGCCTTCCACGACCGCGAGAAGGCCTTTATCGCCTGGGTCGGCCTGCGTGGCGCGGTGCCGATCATTCTCGCCGTGTTCCCGCTGATGGCCGGCCTGCCGAATGCCCAGCTGTTCTTCAACGTGGCCTTCTTCATCGTGCTGGTCTCCCTGCTGCTGCAGGGCACCAGCCTGCCTTGGGCGGCCAAGCTGCTGAAGGTCACCGTACCGCCGGACCCGGCGCCGATTTCCCGCGCCGGCCTGGAAACCCACCCGACCAGCGAGTGGGAGCTGTTCATCTACCGCCTGGGCGCGGAAAAGTGGTGCATCGGTGCACCGCTGCGCGACCTGAGGATGCCCGAAGGCACGCGCATCGCTGCGCTGTTCCGTGGCCGCGAGCTGCTGCACACCTCCGGCAGTACCAAACTGGAGGCCGGCGACGTGCTCTGCGTGGTCGGTCATGAACATGACCTGCCGGCCCTCGGCAAACTGTTCATCGAGGCCCCGACACGCACCCAGGACCTGCGCTTCTTCGGTGACTTCATCCTCGAAGGCGATGCCCAGCTCAGCGCCGTGGCCACTCTCTACGGCCTGAAACTGGAAGGCGCCGAAGGCCAGCTGCACCTGGGCCGCTTCATCGCCCACCAGATCGGCGGCCAGCCGGTGGTCGGCGACCAGGTGGAATGGAACGGCCTGACCTGGACCGTGGCCGTGATGGAAGGGAACAAGGTGCGCAAAGTCGGCGTCAGATTCCCCGAAGGCCAGGGTAAGCCCGGCCCTGGGCTGTTCCTGTAACAACCTGGCCGACGATCTCTTGATCGTCGACGGTTTCTAAGCACTTGACCGGCAATTGGCAATCGCGCACGCCACGCGACTGCCCGCCTGGCATATCATTAGCCGCATCATTTTCCGAGCCGCCCGAAGCGACCATGCCTGTATTACGCCCCTACCTCGCCGCCGCCCTGTTGGGCTTGTGTCTTCTTTCCGCTGGCCAGGTTGCCGCCCAGGCACCGAGCCGTACGGCCGTGCAGCAGAGCCTCGATGGTTTGGCCGAGCGCAAGTTGCCGGAAGCCGAACAGAAGGCCCTACAGCAGACGCTGGAGCAGACCCTGGCCTTCCTCGCCAACCAGGCCGACAGCGAGCAGCGCCTGAGCGACCTCAAGCGCCAGCTCAATGATGCGCCGCGGCTGATCGCTGAAGCCCAGCGCGAATTCACCCGGCTCAAGGCCAGCCCGGTCAAACCGGCCGCGGAGCGGCATGGCAAATCCAGCGCCAGCCAGCTGGAAAAGCTGCTCAGTGAGCGCACCAGCCAGCTCTCCGGCTGGCAACAGGAACTGGCCGAAGCCAACAGCCTGCTGATCACCGCGCAGACCCGCCCGGAGCGCGCCCAGGCCGAGATCAGCAGCAACCAGACCCGCGCCATGAAGATCAACAACATGCTCAAGGTCGGCAAGGATGCCGGCAAGCCGATCGGCCCCGAGCAGCGCGACCAACTCAATGCCGAATTGGCGGCGCTGGCCGCACTGACCGAGTTGCGCCGCCAGGAACTGGCCGGCAACAGCCTGCTGCAGGACCTCGGCAACAGCCGTCACGACTTGCTCACCGAGCGCATCCGCCGCCTGGAACAGGAAAGCCTCGAGCTGCAGTCGCTGATCAACGACAAGCGCCGGGCAAGCTCGGAGCAGACCGTCGCCGAGCTGTCGCGTGAAGCCGAGAAAGCCACCCCGGACAGCCTGCTGGCCAAGGAAAGTGCGGAAAACCTCAAGCTCTCCGACTACCTGCTGCGCATCACCGACCGCCTCAACGAACTGACCCGCCTCAACCTGCAGACCAAGCAGCAACTGGACAGCGTCAACCAGGCCGACCAGGCCCTGGAAGAACAGATCGACGTGCTCAGGGGCAGCCTGCTGCTGGCCAAGATCCTCTACCAGCAGAAGCAGGCCCTGCCGCAACTGCAGCTGGACAAGAACCTGGCCGACCAGATCGCCGACATACGCCTGTACCAGTTCGAGTTGAACCAGAAGCGCGATGTCCTGACCAACCTCTCCGAGCACGTCGACAGCCTGCTGGCCAAGCAGCCGCCGGAGCAGGTCACCGCGGAACTGCGCCAGACCCTGCTGGAGCTGGTCACCACCCGCAGCGAGCTGCTCGACCGGCTGAACCGCGAGCTGAATGCCCTGCTCAACGAATCGATCACCCTGCAGCTCAACCAGAAGCAGCTGCAGGCCACGGCCAGTAGCCTGCGCAACACCCTCGAAGAACAGATGTTCTGGATTCCCAGCAACAAGCCACTCAGCCTGGCCTGGCTGCAGCAGGTACCGACCTTGCTGGAGCGCCAGCTGAATGCCGTGCCCTGGGGCTCCGCCGCCCGCGAGCTGGGCGCCGGCCTGGTCGACCGGCCGTGGCTGTTCATTCCGCTGCTGCTGCTGATCGGCGCCCTGATCTGGCGGCGCAGCTGGCTGTACGAAAAACTCCGCGGCCTGCACCAGGACATCGGCCACTACAAGCATGACAGCCAGCTGCACACACCGATGGCGATCTTCATCAACATCCTTCTGGCCCTGCCGGTCACGCTGTTCCTCACCCTCTGCGGTGTGGCCCTGCTGATCGATGCGCGTGGCCAGAACGCCAACCTGGGCACCGCCCTGCTGGAAATGGCCCAGGCCTGGCTGGTGTTCTACACCCTCTATCGCATCGTCGCGCCGCATGGCGTTGGCGAACTGCATTTCCGCTGGGAGCGACCACGGGTGGCCTTCCTCAACACCCAGGTGCGCCGTCTGGGCCTGGTGGTCATGGCCCTGGTCGGCGTGGTCGCGGTAGCCGAGCATCAGCCGGCGGCGCTGGCCGAGGATGTCATCGGCATTGCCGTGGTGCTCAGCTGCTACGCCCTGATGGCCTGGCTGCTCGGCCGCCTGCTACTGGCCGGACCAATGCACGAACGCTCCACCGCCTTTCGCCTGGTGGTCGGCGTAAGCTTCACCGCCCTGCCGGTCGGCCTGTTCGTCGCGGTGTGCTTCGGCTACTACTACACCGCGCTGAAACTGACTGACCGCCTGATCGACACCCTCTACCTGCTGGTGCTGTGGATGATCCTCGAAGCGGCCTTCGAGCGCGGCATGGCCGTTGCGGCGCGCCGTCTGGCTTACGCCCGCGCCCTGACTCAGCGCCAGGCGCAACCCAGGGAAGGCCTGGACGGCAGCGAAGGGGTGATCGAGGAGCCAACCCTGGACATCGAGCAGATCAACCAGCAGTCCATGCGTCTGATCCGCCTGGCCCTGCTCAGCGGCTTCGTGGTCTGCCTGTACTGGGTATGGGCCGACCTGCTCAGCGTGTTCACCTACCTCGACAACATCACCCTCTACGAATACAGCAGCGGCAGCGGCGACGCGGCCACCATGGTGCCGCTCAGCCTGCTCGACCTGCTCGGCGGCCTGATCATCGTCGCCATCACCGTAGCCCTGGCCAGCAACCTGCCCGGCCTGCTGGAAGTGCTGGTGCTGTCGCGCCTGTCTTTGGCCCAGGGCAGCGCCTACGCCACCACCACCCTGCTGTCGTATGCGATCAGCGGCATCGGCTTCGTCATGACCCTGTCGGTACTCGGCGTCAGCTGGGACAAGCTGCAGTGGCTGGTGGCCGCACTGTCGCTGGGTATCGGTTTCGGCATGCAGGAGATCTTCGCCAACTTCATCTCCGGCCTGATCATCCTGTTCGAGCGCCCGGCGCGCATCGGCGACGTGGTGACCATCGGCAACCTGTCCGGCACGGTCAGCAAGATCCGCATCCGCGCGACCACCATCACCGATTTCGACCGCAAAGAAATCATCGTGCCGAACAAGACCTTCGTCACCGACCAGCTGGTCAACTGGTCGCTCAACGACACAGTCACGCGGGTCATCATCAAGATCGGCGTGGCCTACGAGACCGACCTGCCGCTGGCGCGCAAGCTGATGATGCAGGCCGCCATCGAGAACCCGCGGGTGCTGCGCGACCCCGAGCCGCTGCTGTATTTCCTCACCATCAGCGCCAGCACCTTCGACTACGAACTGCGCTTCCACGTGCGCGAGCTGGGTGACCGCAACGCCGCCACCGACGAGATCCTCACGCGCATCGCCCTGACCTTCCGCGAGCACAAGGTGGAGATGGCCTTCAACCAGGTCGAGGTGATGATCAAGAACCTGCATGGCGAAGAGCTCAACCTGACCACCGGGCAGATGGTCGCGGCCACGGCTGCTGCGGACACCCAACAGAGACCCCTGCCGCCGCCAGCACCCTCCATCGACCCGCAGTAAGTGTGCCCACCGGCCAGGGTGACTGGTCGGCTGGACGCTCCGCGACAAAACCAAGCAAAATGCTCGGAATTGTCGCGGAGCCCTGCAGTGAAAGCCCTCACCGACCTCGTTTTCGATAACCGCTACGCCCGCCTGGGCGACGCCTTCTCCAGCCACGTGTTGCCCGAGCCGATCGAGGCGCCGCGTCTGGTGGTGGCGAGCCCGGCAGCCATGGCCCTGCTCGACCTGGATCCGGCCGAAGCCGACAGCGAGGTGTTCGCCCAGGTCTTCGCCGGACACAAGCTGTGGAGCGACGCCGAGCCGCGCGCCATGGTCTATTCCGGGCACCAGTTCGGCAGCTACAACCCGCGCCTGGGGGATGGCCGCGGCCTGCTCCTGGGCGAGGTGGTCAACGGGGCTGGCGAATACTGGGACCTGCACCTGAAAGGCGCCGGGCTGACGCCCTGGTCACGCATGGGCGATGGCCGCGCGGTGCTGCGCAGTTCGATCCGCGAGTTCCTCGCCAGCGAATACCTGCACGCCCTGGCCATCCCCACCAGCCGCGCGCTGTGCGTGACCGGTTCGAGCACCCCGGTATGGCGCGAGAAACGCGAAAGCGCGGCCATGGTCCTGCGCCTGGCGCAGAGCCATGTGCGCTTCGGCCACTTCGAGTACTTCTATTACACCAACCAGCACGAGCAACTGCGCCAGCTCGGCGAGCATGTGCTGGCCTGCCATTTCCCCACCTGCCAAACACAACCGCAGCCCTTTGCCGCACTGTTCCAGGAAGTGGTCGAGCGCAACGCCGCGCTGATCGCCCACTGGCAGGCCTACGGCTTCTGCCACGGGGTGATGAACAGCGACAACATGTCGATCCTCGGCATCACCTTCGACTACGGCCCCTACGCCTTCCTCGACGACTTCGACGCCAACCACATCTGCAACCACTCCGATGGCAGCGGCCGCTACAGCTTCAGCAACCAGGTGCCGATCGCCCAGTGGAACCTGGCCGCCCTCGGCCAGGCGCTGACGCCGCTGGTCGAGCTCGAACAGCTGCGCGCCAGCCTGGAACTGTTCCTGCCGCTGTACCAGGCGCACTACCTGGCCCTGATGCGCCAGCGCCTGGGCCTGAGCAGCGCCGAAGACGGCGACGAGGGACTGATCCAACAGCTGCTGCAACTGATGCAGCAGAGTGGTGCAGTGGACTACAGCCTGTTCTTCCGCCGCCTGGGCGAGCAGGCGCCCGAAGCGGTCGTGCGCCTGCTGCGCGACGACTTCGTCGACCGCAGCGCCTTCGACGCCTGGGCCGAGAGCTATTGCGCCCGCAGCGCCCGCGAGAACGGCAGCCAGGAGGCGCGACGCACACGCATGCACGCGGTCAACCCGCTGTATGTGCTGCGCAACTACCTGGCCCAGCAGGCCATCGAGGCGGCGGAGAACGGCGACTACGCCCCGGTACGCGAACTGCACGCGGTACTCAGCCGGCCCTTCGAGGAACAAGACGGCATGCAACGCTACGCCGAACGCCCACCGGAATGGGGCAAACACCTGGAAATCAGTTGCTCGTCCTAGAGTCTGCCTCCACACCCGCGTGCCTAGGCCAACTACACTGCAGCCACCCCCGCAGCTCGCAGCTCTGCCGTGAGTACGCCAAGGAAGAATTTTGCATGGCTACCCCGAAAATCCTCCTTACCTGGTGCAGGCTACTGATCGGCTGCCTGGCCCTGCTGCCAGGCTTGTGCCAGGCAAACGTGCAAGACTTGCTGGGGAGCCCCTACAAGGTCGCCTTTTATGAGGCTGGCTACCTTTACTCAAACGGCGCCGGCATCGACAAGGACGTGGTCGATGAGCTGAAGAACCGCGGCGGTTACAGCTTCGCCTACATCGAACGACCGCGCGCGCGGATCTGGAAGGAGCTGAAGGAGGGCACGCTGCCCATGAGCGTCTCCGGCCTGCGCACGGCCGAGCGCGATGAGTTCGCTTTTTTCATTCCCTATATCGCGCAGAAGAACATGGCCTTGGTGACCGATGCCAAATACACCACGGCCGCCACTCTGCTACAGGATGAAACCGCCACAGCTGCAGTAGTGCGTGGGTTCAAACACGGCGCCTATTTCGATGGCCTGATCGACAGGCTTCGCGCCCGGGGCCGAGTCAATGAAGTGCTGACGGCTCACAATCTGTTCCTCATGCTCAAAGCCGGCAACCGAGTCAGCCTCATCGTTTCCCAGCCGGTGTTCTATGTCAAAGAACTGGATGAGCTGGGGCTCACCGACAGCGTCATCGTGCATGACTGGGAGCCCGAACAGCCGCCGACTGCCCTCGGCCTGATCCTCAGCAAGGCGCACTTCTCGGAACAGGCCTACCTGAACATGAAAGCTGTGGTAGACGAGATGAAAGCGGATGGCACCCTCCGGGGCATCTACCTCAAGTACCTGACCCCGCAACAAACCGATCAGGCCCTCGATTTCTAGCGCAGCGCAATGGAGCAAGCATCTGCGTCATAGGCTGCATGGCTGAAGCCGTAGGGCGGGTGAAACCCGCGTGTGGCAGGCGCGGGTTTCACCCGTCCGACTCAACGTCCGTGCCTCGCTACGCAACGACCACCGTCTGCCTGACCCGCAGGAAGTACCACAGGACCAGCCCCAGCATCGCCGCCGCCAGCACCCCGGCGCCGACAAACAGCGCCTGATAACCCAGCAGTTTGGCCAGTACCCCGCTGCAGGCGCCCACCAGGCCGGCCAGCAGAATCTGCGTGCTGGCCTGCAGGGTAAAGTCCGCACCTTCATGCTCGGCACGGCACATGCTCATCATCACGGCGAACAGGGCGACCGTGGACATGCCATCGGCCGCCTGCTCGAACAGGCACAACGCATAGACCAGCAGCGGCTTGCCGCCCGCCCCGACCAGCAGGGCCATGCCGGCGAGGCCCAGCGCCTGCAGCGCGCCGAACGCCAGCAGCGAACGCAAAGCGCCCAGCCGCGCATACAGCAAGCCGCCGAGCAGTGCGCCGCCGATCCCGGCGAGGCTGCTGATCAGGGTCAGCTGGCCCAGCGCGGCGGTATCCCAGCCCTGGTCCACCAGCATCGGCTTGATCATCGGCGAGCCGAGGGCATCGCCAAGCTTGAAGGTCAGCACCACCAGCAACCAGGCGAGCATGCCGGGCTGCGCCAGCAAGCCACGGTAGTGGCGCAGCAGCAGGCCGGGGCCGGCCGGCTCAGCCAGGGCGGCGTGGCGCGGCAGCAGCTGACGTTCGCGAAAGCGCCAGATCGGCAGGGTCAGCAGCAACAGACCCACGGCCAGCAGGGCGATGCTGAGGTTCCAGCCCAGCGGGCCGATCAGCAACAGCAGGCCGCTGCCGCTGGCGAGCATGCCGACCTTGTAGCCGCCCACCTGCAGGCTGTTGCCCAGGCCGCGCCAGCGCGCCGGCAGCAAGCGCACCGCCAGACCGTCGGTGGCCACGTCCTGGCTGGCGGCCGCCAGGTTGATCAGCAGCAGCAAGCCGAGCAGCAACCAGAACGCACTGCCGAACAGCAAGTGCGGCGCCAGCAGCGCCAAGCCACCGAGGCAGAGGATCACCGTGCCCTGCAGGGGCAGGATCCAGCCGCGGTGATGACCCAGACGCGACGAACCCATCCGGTCGACCCACGGCGCCCAGAGCACCTTGAGCAGCCAGGGCAAGGCCAGCAGCTTGAGCAGGCCGATCAGCCCCAGATCGACGCCATGCTGGCGTAGCAGCACCGGCAGCGAATGCGCCACCAGGCCGGACGGCAAGCCCTGGGCACAGTAGAGGGAAGCGAGGAGAACCAGGGTGGCATTGCCGGGGCGATCGGTAAGCTTCATTGACAGGTGACTCGGAAAGTCGGCCTAACAGTGAGCCGGCCACAGGGGCCAGCCTTCTGAGCAATTAAAACGCGAGCGGAAGAGTCTTCATCAGCTCCGGATATGCAAGACCAACCATCATTCCTGCACAGGGAACCCCCAGTAAAAGCATCGGAATAAGCAGCTTTGCCCACAGTGGCAACGGGGGATTGGCGGCGCCATAGCGGTTCTGCCGCTTACCCCCTGGAATCAATCCCAGAAAAAGCCATACCAGGCTGCCGACCAGCGGAACCAGCAGAGCAAAGGCTCCCCATCCTGGATGAATCGCCACATCACGAGCGCGCCTCATCAGCAGCCCAAGTTCCAGCAGGGCACTCGGGATAATTACGGCCAAACAGGCACCTATCAGTGCATAAAGATTGTGCCGCAACCCTAAATACAAAACGAACAGAAGCGTCCAAGGAATGCAGACCGCAAAGATCAGGTGCCAAAGCCAAAACCGGGAAAGCGACAAGCGTCCGGAAAAATCGAAGAGCCGAGGCACCGGCTGCACTGACGAAGCCTCATCTAACAGTCCCGCGTCAGGTGAAAGGTACGGATTCGTCTCATACAAACTGATCGAGCCGATCGAGGGTTCCACCCTGTTCATTACCACTCCTGCCTGGCTGAAAAATTCTGACTCGACATGCCCGTTCAACGGCTAGGGCAATGTGAGCCAGGAACACTAAACCAAAAATATTGGAATATAAACCTGCTTAAACATTCTTAGACTATCTAAGCGAAGCCCATTATCTTTTCGCCCCTGTGCGGCCGCCTAGCGCGTGCCCGATACCTCATACGAGATTCGCACGCTTAAGGAAGCCCATGTCCTGGGACTCACTCCCCCTGATTTTCGTCGCTGCCCTGCTGGTTTGGGTGCTGGTTGCCTTTGTCCGTGAGAAATGGAGTCCGGACATTGTCGCCGCCATCGCCGTGGCCGCCCTGCTGATTACCCAGCTGCTGACCCCGGCGGAAGTGCTCAGCGTGCTGAGCAACTCGGCGCCGGTGACCATCGCCTGCATGTTCGTGCTGTCCGCCGCGCTGGAGCGCACCGGCTGCATCGACGCCCTGGGCAACTGGCTCGGCGACCTGGTCGGCACCAGCCCGATTCGTGTACTCACCGGGCTGACCCTGACCGCCCTGGTGATCTCCGCTTTCCTCAACAACACCCCGGTGGTGGCCATCCTCACTCCGGTGGCGATTTCCCTGGCGCGCCGGGCCGGCACCCTGCCATCGAAACTGCTGATCCCGCTGTCCTACGCCACCATCCTCGGCGGCACCCTGACCATGATCGGCACCTCGACCAACATTCTGGTCGACGGCGTGGCGCGCAAGGCCGGCCTGGAACCCTTCGGCATCTTCGAAATCACCGGTGCCGGCCTGATTCTCGCCGCCGCTGGCATGGCCTACCTGCTGACCATCGGCCGCCACCTGCTGCCCGAGCGCGAGACGCTGTCCAAGCAGCTGCGCCCGGATCTGGATCGCACCTTCATGAGCGAGCTGCTGGTACCGCACGACTCGCCGATGATCGGCAAGACCCTCGGCGAGGCCAACCTCAATGGCGGCAGCGGCCTGCAGGTGCTGAAGATCTTCCGCGACCAGGAAGAGTTCACCGAGCCGGCCCATGACACCCTGCTGGCCGCCGGCGACCAACTGGTGATCCATGGCCAGGTCAAGGACGTGGTCGAGCTGCGCGGCAGCGGCCACCTGAGCTTCAACCGCAGCGAAGCCTTCGAGACCATCAGCAGCCACGATGTAGTGCTGGCCGAGGCCATCGTCGGACGCAACTCGCGCTACAGCAACCGCCCCATGCGCGATCTCGACCTCACCGCGCGCTACGGCATCGCCGTGCTGGCCGTGCATCGCCAGGACGAAAACGTCTCTGGCAACCTGGACGAATTCCAGCTGCAGTTCGGTGACGTGATGCTGGTCGAAGGCACCCCGGCACAGATCAAGCGCTTTGCCGACAACGGCGAGCTGATCAGTCTCAACACCGTGCAAGAGCGCTCCTTCCGCCGCGAGAAGGCGCCGATTGCGATCATTGCCACCCTGGCCGTGATGCTGCTGGCCGCCTTCGGTGTGATGCCTATCGAGGGTCTGGCGATCATTGGCGCAGTGACCGTACTGGCCACCCGCTGCCTGGATGTGGACGACGCCTACAAGGCGGTGGACTGGAAGATTCTCAGCCTGATCTTCGGCATGCTGGCCATCAGCATCGCCATGGACAAGGTCGGTCTGGTCAAGCTGATGGTGGAGAACCTCATGGGCTGGCTGCCGTGGGCCGGGCCGTTGCTGATGCTGTCATTCATCTACCTGTTCACCTCGATCCTCACCGAAGTGCTGTCGAACAACGCAGTCGCCGTGCTGGTCACCCCGATTGCCATCGGCATGGCCCAGCACCTGGGCGTCGACCCCCGCGCCTTTGTGGTCGCGGTGATGTTCGCCGCCAGCGCCAGCTTCGCCACGCCTATCGGTTACCAGACCAACACCTTCGTCTACAACGCCGGCGGCTACCGCTTTACCGACTTCATGAAGGTCGGTATTCCGCTCAACCTGATTCTCTGGGTGGTGGCCAGCTTCGTGATCCCCTGGTTCTGGCCACTGGTGCCGGTGTAGCGGCATAAGCGGCGAACATATCGATCTAACCCAAGGCCCGTTTCATTGCTCCCGCGCATTGACCGGGCCTTGCTGCTTTCTCCATGCTGCGAACCTTCCACTCTGCCCTGAAGGAACGCGCGCATGAAACTGGAAACCCTGGCCATCCACGCCGGCTACAGCCCCGACCCGACCACCAAGGCGGTGGCGGTGCCGATCTACCAGACCAGCTCCTTTGCCTTCGACGACACCCAGCATGGTGCCGACCTGTTCGACCTGAAGGTCGCCGGCAACATCTATTCACGCATCATGAACCCGACCAATGCCGTGCTCGAAGAGCGAGTGGCGGCCCTGGAAGGCGGCGTCGGTGCGCTGGCCGTGGCCTCCGGCATGGCGGCCATCACCTACGCCATCCAGACCCTGGCCGAGGTCGGCGACAACATTGTTTCGGTGGCCAAGCTGTATGGCGGCACCTACAACCTGCTGGCCCACACCCTGCCGCGCTTCGGCATCCAGACCCGCTTCGCCGCCCATGACGACATCGCCGCCCTCGAAGCGCTGATCGATGACAAAACCAAGGCGGTATTCTGCGAATCCATCGGCAACCCGGCCGGCAATATCGTCGACCTGCAGGCCCTGGCCGACGCCGCACACCGCCACGGCGTGCCGCTGATCGTCGACAACACCGTGGCCACACCGATCCTCTGCCGGCCGTTCGAGCATGGCGCCGACATCGTCGTACACTCGCTGACCAAATACATCGGCGGCCACGGCACGAGCATCGGTGGCATCGTGGTCGACTCCGGCAAGTTCCCCTGGGCCGAGCACAAGGCGCGCTTCCCGCTCCTCAATACCCCGGACCCGTCCTACCACGGCGTGACCTACACCGAGGCCTTCGGCCCCGCCGCCTTTATCGGTCGCTGCCGCGTGGTGCCGCTGCGCAACACTGGCGCGGCGCTGTCGCCGTTCAATGCCTTCCTTATCCTGCAAGGCCTGGAGACCCTGGCGTTGCGCATGGAGCGCCATTGCGAGAACGCGCTGAAGGTGGCGCACTACCTGCAGAACCACCCGCAGGTGGCCTGGGTGAAATACGCTGGTCTGCCCGATCACCCCGAGCATGCACTGGCCCTGCGCTACACCGGCGGCAAACCGGCCTCGATCCTCTCCTTCGGTATCGTCGGCGGCCAGGCAGCCGGCGCGCGCTTTATCGACGCACTGAAGCTGGTGGTGCGCCTGGTCAATATCGGCGACGCCAAGTCACTGGCCTGCCACCCGGCCTCGACCACCCACCGCCAGCTGAATGACGAGGAGCTGGAGCGCGCCGGCGTGCCGCGCGACATGGTGCGCCTGTCGATCGGCATCGAGCACAGCGACGACATCCTCGCCGACCTGGCCCAGGCGTTGGACGCTGCGGCGGGCTGATCGCCCTTGATATCCGCGCAAGCGACTCCAGATTAGGCATACCGCCTCTGGAGTCGCCCATGTCCAATCCCCTGCTGATCCCCTGCCCGCACTGCAACGGCCTCAATCGCATTCCCGCCGAGCGCCTGAGCGATGCGCCACGCTGCGGCCGCTGCAAGGCCGAGGTGCTGCCGAGCAAGCCCTTCGACCTGACCCAGGCCAGCTTCGACGCGCAGAACAAGGGCGACCTGCCGCTGCTGATCGATGTCTGGGCCAGCTGGTGCGGCCCCTGCCGCAGCTTTGCCCCCATCTATGAACAGGCCGCCGCGCAGCTGCAGGGCCACTGCCGCCTGGCCAAGCTGGACAGCGAAGCCAATCCGCAACTGTCGGCAGAAATGGGCATCCGCTCGATCCCCACGCTGATCCTGCTCAAGGGCGGTGTGGAGGTGGCCCGGCAGAGCGGTGCCCTGCCCCTGCCGCAACTGTTTGGCTGGTTGCGCCAGCAGGGCATCTGAGCGAATCGGTCAGCCCCGACGAGCACAGCTGTCATTGCCGCGCCCCCGGCAGACGCTAGGCTGGCGGCATCTCCCAGCAGGAACGCCGCCCATGCCACTGCCCGCCGAAATGGCCCGTGTCTTTACCGAAGAGAAGATCGACTTCGTCAAACGCAGCGGGCTGAAGGCCGAGCTGCTGGAACCCGGCCATGTGCGCCTGCGCATGCCGCTGCAGGGCAACCAGAACCATATCGGCAGCATGTACGCCGGCGCCCTGTTCACCCTGGCGGAAATCCCCGGCGGCGCACTGTTTCTCACCAGCTTCGACGTGCAGCGTTTCTATCCGCTGATCAAGGAAATCAACCTGCGCTTTCGCCGCCCGGCCAGCAGCGACATCCTGGTCGAGGCCAGCCTGAGCGCCGAACAGATCGCCAGCATCCAGGACACAGCCGAGCGCGAGGGCAAGGCCGAATACCGCCTGGAACTGCAACTGACCGATAGCAACGGCGAGGTGGTCGCCATCAGCCAGGCGCTTTATCAGCTGCGTCGCCACTGATGCAGGGATAGCGGATCAACTCTGCAACCGCCGACAGAGCAGCTACCCTGATGGAACAGCGCCCGCACGGTAGGCCCCATCCTCGTTCAACCACCACAGCAGGACGCTGAAGGACCGGCTGGACATGCAACGCTTGCGGCGTCTCCTCCCTCTGCTTCTGCTCGTACTGGCCTGCACCCGGCTGGCGGCCGCACCGCTGCAACTGGAGCCGGAGCTGCAGCAATGGCTGGCTAGTCACCCGACAATCAACTGGGCGGCCGAGGCCGACTACGCGCCGTTCATCTTCGTTGACGCACAGCGTCAGGCCCAGGGCCTCTCCCATGATGTGCTGCGCATCCTCCAGGAGCGCCTCGGTCTGCCCCTGCAGCAACAGCCGGCGCTGCCGCTGAACGAACTGCTCGACCAGGCCCGGCGCGGCCATCTCGACCTGCTCACCTCGCTGCGCCCGACCGCCGAGCGGGCCGAATACCTGGCCTTCACTTCACCTTATGTAGAGGTCCCCACGGTGCTGGTGCTGCGCGGCGAACAGCGCAACAGCCTGACCCTCAAGCAACTGGCCGGCATGCGCGTGGCCGTGGGTGATGGCTATGCGGTCGAGCGTTTTGTCCGCGACAGCTATCCCACGGTGCAATGGCTGGCCCTGCCGACCGATCGCGCCGGCCTGCAAGCCCTGCAGAAACGCCAGGTTGCCGCGGTGGTGATGGACCTGGGCAGCGCCAGCTACCTGCTCCAGGAAGAGGCCTTCCAGAGCCTGCAGATCGGCACGGGGATCGGCTTCAACTACCCGCTGAGTTTTGCCTACCGCAAGGACTGGCCCGAACTGGGGCGCATCCTCGAAGCCGGCCTGCACTCCCTCAGCCTGGCCGAACGCGAAGAGTTGATGCAGCCCTGGTTGGAGCAACTACCGGGCACCAGCAAACAGCCCGGCTACCTGCTGCTCGCCGCAGTCGGCCTGGGCCTCCTGGCGCTCACCGGCCTGCTGGCCTTCCTCGCCTACCGGCGCCAACGCCGCGTACAGCCATCATGAACAGCCGCCAGCCATCTCTGCTGCGCGAAGCCCTGCTGCTGGCCCTGTGCTACACCGGCGCCGCCCTGTTGGCCCTGTACCTGACCCGGCAACCGTCGAGCATGGCCAACCTGTGGCCCGCCAACGCCATCGCCTGCGCCTTCCTGGTGATGCATCCGCTGCGCCGCTGGCCATTGCTGCTGCTGGCCGTAGCCCTGACCAACATCGTCTGCGAGTTGCTGTTTGGCGACCCCCTGCGCATTGCCCTGTATTTCACCGCGGCAAACCTCTGTGAAGCCACCCTGGCCGCCTGGCTGGTGCAACGCTGCGGCATGGCCGACAACTTCACTGAAAACCCGCGGGCACTGCTGGCCGTACTGCTCAATGGCTGCTTCTGGCCGGTCCTCGCCAGCGCCAGCCTGGGCGCCCTGCTACTCGGCCAGGGACACATGGGCAGCTACCGCGACCTCTGGCTGGGCTGGTTCGCCAGCGCCTGCACCGGCGCGGTGGCCGTGCTGCCGTTGGCGCTGATCTGGCGCCAGCGTGGCAGCGCCGCCTTGCTGGCAGCGCTGGACCCACTGCTGACCCCGGCGCTGCTGATGCTGAGCATGGGCGTGAGCATCCTGGCCCTGCTGTTCCTGCCGTTCCCGTTCGTTTACCTGAGCGTGCCGCTGATCCTCGCCGCGCTGTACCTGAACGTGATCAATGTCGCCCTGTTCAACCTCTGCGTGGCCCTGCTGGTCAGCGCCCTGCTGTCATTCGGCTACTTCCTTCCGCCACCGTTCATTGCGCAATGGCAGAACCTGCTGCTGTACCTGCCGATCCTGCTGGTCATGCTGCCGGCCCTGCTGCTGGCCAGCAGTCTGCAGCAGGCGCGCCAGCGCGAGAACGACTTTCGCATCAGCGAGCAACGCTTCCGCGGCGCCCTGGCGTTTGCCGGCACCGGCGTGGCCCTGGCCAATGCCCAGGGGCAGATCTGCGAAGCCAACAGCCGCCTGTGCGAGATGTTCGGCTACCCGCGCGCGCAGCTGCTCGGCATGCACCACCTCGACCTCAGCCATCCCGATGACCGCACCAGCAGCCACGACAAGCTCGCGGAGCTACTGGCCGGCGAGATTGCCTACTACGCCCTCGACAAGCGCCTGCTGCGCCACGACGGCCAGCCGTTCTGGGCCCATGTCACCGTGGCGCACCTGCCCGGCCATGCCGGCGCCGACGAGCTGATCGTGCAGATCGACGACATCAACGACAAGGTCGAAGCCCAGCACAAGCTCAACCTGCTGCGCATCGCTGCGGAGAAGGCCAATCGCACCAAGAGCGAGTTCCTCGCCAACATGAGCCGGGAGATCCGCACCCCGATGAATGGCGTACTGGGTATCGCCCACCTGCTCGGCAACACCGAGCTCAACGCCACCCAACGCAAGTACCTGGACATGCTGCGCGATGCCGGCAAGTCGCTGCTGGCGGTGATCAGCGACATCCTCGACTTTTCCAAGATCGAAGCCGGGCGCCTGCAACTGGAGCCGGTGCAATTCGAACTGCAAGAGTTGCTGCGGCAGATGGCCTCGCTGATGACCCTGCTGGCCGGCAATCGCGATGTGGAACTGCTCATCCAGGTGGCGCCCGACGTGCCGCAACAGCTGCAGGCCGATCGCCAACGTCTGCAACAGGTGCTGGTCAACCTGGTCGCCAATGCCATCAAGTACACCCAGCAGGGCGAGATCGAACTGCGCATCGAGCGGCAAGCGTCTGGCGAAGAGCAACAGCTGCTGTTCAGCGTCACCGATAGCGGCATCGGCATGAGCCAGGCCCAACTGAACAACCTGCACGAGGTCTTCACCCAGGAAGACGCCAGCCAGTCGCGCCGGCACGCCGATGTCGGCCTGGGACTGGAAATCAGTGCCCGCCTGGTAGAGCTGATGGGCGGGCGCATGGATGTGCGCAGCACCCCCAGCCAGGGCAGTGCATTCCAGTTCAGCCTGCCTTTAGCCGCGACACTCGACGAGTCGCCCCTGCCGGACCTGCCCGAACCCTTGCACGACCTGCGCGTGTTGCTGGTGGACGACAACCAGAAAAGCCGGCAGATCCTCCAGCAACTGCTCGAGAGCCTGCACTGCCAGGTCGACCAGGCCGACTCCGGTTCGGTGGCGCAACTGCTGTTCCAGCAGGCCGGCACGGCACAGCAGCCCTATGACCTGCTGCTGGTCGACTGGAACATGGCCGAGCTCAACGGCCTGCAGACCCTCGCCATGCTCGCCGAGAGTTCGCCGACAGCCCTGCCGCCCAGCCTGCTGATGGTCAACGCCTTCGCCCGCGAGCACCTCACCACCAATGGCCGCCAGCTGCCGGTCAACGACCTGCTGCTCAAGCCGGTGACCCGCTCCAGCCTGCTCGGCGTACTCCAGGAAACCCTGAGCCAGCCACACACGACAGCCAGCAACAGCGAACCGGCGGCGCGGCGCGAATTGCAGGCCATGCGCATCCTGCTGGTGGAAGACAACCTGCTGGATCAGATCGTCACCCAGGGCATCCTCGAACAGCAGGGCGCCCGACTGACCCTGGCCAGCGATGGCCGCCATGCCCTCGATCTGCTGCGCCAACAGCCCGAGGCCTTCGACCTGATCTTGATGGACGTGCAGATGCCCGGAATGGACGGCATCACCGCCACCCGTATCATTCGTCAGGATCTGCGCCTGCGCCTGCCGGTGGTGGCCATGAGCGCAGGCGTCAGCCCTGCCGAACGCGACGAGTGCGAGCAGGCCGGCATGGACCTGTTCATCGCCAAACCAGTGGATGTCAGCGCCCTGCTGAGCAGCCTCAAACGCCTGCGTTATACCCCTGGCGATCTCAAGGCAATCGGCACCCACCTGCCGCTGCCCGGCGAAAGCTCGACGCTGCTGGCCGTGGACACCCTCGACCTGCTCTGCACGGTCAACCCGCAGATGAACCAGACCCTGCGTGCTCTGGTGAAGGAACTGATCGCCCGTGGCAACGAGCCGCTCCGGCAAACCGCCACCGCCCTGCAGGAAGGCCGCGAGGCCGACGCCATCAGCCTGATCCACAACCTGCGCGGCAGCCTTGGCAGCCTCGGCGCGGTCAGCTTGCCACCCCTGACCCTGCGCCTGGAGGACGCCATCCAGCGCGGCGATCAGGCGCAGATCGAGCTGCAACTGCAACTGCTGGACAACGAGCTGGATGGGTTGCTGCGCGCCTTCAACGACTGGCTGCGACAGAAGACCCTCGACCGGCAGGAAACCATCGAGTGATTGCAGCAGGACAAAAACGCGGCAGCGCACGGAGAAAAGCCCCGCACAATTGAAAAACCCAGACGCACGGGACTTGCCGTAAATCAAAAGCAGGTCTATCAATGGGAGCCAGATTAAGAACCCAATAGAGGTTTTACAGCGTGGCGGGAGTTCGCTACGCAGAGGGGAACACCAGATGATCAGACACATCCTTATTGCCCATGACCTGCGCAGCACTGCCGACCTCGCCCTACGCCGCGCCACGCAGCTGGCCCGCCAGCACAATGCCCGCCTGACCCTGCTGCATGTCCTCGACGGTGGCCTCAGCCAAGCCGAACAGGAGAAGGTCCAACAGAGCCTGGACAACAGCCTCACCCAGTTCGCCCCACCCGGCAGTGAGCTCAAACTCTGCCACGGCAAGCCATCCGATGCTGTGCTGGAACAGGTGCAACTGCTCGGTGCCGACCTGCTGGTACTGGGCGCCCACCACCAGCGCCACGAGTTCTTCTCCGGCACCACCCTCGACCGTATTGCCCGGCGCTGCACGGTGCCGCTGTTGCTGGTGGCCCGTGACGAAGCGACGCCCTACAGCAGCGCGCTATCGGCCCTGGATTTCTCCCTGTGTGCCTGCACCGCACTCAACCGCGCCTGCCAGCTGTTGCCGGCCGAGGCCAATATCCATGCCCTGCACGTCTTCGAACCCCAGAAGAAGCAGGCCGATAGCGCCACTCAGGTAGCCACCCAGCACGCCCTGATCGATCAGCTGATTGCCGATGAGACCGCGCAACTGCCGCCGGGCAGCCCGAGCCTGTCCTATGAAATCAAGCAGGGCAGCATCCTGCGCGGCCTGCAGGAATGCATCAATACGCGCCAGCCGCAATTGCTGGCTCTCGGTTGCCATGGCCGCGGCGCGTTGTCCCAGGCACTGCTCGGCAGCCTGGCCCAGCACTTTTTGCACAAGGCACCGTGCGACATCTTCGTGGTGCGTTGAAAACCAGCTGCGCGTCGGCCAGGCGTTGTTGCAACGCAGTAACAGCCGAAGGTTGGTCAATCGGGTTCGGAAAGTCGCTTGCGACTAACGCGCTTCAGCGCGGCCCGAAGGGCGAGTGCAATGAGTACTGCTCATTTACAGGCGTAAACTCCGCGCCCTCACCCGATTTATTCGCTGGCGCTTACCCTCCGGGCCAGCCTTCGGCTGTTACTCCCGCTGGTCGTTGCGCCTAGCCTGGCTCTAGCTCGCAGGCTTTCAAGTCAGAAACAAGAAAGGCGCCCTCGGGCGCCTTTGTTCATTCTTGGCCTATCGTCAGGCGCCGTTTTCCAGCAGCTTGTGCAGTTCGACAAACTGCTGGGTCAGCTTGTGGCTGCGGTCCAGGTAGATCAGCGGAATGCAGGCCTGGTGCGACTCGCGCATGCGCACCGAGCTCATCAAATTGACCGGCAATACCGGCAGACCTTCCTCGATCAGCTCATCGAGCAGTTGCTGCGGCAGGGTCGCCCGGGGCTGGAACTGGTTGACCACGATGCCTTCGACTTCCAGGCCCTCGTTGTGGTCTGCCTTGAGCTCCTCGATCTCACGCAGCAGGCCGTACAGGGCCTGGCGGGAAAAACTGTCGCAGTCGAAAGGAATCAGCACACGGTCGGCGGCGATCAGCGCGGAAACGGTATAGAAGTTCAACGCTGGCGGGGTATCCAGGTAGATCCGGTCGTATTCCTCGCCCAGTTCTTCCAGCAGTTTGCGCAGCTTGTTGATCTTGTGTTTGGCCTCGAGCTTGGGCTGCAGATCGGCCAGCTCGGCGGTGGCGGTGACCACATGCAGGTTGTCGAACGGCGTCTCGTAGATGTCCACCGTACCTTTCTTGGCAAACGACGACAGCGACTGCTTGAAGAACTCGGCAATCCCCATGGGGATGTCGTCGCCAGTCAGGCCGGTCAGGTAATGGGTCGAGTTGGCCTGGGCATCCAGGTCGACCAGCAGGGTGCGATAGCCCTCCGCTGCGCTTACCGCTGCCAGGTTGCAGGCAATGCTCGACTTGCCCACACCGCCTTTCTGATTAAACACAACACGCCGCATGTCACACCTCCCTGAGCCCGAATGGGGTGGATTCTATGCAAAGCGCATGACAAGGGCGAGGAAATCGCAAAATCGGGCAAAAAACCGCCTGGCGCCTCAATTGTGTCAAAGTTTGCACAGGTCGGGCCGGGACGGGATAATGCCGGCACCTCGCCATGACCCCGACCGCAATTCCACTGCCGGCGGGGGTTTCGCCGTAGACAAGGAAGGCCGCAAGGGGCCGGGAAGAGTGCGCCGCGTGACTTATTTCAAGATCGATCAATGGCGCGCCTGGGCACCTAGCCTCGACACCGTGGATGACTGGCAGGCCTGGCAGCAGGCGCCTTTCGCGCCCGCCGATGAAGGCCAGCAGCCAGATGTCAGCTTTCTCCCCGCCATGCAACGCCGCCGCCTGAGCCGTCTGGCGCGCATGCTGTTCCATGTGTCCTGGCCCATCGCCGAAACCCAGGGCCCGCTGCCGCTGGTGTTCGTCAGCCGGCATGGGGAAACCCCGCGCACCCTGAACATCCTCGCCGACCTGGCGCGCAACGAGCCGCTGTCGCCGACCCAGTTCAGCCTCTCCGTGCATAACGCGATCATCGGCCTGTGGTCGATCCTGCGCGCCGACAGCAGCGAAATGAGCGCCCTGGCCGGCGAAGGCGATGGCCTCGAACAGGGCCTGCTGGAAGCCGCCAGCCTGCTCGGCGACGGTGCGCCCGCCGTACTGCTGGTGGTTGCCGAAGAAACCCCGCCGGCGCTGTACGCCCCCTTTATCGACGACGTGCCGTTTTCCTACGCCGTCGCCCTGCTGCTGACGCCCGGCAACGACTGGCAACTGAGCCTGCAGCCCGGCAGCGGGCCGCGCAGCACCTGGCCGCATGCGCTCGAACTGGTTCGCGCCCTGGGCAACGGGCAAACCTCCCTGCACCACCACTGGAAGAACAGGCAATGGACATGGTCTCGCAACACGGCCTGAGCCCGCGCAGCGCGCCCTACCTCTGGCGCCTGTTCGCCACGGCCGCCAGCTTCAGCCTGTTCGGCATCGGCGGCGTACTGCTGCGCGTGCTGGTATTCCCATTGCTCAGCTTGCTGCCCGGCGATGCCCTGACCCGGCGCACCCGTGCGCGCGCCGTGGTCAGCTGGACCTTCTACAAGTTCGTGCGCTTCATGTACCACAGCGGCGTACTGACCTACGAAGTCGAAGGCATCGAACGCCTCGGCCGCCCCGGGCAGATGGTGATCGCCAACCACCCCTCGTTGATCGACGTGGTGGTGCTGATCGCCTTCATCCGCGATGCCAACTGCGTGGTCAAACAGAGCCTGTGGGACAACCCGAGCATGCGCGGACCGATCCGCGCCGCCGGTTTCATCAGCAACAGCGGCAGCATGGACATGCTCGACGAGGCCGCCGGCGCCCTGCAGGAAGGCCAGACCCTGGTGATCTTCCCCGAAGGCACGCGCACCACGCCGGGGCACACCCCGGAATTTCATCGTGGCGCCGCGGCCATTGCCGTGCGCGGCGCACGCCTGGTCACCCCGGTGGTGATCAGCGTCAGCCCGACCACCCTGACCAAGGCCGAGCCCTGGTACAGCATTCCGTCGCGCCGTTTTCACTTTCGCCTGCGTGTGGGCGAGGATATCGACCCACAGCAATTCACCGCGCAGGCCCCGCTGCCCATCGCCTCGCGCAAACTCAACGACCATCTGCACCAACACTTTATGAAGGAGCTCGCAACAGATGAGCGATCTGCAAACTGAGATCAAGAACCTGATCATCGAAGCCCTCGGCCTCGAAGACATGGTGGCCGAAGACATCGCCGCCGACCTGACCCTGTTCGGTGACGGCCTGGGCCTGGATTCGGTGGACGCCCTCGAGCTGGGCCTGGCGATCCAGAAACGTTTCGGCATCAAGATCGACGCCGAAGCCAAGGACACCCGCCAACATTTCGCCAACGTGGCCAGCCTGGCTGCCTTCGTTGCCGCGAAAAAGGTCGCCTGAGGACGCCGTGATGCAAAGCCGTGAAGAGATTTTCGTCACCCTGCAGGACGCTCTGGTCGAGCTGTTCGAGCTGGACGCCGAGCGCGTGACCCTGGACGCCAACCTGTACCAGGACCTGGAAATCGACAGCATCGACGCCGTCGACCTGATCGACCATATCAAGCGCCAGACCGGCAAGAAGATCGCCGCCGAGGAGTTCAAGGCCGTGCGCACCGTCGGCGACGTGGTCGAGGCCGTGTACCAGGTGGTTAACGCCGCCCGGCGCCAGACTGAACATGAGTAAGTTGCTGGGCCTGCTGCTGGTGGTGGCGGGGCTGCTCTATCCGTTTGCTGTTTATTTCGGCATGGAGCACCTGTCGCCGCGCGTGTTTGCCCTGCTGCTCGGCGGCCTGTGGCTGGCGCGCGCCTTGGTGCAACGCGGCAAGCCGGGCAACCGCTGGATGGCCGGCGTGGCCCTGGGCTTCTGCTTGCTGCTCGGCCTGGCCGGCGAGCCGGAGCTGCTGCGCTGGTACCCGGTGCTGCTCAACGGCCTGCTGCTGGCGCTGTTCGGCCTCAGCCTGAAGTTCGGCCCGCCGCTGATCGAGCGCCTGGCACGCCTCAGCGAGCCCGACCTGCCGGACGTGGCGGTGCGCTACACGCGCCGCGTGACCCAGGTGTGGGCGCTGTTCTTTCTGGCCAACGGCCTGGTGGTGATCGCCCTCAACCTGTGGGCACCGCTGAGCTGGTGGACCCTGTATACCGGGCTGATCGCCTACGGCCTGATGGGCCTGCTGTTTGCCGGTGAGTGGCTGGTGCGCCAGCGCGTTCGAGCCGGATCGAGGAGAGTTGCATGACCTGGTTGCCCCTTAGCGACCTGCTGCTGGAGGCTCAGCCGGGCCGTGCGGTGACGCCGGATATGCAGCATGCCGCCCTGCGCCAGCGCGCCCTGGCACTGGCCGGCGCCCTGCAGGCGCGTGGCGTGCGCCGCCTGGCCGTGCATATCGAAGATGCCGGCGAGCTGGCCATCGCCCTGCTCGGCGCCTGGCGCGCCGGCGTGCAGGTGCTGCTGCCGGCCGATGCACAGGCGCAGACCCGCGAGCGCCTGGGCGCCCAGGTCGAGCTGTGGCTGGACAATCTGGACGACGCTGCGCTGGACGGCGAACCACTGCCCGCCGCCGCCCTCGATCTCGACCAGTGCCGCCTGACCCTATGCACCTCCGGCTCCAGCGGCGAGCCCAAGCTGATCGACAAGTCCCTGCGCCAACTGGCCAATGAAGTGGACGCCCTGGAGCAGCTGTGGGGCGCCGAGCTTGCCGGTGCCACCATTCTTGGCAGCGTCGCCGCCCAGCACATCTACGGCCTGCTGTTCCGCGTGCTCTGGCCCCTGTGCGCCGGCCGGCCATTCCTGCGCCGCGCCCAGCCGTTTCCCGAGGATCTGCAACGGGAAAGCCTGCAGTACCCAGCGTTCGCCTGGATCGCCAGCCCGGCTTTGCTCAAACGCATGGGCGATAACCTCAACTGGCCGGCCCTGCGCCAGGTGCGTCGAGTGTTCTCCTCCGGCGGCGCCCTGCCGGCCGAGACCGCCACCGAACTGCACGGTCTGCTCGGCCAGTGGCCGACGGAAATCTATGGCAGTTCGGAAACCGGCGGGATCGCCTGGCGCCAGGGTGGCGAGCTGTGGACGCCGTTTGTCGGCATCGAGCTGGGACAGAATGCCGACGGCGCGCTCAACCTGAGCTCGCCCTACCTGCCGGCCGGGCAGCGCGAACAGACCGCCGACGCGGTGGAGATCGGCAGCGATGGTCGCTTCGTCCTGCGCGGGCGCCTGGACCGCATCGTCAAACTGGAAGAAAAACGCATCTCCCTGCCCATGCTGGAACAGGCCCTGCTCAGCCACGAGTGGGTCGCCGACGCGCGCCTGGGGGTGATCCAGCAGGGCCGTGCCTACCTCGGCGCCCTGCTCGCCCTCAGCCCCAGCGGCCTGCACGCCCTGCGCAACCAGGGGCGCAAGACCCTCATCGAAACCTTGCGCCAGCACCTGGCCGGGCACTGCGAAGCGCTGGCCCTGCCACGCCGCTGGCGCCTGCTCGCCGAGCTGCCCTACAGCAGCCAGGGCAAGCTGGCCCAGGCCGAGGTCGAACAGCTGCTGGCCAGCGAGCGGCCGACCCGCGTGGCGCCGCGCTCGGCTATCGAGCAGGACGGCGAATGGCAGTTGGAGCTGGACATACCGCCGGACCTGGCGCACTTCACCGGCCACTTCCCGCAGACCCCGGTGCTGCCCGGCGTGGTCCAGGTCGACTGGGCCCAGCAGCTGGCCCGCGAGCTGATTGCCGACCTGCCACCACGCTTCTGCGGCATGGAAGTGCTGAAGTTCCAGCAGCTGGTACGCCCCGGCGACCGCCTGCAACTGAGCCTGCGCTTCGACGCCGAGCGCGGCAAACTGTACTTCGCCTATCGCAACGGCGAGGCGGCCTGCTCCTCCGGGCGCATCCTGCTGGAGGCCGCCGGTGCATAAAGCTTGTGCCGTGATTCCGGTGTACAACCACGAACACGCCCTGCCAATCGTGGTCGCCGCCCTGCGCGACGCCGGCCTGCCCTGCGTGCTGGTCGACGACGCCTCCAGCCCCGCGTGCGCCGCCGTAATCGATCAGCTGGCCGAACAGGCCGATACCTTCCTGTTGCGCCTGCCGGTCAACCAGGGCAAGGGCGGCGCGGTGATGGCCGGCCTGCGTGAAGCGCAGCGCCTGGGCTTCAGCCACGCGCTGCAGGTCGACGCCGATGGCCAGCACGACCTGAGCGATGTCGCCGGTTTTCTCGCCGAATCCCGAGTCCACCCGCAGGCGCTGATCTGCGGCTATCCGCTGTACGACGACAGCGTGCCGAAAACCCGCCTGTACGCGCGCTACCTGACTCACGTGTGGGTGTGGATCAACAGCCTGTCGCTGGCGATCCGCGACTCCATGTGCGGCTTTCGCGTCTACCCGCTGCCCGCCACCCTGGCATTGATCGACTCGGTGAACATCGGCAAGCGCATGGACTTCGACACCGAGATTCTGGTGCGCCTGGCCTGGCGTAATCAGCCGATGCGCTGGCTGCCGACCCAGGTGCACTACCCGCTGGACGGCCTCTCGCACTTTCGCCTGTGGCTGGACAACGCGCTGATCTCGAAGATGCACGCCAAGCTGTTCTTCGGCATGTTGCTGCGCGCCCCGGCGATCCTCTGGCGGCGGTGGCAGGCATGAGCCAGCAACCGGCAGCCCACTGGGCCGGCCAGCGCGAGCGCGGCAGCTACGCGCTGATGAAGCTCACCGCGGTGCTGGCGCGCCTGCTCGGCCGGCGCCTGATCAGCCCGCTGATCTATGCCATCGTGCTGTACTTTTTCGTCTTCGGCGCCCAGGCGCGGCGCAGCATCTGGCAGTACCAGAGCCACCTCGCCACCTGGAGCGGCCGCGACGAGTTGCGCCCAAGCTGGCGCCGGGTGTTCCGCCAGTTCATGTGCTTCGCCGACACCCTGCTCGACAAGCTTGATGTGTGGAACGGCAAGCTCGGCCTGCAGCAGATCACCCTGGTCGACCCGCATGACCTGCGCGGCCAGCTGCACCGCCAGGAGCGCGGGCAGATGCTGGTCGGCGCGCACCTGGGCAACCTCGAGGTCTGTCGCGCCCTGGCCGAGCTCGGCGAGCATGTGACGATGAACGTGCTGGTGCACACCAAGCACGCCGAACAGTTCAACCGCCTGCTCGGTGAAGCCGGCGCCACGCACCTGCGGCTGATCCAGGTCAGCGAACTGGACCCGGCGATCATGCTGCAATTGTCCGAACGCCTGGAGCGCGGCGAGTGGCTGGCCATCGCCGGCGACCGTGTGCCGCTGCACGGCGGGCGCAACACCAACGTGGACTTCCTCGGTCAGCCCGCCGCCTTCCCGCAAGGGCCCTGGCTGCTGGCCGGGCTGCTGCACTGCTCGGTCAACCTGCTCAACTGCCTGAAGATCGACGGCCGCTACCAGGTGATCATCGAGCCGTTCGCCGAGCGCATCGAGTGGAAGCGCAGCGAGCGCGAGGCGGTGATCCGCCAGTGGGTACAACGCTATGCCGAGCGCCTGGGCCAACGCTGCCTGGACGCGCCGTTGCAATGGTTCAACTTCTATCCGTTCTGGAATGCACATGACGACACATCAGCCTGACCCGGTGATCTTCGGCGAAGCCCACCTGTCCATCGAGCAGGTCGTGGCCCTGTCCCAGCGCCAGGCCCGCGCGCAGCTGCAGGACGACGCCGCCTACCGCGAGAAGATCGCCAAGGGCGCGCGCTTCCTCGATACCCTGCTGGACAAGGAAGGCGTGATCTACGGCGTCACCACCGGCTACGGTGACTCCTGCGTGGTGGCCGTGCCGCTGCACCAGGTCGAGGCGCTGCCCAAGCACCTGTTCACTTTCCACGGCTGTGGCCTGGGCAAGTTGCTCGATCCGGCCAGCACCCGCGCCGTGCTGGCCGCGCGCCTGCAGTCGCTGTGCTATGGCATTTCCGGCGTGCGCGTGGAGCTGCTGGAGCGCCTGCAGGCGTTCCTCGATCACGATGTGCTGCCGCTGATCCCGGAAGAAGGCTCGGTCGGCGCCAGTGGTGATCTGACTCCGCTGTCCTACGTCGCCGCCACCCTCAGTGGCGAACGTGAAGTGCTGTACCAGGGCGAACGCCGCAGCGCCGCCGAGGTGCACAACGAACTGGGCTGGACGCCGCTGACCCTGCGCCCCAAGGAAGCCCTGGCGCTGATGAACGGCACCGCGGTGATGACCGCCCTGGCCTGCCTGGCGTTCTCCAGAGCCGACTACCTGCTCAAGCTGGCCACCCGCATCACCGCGCTCAACGTGGTGGCGCTGGAAGGCAACCCGGAACACTTCGACGAGCGCCTGTTTGCCGCCAAACCGCACCCCGGGCAGATGCAGGTCGCCGCCTGGCTGCGCCAGGACCTCGCCATCGACGCGCCGACCGCGCCGCTGCACCGCCTGCAGGACCGCTACTCGCTGCGCTGCGCGCCGCATGTGCTCGGCGTGCTGGCCGACAGCCTGGGCCTGCTGCGCCAGTTCATCGAAACCGAACTGAACAGTGCCAACGACAACCCGCTGATCGACGCCGAGGCCGAGCGCGTGCTGCACGGCGGGCACTTCTACGGCGGGCATATCGCCTTCGCCATGGACAGCCTGAAGAACCTGGTCGGCAACGTCGCCGACCTGCTCGACCGCCAGCTCGCCCTGCTGGTCGACGTGCGCTACAACCACGGCCTGCCGAGCAACCTGTCCGGCGCGCCGAGCGTCACCGCAATGATCAACCACGGCTTCAAGGCCGTGCAGATCGGCACCAGCGCCTGGACCGCCGAAGCCTTGAAGAACACCATGCCGGCCAGCGTGTTCTCGCGTTCCACCGAATGCCACAACCAGGACAAGGTGAGCATGGGCACCATCGCCGCGCGCGATGCCCTGCGCAGCCTGGAGCTGAGCGAACAGGTTGCCGCCGCCACCCTGCTGGCCGCCAATCAGGGCGTCTGGCTGCGTCAGCGCGATGGCAAGATCGATATCCCTGCTCCGGTTGCCGCCATGCGCGAGCTGCTGGCCGCCGACTTCCCGCCGGTGATCGAGGATCGCGCCCTGGAAGGCGAACTGCGCCTGTGCCTGGAGCGCATCCGTGCCCAGCATTGGAGGCTGTATGCGTAAGCAACGGCCAACTCCTGTAGGAGCCAGCTTGCTGGCGATGCTCTTGTGCCAGCCCGGATCGCCAGCAAGCTGGCTCCTACAACAGCGCAATGCGCCTGGAGTCACTGCCCATGCGTAAGGAAGGCGTGCTGCAGGCCCAGATCGAACTGGCCGTTCCCTTCTTCGACGTCGACATGCTGGAAGTGGTCTGGCACGGCCACTACGTCAAATACTTCGAGGAAGCGCGCTGCGCCCTGCTCGACAAGCTCGGCCACAACTATCGGCACATGCGCGAGGCCGGCTACGCCTGGCCGGTGATCGACCTGCAGCTGCGCTACATCCGCGGCGCCCAGTTCGGCCAGCGGATCATCGTGCGCGCCGATCTGGTCGAGTGGGAGAACCGCCTGAAGATCCACTACCTGATCACCGACGCCGCCACCGGCGAACGCATGACCCGCGGCAGCAGCGTGCAGGTGGCGGTGGAGATCGCCACGCGGGAGATGCTGCTGGCTTCGCCTCGCGTGTTTGTCGACGCGGTGGAGAGGGCGATTTCGTGATTTTTTCTGGCCCGGCTGGCTTGCTACGTTTACTGAGCGCTCTGTTTAAGCCTGCCGAACAGCGCTCGGCTGATTTTCTGCGTTGCATTAGCGTTTTATTTCGCCCCGCCGGGCGAGTCCTTGACTCGCTGCGCTCGCCCTTCGGGCCAGCCTTCGGCTGTTACTCTGCTTCGCTCCGTTTCTCTTTGCTTGTGCAAAGAGAAAGTAACCAAAGAGAAAGCACACCCCACATCCGGGTCTCGCTACGCTCGACTTCCCTCGCTCCGTTACCCTTCCGGGGGCCGGCGTACAAGGGCCATCCCTGGCCCTTTACGCCTTTCGCCGCATCCATGCGGCTCATCCCCCTACAGGCCAACTCCACTCGGCCTCCTGAGGGGACCCCATATCCCGGCCCCAGCCGTTGCAATCCATCAAGAGTAAATAGCTGGCATCAAGTAGCCCGGATGAAATCCGGGAACGAAACTTTCCTGAACCACCTTTCCCGGATTTCATCCGGGCTACGAGGTCTCAACCTGCACGGCCTGCCCCCTCTCCCATTTATGGGAGAGGGTTGGGGAGAGGGCCGCTTTCGCGAGCAGGGCTCGCTCCTACAGACGCAGCCGACCTCTGTGCCCCTCAAAGCAGTATCAGGCGCGCCGACTCCCCGTCAGGAGGCCGAGTGCAGGCACTGCGTAGGGGGACGCGACGACTGCATGGATGCAGGAGGTAGAGCGACGCAGGAAGCCAAAGCCGAGGCAGGACGCCGAGCGAGTCACGATGGGACAGGGATGTCCCTTCGTGACGGCCCCCGGAGCAGTGCCGGAGCGAGGGAAGTCGAGCGCAGCGAGACCCGCATGTCGGGGGGCCCTTCTTTTTGGTTACTTTTTCTTGGGCAAGCAAGAAAAAGTGACGCGCCCGGGGGGGCGCAACCAAAGGCCAAGGCCACTTCGGCAATCAGCCAAACACTAAAAGCCCTGTGCCTGCTACTTGCAGCCCAAACACAGACCGCCCACGCCTTCGACCTCGACCAGCTCGGCGCCCAACTGGCCAAACCCGCCGTAGTCCGCGGTCCGTTCATCCAGGAAAAGCACCTGCGCGCCCTGCCCCAGCCGCTGACCAGCAAGGGCGAGTTCGTCCTCAGCCGCGACGCCGGCCTGCTCTGGCAGCTGCGCAGTCCGCTGACCCAGGACTACCGCATCGACGCCGCCGGCATCGCCCGCCGCACCGCCCAGGGCTGGCAACTGCAGCCTGGCCAGGACGTCGCCGCCCAGCAGAGCCGGCTGTTCCTCGCCGTACTCAAGGGCGACCACTCGGGCCTGGCCCGCGACTTCGAACTGCAGCTGAGCGGCAGCAGCACCGCCTGGCAACTGACCCTGATCCCGCATTCGCTGCTGCTCAAGCAGATCTTCAGCAGTATCCGCATCGACGGCGGCGCCCTGGTCGAGCGCATCGAACTGCACGAGACCCAGGGTGACCGCACGCTCATGCGCATGCCACAGAGCCAGGCGGGCGATGCCCTCAGCGCCCAGGAGCTAGACGCCTTTGCCCGCTAAGCTCTTCGCCGCCCAGCGCAGCCTGCCGCGCCTGTTCAGCGTCGCGCTGCTGGCGCTGCTGGCCCTGGCCGTCTGGCAGTGGCGCAACGGCCCGCCGGTGGCGGCGAGCATGCTCGCCCTGCTGCCCAAGGGCGCCGGCGACGAGCTGGTGCAGCAGGCCGAACAGCGCATGCAGGAGCCGCTGAATCGCGACCTGCTGTTGCTGGTCGGCCATCCGCAGCGCCAGCAGGCGATTGCCCTGGTCCAGCAACTCGGCCAGCAGTGGCAGGCCAGCCAGCGCTTCGAGCGGGTGCAATGGAGCCTGGACAGCGACCTGGCCGCGCTGCGCCAACAACTGCGCGGCAACCGCCTGGCGCTGCTGCCGGCGGCTGATCGCCAGTTGCTGATCGAGCAGCCGGACGTCTTTATCCAGCAGCGCAGCGCCCAGTTGTTCGACACCTTCGCAGGCTTCAACCTGCTGCCGCCCGAGCAGGACTGGCTCGGTATCGGCACCCGCGCCCAGCAGGCGCTGAACCCGAACAGCCGCATTCAGGCCGACCTCGGCAGCGGCGCCCTGCTGCTGGAAGAGCCGGGCATGACCTGGGCTCTGTTGCGCGTGCGCACCCTGGGCAGCGCCTTCGACATGCAGGCGCCACCGGCGATTGCCGCCAGCGTGGCGGCGGCGCGGGCCGAGGTGACGGCCGCCGGCGGTCAACTGCTGGCCGCCGGCGGCGTGCTGTATGCCGCCGCCGGCCAGGCCAAGGCCACCCGCGAAGTCAGCTGGATCGGTGGTGGCGCCACCCTCGGCACCCTGTTGCTATTGCTGCTGGCCTTCCGCCGCCCGCGCGTGCTGGTCAGCCTGCTGCCGATCGGAGTCGCCCTGCTGGCCGGCTGCACCGCCTGCGTATTGGTATTCGGCCAGATCAACGTGCTGACCCTGGTACTCGGCGCCAGCCTGATCGGCGTGGCCGCCGACTACCCGCAGCACTACCTGAGCAAGAGCTGGGGCAGCGCTGAGTGGACCAGCTGGGGCGCCCTGCGCGCCACCCTGCCGGGGCTGACCCTGAGCCTGGGCACCAACCTGGTCGGCTACCTGGCGCTGGCCTTTACCCCCTTCCCGGCGCTGACCCAGATCGCCCTGTTCTCCGCCGCCGGGCTGATCGGCGCCTACCTCTGCTCGGTGTGCCTGCTGCCGGCCTGGCTGAATGGCCTGCGCCTGCGTCCGCCACCCAGCCTGCTCGGTTTCAGCAGCGCCCTGCTGGCCCTGCGCGCGCGCCTGCTGGGCCGCGTCGGCAGCCTGCCGCTGCTGGCCCTGTTGCTGCTGTTCTGCGCCGGCGGCCTGTGGCAGCTGCACACGCAGAACGATATCCGCCAGTGGCTGGGCCAGCAGCCGCAACTGCTCGCCGAAGCCAAGCGCATCGCCGAGCAGACCGGGCAGCAACCCACCAGCCAGTTCTTCCTGGTGCGCGCCGACGACGAGGCGCAGCTGCTCGAACGCCAGGCCGCCCTCGCCCAGCGCCTCGACCGGGCCGTGGCCGCCGGCCAGTTGCGCGGTTACCGCGCGCTCAGCCAGCTGGTCGCCGCCGACAGCCAGCGCCAACCGCTGCGCGACGCCCTGCAACGCCTGCCGCAACACTGGCAGCCGCTGCTGGCCATGGGCATCCCGCCCGCCGCGCTGCAGGCCGAGCTGAACGAATTGACTGACGGCGCGCCGCCCAACCTCGATCAGGCCCTGGCCGGCCCGCTGGGCGAAGCCTGGCGGCCGCTGTGGCTGGGCGCGGGCGTCGAGGGCGTGGCCGGTCTGGTCAGCCTGCAGGGTCAGGCCGACAGTGCCCTGCTGCACAGCCTCGGCGCGTACCTGCCCGGCGTGCAGCTGGTCGACCGCCTCGGCGAGCTGAACGGTCTGTTCAGTGCCACCCAGCTCAGCGCCGCGCAGCTCAAGCTGGTCGCCAGCGCCGCAATTCTCTTGCTGCTGTGCATCCCCTTCGGCCTGGCCGGCGCCCTGCGCGTGGTCTGCCTGCCGCTGCTGGCGGCCCTCGCCGCCCTGGCCGGGCTCGGCTGGCTGGGCCAGCCGCTGACCCTGTTCAGCCTGTTCGGCCTGCTGCTGATCACCGCCATCGGTGTCGACTACGCCATCCTTATGCGCGAGAACATCGGCGGCGCCGCGGTCAGCCTGCTCGGCACCCTGCTCTCGGCGCTGACCAGCTGGCTGTCGTTCGGCCTGCTGCTGGTCAGTGACACCCCGGCCATCGCCAACTTCGGCCTGGCGATCAGCCTCGGCCTGCTGTTCTGCTTCATCCTCGCGCCCTGGGCTGGCACCCGTGAGCCCCAGACCAAGGCGGTGCCGGCATGAGCATCGCGCTGTTCTGGCTAGGCCTGCTCGGCCTGTTCGCCGCCGCGACCTGGCTGGGCAGCCGCCTGCGCCTGATCCCGATTGTCAGCCAGTTGCTGCTGGCCACCCTCGGCCTGCCGCTGCTGATGCAGTGGAGCGCGCCCCTGGGTTTCGGCGCCAGCGAGCTGCTCGCCGCCGACTGGCTCAAGCCGCTGTACGGCGTGGCCTTCACCCTGCTGCTGGGGCATATCCTCAGCGATGTGATCGACCTCGACCTGCAGGCCGACAGCGTGAAGATCGCCTTGCCGAGCTTCTTCCTGCCGTTCTTTTGCGGCCTGGCCTGTGCGCTGTGGCTGCTGCCGGCGCAGAGCCTGCTGGGCAGCATCGCCGTCGGCCTGCTGTTCGCCCTGACCGCCATCCCGGTGCTGTTCCTCTACCTGCAGCACCTGCGCTATCCCGCCCCACGCATCCGCCAGTTGCTGCAGGCGGCGATCCTCATGGACCTGCTGTGCTGGCTGATCTTCGGCCTGGCCCAGGGCAGCAGCCAGCCGGCCACCCTGCTCTGGCCGCTGCTGGCCGCCAGCCTGCCGCTGCTGTTCAAGCTGCTGCCGTGTCGTTCGGCGCGCTTCAACGGCCTGTGTTTCCTGGTGCTGCTGCTGGTCATGCAGCAGCTCAAACTGAATGCCCTGGTGTTCGGCATCGCCTACCTGCTGTGCAGCGCCGTACTGCGTGTGCCGCTGCGCCTGCCGCTGCCGAGCAGCGTGTTCGCCGCCCTGCAGACCTGGCTGGCGGTGCCGCTGATCCTGGCTTACGGTCTGCTGCAGATCGACTGGCAGAATGCCTGGCTGGGCTATTCCTGGCTGCAGTTCGGCGCGCTGTTGCTGCTGCCGATCGCCAGCAAGCTGCTGGGCAACTGGCTGGGCCTGAGCTGGGCGGCCGGGCGCCTGGCACCGAGCCCCGGGCAGTGGCGTGAGAGCGTGCTGCTGAACACCCGCGGCCTGACCGAAATCGTTTTCCTCAACCTGCTGCTGCACCAGCAGGTGATCAGCACCCAGCTGTACTTTGCCCTGATGCTGATGGGCCTGATCTCCACCTTGCTGCCGGCCTTCACCGGCGCCTACCCTCGTCCTGCCACCACGACCCATGAGGCAAGAAGCCACTATGAACACTCCTGAACTCGAACAACGCCAGGTCGTGGTAATCGGCGCCGGCCCCTCCGGCGCCATCGCCGCCGCCCTGCTCAAACGCAACGGCCACGACGTACTGGTGCTGGAGCGCCAGCGTTTCCCGCGCTTCTCCATCGGCGAGAGCCTGCTGTCGCACTGCCTGGACTTCGTCGAGGAAGCCGGGATGCTCGACGCGGTGCAGGCCGCCGGTTTCCAGACCAAGCACGGCGCGGCCTTCGCCTGGGGCGAGCGCTACACCGAGTTCGACTTCCGCGACAAGTTCACCCCGGGCAAAGGCTCCACCTACCAGGTGCTGCGCGCCAGCTTCGACAAGGTGCTGGCCGATGACGCCGAGCGCCAGGGCGTGGAGATCCGCTACGAGGAAGAGATCACTGCCGTCGACTTCAGTGGCGCCTGCCCGCGCCTGATCGTGCGGCGCCTGGCCGATGGCGGCGAGTATCAGGTCGAGTGCGCCTTCGTCCTCGACGGCAGCGGCTACGGCCGCGTGCTGCCGCGCCTGCTCGACCTCGACACCCCGTCCAACATGCCGATGCGCCGCGCGCTGTTCACCCATGTCGAGGACCGCATCGCCGCCGACGCCGGCTTCGACCGCGAGAAAATCCTCATCACCACCCACCCGACCCTGCGCGACGTGTGGTTCTGGACCATCCCGTTCAGCAACGGCCGCTGCTCGCTGGGCGTGGTTGCGGAAGCCGGGCGCTACGAAGGCTACCCCGAAGACATGGAGGCCTGCCTGCGCCAGTTCGTCGCCGAAACGCCATCGCTCGGCAAGGTGCTGCAAGACGCCGTGTGGGACACCCCGGTGCGCGAGCTGAAAGGCTACTCGGCCAACGTCAAGAGCCTGCACGGCCCGGGCTTCGCCCTGCTGGGCAACGCCGCCGAATTCCTCGACCCGGTGTTCAGCTCCGGGGTGACCATCGCCATGCGCTCGGCGAGCATGGCCGCCGGCCTGCTGCACCGCCAGCTGAGCGGCGAGGCGGTGGACTGGCAGCAGGACTTCGCCCTCCCGCTGAAACGCGGCGTCGACACCTTCCGCGCCTATGTCGAAGGCTGGTACGACGGCAGCTTCCAGGACGTGATCTATTACGAGAAGGCCCAGCCGGAAATCCGCCGGATGATCTGCTCGATCCTCGCCGGCTACGCCTGGGACCTGAACAACCCCTATGTCGCCGAGCCCAAGCGCCGCCTCGGCGTGCTCGCCGAAATCTGTGCGATGAACTGAGCCGACCATGCCGCTGCTGCGCTGCTCCTTCGTCCTCCTGCTCGGCCTGCTGCTCGGCGCCTGCGCCAGCCGCACGCCGTTGCCGGAATCCGCGCCCAGCCTGAGCCTGCCGCTGTCGCTGCATATCCAGCGCGCGCAGGCCGGGACGAGTGCGGACTGGCTGCTGGTGGTGCAGGCAGAGGGCACGGCGCTGCGCTGGTCGCTGTTCGACCCGCTCGGCGTGCCGCTGGCGCGTCAGTTGCTGGATAACGGCCAGTGGCGCAATGACGGCCTGCTGCCGCCGAATGCCGAGGCCCGCGAGTTGTTCGCCGCCCTGCTGTTCGCCCTGACACCCAGCACCGAGCTGGCGCAGCGCTACCCGCAAGGCGACTGGCAACTGGCCGGCGCTGACCAGCGCCGACTCAAGCCAGACTGGCAGATCGACTACCGCACGCCGCTGCACTTCACCCTGAACACCCCGCCCGACCTGCACTACCGGGTCGCGCCGCTGCAACCGGAAGAAAGCCCTTGATACCCAGTTACCTCAACGCCCTCGGCCTGCTCTGCGCCCTCGGCCAGGGCAAGCAAGCCGTGGCCCACGCGCTGTTCGCCGGCGATGCCAGCGGCATGCGCGCTGAGCCCGGCTGGGTCGCCGAACGCGAGCTGACCGTCGGCGCCGTGCGCGGCGCACTGCCGGCGCTGCCCGACCTGGCGCTGCCGCCGAGCCGCAACAACCAGCTGCTGCTGGCCGCCGCCCTGCAGATCGAAGCGCCGCTGCGCGAAGCCATCGCCCGCTACGGCGCCACTCGCGTCGGCGTGGTGCTCGGCACCAGCACCTCGGGCATCGCCGAAGCCAGCCAGAGCATCGCCCAGTACTACAACCAGGGCGCGCTGCCGGCGCACTACCACTACGCCCAGCAGGAGCTGGTCGCCCCGGCCAGCTTCCTCGCCGCGTGGCTGGGCCTGGACGGCCCGTGCTACAGCATCTCCACCGCCTGCACCTCCAGCGCCCGCGCCCTGCTCAGCGCCCATCGGCTGCTGCAACAGGGGCTGTGCGATGCGGTGATCTGCGGCGGGGTAGATAGCCTCTGTCGGCTGACCCTCAACGGCTTCTCGGCGCTCGAAGCCGTGTCCGCCGAGCCGTGCAACCCGTTCTCGCGCAACCGCCACGGCATCAATATCGGCGAGGGTGCGGCGCTCTTCCTCATGACTAAAGAGTTGATGACTAAAGAGCCGGCCCCGATTGCCTTCTACGGCGGCGGCGCCAGCTCCGACGCCCACCATATTTCCGCGCCGCACCCGCAAGGCCTCGGCGCCCAGGCGGCAATGCGCCAGGCGCTGCGCAGTGCCGGCCTGGCGGCCAGCGACATCGACTACCTCAACCTGCATGGCACGGCCACCACGCACAACGACGCCATGGAAAGCCTGACCACCGCGGCGATCTTCCCCGCCGGAGTGCCCTGCTCCTCGAGCAAACCGCTGACCGGGCACACCCTCGGCGCCGCCGGGGCGCTGGAAGCAGCGTTCTGCTGGCTGAGCCTGAGCGAGTACAACCCCGACGCGCTGTTGCCGCCGCACCTGTGGGACGGCCAGGGCGAACCGGAGCTGCCGGCCCTGCAGCTGGTCGCGCGCGGCACGCGCCTGGACAAAACCGGCGGCCGCCGGCTGATGAGCAACTCCTTCGCCTTTGGTGGCAGCAATGTCAGCCTGATCCTCGGCGATGCACCCGGAGAGACGCCATGAGCCGCTGGCCGATCGCCGAGCTGCTCCCCCATGCCGGCAACATGATCCTCATCGACGAAGTGCTGCGCTTCGGCGACGACGACGTCGAGACCCGCCTGACCGTGCATCCCGGTGGCCTGTTCAACCAGGCCGATGGCAGCCTGCCGGCCTGGGTCGGCATCGAGCTGATGGCGCAGAGCGTGGCCGCCTACGCCGGCTGCCAGGCGCGCCAGGCTGGCCTGCCGGTGGAGCTGGGCTTTCTCCTCGGCACGCGCAAGTACGAGTGCAACGTCGAGTGCTTCCCGCTCGGTGCCGAGCTGCATATCCAGGCCACCCGCACCCTGCAGGACGACAACGGCATGGGTGTGTTCGAATGCCGCCTGAGCGGCCCCGGCATCGAGGTGTTCGCCCGCCTCAACGTATTCCGCCCACCGCAGGTGGCCAGTTATCTTCAGGAACAATTTCAGGAACCCCAGTCATGAGCGAAACCATTCTGGTCACCGGCTCCAGCCGCGGCATCGGCCGGGCCATCGCCCTGCGCCTGGCGCGTTCCGGCTACGATCTGGTGCTGCACTGCCGCTCGCGCCGCGATGAGGCCGAGGCGGTGCAGGCGCAGATCGCCGAACTGGGCCGGCAAGCGCGCATCCTGCAGTTCGACGTCTCAGACCGTGCGGCCTGCCGCGAGGCCCTGGAAGCGGACATCGAGCAGCACGGCGCCTACTACGGCGTGGTGTGCAACGCCGGGCTGACCCGCGACGGCGCCTTCCCGGCACTCACCGAGGACGACTGGGACCAAGTTCTGCGCACCAACCTGGACGGTTTCTACAACGTTCTGCACCCGCTGTGCATGCCGATGATCCGCCGCCGCAAGGCCGGGCGCATCGTCTGCATCACCTCGGTTTCGGGGCTGATCGGCAACCGTGGCCAGGTCAACTACAGCGCCTCCAAAGCCGGCGTGATCGGCGCGGCCAAGGCCCTGGCGATCGAGCTGGGCAAGCGCAAGATCACGGTCAACTGCGTGGCGCCGGGGCTGATCGACACCGAGATCCTCGACGAGCAGGTGCCGGTGGAGGAGATCCTCAAGATGGTGCCGGCGGCGCGCATGGGCACCCCGGAAGAAGTCGCCGGCGCGGTGAATTTCCTGATGTCTGAAGAGGCGGCGTACATTACCCGCCAGGTTCTCGCCGTGAATGGTGGATTGTGCTGATGAACGGATGTAAACGGGTTGTAGTCACCGGCATGGCCGGGGTGACCTCGCTGGGCAGCGACTGGCCGACGATTGAGGCTAACTTCAAGGCCGGCAAGAGCGGCATCCGCTACATGCATGAGTGGGACCGCTTCGGCGAGCTGAACACCCGCCTCGGCGGCCCGGTGGACGATTTCGTCCAGCCCAAGCACTGGACACGCAAGCAGACCCGCAGCATGGGCCGGGTGTCCAAGCTGGCGGTGTATGCCGCCGAATGCGCCCTGGAGCACGCCGGCCTGCTCGGCGACGAATGCATCCGGGACGGGCGCATGGGCGTGGCCTGCGGCTCGTCCACCGGCAGCACCGAAGAGGTCAAGGCGTTCGGCAATATGCTGCTGAATTCCGTCGCGGATGGCCTCAACGCCAACTCCTATATCCGCATGATGCCGCACACCACGGCGGCCAATATCAGCATCTTCTTCGGCCTCAAGGGCCGTCTGATCCCCACCTCCAGCGCCTGCACCAGCGGCAGCCAGGGCATCGGCTACGCCTACGAGGCGATCAAGTTCGGCCGCCTGAAGATGATGCTGGCCGGTGGCGCCGAGGAGCTGTGCCCGACCGAGGCCATGGTGTTCGACGCGCTGTACGCCACCAGCCTGAAGAACGACACCCCGCACCTGTCGCCACGCCCCTACGACAGCGGCCGCGACGGCCTGGTAATCGGCGAGGGCGCCGGCATCCTGGTGCTGGAGGAGCTGGAACACGCGCTGGCGCGCGGCGCCACCATCCATGCCGAGATCGTCGGCTTCGGCTGCAACTCCGATGGTATTCACGCGACCAAGCCGGAACAGGCAACCATGCGTGGCGCCATGCAGCTGGCCCTCGACGATGCCGGCCTGGCACCGGAGGCCATTGGCTACGTCAACGGCCACGGCACCGCCACCGCCCAGGGCGACGTGGCCGAGAGCCTGGCCACCAGCAGCCTGTTCGGCCCGCGCATGCCGATCAGCTCGCAGAAGAGTTTCTTCGGTCACACCCTGGGGGCCTGCGGCGCGTTGGAGTCCTGGTTCAGCATCGAGATGATGAACAGCGACAGCTACGTCTACACCCTCAACCTGGACCACCTCGACCCGGAATGCGCCGAGCTGGACTACCTGCGCGGCGAGTTCCGGCAGATGAGCAACCAGTACGTGATGAACAACAACTTCGCCTTCGGCGGGGTGAATACTTCGCTGATTTTCAAGCGCTGGAGCTAAGAACCTGTTGAGGATCGCGGAAACGCCCCTCTCCCCAACCCTCTCCCGTGAACGGGAGAGGGGGCAGAAGCGCTCCGCATCTACCTCTATGCGCCGCTAAATCGATGCAAGGAAGACTGTAAACAGGGACTACGACGGTCGGATTCATTACAACTACAATCGCTGGGTCAACAAAGCCACACCTTGCGCAGAACCCGCTTTAACCACGCCTCATCAAGGAGAGAAGCATGAAAACAATGAAGAACTGGACCCTGGCCGCCCTGCTGTGTGCCGCTACCCTGCCGAGCGTCAGCCAGGCCCGCGACACTACCCTGTTCCCGGACTTCCAGGCCGCCGTGCAGGAAGCCACCGCCGCCGGACGCCTGGATGGCAGCGTGAAGTTCTACCTGGCCGGCACCCAGCCTGCGGGCAAGGTCAGCGTGATCAAGTCGGGCGTGACCACCAGCAAGAAGACCAACGCCTTCAACAAGAGCGACGAAGGTGCCTGCTCCTGGGCCCTGCAATCGGCGCTGATCACCTTCCAGAACGCCGCCAAGGCCGCCGGTGCCAATGCCGTGGTCAACCTGGCCAGCAACTACAAGAACATCGAGTACAAGAACGCGCAGAACTACGAATGCCACGCCGGCGCGATCATGGCCGGTGTTGCACTCAAGGGTGACCTGGCCACCGTCAAGTAAGCCCCGCGGCGGCCCACTCGGCCATCCCGCCCCAGCCCGCATCACCCGGCACGGCCGAGCGTGACGCGGGCTTCGTTTTAGCTGGCAATGCCCAGGCGTTGTCACTGGCGCAGTGGCCGTTCGGCGGCATGTCAGGCGATCATCCAAGGAAGCTGCACATGCCCGCTCTGCCCCTGTACCGCACCCGCCTTCTCGTGCTGCTGGCCCTGATCGGCCTGAGCAGCGCCTGCACGGTGATTCGCGTCGAACCCCTGAAAACCCCGAGCGACTCGATGTGCATCCAGGAGAACCCGGCTGTCCAGGTCGACGACTTCCTCGGCGTGGTGGAACGTGGCTTCGCCCGCCACGGCATCAGTACCCGCCGCATCCAGCAGCCAGCCGATGGCAGTTGCCCGATGGTGCTCACCTACACGGCGCGCCGCTCCTGGTCGGTGGTGACCTATCTGTCCCTGGCCGAGCTGACCATCCGCGACCAGCGCGGGCAGATGCTGGCCAGCGCCTACTACCGCTTCCGCGGCCGCGGCATGCTTGCCGTAAAGAAGTACCAGAGTACGGAAACCAAGATGACCCCGGTGATCGACCAGTTGCTGGCCGAGGTTCCCAGCGCCGCGCCGTAAGCCAAAAGGGCCGCAGTAGCGGCCCTTTCTTATTGGCTAATAATCAACCGTGGTACTGCGCCGACAGCTCGTGCACCGCTTCGAAGAAGGCCTTGGCATGCTCCGGATCGACTTCCGGGGTGATGCCGTGGCCAAGGTTGAACACCTGGCCGCTGCCTTGGCCATAGCTGGCGAGGATGCGCCCGACTTCGGCGCGGATCGCCGCCGGGTTGGCGTACAGCACGCTCGGGTCCATGTTGCCCTGCAGGGCCACCTTGCTACCGACCCGGCCGCGGGCACTGCCGATATCGCAGGTCCAGTCCAGGCCCAGGGCCTCGGCGCCGGTGTCGGCCATGGACTCCAGCCATAGGCCGCCACCCTTGGTGAACAGGATCACCGGCACACGACGACCATCGTGTTCGCGGATCAGGCCGTCGACGATCTTCTTCATATAGGCCAGGGAGAACTCCTGGTAGGCCGCCGCGGACAGGCTGCCACCCCAGGAGTCGAAGATCTGCACGGCCTGGACGCCGGCCTTGATCTGCCCGTTGAGGTAACTGGTGACCGACTGCGCCAGCTTGTCGAGCAGCGCGTGCATGGCCTGCGGGTTGTCGTAGAGCATGGCCTTGGACTTGCGGAAGTCCTTCGACGAGCCGCCCTCGACCATGTAGGTGGCCAGGGTCCAGGGGCTGCCGGAGAAGCCGATCAGCGGCACACGGCCGTTCAGCTCGCGGCGGATATTGCGCACGGCATCCATCACGTAGCCCAGGTCCTGTTCCGGGTCGGGGATCGGCAGGGCCTCGATGTCAGCCAGGCTGCTGATCACTTTCTGGAAACGCGGGCCTTCGCCAGTCTCGAAGTACAGGCCCTGACCCATGGCATCGGGGATGGTGAGGATGTCGGAGAACAGGATCGCCGCGTCCAGCTGCGGGTAGCGGTCCAGCGGCTGGATGGTGACCTCGCAGGCCAGCTCGGGGCTCTTCATCAGGTTGACGAAGTTGCCGGCCTTGGCACGGGTGGCGCGGTATTCCGGCAGGTAACGACCGGCCTGGCGCATCATCCACACCGGGGTGACGTCGACTGGCTGCTTGAGCAGGGCACGGAGGAAACGGTCGTTCTTCAGGACGGACATCGGCAGGATTCCTGGAAATGCGGCTGGGAAACTTCACGGCAGGAGTATGGCGGCAGCGCTCGGCGGCGTCCCCCTCCTCCGGGCGGGCGCCTGGAGTACAGACGCGCCGCGCAGCGTGGCGCAGAAAAAGTGCGCGCATTTTCGCAGACCCCAAAACAAAAGGCACGGCGAGTGCCGTGCCTTTCGTCTTTCGCGACCTTATGCCGCGCCTGTGTCACCAGGCCTTGTAGGGCAGGAACTTGCCGTTGAGCACGATCTGCACGCGGTCGCCCTTGGGATCGGCAACCCGCGAGATGTCCATGCTGAAGTCGATGGCGCTCATGATGCCGTCGCCGAACTCCTCGTTGATCAGCTCCTTGATGGTGTCGCCGTAGACATTGATCATCTCGTAGAAGCGGTACACCAGCGGGTCGGTCGGCACGCTCTTGTCCCAGTGCTTGTGCGGGAAAGCCTGCAGAGCCAGGGCGACCTCGCCGGGCAGGCCCAGCCTGTGGCACAGGGCCTCGGCCTTGTCGGCCGGCATGCTGTTCATGCCCAGGCAGGCCGAAGTGGTCCACACCGGCGACATCTCGATAGCGCGGGCCAGGTCGGCCCAGCTGAGGTCGAGACGCTGGCGGGCCTCGATGATGGCCGCACTCATCTGCTGCTTGTCCATGGAAAAACTCCTTCACGACGGTCATGGGCATCGCCAGGCGGCGAGCCGGATAGGGTGTGTGAAGAGACGAAGCAGGAGTCGTACCAGGCCGACGACGGCCAGGCACAGCGCGTGCGGGCAGCGCACCGAGGACGGGCAGCGGGTGACCTTGGGGCTTTGTGTAGAGAGAGGATTGATCCGCGCGGCTAGCGGGCCTAGCCGCGCAGACGCCCCAGGATGGGGCGTCGAGGATCAGACGCCGAGGTAGTCGAGAATACCTTCGGCGGCGTTACGGCCTTCGAAGATCGCCGTCACCACCAGGTCGGAACCACGGACCATGTCGCCACCGGCGAAGATCTTCGGGTTGCTGGTCTGGTGCTTGAACTGGCTCTGCTCCGGGGCCACGACACGGCCCTGGCTGTCGGTTGCGATCTGGAAGTCGGCAAACCACGGCGCCGGGCTCGGGCGGAAACCGAAGGCGATCAGCACGGCGTCGGCCGGGATGATTTCCTCGGAACCGGGGATCGGCTCGGGGCTGCGACGGCCACGGGCGTCCGGTTCGCCGAGACGGGTCTCGACCACCTTGACGCCTTCCACCTTGTCCTCGCCGACGATGGCGATGGGCTGCCGGTTGAAGAGGAACTTCACGCCCTCTTCCTTGGCGTTCTTCACTTCCTTGCGCGAGCCCGGCATGTTCTCTTCGTCACGACGGTAGGCGCAGGTGACCGACTTGGCGCCCTGACGGATGGAGGTGCGGTTGCAGTCCATCGCCGTGTCGCCGCCGCCGAGTACCACCACGCGCTTGCCCTTCATGTCGATGAAGTCCTCGGCGGACTTCTCGAAACCGAGGTTGCGGTTGACGTTGGCGATCAGGAAGTCGAGGGCATCGCTGACGCCCGGCAGGTCTTCACCGGGGAAGCCGCCCTTCATGTAGGTGTAGGTGCCCATGCCCATGAACACGGCATCGTACTCATCCAGCAACTGCTGCAGGGTGATGTCCTTGCCGATCTCGGTGTTCAGGCGGAACTCGATGCCCATGCCGGTAAAGATGTCACGCCGGCGGCTGAGTACGCTCTTTTCCAGCTTGAACTCGGGGATGCCGAAGGTCAGCAGGCCACCGATTTCCGGGTTCTTGTCGAACACCACCGGGGTCACGCCGTTGCGCACCAGCACGTCGGCGCAGCCGAGACCGGCCGGACCGGCACCGATCACCGCGACACGCTTGCCGGTTGGCTTGACGTTGGACATGTCCGGGCGCCAGCCCATGGCGAAGGCCGTGTCGGTGATGTACTTCTCCACCGAACCGATGGTCACCGCGCCGAAGCCGTCGTTGAGGGTGCAGGCACCCTCGCACAGACGGTCCTGCGGGCACACGCGGCCGCAGACTTCCGGCAGGGTGTTGGTCTGGTGGCTCAGCTCGGCGGCAGCCAGGATGTTGCCCTCGGAAACCAGCTTCAACCAGTTGGGAATGAAGTTGTGCACCGGGCACTTCCACTCGCAATACGGGTTGCCGCAGCCCAGGCAACGGTGTGCCTGGTCGGCGGCCTGGGCCGGCTTGAAGGGTTCGTAGATTTCCACGAACTCCTTCTTGCGCTGGCGCAGGAGCTTCTTCTTCGGATCCTTGCGCCCGACTTCGATGAACTGGAAGTCGTTATTCAGACGTTCAGTCATTTCAAAACCTCATCAAACTACTTCAGGCGCAATTACTGCGGGTTAGCACGGGTGCTGCTGAGCAACGAGCCCAGGCTGGCCGCTTTCGGTTTGACCAGCCAGAACTTGCGCAGGTAGTCGTCCAGGTTTTCCAGGAGGTTGCTGCCCCACTCGCTGGCAGTCTCCGCCACATACTCGGCCAGCACGCCGCGCAGGTGACTGCGGTAGGCTTCCATGGCTTCGTTGTTGATGCGTTGGATCTCCACCAGCTCGTGGTTGACGCGGTCGACGAAGCTGTTGTCCAGGTCGAGCACGTAGGCGAAGCCGCCGGTCATGCCGGAACCGAAGTTGACCCCGGTCTTGCCCAGCACGCAAACGAAACCGCCGGTCATGTATTCGCAGCAGTGGTCGCCAGTGCCTTCTACCACGGCGTGAGCGCCGGAGTTGCGCACGGCGAAACGCTCACCCGCGGTGCCGACGGCGAACAGCTTGCCGCCGGTGGCGCCGTACAGGCAGGTGTTGCCGATGATCGCCGATTCCTGGGTCTTGAACGGGCTGCCTTGCGGCGGAACGATCACCAGCTTGCCGCCGGTCATGCCCTTGCCGACGTAGTCGTTGGCGTCGCCTTCGAGGTACATGTGCAGGCCGCCGGCGTTCCATACGCCGAAGCTCTGCCCGGCGGTGCCCTTGAAGCGGAAGGTCAGCGGTGCGTCCTTCATGCCCTGGTTGCCGTGCTGCTTGGCGATCTCGCCGGAAATCCGCGCGCCGATCGAACGGTCGCAGTTGCAGATATCCAGCTCGTACTCGCCGCCGCTCTTGTCGGCGATGGCGGCCTTGGCCAGCTCGACCATCTTCTCGGCCAGCAGGCCCTGGTCGAACGGCGGGTTGCGGTCGACTTCGCAGAACTGCGGCTTGTCGGCCGGTACGTGATCGCTGCCGAGCAGCGGCGACAGGTCGAGGTGCTGCTGCTTGGCGGTTTCACCCGGCAGCATTTCCAGCAGGTCGGTACGCCCGATCAGCTCGCCCAGGCTCGGCACGCCCAGCTTGGCCAGCCACTCGCGGGTATCTTCGGCGACGTAGGTGAAGTAGTTCACCACCATCTCGACGGTACCGATGAAGTGGTCCTTGCGCAGCTTGTCGTTCTGCGTGGCGACGCCGGTGGCGCAGTTGTTCAGGTGGCAGATGCGCAGGTATTTACAGCCCAGGGCGACCATCGGCCCGGTACCGAAGCCGAAGCTCTCGGCGCCGAGGATGGCGGCCTTGATCACGTCGAGGCCGGTCTTCAGGCCGCCGTCGGTCTGTACCCGGACCTTGCCGCGCAGATCGTTGCCGCGCAGGGTCTGGTGGGTTTCGGCCAGGCCGAGTTCCCACGGGCTGCCGGCGTACTTGATCGAGCTCAGCGGCGAAGCGCCGGTGCCGCCGTCATAGCCGGAGATGGTGATCAGGTCGGCATAGGCCTTGGCCACACCTGCGGCGATGGTGCCGACGCCGGCTTCCGCTACCAGCTTGACCGAGACCAGCGCCTGCGGGTTGACCTGCTTGAGGTCGAAAATCAGCTGCGACAGGTCTTCGATCGAGTAAATGTCGTGGTGCGGCGGCGGCGAGATCAGGGTCACGCCGGGTACCGCATAGCGCAGACGGGCGATCAGGCCATTGACCTTGCCGCCGGGCAGCTGGCCGCCCTCGCCGGGCTTGGCGCCCTGGGCCACCTTGATCTGCAGCACTTCGGCATTGACCAGGTATTCCGGGGTCACGCCGAAACGGCCGGTGGCCACCTGCTTGATCTTCGAACTGCGCACGGTGCCGTAACGGGCCGGGTCTTCGCCGCCCTCACCGGAGTTGGAACGACCACCGATGCGGTTCATCGCCTCGGCGATGGCTTCGTGGGCTTCCGGCGACAGGGCCCCGAGGGAGATCCCGGCGGCATCGAATCGCTTGAAGATCGCCTGCAGCGGCTCGACCTGATCGAGCGGCAGCGGCTGCTCGGCCAGCTTGACCTGCAGCAGGTCACGCAGCATCGATACCGGGCGGGTATCAACCAGCGATGCGTACTCCTTGTACTTGTCGTAGCTGCCCTGCTGCACGGCGGCCTGCAAGGTGTTGACCACGTCCGGGTTGTAGGCGTGGTACTCGCCGCCGTAGACGAACTTGAGCAGGCCGCCTTGCTGGATCGGCTTGCGGTTGTTCCAGGCCTCGGCGGCCAGCAGTTTCTGCTCGGCCTCGATATCGACGAAGCGCGCGCCTTTCAGGCGGCTGGCCACACCACGAAAGCTCAGGTCGACCACTTCTTCGGCCAGACCAACGGCTTCGAACAGCTGCGCGCCGCGGTAGGAAGCAACCGTGGAGATACCCATCTTCGAGAGAATCTTCAGCAGGCCTTTGGAGATGCCCTTGCGGTAGTGCTTGAACACTTCGTCCAAGTCGCCGAGCACTTCGCCGGTGCGGATCAGGTCGGCCAGCACTTCGTAGGCGAGGTACGGGTACACCGCCGAAGCGCCGAAACCGAGCAGCACGGCGAAGTGATGCGGGTCACGGGCAGTGGCGGTTTCAACCAGGATGTTGCTGTCGCAACGCAGGCCGGTCTCGGTCAGACGGTGGTGCACGGCACCGACCGCCAGCGAGGCGTGCGCCGGCAGCTTGCCGGGGCCGATGTGACGGTCGGTCAGCACCAGCAGCGCCTTGCCGGCACGCACGGCTTCTTCGGCCTGGTCGGCAATATTGCGCACCGCGGCTTCGAGACCGATGCTCTCGTCATAGTTGAGGTCGATAACATGGCGCTCGAAGTCCGGCTCGTTCAGGGCCATCAGCGAACGCCACTTGGCCGGCGAGATCACCGGCGAGCTGAGGATCACGCGGCTGGCATGCGCAGGCGACTCCTGGAAGATGTTGCGCTCGGCACCGAGGCAGATCTCCAGCGACATGACGATGGCTTCGCGCAGCGGGTCGATCGGCGGGTTGGTGACCTGGGCGAACTGCTGACGGAAGTAATCGTAGGTCGAGCGCACGCGCTTGGACAGCACGGCCATCGGCGTGTCATCGCCCATCGAACCGACCGCTTCCTGGCCCTGTTCGGCCAGCGGACGCAGCACCTGGTCACGCTCCTCGAAGGTGACCTGGAACATCTTCATGAACTGCTTGAGCTGGTCAGCGTCGTAGCTGGCCACGCCCTGGTCATCGGCCAGGGTCGCCTGGATGCGCACGGCCCCCTGACGCAGCCACTGCTTGTAGGGGTGGCGCGACTTCAGGCGGTTGTCGATGTCGTCGGTGTTGAGCACCTGGCCGGTCTCGGTATCCACCGCGAGGATCTGCCCCGGACCGACACGGCCCTTGGCGATCACGTCTTCCGGCTGGTAATCCCACACGCCGATTTCCGAGGCGAGGGTGATGTAGCCGTTCTTGGTGGTGACCCAGCGCGCCGGGCGCAGGCCGTTACGGTCGAGCAGGCAGACCGCGTAGCGACCGTCGGTCAGCACCACACCGGCCGGGCCGTCCCACGGCTCCATGTGCATGGAGTTGTACTCATAGAACGCACGCAGGTCGGCGTCCATGGTCTCCATGTTCTGCCAGGCCGGCGGGATGATCATGCGCACGCCGCGGAACAGGTCGATGCCGCCGGTGACCATCAGCTCGAGCATGTTGTCCATGCTCGAGGAGTCGGAACCGACGCGGTTGACCAGCGGGCCGAGCTCTTCCAGATCGGGGATCAGCTCGTTGGCAAACTTGGTGCGACGGGCCTGGGCCCAGTTGCGGTTGCCGGTGATGGTGTTGATCTCGCCGTTGTGGGCGAGGAAGCGGAACGGCTGCGCCAGCGGCCATTTCGGCAGGGTGTTGGTGGAGAAGCGCTGGTGGAAGACGCAAATGGCAGTCTGCAGGCGCTCGTCACCCAGGTCCGGGTAGAACTGCTGCAGGTCGGCCGGCATCATCAGGCCTTTATAGATGATGGTCTTGGGCGAAAAGCTGCAGATGTAGTGGTCGGTGTCGGCGGCGTTGGCCACCGAGGAACGACGACGGGCGCTGAACAGCTTGATGGCAAATTCCTGGTCGGACAGGCCTTCACCGCCGATGAACACCTGTTCGATCTGCGGTAGGCGCTCCAGGGCCAGGCGGCCGAGTACGCTGGTATCCACCGGCACCTTGCGCCAGCCGACCAGGGTCAGGCCGGCGGCGAGGATTTCGCGGTTCATGTTCTCGCGTGCGGCTTCGGCCTTGGCGTTGTCCTGGTTGAAGAACACCATGCCAACGGCGTACTGCTGCGGCAGCTCGACGCCGAAGTGCTGCACGGACATGGCGCGCAGGAACTGGTCCGGCTTCTGGATCAGCAGACCACAACCGTCACCGGTCTTGCCGTCGGCGTTAATCCCGCCGCGGTGGGTCATACAGGTCAGGGCTTCAATGGCAGTCTGCAGCAAGTGATGGCTTGCCTCGCCCTGCATATGGGCGATCAAACCGAAGCCGCAGTTATCCTTGAACTCATCAGGATGGTACAGACCTGCTTTCATAGGGACTCTCACCAGGCTGCCTTTAAAGGCAAATTGCTTTCTAATTCATCGACCTACCTGCCACGCGCGCAGGAGCAAGCTCCAGCTTGGTGCAGGCAAAGGGCAGACATTGTACATACGCACCCCTGACGTCACAAATCTTCGTGACGGCGGGATGAATTCTTATGTCGCACTAGCGAAAGGCAGCGACCGGCGGCTCGTGCTAGCACCGACCGGTCACCAAATGACAGGCAAATCACAGGCCACTTAGAACCTGCCTGGGATCTTTTGAGCTAGAGCCGGGCAAGGCGCAATTGGGCGAGGGCGCGGAGTTTACGAGCTGTAAATGAGCAGTACTCGCTGCACTCGCCCTTCGGGCCGCGCTGAAGCGCGTTAGCCCCAAGCGGCTTTCCGAACCCAATTGACCAGCCTGCGGCTGTTACTGCGCTGCAACGCAGCATGGCCGACGATCAAGAGATCCAAGGCAAGCTCTAACGAGCCTGCACCGCCTCTTGCTGGATACTGGCAAAACTGCGTGGCCACGGCTTGCCCGCCTGCACGCTAGCCGGCAGCAACTTGATCGCCGCTTGCGCCGCCGCCCGACTGGAGAACTTGCCGTAGGTCACCACATACAGCGGCTGCCCCTGGTGCATCTTCTTGAAGTAGCGGTACTCGGCGCCGTTCTTGCTCACGAAGGTCTGCGCACCTGCCTCGGAACGGGTACCGAGAATCTGCAGGGCAAACTGACTGGCTGGCTGCGCACCGTACCAACCGGTACTGGCAGAACCAACCTTGGCCACCGCGACTGGCGCAGGCTTGACCTCTACCGGCTTGACTACGGGAGCGGGCTTGGCCGCCACCACCGGAGCGGGAGCTGGCGCGGCAATAGGCCGCACCGGCTGAGCAACCGCAGCAACCGCAGCGACCGGCTGCACTGGAGCAACCGGCACTGCAGGCGCAGTCGGAGCGACTGGTGCTGGCGTGGCGACTGGATCCACCTGGGCAATAGGCTGAGCAGAAGGCAAAGCCGTCAGGCTTTCCGCCTCACCGCCTTCTTCACCTTCGTCCATGCCGGATGCCTGCGCCAAGGGCTCACGAATAACCGGCTGCGCCTCACCCACAAGAGGCAAGGGCAACGGCTGGCTGGTGCCGGCGAACTCTATAGCGGCGCCCCCCTCAGGCTTGGTAGCTGGCGCCGACGCGGCACTCTCGGTTGCCGCTACGGGCGCCACCGCATCAGGCAGCACCGCGACTGGCGTATCTACAGCCGCAAGCTCCTGGCGCCCCTGCATGAACCAGGCGGCACCCAGCCCAAGGACCACCACTGCCACCGCCAACAGATGCTTCTTCGGCAAACCCAGCGCACCACTTGCCGCACTCGCTGCACTGCGCTGCGCCAACATCGCCTCGATCAGCACATCGCGCGCAATCTGATTGATCCCGCCGGGCCAGCCGCCGGAGCTGATGTGGATATCGCTGACCTGGTCATCGGTAAGCAACTCGATACCCTGACCTGCACCATCCAGGCGCTGCGCCAGATATTCGCGAGTTTCATCCTCGCTGTAAGGCAGCAGCTCGATGGCATGGAAGCGCTCCTCACCGTCAGCCAGAGCCTCCAGACGCGAGACAAGCTCAGGCTCGGCAAACAGGAAGACATGCGGGCGAGCCTCGGCGGTACCCGCCGCCAGCGTCAGCAGACCTTCAATGGCAGCATCTGCCAACAGCTCGGCATCGTCGACCAACAGGTAGACTTCCTGACCCGTAAGCGCCAACTGGGCAATGTGCGCCAGGATACTGCGCACATCCAGCTGCTGAATTGCCAATCCCTGAGCAACCTGGCGGAGAACACCGGCCACATCTCCCGCGCCACGCGCAGAGACAACCACGCTATGCACAGCCTGCTTGTTGGTACTGGCAACCAGCGCCTGACGCAGCAGTGTCTTGCCGCTACCGAGCGGGCCAGTAACCACCAACAGTAGCTGGCTGTAGCGCGCGAGATGATGCAGCTGCCCGAGCACCGGTTTGCGCTGCGCCGGGAAGAAACGAAAACCAGGAACGCGTGCAGCGAACGGGTCATGGCTGAACTGGTAATGGCCCAGATAGGCCTCATCGGCATGCAGACTGGTCATGGAGCTCTCGTTATTGATCAAGTTGTGCCACCAGAGCGCTGTAATCAGCACTCAGCGTGGCATCCAACACTTCACGCGGAAATTCATCGGTCACGGTGGCATCACCCATGCGGCGCAACAACACCAGGCGCAGACGGCCATCGAGAACCTTCTTGTCTACCGCCATGTGTTCGAGGAAGTGCTCGGGCGTCATCTCAGCCGGCGGCACCACCGGCAGACCGGCCTTGATCAGCAGCCGCAACGCGCGATCTCGCTCATCAGAGGATATCCACCCCAAGCGCGTAGACATCTCGAGCGCCATTGCAGTTCCAGCGCCAACCGCTTCGCCATGTAGCCAGACGCCATAGCCCATATGGGTTTCTATGGCATGGCCAAATGTATGGCCGAGATTAAGGATCGCACGCAGCCCGGACTCACGCTCATCCGCCCCGACAACCCGCGCCTTGGCGGCACAGGAGCGTTCGATTGCCTCGATAAGCGCCTGGCCATCGAGAGCGCGCAGCGCATCGATGTGCTGCTCAAGCCAGGCGAGAAAGTCTTCATCGCAAATCAGGCCGTACTTAATCACTTCAGCCAGGCCGGCGGACAACTCGCGCGCAGGCAGGGTTGCCAGCACCGTGGTATCAATAATCACCGCCTGAGGCTGATAGAAAGCCCCTACCATGTTCTTGCCCAACGGATGATTGATCCCGGTTTTGCCGCCAACCGACGAGTCGACCTGGGACAGCAGCGTGGTCGGCACCTGAATGAAGTCCACCCCACGCTGGTAACAGGCTGCAGCGAAGCCCGCCATATCACCAATCACACCGCCGCCCAGGGCGATCACAGTAGTACGGCGATCATGTCGAGCCTGCAACAGGCCGTTGAAAATCAGCTGAAGGGTTTCCCAGGTTTTGAAAGCCTCGCCATCGGGCAACACGATCGCCGTCAGTTCACAGCCAGACAAGCTGGCCTCAAGCTGCTTCAAATAGAGAGGGGCAACGGTTTCATTGGTGACAATGGCCACCTGGCGACCCGCCAGATGCGCCTTGAACAGGTCGGCACGAGCCAGCAAACCTGCCCCTATGTAGATGGGATAACTGCGCTCACCTAGATCGACTGTAAGAGTCCGCATGACGCCCCCGTTATGAAAGGGCCCTAGGATAGCGCAGTTAGGTCCGTCCTTTAATGGGGAGCAAGTGCATCGAGTCGGTCGATGATCTCCTGAACCACCATGCGTGGCGGGCGCTCATCGGTCTCGACAATCACATCAGCGATTTCGCGGTACAGCGGGTCGCGAATCTCCATCAGACTACCGAGCACTTTAGCGGGATCTGAATTGCGCAAAAGCGGACGGTTTCGATCACGGGAAGTGCGATCCAACTGCTGCTCAACTGACGCATGCAGATAGACAACACGACCACCGGAACTGAGAGCCTGACGATTCTCCGGCCGCAACACCACACCGCCACCCGTCGCGATCACTGCACCAGAAAGCTCGCAAAGCTCCGCGATCATCGACTGCTCGCGCTCGCGAAAGCCTTGCTCGCCCTCCACATCAAAGATCCAAGGAATATCGGCACCGGTACGTTGCTCGATTTCCTTGTCTGAATCTTTGAACTGCAGCTTCAATTCTTTCGCCAACAATCGCCCGATGGTGCTTTTACCAGCCCCCATCGGGCCAACCAGTATCAAATTCCGCACAGCATCACGGGCTCACTGCAATGGCTTGATTGTTCATGATACGCGGAGTGAGGAACACCAGCAGTTCAGACTTGGAGTCCTGAACCACATCGCGACGGAACAGGCGGCCGATGTAAGGCATATCGCCCAGCAGCGGCACCTTGTCGACAGCCGTGGACTGCGTATTGCTGAAAATACCGCCGATCACGATGGTCTCACCATCGCTTACCAGTACCTTGGCATTCACTTCGTTGGTCAGGATGGATGGCGTGCCATTCACCTGATTGGAGAAGTCTGCCGCATCCTTGTTGACCTTCACTTCGATGATCACCCGGTTATCCGGGGTAATCTGCGGGGTGACTTCCAAGGACAAGTTGGCTTCAGCGAAAGCCGTAGTCGCAGCACCGCTGGAGGAGGCTTCCGGGTACGGAATTTTCGCACCCTTGAGGATCTTGGCGGTCTCTTTATCGGAGGTAACGACTTTCGGCTGGGAAATGACTTCACCGTTACCGGTCTTTTCCATGGCCGACAGCTCAAGATCCAGCAAGGTGTTATCGGTGATGAAGCCCAGGTTCAGCCCAGCAGTACGACCCGCTGCACCAAGATCGACAAAGTTACCGGCCTGAAACTCAAGCGGATCTGTGCCTTTCTCGACACTATTGGTACCACCTGCTACCCAATTGTTATCTCCAAGGCCCACACCACGCCACTCGACACCCAGCTCTTTGTTAAAATCCACATTGGCCTCAACGATGCGAGCCTCGATCATCACCTGACGCACCGGAATATCGAGCTGAGTCACGATCCGACGCAGTTCGTCTATGCGCTCCTGAGTCAAATAAGCAATGAGGCTGTTGGTTCGATCATCGAAAATGATCTTGCCACGCATGTCTTTATCCAGAGAGCCTTGCTCGCCCGCATCTTCGAACAGCTTGGCGATATCGGAAGCCTTGGCATAGTTCAACTGAACAACTTCCCGACGCAGCGGAGCAAGTTCAGCTAGCTGCTGCTTGGCTTCAAGCTCCTGACGCTCCCGTGCCGCAATCTCATCGGCAGGAGCCACCAGCAGCACATTGCCCACCTTGCGTTTGTCGAGGCCACGAGTCTTCAGTACCAGATCCAGCGCCTGATCCCACGGCACATTCTGCAGACGCAGAGTGATGTTGCCCTGCACCGTGTCGCTAGCCACCAGATTGAGATCGGTGAAATCGGCAATCAGCTGCAGAACCGAACGAACATCAATATCCTGAAAATTCAGCGACAACTTCTCGCCGGAGTAGGCAAAACGTTCAGCCTTACGCTTCTCGACATCATCCTGAGTTAGCGGCTTGATACTGATGGTCAGCTTGTTATCCGCCTGGAAAACTAGGTAATCATAGAAGCCTGTAGGCTCCACAGTTACGGTGGCGCCATCGCCCTTGGCCACTGCATTAACGAACTGAACAGGGGTGGCGAAATCCTTCACATCCAAGCGGGCACGCAGCGCTTCCGGCAGCTGGGTTTTGGCGAAGTCCAAACGAATTTTTCCACCCTGCTCCTGAATGTCAGGGCTCACAGTCGGATCGGACAAATCGATAACAACATTCCCCTCTCCCATTTCGCCGCGCTGGAAGTCAATGCCCTTGATTGCACGACCGACGGGGGCATATGCCTGCACAGACTGGGGAACCGCGCTTGAAGCACTTTGCGCGGCACTTACATTCGCAGTATCACCAACCACCACGTAGAGATTCTTGCCATCGGCACGGGTGCTGTATGGGACGAGAGTAGAAAGATTGATAATCAGGCGAGTACGATCTTTTGCCTCGACCACTGTCACGCTACGCGCATTGCCCACACCGAGTTCACGATTCTTCGTACCCAGCTTATTGGCCACACCTGGCATATCCAGTGCAATTCGAGCAGGTTGTTCAATGGTGTAGCCACGCGGGGCGGCAACAGGCTCGTCGAATGTGAGTTTCAGCTCGACCTTGTCACCAGGTAGCGAAGCTACATCTAGAGCTTCTAGGTTTGCAGCCAGCAATGCAGGCGCAAACATGGCAACAAAAAGCGAAATGCCAAGACGAGATAAAGAGCTATTCATCAGCCTGTTCCATTCTGCAGATCTATAATTGTTTTTCATGATTGACCCCGCCATTAAGAGCGCTCTTTGAGAGTTAGACTGCGAGGACGCTCGAGCCATCCACCCTCACCATCGGGAACAATTTCAGTCACATCCACTTTTGCCTCGTCAATCAGGGTCACTCGACCGTGATTGCGCCCAAGATAGTCACCAACCTTTACTCGATGCACGCCACCCGCACCGCGAACCAGCGCATAGGTGGCGCCATCATTGGCCAAGGTTCCGACCATCTCGAAAGTTTCAATATTGAAGCCTTCTAGGAACTGACGAACGCGAGCCTCATCCGGCTTGATGTCCTTAGAGCCCTTTTGCTGCATAGCAAGATCAATTTTTATCGGCGGCTGGAACGGACTCCGGAGCGCAGCCGCACCATAAGTAAAAGCCTCATAGGGCTGAAACTTTGGCAAAGGCTCAATGGAGCCTTTAGGGCGAGCACGTTCCTGATCCATAAACGTTTGCAGGTCAGAAAAATCATTACCGCCCATGCAACCAGACAGAGTAAAAGTCACTAAACCGCTAAAGAACAAACGAACCGCAGTCATTTCTTCAGCTCCTGGTCGTTGTATCGATAGGTTTTCGCAAGAACACTCATACTCAACCGCGAAACACTATCCGCCTCAGCTGGTTTAATCTCGAAATCGTGCAGCGTCACAATTCGCGGCAGACTGGCAACACCACTGACAAATGTAGCCAGATCGTGATAACTGCCAACAACCGATATTTGAATTGGGAGCTCGATATAAAACTGCTGGATTACTTCCGGCTGAAGCTTGATCTCTTCGAACTCCAAGCCACTGCCCAAACCAGTCCTAGTAATGTCCTCAAGCAAACCCGGCACTTCAGTGTCACTGGGCAGCTGCCGTAGCAACGCACCAAATGACTCCTCCATTTCCTTCATCTGAACTTTGTAAGCATCCAAATTAGCGGCTTGAAAGGCCTTGCTGGAGAATTGCTGCTTCAGCGTTCCCTCTTCGGCACGTTTGACATCTAACTGCCCCTGCAAATCCTGCAGGTAAAAATAGTAACCAAACGCAACCGCACCAATCAGCAGAAATATGCAGGCTATCCCCTTAAGCGCAACAGGCCAGGAGCCAACATTGTTAAAATCAAGATCAGACAGATCGACCTTACGCAAGGACTCCAGAGACTCAGAAAGGCTCATTACTTTTTACCTCCTGCTTTGCCCTGTGTCTTTTTCTTGCCGCCCGTCTCGATAACAGCCTCTTCCTTAGCCTCTTCACCCGGCCGAGTCTGTTTGACAGTGAGTTTGAATACGTTGGCCTGATCGACCGCCCCAGCGGTAATTGCCTTGACCTCGGTCAGATTCGGCTCTTTAAGCCAATCCGAAGAGTCTAGGTTACGCATAAGGTTGGATACGCGGTTATTCGACTCTGCAGCGCCGGTTATGGCGATCGACTTACCAGTCATTTTCAGATTGGTGAAGAAAACCCCATCCGGCAGAGTCCGCACGAACTGGTCGAAAACTCGACCTATGATCGGACGATTACCCTGCAGATCCTGGATAATTTTCATCCGCTCCAGCAATTGCTCACGACGAGTCTTCAGCTCGCTGATTTCTTTGATTCGAGCATCGAGCACAGCAATTTCCTTGCGCACAAACTCGTTACGCGCAGTCTGCTGCTCAATGGCCGAGTTCAAATATTGACCGGCGAGAAATACCACGCCCGCCGAAACCACAAGCACACCACCAAGAGCCACCAGAAAACGCTGTTTGCGCTCTTCTCGCAGCTGTTCGCGCCAGGGAAGAAGGTTGATCCGTGCCATCAGTCAAAACTCCTCATCGCCAGACCACAGGCAATCATCAAGGACGGTGCGTCACTTGCCAGCGCACCCGCATTGACCTTGCCCCCCAGCGCCATATCGGCAAATGGGTTGGCAACCTGGGTAGGAGTACCGATCTTTTGCTGAATCAGTCGATCAAGATCTGGGATAGATGCCGTCCCGCCTGCAAGCAGGATGTAGTCGACATCATTGAACTGCCCGGCAGCGAAAAAGAACTGCAGCGAACGAGAAACCTGCTGCACTACAGCCTCCTTGAATGGCTGCAGCACTTCACTGTCGTAGTCATCCGGCAGGCCACCCTGCTTCTTGGCCAGGCCAGCCTCTTCTACCGACAGCCCGTAGCGCCGCTGAATTTCTTCAGTCAACTGACGACCACCAAACATCTGCTCACGGGTGTAGATGGTGCGTCCGTTGTGCAGAACACTCAGCGTTGTCATGGTCGCGCCGATATCGACTACTGCAACCGTCAGCTCGTCATGACCACTGCCCAACTGAGCGGCAAGCAAACCGTAGGCACGTTCAAGCGCATAGGCCTCGACATCGACGACCTTGGCAGTAAGCCCCGACAAAGCCAGGGCTGCCTCACGAACTTCGACGTTCTCTTTCCGGCAAGCCGCCAGCAGCACTTCGACGCGTTCGGGGTTACGCGCAGAAGCACCCTGAACCTCGAAGTCGATGGCAACCTCTTCCAGCGGATAGGGGATGTATTGGTCTGCTTCGATCTTCAGCTGATTTTCCAGCTCGTCATCGTTGAGACCGGACTCCATCTCGATCGTCTTGGTGATCACCGCAGAGCCGGCAACGGCAACGGCAACCGAACGCACACCGGTCTTGGCCTTGGCCAGCACCCGTGAAAGCGCCTGCCCGACACCTTCCAGTTCGGCAATGTTCTTTTCGACGACAGCATTTGGGGGGAGCGGCTCGACAGCGTAGGCCTCTACTTTGTAGCGGCTTCCTGAGCGACTCAATTCGAGGAGCTTGACCGAGGTCGAACTGATGTCGATCCCCAGAAGCGTGTTCGCTTTCTTATTGAAGAGCCCTAGCACGACCGATTTCCTATCTGCATCCGAGACTTACGGACTATTTATGTTTTTCCACATTAAATAGCAGTCTTGACAGAAGCGCAAATGGCTACCCTGCAAAAAAACCGCTTATAATGTGAACAGTTTTCCTCTTTTAGCACCAACCAGCGCTTAACCCATTCTTTTATCTGGAAATCCAAGAGCCCTAATGCGTCTGCTGAAGTTTTTCTGGTGGTCTTGCGTCGCCGTTTTTTGTGGGCTAACGCTCAGTTTCAGCGGCGCCTTCCTCTATCTTAGCCCCGGCCTGCCATCCGTCGAGTCACTGCGCAGCATCCAGCTACAGATTCCCCTCCGAGTCTATAGCAGCGATAACAAGCTGATTGCCGAGTTCGGCGAGATGCGCCGCTCGCCTATCCGCTTCGAGGACATCCCGCAGGATTTCATCCATGCGCTGCTGGCTGCCGAAGACGACAATTTCGCCAATCATTATGGCGTCGACTTCACCAGCCTGATGCGCGCTGCCACTCAGTTATTGTCGAGCGGACACATCCAGACTGGTGGCAGTACCATCACCATGCAGGTGGCGAAGAACTTCTTCCTCACCAACGAAAGAAGCTTTTCGCGCAAGATCAGCGAAATCCTCCTGGCGCTTCAGATAGAGCGAGAGCTGAGCAAGAACGAGATTTTCGAGCTCTACGTCAACAAGATTTATCTGGGCAACCGCGCCTACGGCATCGAGGCCGCCGCCCAGGTCTACTATGGCAAGTCGATCCGCGAAACCAGCCTAGCCCAGATGGCCATGATTGCAGGCTTGCCCAAGGCTCCGTCGCGCTACAACCCACTGATCAATCCCGAGCGCAGCATGGAGCGGCGCGACTGGATTCTCGGCCGTATGCTCAAGCTCGGCGCCATTGATCAGGCCCGCCATGACTCCGCCGTCGCGGAGCCTGTTGCTGTGCGGCACCATGTCCAGCCGCCAGAACTGAACGCGCCCTATATTGCTGAAATGGCCCGCGCAGAAATGGTCGGCCGCTATGGCAGTGATGCCTATACCGAAGGCTTCCGCGTCACCACCACCGCACCCGCAGCACTGCAAGAGGCCGCCAACCAGTCCCTGCATGACGGCCTGATCAGCTATGACCAGCGCCATGGCTACCGAGGTCCGGAAACCCGTCTACCCGGCCTGACCCGCGAGGCGTGGCTTCAGGAACTGAGCAAGCACAAAAGCATTGGCGGTCTGGAGCCGGTGATCGTTAGCCAGGTCGAGAAGAGTGGCATTCTGGTGCTCGACCGCAGCGGCCAGGAATCCCCTGTCGCCTGGGATAGCATGAAATGGGCACGCCAATTCCTCAACACCAACAGCCTGGGGCCACGCCCGCAGCAGCCAGCCGACGTGGTACAGATCGGCGACTTGGTGCGCGTCGAGCGCGAAGCCAAAGACAACAATCTGCTGTTCCGCCAGATTCCGGCCGCACAGAGCGCACTGGTCTCCCTCGACCCACAGAACGGCGCCATCCGCGCCCTAGTCGGCGGTTTCTCCTTCGAGCAGAGCAATTACAACCGCGCCGCCCAGGCCAAGCGCCAACCTGGATCCAGCTTCAAACCCTTCATCTATAGCGCCGCCCTCGACAGCGGCTTCACCGCCGCCAGCCTGGTCAACGATGCCCCCATCGTGTTCCAGGAAGCCGGCATGGATGAGGCCTGGCGCCCGAAGAACGACAACAACACCTTCCTCGGCCCGATCCGCCTGCGCGAGGCTTTGTACAAGTCGCGCAACCTGGTATCGATTCGCCTGCTGCAGACCATCGGTATCGACTACACCCTCAACTACATCAGCAACTTCGGCTTCAATAAGCAGGACTTGCCACGCAACCTGTCGCTGGCGCTCGGTACTGCCAACCTTACCCCGCTGGAAATCGCTACCGGCTGGACGGCTTTTGCCAATGGTGGCTACAAGATCCAGCCCTACCTGATCGAACGCATCGACAGCCGCGACGGCAAGGCATTGTTTGTCGCCAACCCGCCGCGCACGGCGATCAGTGCAAACAACCTGGAAGAGCAGAACGCTGTCGCGCTGTCGCAGGATCCCAACGCCGACATTGTCAAACCGGTAATTGCCGAACAGATCGTCGACGAGCGCACTGCCTACATCCTCACCAACATGCTGCAGGACGTGATCAAGCGCGGCACCGGCCGCCGCGCGCTGGCTATGGGACGTGGCGACCTGGCGGGCAAGACCGGCACCACCAACGAGTCCAAGGACAGCTGGTTCTCCGGCTATAACGCTGACTATGTCACCACTGTCTGGTCCGGTTTCGACCAGCCGGAGAGCCTCGGCCGCCATGAATACGGCGGCACCGTGGCGCTGCCGATCTGGATGAGCTACATGAGCGCAGCCCTCAAGGACAAACCGGAGCACTTGCCACCCGAGCCGGCTGGCCTGCTGACCCTGCGCATCGACCCAATGAGTGGCCGTGCCGCCTCACCCGGTGCGCCCGACGCCTACTTCGAGCTATTCAAGAGTGAAGACTCGCCGCCACCCACCAGCGAGCTGGATGGCCTGGCCATCCCCGGCAGCCCACTGCCGGCAGACGAAGCGGCGCCGATCGATCTGTTCTAAGCACTCACCATACTGAGCACCACAAACCGAACCGACGCCCAATAAAAAGCCCCGCAATCGCGGGGCTTTTTATTGGCTGAAGAATCAGCCGTTGAACACATCATCCACCGACTGCAGCGGATAGTGCTTCGGATACGGCAGACTGGCCACACCGCTCTCGATCGCGGCTTTGGCCACGGCATCGGCGATCACGGTGATCAGGCGGGCATCCAGCGGCTTCGGAATGATGTACTCACGACCGAAGGACAGTGAGATACCACCGTAGGCGTCACAGACGTCCTGCGGCACCGGCAGTTTGGCCAGATCACGCAGGGCCAGGGCGGCGGCGATCTTCATTTCTTCGTTGATGCGGGTCGCGCGAACGTCCAGGGCACCCCGGAAAATGAAGGGGAAACCAAGCACGTTGTTGACCTGGTTCGGGTAGTCCGAACGGCCGGTGGCCATGATCACATCCGGGCGCGCCTCGCGGGCCAGCTCCGGCTTGATTTCCGGATCCGGGTTGGAGCAAGCAAACACGATCGGGTCGCGTGCCATGCGCTTGAGGTCTTCAGGACTGAGCAGGTTGGCACCGGACAGACCGACGAACACGTCCGCACCATCCAGAGCCTCGGACAGCGTGCGCTTGTCGGTCTGGTGGGCGAATACCGCCTTGTACTGGTTGAGGTCGTCGCGCGCGGCGTGGATCACACCTTTGCGATCGAGCATGAAGATGTTCTCGACCTTGGCGCCCATGCTGACCAGCAATTTCATGCAGGAAATAGCCGCAGCGCCAGCACCGAGGCAGACGATCTTGGCTTCCGGCAGAGTCTTGCCAGCGATTTCCAGAGCGTTGAGCATGCCGGCCGCGGTGACGATGGCGGTACCGTGCTGGTCATCGTGGAATACCGGGATGTCACACTGTTCGATCAGCGCACGCTCGATCTCGAAGCACTCGGGTGCCTTGATGTCTTCGAGGTTGATGCCGCCGAAAGTGATGGAGATGCGCTTGACCGTGTCGATGAACGCCTGCGGGCTCTCGGAGTCGACTTCGATATCGAAGACGTCAATGCCGGCGAAACGCTTGAACAACACACCCTTGCCTTCCATCACCGGCTTGGAGGCCAGCGGGCCAAGGTTACCCAGCCCAAGGATTGCGGTGCCGTCGGAAATCACTGCCACCAGGTTACCCTTGCCGGTGTAGCGATAAGCCAGTTCGGCATCGCGGGCAATTTCGCGCACTGGCTCAGCCACACCTGGGCTGTAGGCCAGGGACAAATCGCGGGCGGTGGCAGTAGGCTTGGTCAGTTCCACACTCAGTTTGCCCGGACGGGGGTGAGCGTGGTACTCGAGAGCGGCAGTTTTCAGATCTGACATGTTGGCTATTTCCGCTTTTGCTATGAAACGCAGGCGAGCGAGCATACGCAAGAAGGCACCACCCCACAAGCCGACCAGCGGGGACCACAACGGCCTAACGTACCGTCTTCAGCCAGTCACCCGGGCTCGGCTGCCCCTCGGGATAGAGGCCATTGAGCAGGCGTAAGCGCACCAGCTGATCGCCCTCACCACTCATCTGCTTGCTCAACCCATCCAGACTCTGACCCGCCTTGAACTGCAGCAGGCGCAGTCGCCGCGGCTCGCTCAGGGCGCGCTCCTGCGCTCGCAGGGGACGGAAGCTGCGCACCACCTCAAGGAAACGCTCATCCTCGCTTTCCAGGGAGGCATGCCCCTTGACCGCGCCGATAAACAGGAAGGCCTGGCGCTCACGGGTGATCACCGCCACGCGCTTGGCTGCCGCGCCCGGCACAACGGCTGTCGCGACATCCAGGCCGGCCTGGCGGAAATTGTCTTGCTGCACCAGCTGCTGGCGCCCGGCCCGCTGCCGCAGGTACTGCTCGGCGCTCAGCGTCTTGGGCAGTGGCTCCAGACTCATGACCACGAACGCCTGCTGATCGGCACTGTGCACGATCAGCGCATCGGCGCGATTGATCAGCTCCCAGCCCTGCGGGAAGGCCAGGGTGAAATCCAGACCCGAATGATAGAAATGCTGGCCGCGGCGCACGCCGGCCTCGGCCGAATCGCCAAAGGGCATGCCGTCGATATGCTTCAGGTAGACATCCCGACCGACTTCGCCCTGCCCGGTGGCCAGCGGACTGGCTGCGGCCACCACCTGGCGCAGGCGGGTATCGTTGTCCGGGTGAGTGTCGAACAGACCATGGTAGCCAGCCGCTGGCACCTCCTGCCCCTTGGCCTGAGCCTGGTCGCGGGCGAAGTCTTCCTGACTCTTGAGCACCTTGACCACTTCGATCATCGCCTGCGGGTCATAGCCACTGCGCGCCAGGTACTGGGCACCGAGACCGTCGGCCTCCAGCTCCATGTCGCGGCCGTAACCGCTGACAAAGGCACCGCCCAAGGCATTGGTCAGATCGCCCGCGGCGCCGACGCCGGTGCCGATGGCCACGGCCTGACCGAGCAGCCCCCAGGCGGTCGACTGGCTCTGCTGGCGCACACTGTGGCGCGCCGTGACATGGCCGACTTCATGGCCGAGCACGGCTGCCAGTTCGGCTTCCGAACTGAGATAGGCCATCAATCCGCGGTGAATGTAGATATGCCCGCCCGGCAGAGCGAAGGCATTGATGTCCGGACTGTCGATCACCGTGAAGCTGTACTTCAGGTGACTGCGATGGCCGTAGCGGGCGACGCGCTCACCGACCTGCTGCACATAGGCCTGCAGCTTCTCGTCGGCGTAGCGCGGGTACTGCTTGCGGATCTCTTCGTTGTAGCGCTGGCCCAGCTCGATTTCCTGCTGCTCACTCATCATCACGAAGTCATTGCGTCCGGTCGCCGGATTGACCGCACAACCGACCAACTGACCCAGCAACAACAGCAGCAACGCAACACGCAAAGTCATGGAAACACCTCAAGCATGGCCGCATGGCTGAGCGACAACATCCAGCGTGCCTGCCCCGGTTTTACGCCGCCCTGGCGCGCCCGGTCAACCACCCAGCCGCGCACCTCGACCTGACGCCCGTCGAGGCGCTGCAGGGCGTCGACATCGAAGTAGCGCAACAGCTTGGGCGCCACCCGCAGCACCAACGGGCCGTCGAGTTCGAGCCACAGCCCGCCGCGATTACGCTGCACGCTCACCACGCGCCCGCGCACCAGGGCGAAGCCGCCGCGCTTGACTGCCGCAGGCGCGACCACCTGAGTCTGCCGCCACAGCCCGAGCCGCGCGCTGCGTGCCTGGCGCTCAGCCACCTGCTGACAGTCAACCAACCCGCTATCCGGAGCGAACGCCACCCGATAGGCCAGGCCCTCGGCCAGCAGTTGCGCTTCCAGATTACGCCCAGCGACATCGTAGGCATGGGCCAGGGTACGCCCGTAGTGATCGCGCGCCGGTTCCCCCTGGCGCAGGCCGACCCGCCCGTCATTGGCCGCGACCAACGCCTGCAAACGCTTACGCGCCGCCTCGGCGAAAGGCTCGGCCGGACGCCCGTCGCGAGCGCGCTCGGGCGCATTCAGGCCGATCAGCCGCACACTGCGGCCATCGGTCAGGCGCAGGGTATCGCCGTCCACCACCCGCTCGACCTTGGCCTGCGGCAGCTTGCCTGGCGCAGGGCACAACGCCCATACCGGGACAACCAGGAAGACGGAAACGAAAAAGGCGCCCACTAGGGACGCCTTTTTCAGCAGCGCGGAATAACCCATCAGGTCTTCCGTGACAGCTCGGCCGCTTACTTGGCGCCGAACATGCCGAAGCGCTGCTTGAAGCGGTCAACACGGCCGCCGGTATCCAGCATTTTCTGCTTGCCGGTGTAGAACGGGTGGCACTCGGAGCAGACGTCCAGGCTCATCGGCTTGCACAGGGTGGAACGGGTCTTGATCACGTTGCCACAGCTGCAGGTTGCAACCATTTCTTCGTACTGGGGATGGATTTCGGCTTTCATCGCACTTTCCTCGGTTGGTGTGCCGCCACTTGGCTGGTTGCCAAGTACCGCACGGAAATAGGCCGCGGATCATACCAGAGCGCGTTATCTGCGCAAGTCGCCGGTAAATCTCGGCGACGTGTGGCCGTGTTAGCATCGCCGCGTTCACTGGGAGCCTGCTGTGCCCGACACCATTCTACGCCTCGCCCTGCCCTCGCCACTGCGCCGCCTGTTCGACTACCGCGCCCCCGCCGGCGTGCCGCGCAGCGCCCTGCAGCCGGGCATGCGCCTGCGCGTGCCGTTCGGTCGCCGCGAGATGATCGGCGTGCTGATCGAAGTGGTCGAACACAGCGAAGTGCCCCTGGACAAGCTCAAACCGGCCCTGGAACTGCTCGACCGCCGCACGCCGCTGCCGCCGGCACTGTTCAAGCTGTGTTTATGGACCGCGCAGTATTACCAGCACAGCCTCGGTGACACCCTCAGCTGGGCCCTGCCGGTGTTGCTACGCCAGGGCGAGCCGGCAGAAGCGCGCCAGGAGCGCTTCTGGCACGCAGCCCCAGGCGCCGACCTCAATGACCCGCGCCTGGCCCGCGCACCGCGCCAGCGCGAGGCCCTGCGCACTCTGGCCCAGCACCCGCATGGCGTGGCGCACAGCCTGCTGAGCAAGTTGCTGCTGAACAAGGACAGCCTCGATCTGCTGCTGGAGAAGGGCCTGGTGCAGGTCGAAGTGCGCCGCAGCGCCCCGCTGGTGCGCCACGGCGGCTGGCTGGCGCAGCCGGAGCTGCCGCTGAATGCCGAGCAGCGCGCCGCCTTCACCGCCATCCAGTCGGGCATGTATGACTTTGGCGCCTATCTGCTCTATGGCGTCACCGGCAGCGGCAAGACCGAGGTCTACCTGCAGCTGATCCACCAATGCCTGGAAGCCGGCAAGCAGGCGCTGGTGCTGATCCCGGAGATCAACCTCGGCCCGCAGACCCTCGAACGCTTCGCCCGGCGCTTCAATGCACGCATCGCCCTGCTGCACTCCGGAGTCAACGACCGCGAGCGCCTGGACGCCTGGCTGGCGGCGCGCGATGGCGAGGCGGATATCGTCATCGGCACCCGTTCCGCGCTGTTCACCCCGCTAAAGAATCCGGGGCTGATCATCATCGACGAGGAGCACGACGCCTCCTATAAGCAGCAGGAAGGCCTGCGCTACCACGCTCGCGACCTGGCCCTGGTGCGCGCCCGCCAGGAGAACCTGCCGATCGTCCTCGGCTCCGCCACGCCATCGCTGGAAAGCCTGCACAACGCCCACGCCGGCCGCTACGCCCTGCTCAAGCTCAACCAGCGCGCCGGCGGTGCCCAGCCGCCGCGCTTCCTGCGCCTGGACGTGAAGAGCCTGCCGCTCGACTCCGGTATTTCCGGCCCGCTGCAACAGGCCATCGGCCAGACCTTGGCCGCCGGCCAGCAGGTGCTGGTGTTCCTCAACCGCCGCGGTTTCGCCCCGACCCTGCTGTGTCACGATTGCGGCTGGATCAGCCAGTGTCAGCGCTGCGATGCACGGATGACCCTGCACCAGCGCTCTGGCGAATTGCGCTGCCACCACTGCGGACATGCCGAACGCCCGCCACGGCAGTGCCCGGACTGCGCCAAGGTCGACCTGCGTCCGGTCGGCGCCGGCACCGAGCGCGCCGAGGAGCGCCTGAACATCCTCTTCCCCAACTTCCCAGTGCTGCGCATCGACCGTGACACCACGGCGCGCAAGGGCACCATGGACAAGCTGTTCAGCACCATCACCCGTGGCGAGCCGTGCATCCTGGTCGGCACGCAGATGCTCGCCAAGGGCCACCACTTCCCGCGCGTCACCCTGGTGGCAATCCTCGACGCCGACGGCGGCCTGTACTCCGCGGATTTTCGCGCCAGCGAGCGCATGGCCCAGCTGATCGTCCAGGTCGCCGGCCGCGCCGGACGGGCCGAGGAACCGGGCAAGGTGATCATCCAGTCGCATCTGGCCGACCACCCGCTGCTGGTCCAGCTCACCGAGCAGGGTTACCCGGCCTTCGCCGAGCAGGCGCTGAGCGAGCGCCGTGGCGCCGGCCTGCCGCCCTTCGCCCACCTCGCCCTGCTGCGCGCCGAAGCGCACAAGCCGGGCCAGGCCGAAGGCTTTCTCGATGAGGCCTGCAGCTACGCCGAACAGCTGCAGCAGGAGCTACGCCTGCCCGCCATCGAGCTGCTCGGCCCGGTCCCGGCACCGATGGAACGCCGCGCCGGCCGCCATCGCGCCCAGCTGCTACTGCAGTCCAGCAGCCGCGTGCCCCTGCACAAGCTGCTGGCCGCCTGGTTGCCGATTCTCGAAGCGATGCCCGGTGGGCGCGCCGTGCGCTGGTCGCTGGATATCGACCCGATCGACCTGTTCTGAGGCCGGATCTTGTGCTGCCAGACAGGCCGTAGCCCGGATGAAATCCGGGGCACAAACCTCCCGGATTTCATCCGGGCTACGGGCAAAGCTTGAAGCACTGCCCTCCAGCCGCGGATAATGCCCAGTTTTCGACCCGCCACGGCCGACCGAGCAGACCATGAAAGACAACATTCGCCACCTGATCCAGCAAGCCTTGACCCGCCTCACCGCCGAGGGCGTGCTGCCCGAGGGCCTGAGCCCGGTGATCCAAGTGGAGAACACCAAGGACAAGAGCAACGGCGACTTCGCCAGCAACATCGCCATGATGCTGGCCAAACCGGCCGGCATGAAGCCGCGCGAGCTGGCCGAGAAACTGGTCGCCGCGCTGCCCGCCGATGCCGAGGTGAGCAAAGTGGATATCGCCGGCCCCGGCTTCCTCAACTTCTTCCAGAACAGCGACGCCCTGGCCCAGCGCCTGGAAGCAGCGCTGGCCGACGCCCAGCTCGGCGTGCGCAAGGCCGGCCCGGCGCAGCGCGTGGTGGTCGACCTGTCGGCGCCCAACCTGGCCAAGGAAATGCACGTCGGCCATCTGCGCTCGACCATCATCGGCGACGGCGTGGCGCGCGTGCTGGAATTCCTCGGCGACACCGTGATCCGGCAGAACCACGTCGGCGACTGGGGTACCCAGTTCGGCATGCTCCTGGCCTATATGCAGGAAAACCCGGCGGCGGCCGAAAGCGAGCTGGCCGACCTGGAGAACTTCTACCGCGCGGCGAAGAAGCGCTTCGACGAATCGCCCGAATTTGCCGACCGCGCCCGTGAGCTGGTGGTTCAGCTGCAAGCCGGCGACGCCGAGTGCCTGCGCCTGTGGCACCGCTTCAACGATATTTCCCTGAGCCACTGCCAGGCCCTGTACGACCGCCTCGGGGTTAAACTCTCCATGGCCGACGTCAAGGGCGAGAGCGCCTACAACGACGACCTGGCCAACGTGGTCGCCGACCTCAAGGCCAAAGGCCTGCTCAGCGAAAGCGATGGCGCCCAGTGCGTGTTCATGGACGAGTTCAAAAACGCCGAAGGCAACCCGCTGCCGCTGATCGTGCAGAAGGCCGGCGGCGGCTACCTCTACGCCACCACCGACCTGGCCGCCACCCGCTACCGCGCCAATGTATTGAAAGCCGACCGCGCCCTGTACTTTGTCGACCAGCGCCAGGCCCTGCACTTCCAGATGGTCTTCAGCGCCGCGCGCCTGGCCGGCTTCGTGCCTGCCGACATGCAGCTCGAGCACATGGGCTTCGGCACCATGAACGGCGCCGACGGCCGCCCGTTCAAGACCCGCGACGGCGGCACGGTGAAGCTGGTCGACCTGATCAATGAAGCCGAAGAGCGCGCCTACGCCCTGGTCAAGGGCAAGAACCCCGAGCTGGACGAAGCCGAGCTGCGCCAGATCGCCCGCGCCGTAGGCGTGGGTGCGGTGAAATACGCCGACCTGTCCAAGCACCGCACCAGCGACTACAGCTTCAACTTCGAGCTGATGCTGAGCTTCGAGGGCAACACCGCGCCCTACCTGCTGTACGCCTACACCCGCGTGGCCAGCGTGTTCCGCAAGCTGGGCAAGAGCGTCGAGGAAATCGGCGGACAGATCAGCCTGGGCGCCGAGCAGGAACAAGCCCTGGCCGGCAAGCTGGCGCAGTTCGCCGACGTGCTCAACGGCATCGCCGACAAGGGCACCCCGCACCTGCTGTGCGCCTACCTGTACGACCTGGCCGGGCTGTTCTCCAGCTTCTACGAGAACTGCCCGATCCTCAGTGCCGAAGACGAGGCCGTGCGCAACAGCCGCCTGCGCCTTGCTGCGCTGACCGGCCGCACCCTCAAGCAGGGCCTGCAGCTGCTCGGCCTGGACACCCTGGAGCGCATGTAAGTGGCAGCGAAGAAGAAGCCAGCCCCCAAGCGCGGCGCCAGTCGCTACCAGGCCCCGGCGAAAAGCCCGGTGCCAGGTTGGGTGTGGCTGGCCTGCGGCCTGGTGATCGGCGGTTTCATGGTGTTCCTGTTCAGCCTCGAACCGGGCCGCGATGACGTCAAGCGCGCCAAGCCCGAAGACGCCCAGCGCCCGAGCGGCGCGCCGGCCACGACTCAGGCCAAGCCACAAAGCAAGCCAGAAGCGGTCAAGCCCAAGTACGACTTCTACACCCTGTTGCCGGAATCCGAAGTCATCGTGCCGCCGGAGGCCTTGCCGACCGAAAAACAGGCCGCCGAAAGCAAGCCGGTCACCCCGGAAGAAGCAGCGAAGATCGACGCCGCCCGCGCCGAGGCCCTGCTCAATGGCCAGACCCCGCCGCCACCGCCGGTAATCGCCAAGGCACCAGCCAGGACCCTGTTCTTCCTCCAGGCAGGCTCGTTCCGCAAACAGGACGATGCCGACAAGGTGCGCGCGCAGATCATCCTGCTTGGCCAGAACGTGCAGGTGGAGTCCGGCACCGTGCGCGAGGAAACCTGGTACCGCGTGCTGGTCGGTCCCTACGCCAACCGCGAGCAGCTGGCCAGCGCGCAGAAACAGCTGGCTGGCAGCGGTTTCAGCAATCTGCTGTTACAGCAGCGCCAGTCACGTTGATCGCCAATTTGTGACCGCCCGGTTGAAAAGCCGGGCCGCTCACCCCATCTGATTCTCCATCCGGGCAACTTCGCCCCGCTGTGTGGAGACTCTCCCCTTGACCACCATCGTTTCAGTGCGCCGCAACGGCAAAGTCGTCATGGGCGGCGACGGCCAGGTATCGCTCGGCAATACCGTGATGAAAGGCAATGCCAAGAAAGTCCGGCGCCTGTACCACGGCCAGGTGCTGGCCGGCTTCGCCGGCGCCACCGCCGACGCCTTCACCCTGTTCGAGCGCTTTGAAGGCCAGCTGGAGAAACACCAGGGTCATCTGGTGCGTGCCGCCGTCGAGCTGGCCAAGGACTGGCGTACCGATCGCAGCCTGAGCCGCCTGGAAGCCATGCTGGCGGTGGCCAACAAGGACGCCTCGCTGATCATTACCGGCAACGGTGACGTGGTTGAGCCCGAGCAGGGCCTGATCGCCATGGGCTCCGGCGGCGGCTTCGCCCAGGCCGCAGCAATGGCCCTGCTGCAGAAAACCGACTTGAGCGCCCGTGAAATCACCGAAACCGCGTTGAACATTGCCGGTTCCATCTGTGTCTTCACTAACCAGAATCTAACTATCGAAGAAGAAGACTGCGCTGAATAAGCGCGTCTTTTTCTGGAGCAAACCTGCATGTCCATGACTCCCCGCGAGATCGTTTCCGAGCTCAACCGCCACATCATCGGCCAGGACGACGCCAAGCGCGCCGTGGCTATCGCCCTGCGCAACCGCTGGCGGCGCATGCAGCTGCCGGCCGAGCTGCGCGCCGAGGTGACACCGAAGAACATCCTGATGATCGGTCCTACCGGCGTCGGCAAGACCGAGATCGCCCGGCGCCTGGCCAAGCTGGCCAATGCACCGTTCATCAAGGTAGAAGCGACCAAGTTCACCGAGGTGGGCTATGTCGGCCGTGACGTCGAGTCGATCATTCGTGACCTCGCCGACGCCGCCATCAAGCTGCTGCGTGAGCAGGAAATCGTCCGCGTCCAGCACCGTGCCGAAGACGCCGCCGAGGAACGCATCCTCGATGCCCTGCTGCCACCGGCGCGCACCGGCTTCAATGAGGACCCGGCGCCGAGCCAGGACTCCAACACCCGCCAACTGTTCCGCAAGCGCCTGCGCGAAGGCCAACTGGACGACAAGGAAATCGACATCGAGGTGGCCGAACAGCCGGCCGGCGTCGAGATCATGACCCCGCCGGGCATGGAGGAGATGACCAACCAGCTGCAGAGCCTGTTCGCCAACCTCGGCAAGGGCAAGAAGAAGAGCCGCAAGCTCAAGGTCAAGGAAGCGCTCAAACTGGTGCGCGACGAGGAAGCCGCGCGCCTGGTCAACGAGGAAGAACTCAAGGCCAAGGCCCTGGAAGCGGTGGAACAGAACGGCATCGTGTTCATCGACGAGATCGACAAGGTCGCCAAGCGCGGCAATGTCGGCGGCGCCGATGTCTCGCGCGAAGGCGTGCAGCGCGACCTGCTTCCGTTGATCGAAGGCTGCACGGTCAACACCAAGCTGGGCATGGTCAAGACCGACCACATCCTGTTCATCGCCTCCGGCGCCTTCCACCTGAGCAAGCCGAGCGACCTGGTGCCCGAACTGCAGGGCCGCCTGCCGATCCGCGTCGAGCTCAAGGCCCTGTCGCCGCAGGACTTCGAACGCATCCTCACCGAGCCGCACGCCGCGCTGACCGAACAGTACACCGCGCTGCTGAACACCGAAGGACTGCAGATCGAGTTCCTCCAGGACGGCATCAAGCGCATCGCCGAGATCGCCTGGCAGGTCAACGAGAAGACCGAGAACATCGGTGCACGCCGCCTGCACACCCTGCTCGAACGCCTGCTCGAAGAAGTCTCCTTCAGCGCCGGCGACCTGGCCGGCCAGCAGAACGGCGCGCCGATCCGCATCGACGCCGCCTACGTCAACAGCCACCTCGGCGAGCTAGCACAGAACGAAGACCTGTCGCGCTATATCCTCTAAGGTTGCGGGTGGATAATGCCCAGCGTTATCCACCCGTTACCCGGAAGCCCCTCCATGCGCATGCCCACCGCGATCAAACTGCACAAGGCGTCGAAGACCCTCGAGCTACAGTACGACGCGCACAGCTATACCCTCAGCGCCGAATTCCTCCGCGTGCACTCGCCCTCGGCCGAGGTGCAGGGCCACGGCAAGCCCATCCTGCAAACGGGCAAGCTCCACGTCGGCCTGAACAGCCTGGAGCCGGCCGGCAACTACGCACTGAAACTGTGCTTCGACGACGGTCATGACAGCGGATTGTTCACTTGGGACTATCTTTATCAACTGGCGACCCGCCACGACGAACTCTGGGCCGACTACCTCGCGCAACTGGCCAAGGCCGGAAAAGGCCGCGACCCAAACGAGTCCATCGTCAAGCTGATGCTCTAGCCTGCGCCTGCCGTCATACGCATTACATGGTTAGGGCGCACTTTCTAATGCACCCGGGCATACTGCCGCGCGCTGTGCAATCAGGATTAGCGAACTTGCGCAAAAGCGGAAACTCGGGTAACCAAGGAACTGGCAAGTTCCATGCATTTGGCAAAGCCAAATGTTGAGAAATCGCGGAAAACCTCCGCAACCGGTAACCCGAGCAGTACCAGCCCCTCGCCCTGTGTCAGCGTGCAGGTATTCGTCTCAGGACAATGGAGCGTCGTAGAAGATGACCAACAAGAACAACGAAGATTTGAAGCAGCAGGCCTCGGAAAGTACCTTGGGTCTCAACCCGGTTATTGGCTTGCGTGGCAAGGACATCCTGAGCTCTGCCCGCATGGTGCTGGCCCAAGCACTGAAGCAACCCTTCCACAGCGCCAAACATGCCACCCATTTCGTCTTCGAGCTGAAGAACGTTCTGCTCGGACAATCGGAACTGACCCCCGAGGAAGGCGACCGTCGTTTCGCCGACCCGGCATGGAGCCAGAACCCGCTGTACCGCCGCTACCTGCAGACCTACCTGGCCTGGCGCAAGGAACTGCATGAGTGGATCGAGGACAGCAACCTCACCGAACAGGACACCAGCCGCGGTCACTTCGTCATCAACCTGTTGACCGAAGCCATGGCGCCGACCAACAGCATGGCCAACCCGGCCGCGGTCAAACGCTTCTTCGAAACCGGCGGCAAGAGCCTGCTCGACGGCCTGTCGCACCTGGCCAAGGACATCGTGCACAACGGTGGCATGCCCAGCCAGGTCAACATGGATGCCTTCGAAGTCGGCAAGAACCTCGCCACCAGCGATGGTGCCGTAGTGTTCCGCAATGACCTGCTGGAACTGATCCAGTACAAGCCGATCACCGAGCAGGTGCAGGAGCGCCCACTGCTGGTGGTGCCGCCGCAGATCAACAAGTACTACGTCTTCGACCTGTCGCAGGAAAAGAGCGTCGCCCGCTTCCTCCTGCGCAACGGCATCCAGACCTTCGTGGTCAGCTGGCGCAACCCGACCAAGGCTCAGCGCGAGTGGGGCCTGTCGAGCTACATCGAGGCGCTCAAGGAAGCCATCGAGGTGGTTCTGGCGATCACCGGCAGCAAGGACCTGAACATGCTCGGCGCCTGCTCCGGCGGCCTGACCACAGCCTCCCTGCTCGGCCACTACGCCGCCATCGGCGACCAGAAAGTACATGCCCTGACCCTGCTGGTCAGCGTACTCGACACCAAACTCGACACCCAGGTCGCCCTGTTCGCCGACGAGAAAACCCTCGAGGCTGCCAAGCGCCGCTCCTATCAGTCCGGCGTACTGGAAGGCAGCGACATGGCCAAGGTATTCGCCTGGATGCGCCCGAACGACCTGATCTGGAATTACTGGGTCAACAACTACCTGCTCGGCAACGAGCCGCCGGTGTTCGACATCCTCTACTGGAACAACGACACCACGCGCCTGCCGGCCGCCCTGCACGGCGAATTCATCGAGATGTTCAAGACCAACCCGCTGACCCGCGCCGGTGCGCTGGAAGTCTGCGGTACGCCGATCGACCTCAAGCAGGTCACCTGCGACCTGTTCTGCCTGGCCGGCACCACCGACCACATCACCCCGTGGGACGCCTGCTACAAGTCGGCGCACCTGTTCGGCGGCAAGGTTGACTTCGTGCTGTCCAACAGCGGGCATATCCAGAGCATTCTCAACCCGCCAGGCAACCCCAAGGCACGCTACATGACCAACACCGAGATGCCGCTTGACCCGCGCGCCTGGCAGGCCAGCGCCACCAAGCACGCTGACTCCTGGTGGCTGCACTGGCAGACCTGGCTGGCTGATCGCTCGGGCAAACTGAAGAAATCACCCACCAGCCTCGGCAACAAGGCTTATCAGCCTGGCGAGGCCGCTCCCGGCACTTACGTACACGAGCGCTAAGCATTTGCCCCACGCCATAACCAACAACAGCACCATTTGCACCGCTGCACCTTGCGCAGTACTGCCCGCGGCACTTGGAAGTGCCGCTCACCGCTCCGGAGCCGTATGGCCGGAGCAGTGCCTGCCCACCCTCCCGGTGGGTCACTGGAGAGCCGCTTTGGATGTCGGCTCGCCACGGATCAAACCATAGGGCTCAGCGCATGCCGCAACCTTTCGCATTCCGTACCATCGAACTGGATGGCCAGACCATCCGCACGGCGGTCCGTCCCGGCAACAGCAAGCTCACACCTCTGCTGATCTTCAACGGCATTGGTGCCAACCTCGAGTTGGTCATGCCTTTCGTCCAGGCCCTCGACCCGGAACTGGAAGTCATCGCCTTCGATGTCCCCGGCGTCGGCGGCTCGTCGACACCGAATACGCCCTATCGCTTCCCCGGCCTGGCCAAGCTGGCCGCACGCATGCTCGACTACCTGGACTACGGCCAGGTCAATGCCATCGGCGTGTCCTGGGGCGGGGCACTGGCTCAGCAGTTTGCCCACGACTACCCCGAGCGCTGCAAGAAACTGGTGCTCGCCGCCACCTCCGCTGGCGCCATCATGGTGCCGGGCAAGCCCAAGGTGCTCTGGCGCATGGCCAGCCCGCGTCGTTATATCCAGCCGTCATATGGCGTGCATATCGCCCCGGACATCTACGGTGGCGCCTTCCGCCGCGACCCCAAACTGGCCCTGGCGCACGCCAGCAAGGTCCGCTCGGGCGGCAAGATGGGTTACTACTGGCAGCTGTTTGCTGGCCTCGGCTGGACCAGCATCCATTGGCTACATCGAATCAAGCAGCCTACGCTGGTACTGGCGGGCGATGATGACCCGCTGATTCCACTGGTCAACATGCGCCTGCTGGCGTGGCGCATCCCCAACTCCGAGTTCCACATCATCGACGATGGGCACCTGTTCCTGGTGACCCGTGCCGAGGCCGTGGCGCCGATTATCATGAAGTTCCTCGAGGAGGAACGGCGCCGTGCCGTGATGCACCCACAACCCATGCCTATTCGCGGTCACTGATCGCACAACTGTAGTGCTGCCCCGGCAGGCTTGCCCCCATACAGGGCCCCGCCGGACTAAATGGATTTTCGCGCGGCAGTCTGGAATGCCTTCCGGCGCGCCTTGGTACAAGCCTTGCTGTCATTTGCGTGACAGTTTGACGACGGAGCCTGCCTCATGCGTGAAAAGACTGCACCGGGATCCCTGCCGGTACCCGCAAACTTCATGAACGCGCAGAGTGCCATGGTTGGCCTGCGCGGCCGTGATCTGTTCTCCACCCTGCGCACCCTGGCTTTCCAGGGCTTGCGCCAACCCGTGCACAGCGCCCGCCACGCCTTTGCGTTCGGCAAGCAACTCGGCCGCGTGATGCTGGGCGACACGCTGCACAAACCCAACCCGCAGGATGCTCGCTTCAGCGATCCGACCTGGCAGCTCAACCCGTTCTACAGCCGCAGCCTGCAGGCCTATCTGACCTGGCAGAAGCAGCTCAAGGCGTGGATCGACGAAAGCGACCTGTCGCCGGATGATCGGACCCGCGCGCACTTCCTGTTCTCGCTGCTCAATGACGCCATCGCCCCCTCCAATAGCCTGCTCAATCCGCAGGCGATCAAGGAGCTGTTCAATACCGGCGGCAGCAGCGTGCTGCGCGGTGCGCGGCATATGCTCGACGACCTGCTGCACAACAGCGGGCTACCCAGCCAAGTCAGCAAGCAGGCCTTCGAGGTCGGGCGCAACCTGGCCACCACAACCGGCGCCGTGGTGTTCCGCAGTGAAATGCTGGAGCTGATCCACTACAAGCCGATGAGTGAAAAGCAGTTCGCCACACCGCTGCTGGTCGTCCCGCCGCAGATCAACAAGTACTACATTTTCGATCTCAGTCCGGAAAAGAGCTTTATTCAGTACTGCCTGAAGAATGACCTGCAAACCTTCGCCATCAGCTGGCGCAACCCGGACGCGCGCCATCGCGAGTGGGGTCTGTCGAGCTACGTGCAGGCCCTCGAAGAAGCCAGCGAAGTCTGCCGCGCGATTACCGGCAGCAAAGAAGTCAACCTGATCGGCGCCTGTGCCGGCGGCCTCACCATCGCGGCCCTGCAAGGCCACCTGCAGGCCAAGAAGCAGCTGCGCAAGATCGGCTGCGCCACTTACCTAGTCAGCCTGCTGGACAGCCAGGTCGACAGCCCAGCGATGCTGTTTGCCGACGAACAGACCCTGGAGTCGGCCAAGCGCCGCTCCTACCAGAGCGGCGTGCTGGATGGTCGCGACATGGCCCGGGTGTTTGCCTGGATGCGCCCCAACGACCTGATCTGGAACTACTGGGTCAATAACTACCTGCTCGGCAAAGAGCCGCCGGCGTTCGACATCCTGTTCTGGAACAACGACAACACCCGCCTACCGGCGGCCCTGCATGGCGACCTGCTCGAGCTGTTCAAGCACAACCCGCTGACCCGCAGCGGCGCCATGGAAATCTGCGGCAGCCCCATCGACATGAGCAAGGTCAACCTGGACAGCTTCAGTGTGGCCGGCATCAACGACCACATCACGCCTTGGGAGTCGGTGTATCGCTCGGCCTTGCTGCTGGGCGGCAACCGTCGCTTCGTACTGTCCAACAGCGGGCATATCCAGAGCATCCTCAACCCGCCGGGCAACCCCAAAGCCACCTTCATGGAAAACGGCAAGCTCAGCTCCGACCACCGCGCCTGGTACTACGACGCGAAGAAGCTTGAAGGCAGCTGGTGGCCCGCGTGGCTGGAGTGGATTCAACAGCGCTCGGGGGAGCGGCACGAGACGCAGGTCGCCATCGGCAACAGCAAATACCCCGCCATGGAAGCCGCGCCCGGCACCTATGTGCATATACGCTGAAGCTCAGTGAAAACGACTGGCCGAGCAGCGCTCGGCCGGTTATCGTCAAAGCCCCGCGGCCATAAAATGCTCATGGAATGAAGACTCGCGACCGCATCCTCGAATGCGCCCTGATCCTGTTCAACCAGGAGGGCGAGCCCAACGTCTCCACCCTCGAAATCGCCAATGAAATGGGCATCAGCCCAGGCAATCTGTATTACCACTTCCATGGCAAGGAGCCGGTGATTCTGGAGCTGTTCGAGCGCTTCCAGAACGATATGGCGCCGCTGCTGGATCCGCCGCTGGATGTCGAACTGGGTGCCGAGGACTACTGGCTGTTCCTGCACCTGATCGTGGAGCGCCTGGCGCAGTACCGCTTCCTCTTCCAGGACCTGTCCAACCTGGCCGGACGCCTGCCCAAGTTGGCCCGTGGCATTCGCCACTGGCTCAACCAGCTCAAGCGCACCCTGGCCACCCTGCTGGCCCGCCTCAAGGCCGAGGGCCAACTGCTCAGCGAAACCCAGTCACTCGGCCAACTGGTCGAACAGATCACCCTGACCCTGCTGTTCTCCCTCGACTACCAGCGCATCGTCGGTGCCGATGGTGAAGTGCGCCTGGTGGTCTACCAGATCATGATGCTGGTCGCCCCACACCTCACCCCAGGTTCACGCCACGCCGCCGAACACATTGCCCAGCGCTACCTGCAGGCCTGAGAACCTGTTTACGATCTCCTGACTCGCGGCCATACCGCGTTAAAAACGGCCTCGGAATGCTCATTTACAGCTCGTAAACTGCGCTTCCTCGGCCGTTTTTGCCTTGTCTGGCTCTAATTCAGAAGGTCGTAAACAGGTTCTGAAACGCAAACGCCCGGCACTAGGCCGGGCGTTTGTGGTACTGAGCGGAAACTCAGGACGGGGTAGCAGGTGCTACCGGAGCAGCTACCGGAGCCGGAGCGGCTGCGGGTGCAGCGGCCGGAGCGGCCGGCTTAGCTGCGACCGGCTTGGCTACGGCTTTCGGTGCAGCCGGCTTGGCAGCCGGTTTCGCAACAGGCTTAGCAGCAGCTTTGGCGACCGGCTTGGCAGCCGGTTTAGCCGCAGGCTTGGCGGCAGCTTTGGCAACCGGCTTGGCGGCCGGTTTAGCTGCAGGCTTGGCAGCAGCTTTGGCAGCTGGCTTGGCGACCGACTTCACCGATACACCGGTGAGCTTCTCGATCTGCTTGGTCAGGGTGTCAACCTTGGCCTGCAGCGCCTTCACTTCGTTGCGGCTCGGCACACCGAGGCGGGAGATCGCACTGTTCAGACGCTTGTCAAAAGCCTCTTCCAGTTCGTTCCACTTGCCCAGGGCCTTGTCTTTGACTTCGTCGACTTTCGACTTGGCCGAACCAACAGTGGAGTCAACGGTGGTTTTCACCGCGCCCAGCTGCTTGTCGACTTCAGTCTTGGCTTGCTTCTCGGCTTTCTCGCCATCCTTGACCAGGCCGTCGAACAGCTTGGTGCCGTCCTTGCTGACTTTGGAATAGGCGCCGAGGCCGGCCAGCCAGATCTGCCGCGAGTACTTCTCGATCTCGCCGATCCAGGAACTGGTTTCCTTCTTCGCCACTGGCTTCTTAGCTGCGGGTTTTGCAGCGGTAGGTTTTTTAACAGCCATCCTGCTCTCCTTATTGGGTACGCGCGACACGTTCAAGCAATGCATTCAACTCGTCCAGCTTAGCAGAGAGTGCCTCAACGTCTTGCTTGGAGGGAATGCCCATACGGTTCAGCGCGCTGGCAACACGATTGTCGAAAGCTTTTTCGACCTTATCGAGCTGCACTTCAACTTTCTCTTTAACACCGAAAACGCTGGTCTTGACGCTTTCCAGCTGGGTAGTGATCTGGCTGTTGGCAGCTTCGACCTGCTCGTTCACCAGCTTCTTGCCTTGCTTCTCAACGCCTTCGCCGGCCTTGACCAGCTCTTTGAAGTAGTCAGCGCCTTCCTGGCCTGCCTTGACATAGGCACCCAGACCGGCCAGCCAGACCTTGTGGGCGTAGGCCTTCACATCGGTCAGGACGGTAGCTTTGCTTTCGACTTCGGCTTTCTTCTTAACGACGGCTTTAGTGGCCATGGGGCACCTCACGCTCAATGTGATGGAAAGTTGGTCCTTTCGCAGGACTTGAGCTCAAGGTAGGGAGAAAAATTAGAAATCACATACTAGGTCGCGAAATAGATTGTCCACCCCGGCTTTCAAGCCTGCAGATGCTTGTCCAGGGTGTCTTCGATTTCGCGCTTGATGGTGCCGCCCAGAGCCGACAGCAGCAGGCCAAGGTTGAGTTTGACGCGCACCTGATCGGCACTCACTTCGATGGTGCCGTCGGCGCCGCTGCGCTTGAACTCCAGGGTGTCGCCGGCCCAGCGGTATTTCACGTCGTATTCGCGTGCCAGGCGCTCGGCGAGCATCTCGGCTTTCTCGCGAGCGGCTTCGCGGCCAAGGGAATGGGAACGTTCGACGGTAATACGGGCCATGCACAACTCCGACAGCGACCTGGTGTCGCACGACTATACCGCGCCGCCTGGCGCCAAGACAAAGGCCGGCCACGGGTTTAGAATGGCCGCCACTTTGATTCCGGTGACCGCGACATGAACGACCCGCGCAAGGCCCACGACAGCGAACCGACCACCCACTTCGGCTTTCAGGACGTTCCGGAAAGCCAGAAGGCTGAGAAGGTCGCCGAGGTGTTCCACTCGGTAGCGGCCAAATACGACCTGATGAACGACGTGCTGTCCGGCGGCATGCACCGCCTGTGGAAGCGCTTCACCATCGAACTATCCGGCGTACGCGTGGGCAATCGCGTGCTGGATATCGCCGGCGGCACTGGCGACCTGGCGCGCAAATTTTCCAGCCTGGTCGGCCCGACCGGCGAAGTGGTGCTGGCCGACATCAACGAGTCGATGCTGAAAGTCGGCCGTGATCGCCTGCTCGACAAGGGCGTGGCCGGCAACGTGGTGTTCGTCCAGGCTGACGCAGAGAAACTGCCGTTCCCGGACAACCACTTCGACGTGGTCACCATCGCCTTCGGCCTGCGCAACGTCACCCACAAGGAAGACGCCCTGCGCTCGATGCTGCGTGTGCTCAAGCCGGGCGGTCGCCTGCTGGTGCTGGAGTTCTCCAAGCCCGCCAGCCCACTGCTGGCCAAGGCCTACGACGCCTACTCGTTCGCCTTCATGCCGCTGGCCGGCAAGCTGATCACCAACGACTCGGAAAGCTACCGCTACCTGGCCGAATCGATCCGCATGCACCCGGACCAGGACACCCTCAAGGCGATGATGGTCGAGGCCGGTTTCGAGCGCGTCACCTACCACAACATGACCGGCGGCATCGTCGCCCTGCACCGCGGCATCAAGCCCTGATGTTGCTGAGTGGGCTACTGGCCGGCGTCGAACACGGCCTCAACCGCGTGCTGGCGATGGACAGCACCGCGCTGCCGCGCCTGGCCCGGCTGGACGGCAAGGTCATCGCCATCGACTGCCAGAGCCCGGCACTGCAACTGTTCCTCCTGCCCAGCGGCGAGGGCCTGCAGCTGGCCAGCCAGTGGAGTGGCGCCGACTGCACCCTGCGCGCGCCGGCGGCCAGCCTGCTGCGCCTGGCCCTGGCCAAGGACAAGACCAGCGTCCTGCACCGCCCGGAAGTCGAACTGGACGGCGATAGCGCCGCCCTGCTGGAGCTGACCCAGATCCTCCAGGACCTCGAGCTGGACTGGGAATACGAGCTGTCGCGCTGGCTCGGTCCGGTCGGCAGCCAGTTGCTCAGTGGCCACCTGCGTAGCCGGGCGAACTGGGCCGGCAACAGCCTGGACAGCCTGCGCCACAACCTCGCCGACTACCTCAGCGAAGAATCGCGCCACCTGGTCGGCCAGCGCGAGGCCGACGCGCGCTTCGCCGAACTCGACCACCTCAAGCTCGCCCTCGACCGCCTCGACGCGCGTATCGAGCACCTCGCCCGCAAGGTAAAACCCTCCGAATGAAGCTGCTTGCCGCCCGCCGCCTGCTGCGCATCCTGCGCGTGGTGATTCGCTACCGCCTCGACGACCAGCTGCTGCACCTGCCGTTGCCCACCTGGATGCGCATGCTGCGCTTCGCCCTGCCCTGGCGCTGGCTGCCGCGCCGCCCGTCCCAGCTGAGCCGTGGCGAAGCCCTGCGCCTGGCCCTGGAAGACCTCGGGCCGATCTTCATCAAGTTCGGGCAACTGCTCTCCACCCGTCGCGACCTGCTGCCGCCGGACATGGCCGACGAACTGGCCAAGCTGCAGGACCAGGTGCCGCCCTTCCCCGCCGCCGAGTCGGTGGCACGCATCGAAGAGCAGCTCGGTGCCAGCGTCACTGAAGTGTTCGCCCGCTTCGAGGTCGAACCGCTGGCCTCGGCCTCGGTGGCCCAGGTGCATGCCGCACAGCTGAAGAGCGGCGAGGAAGTGGTGGTCAAGGTGATCCGCCCGGGGCTCAAGCCGATCATCCGCTCGGACCTGGCCTGGCTGTACCTCGCCGCGCGCCTGGCCGAGAAAGCTTCGGCCGATGCCCGTCGCCTGCGCCCGGTGGAAGTGGTCAGCGACTACGAGAAGACCATCTACGACGAACTCGACCTGCTGCGCGAGGCGGCCAACGCCAGCCAGCTGCGGCGCAACTTCGAGGGTTCCGACCTGCTCTACGTACCGCAGGTGTACTGGGACTGGTGCCGGCCGAAAGTGCTGGTGATGGAACGCATCTACGGCGTGCCGGTGACCGACATGGCCACCCTGGCCGACCAGCGCACCAACATGAAACTGCTGGCCGAGCGCGGCGTGGAAATTTTCTTCACCCAGGTGTTCCGCGACAGCTTCTTCCATGCCGACATGCACCCCGGCAACATCTTCGTCAGCACCCGCACGCCGTGGAGCCCGCAGTACATTGCGATCGACTGCGGCATCGTCGGCAGCCTCACCCCCGAGGACCAGGACTATCTGGCGCGCAACCTGATCGCCTTCTTCAAGCGCGACTACCGCCGCGTGGCGCAGCTGCACATCGACTCCGGCTGGGTGCCGGCGGAAACCAAGGTCAACGATTTCGAGGCGGCGATCCGCACCGTCTGCGAGCCGATCTTCGAGAAGCCGCTGAAGGACATCTCCTTCGGTCAGCTGCTGCTGCGCCTGTTCCAGACCGCACGCCGCTTCAACATGGAAGTTCAGCCGCAGCTGGTGCTGCTGCAGAAGACCCTGCTCAACATCGAAGGCCTGGGCCGCCAGCTGTACCCGGACCTGGACCTGTGGAGCACCGCGCAGCCGTTCCTCGAACGCTGGATGCGTGAGCGCATCAGCCCGCTGCACCTGCTGCGCAACCTGCAGCAGCAGGCCGAGCAGGTGCCGCACCTGTCGCAAATGGCCCGCGACACCCTGGAGCGCCTCAACCAGCAGCCTGCCGCCGCCCCTGTGGCGGCCGCACCAACGCACGCCTGGCCACTGCGCCTGATCGGCGCAGCGCTGATCGCCGGCGGCGTCAGCCAGGGCCTGAGCCTGGCCGTTGCCAGCTGGGCCGCCTGGCTCAGCCTGAGCGCCGGTCTGCTGCTGATCCTGCGTCGATAGCCAGTGCCGGCTACGGCTGGCACACTAGCCGAGCGCCATTTGTGTGCAGCACCTGCACCAACAGCGCCCAGCATTTACCGGCTGCGCCCAGCGCAGCATGAGACAAGCCCGGACGGGCGGAATAGCGATGACTGACTGGCTCGACGAAATCACCTGGAACGAAGACGGCCTGGTGCCGGCCATCGCCCAGGATCACAAGACCGGGCGCGTGCTGATGATGGCCTGGATGAACCGCGAGGCCCTGGCCCTCACCGCCGCGGAGCAGCGTGCCATCTACTGGTCACGTTCGCGTGGCAAGCTGTGGCGCAAGGGCGAGGAATCCGGCCATGTGCAGAAGCTCCACGAACTGCGCCTGGACTGCGATGCCGACGTGATCATCCTGCTGGTCGAACAGCTCGGCGGCATCGCCTGCCATACCGGGCGCGAAAGTTGCTTCTATCGGGTGTGGCAAGAGGGCGCGTGGCACACCGTCGATCCGGTACTGAAAGACCCGCACGCCATCTACCATACGGAACACAAGCATGAGTGACACCCTCACCCGCCTGGCCGAGGTGCTGGAGGCGCGCAAAGGCGCGGCGCCGGACAGCTCCTACGTTGCCAGCCTGTATCACAAGGGCCTCAACAAGATTCTGGAGAAGGTCGGCGAAGAGTCGATCGAAACCATTCTTGCGGCCAAGGACGCAGCCATCAACGGCGATTGCAGCGACCTGATCTACGAAACTGCGGACCTCTGGTTCCACAGCCTGATCATGCTCGCCGCCCTCGGCCAGCACCCGCAGGCCGTGCTGGACGAGCTGGACCGGCGTTTCGGCCTGTCCGGGCACGTCGAAAAAGCGGCGCGTCCCACATCCGACTGATCATTTGCGAGGACTGAGTACATGGGCATTTTCGACTGGAAACACTGGGTCGTCATTCTGATCGTGGTGGTACTGGTGTTTGGCACCAAGCGCCTGAAAAACCTCGGCTCCGACCTGGGCGAGACCATCAAGGGCTTCCGCAAGGCGATGAACACCGAAGAAGGCGACAAGCCCGCCGAGCCGCAGCAACAAGCCGCCCCCGCGGCCGGCGAGCAGCTGCACAAGCCGCAGACCATCGACGCCCAGGCCCAGCGGGTCGAAGAGCCTGCGCGCAAGGACTGACCCCCGGCCATGTTCGATATCGGCTTTTCCGAACTGCTGCTGGTCGGCCTGGTCGCGCTGATCGTCTTCGGTCCCGAGCGCTTGCCCGGTGCCGCGCGCACGGCCGGCCTGTGGGTCGGCCGGCTGAAGCGTAGCTTCAGCGCGATCAAGGCCGAAGTGGAGCGCGAGATCGGCGCCGACGAGATCCGCCGCCAGCTGCATAACGAACAGATCCTGCAGATGGAGCGCGAGCTCAAGCAGTCGATTCTGCCGCCGGCCATTGCTCCGGCTGACGCTGCGCCCGCCGAGCCGCCCGCAACCGCCGGTACAGAGCCCGCGCCGAGTCCCGTCAGCAGCGCCCCCGTCCAGCCTTCGGAGCCTTCGCGCCTGCCATGAGTGAATCCAAAGCCGAACCGGATGCCGAGATGCCCCTGGTGGCGCACCTGACCGAGCTGCGCTCGCGCCTGCTGCGCTGCGTGATTGCGATCTTCATCGTCTTCGCCGGGCTGTTCTACTTCGCCCAGGACATCTACACCATCGTCTCGGCGCCGCTGCGCGCCTACCTGCCGGAAGGCGCGACGATGATCGCCACCGGCGTCGCCTCGCCGTTCCTCACGCCGTTCAAGCTGACCGCCTGGTGCGCGTTGTTCCTCGCCATCCCGATCATCCTGCATCAGGTTTGGGGCTTTATCGCGCCGGGGCTGTACAAGCACGAGAAGCGCATCGCCATGCCCTTGCTGGTCTCCAGCATCCTGCTGTTCTACGGCGGCATGGCCTTCGCCTACTTTCTGGTCTTCCCGCTGATCTTCCACTTCTTCGCCAGCGTAACCCCGGAAGGGGTGGCGATGATGACCGACATCAACGAGTACCTGGACTTCGTCCTCACCCTGTTCTTCGCCTTCGGTGTCGCGTTCGAGATACCGGTGGCGACCTTTCTGGTGATCTGGGTCGGCGTGGTCGACATCGCCACCCTGAAGAAGAGCCGTCCCTACGTGATCGTCGGCTGCTTCGTGGTCGGCATGATCCTCACCCCGCCGGACATCTTCTCGCAGACCCTGCTGGCCGTGCCGATGTGGATGCTGTTCGAGGTAGGCCTGCTGTTTGGCGGCCTGGTGCGCAAGCGCAGCGAGCATGAACCGGACGACGACGCCGGCGACCAGCCGCCCGCCACGCTGCCGTGAACCTGCTGCTCCTGGAAGACGCCGACTTCGTTGCGGCGGATCGCGTCGTCCTCGCCGGGCGGCGCCTCAAGCACCTGCAGGAAGTTCACCGCGCTGCCGTCGGCGACAGCCTGCGGGTCGGCCGCCTCGGTGGCCTGATGGGCAGCGGCACCCTGCTGCAACTGAGTGAGCAACACGCCGAGCTGCAGGTCAGCCTGGACCAGCCGCCGCCGGCCAAACTGCCGCTGACCCTGCTGCTGGCCCTGCCGCGGCCGAAGATGCTCAAGCGCGTGCTGCAGACGGTGAGCGCCATGGGCGTGCCGCGACTGATCCTGCTCAACAGCTACCGGGTGGAAAAGAGCTTCTGGCAGACGCCCTTCCTAGAAGAGGAAGCGCTGCGCGAGCAACTGATCCTCGGTCTGGAGCAGGCACGCGACACCGTGCTGCCCGAAGTGATCATCGAGAAACGCTTCAAGCCCTTCGTCGAAGACCAGCTGCCAGGCATCACCGCCGGCAGCCTCGGCCTGGTCGGCCATCCCGGCGACTTTCCCGCCTGCCCACGGGCCGTCGAGCAGGCGGTGACCCTGGCCATCGGCCCGGAAGGCGGCTGGATTTCCTACGAGGTCGACAAGCTGCGCGAGGCGGGCCTTACGCCAGTGCAACTGGGCGAACGCATCCTGCGCGTGGAAACGGCAGTGCCGGCGCTGCTGGCGCGGTTGTTCTGATCATCGATTTCGGCATAGTCTGACTACACCTCCAGCCACTGCGGAGACCGTCATGCGCCCACTGACCATCGACCTCGACCGCCTGGCCGCCGCCTTCATCAGCGCCGACAGCGACTTTCGCCTCGACCTGCTGAGCGGCAAGATCCTCGACATCCCGCCCGCCGGCGAAGACCCGCAAATCGAACAGCTGCTGGAAGAAGAGCCCGAGCGCCTGCTGGCGGTGGACAGCCTGACGCCCGGGGCGATGCTCGCACTGATGGCCGAATTCCTCCCGGAAGTCGAGCAGCTGGCTGCCTACACCGCCCTGCAAGCCGCCCTGGACAGTCGCAAGCCGCTGCGCAGCTTCCACAACGCCCTCAAGCAGTTCCCCGACGTGCAATCCGCCTGGCAGGCCTTCGAGGCCGAACGCCTGCGCGAGCTGGCGCTGGACTGGCTGGCGGAGAATCAGCTGGAGCTGCGTGCGTAGACCCAGTGCGTAGCCCGGATGCAATCCGGGATCAGGCAACTCCGTCCCCGGATTGCATCCGGGCTACGGCATTACTCAGCTTTCCAGCAGAAAGGTCACCGGCCCGTCGTTGACCAGGTGCACCTGCATGTCCGCACCAAAACGCCCGGTGGCCACCTGTGGGTGCTGCTGGCGGGCCAGCTCGACCAGCTGCTCGAACAGTTCGGCGCCCAGCGCCGGGGCTGCGGCGCTGGAGAAGCTCGGGCGCAAGCCGCTTTTGGTATCGGCCGCCAGGGTGAACTGCGAGACCAGCAGCAGGCCGCCGCCGACGTCCTTGAGCGACAGGTTCATCTTGCCGTCGGCATCGCTGAACACCCGGTAATTGAGCAGCTTGTGCAGCAGTTTGGCGACACTGGCCAGGTTGTCTTGCGGCTCGACGCCGACCAGCGCGAGCAGGCCCTGGTCGATGGCACCGACGATTTCGCCGGCCACTTCGACGCGTGCGCCGCGCACGCGCTGGATCAGTGCCTTCATGCTTCTTCGAGGGGCAGGTCGAGCAGGCGCCGCGCCAATTGGTCGGCGGCGCGCACCAGGGCGTCGGTGATGCCGACTTCGGCGGCGGCGTGACCGGCATCGCGGATGATCTGCAGCTCGCTGTTGGGCCAGGCCTGGTGCAGCGCCCAGGCGTTGTCCAACGGGCAGATCAGGTCGTAGCGACCATGCACGATCACCCCCGGCAGATGGGCGATCTTCGGCATGTCGCGCAGCAGCTGGTCGGGGGCGAGGAAGGCATTGTTGACGAAATAGTGGCACTCGATGCGGGCGATCGACAGGGCGCGGTGCGGCTCGCTGAAACGATCGACCACCTGCGGATTGGGGCGCAGGGTGGCGGTGCGCCCTTCCCAGGTCGACCAGGCCTTGGCCGCGTGCATCTGGGCGATCTGGTCGGGGCCAGTGAGGCGCTTGTAGAACGCCTGCATCAGGTCGCCCCGCTCATCGGCCGGAATCGGCGCCAGGTAGTCTTCCCAGAAGTCCGGGAACAGGCGACTGGCGCCTTCCTGGTAGAACCAGTGGAAGTCCTGCGGGCGGCACAGGAAGATGCCGCGCAGGATCAGCCCGTGCACTCGCTCGGGGTGCGCCTGGGCATAGGCCAGCGCCAGGGTCGAACCCCAGGAACCACCGAACAGCACCCACTTGTCGATGCCGAGGTGCTCGCGGATGCGCTCCATATCGGCCACCAGCTCCTGGGTGGTGTTGTTTTCCAGGCTGGCGTGCGGGGTGGAGCGGCCGCAGCCGCGCTGGTCGAAGGTGACGATGCGATACAGGTTGGGGTCGAAGTAGCGGCGACTGGCGCCATCGCAGCCGGCACCCGGGCCGCCATGGATGAACACCACCGTCAGCCCATCCGGAGTGCCGCTTTCGTCCACATAGAGGACGTGCGGTTCCTGCACCGCCAACTCGTGGCGGGCAAAGGGTTTAATCTCCGGATACAAAGTCTGCATGCTGCACTCCCGAATCTGTGCGAAAGAGACTGCCCGGTAGCGGCGTATGTGCCAGCCATCCCGCGCAGACTTTAAGGTCCCTTTTGATCAGGTGCCGAACATCTGTGGTGGCGGCCATCATAACCATGAAAACGGAGTTGAGCATGCCTACCAAGCTATTTGCTGTGCCTTTCCTCGTCTTGCTCACCCTGCTCGGCGGCTGCACCAAGAGCGACCCGCAGGCGGCGCTGGAAGCGGCCGTGCAGCAGCTGCAAGATAATCTGGAGGCCAAGAAAGCCAGTACGGTCATGGAACAGCTGCACCCGCAGTTCAGCGCCCAGCAGCAGTACGACAGCGAATGGGCGGGGCGCACCATGGCTCTGCTGTTCCTGCGCCACAAGCAGGTCAAGGTGCTGGCCCTGAGCAAGAGCAGCAACATCGACCCGACCTACAGCAGCAAGGGCTACACCGAGGCGCAGATCGCCATGAGTGGCGCCGAGGGCCTGATTCCGGACAGCGCCCGGCATTACAGCGTCAAACTGGAGTGGTGGCTGGAAGACGGCGAATGGCGCCTGGCCAAGCTCGACTGGGAATAATGCGTATGCAGGAAATAACGTAGAAGCGAGCTCTGCTCGCGAAGCACTTTCGCAACCCCTTCGCGAGCAGAGCTCGCTCCTACAGGCTGCAACCTGCCACTAGAACAGGTAGGGCACGAACATCTTGCTGCGCGCCATGTAGGCGCGGTATGCGTCGCCGAAGTAGGCCAGGCATTCCACCTCGTCACGCCGCGCCGCCAGGTACAACAGCACGCTGGCGAGCAGGCCCAGAGCAAAGCTCAGAGCCTCGACTCGCTTGCAGGCGATGCCCCAGGTCAGCAGCAGCAACGAGCAGAACAGCGGGTGGCGGATGAAGCGGTAGATGCCGCCGGTGACCAGCTGCGAGGTGCGCTCGAAGGCATACAGTTCGTCGTCGACGCGCTGCTCGCTCGGCCGGCCATCGCGGTGCAGCTGGAAGATGCCCAGCACCAGCACCAGCAACGAAGTGAACAGCAACACCCAGGAGACCTTCTGGTGCAGGGCGTAGCGATCCTCGAACCAGAGCGGCGCATTCAGCACCAGCAGCGCCAGCATCACCTCCCAGGCGAAGAAGCGGTAGAAACCATGGGACTGCGGACGGCGCAGCACGCGCCAGGAAATACCGATCAGGGCTACCGAGCCCAGGGCAAATGCCAACCACTGCTGCCACATCATCCTTGCACTCCTTTTTTCAATCTGCCCGCAGGCCACAGCCCAGGCGCTGCGCCTGCTGCAGGCCCTCTGTTACACTGCCCGACCACCTGTTTCGACCGCCCGCAATGGATCGCACCCAACTGCACAGGCTCCTGCCCCATCAAGGCCCCGCCCTCTGGCTGGATGGCCTGCTGTCGCACGACGCCCAGCGTATCGAAGGGCTCAGCGCCTGGCAGCATCTCGCCGCCTTCGGCGTCGATGCCTCGCCCTGCCTGCTGTTCGAGGCGGCGGCACAATTGTGCGCGGCGCATGGTGCCCTATACGGCGCCGATAGTGCCATCGAAATGGCCCTGGTCGGCAAGCTCTCGCAGCTGCAGCTGCACCACCAGCCGAGCCAGCGCCAGGGCGCGTTGCGGGTCGCCGCCAGCCAGGAGGCCTTGAGCCCGGCTGGCGCGCTGTACGCCTTCACCATCCATAGCGAGGAGCGCCTGCTGCTCGACGGCAAACTGCTGCTGGTGCTGGTCCGTGCTTGAGTTGCGCGACCTAGGTTTCCGCTACCCGGGCAGCGAACGGGCGGCGCTGCATGGCATCAACCTGCAGCTGCAGGCCGGCCAGTGCCTGGGCCTGCTCGGCAGTAACGGCGCCGGCAAGACCACCCTGCTGTCGCTGCTCAGCGGCGTGCTGCCGCTGCAACAGGGCGAGCTGCGCTGGAGCGCCACCCCGCGCCTGGGCCTGGTGCCGCAGCAACTGGCCTTCTACGCCGGGCTCAAGGTGCGCGAGAACCTCGAACTGTTCGCCGACCTCTATCGCCTGAGCGGCGACGAGCGCCGCCAGCGCCTCGACCAGTGCATCGCCACCTGCGCTCTAGAAGACAAGCTGTCACGCCGCGCCGAAGGCCTCTCCGGCGGCGAGCAGCGCCGCCTGAACTTCGCCATCGGCCTGCTACAGCCGGCCGACCTGTACCTGTTCGACGAGGCCACGGTGGGCGTCGATGCGGCAAACCGCCAGGCCCTGCTCGGCGCCATCGAACAGCTGAGCGCCGCCGGCAAGACGGTGATCTACACCAGTCACTACCTGGAAGAAGTCGAGCGCGTCGCCCAGCGCATCCTCCTGCTGCACGAAGGTCAGGTGCGCCTGGATCTGGACAAGCGCCAGCTGCTCGGCGACGACCACGGCCTGCTGCTGGAATGGCCGGACGCCGCGCCGGTGGGCCTGCAGGAGCTGCTCGCGCGCCTGCAGCTGACGGTCGAGGTGCTGCCCGGCGGCCTGCGCATTCCCCACCTGGATGGCCAACAACTGCTGCAGATCAGCCAGTTCATCGCCGAGCAAAAACAGCTGCCCAGTCTGCTGCGCTTCGGCCGGCCGTCGCTGGAGCAGCTCTACCTGCGCCTCAACGGAGGCCGGCTATGAGGCTGCAAGCCCTGGTGCGCAAGGAAATCCGCCTGCTGCTGCGCGACCCCCATGCACTGGCCGTGCTGTTCATCATGCCGGCGCTGTTTCTGCTGCTGATGGCCGGCGCCATGTCCAGCTACCTGCAGGATCGCCCGCCAGCCCTGCGTCTGGTGCTCAATGTCCCCAGCGCCAGCGACTCCAGCCAGTTCTTCCAGGCCGCCCTGCAGGCGCAGTTGCCTGGCAGCGAGCTGCTGGCTAAGAGCAGCGAACCCCTGGCCCATGTGCGCCTGAGCGCCGCGTTCGCCGCCACCCTGCTGGACAGCCCGCACCAGGGCCCCAGCCTGAGTTTCCCCGCGCAGTTCGACAAGCTGGCGCGCCAGCGCCTGCACAGCGCGGTAAGCATCGCCCTGGCACAAACCCGCTTGCAGGCCTTCCTCGCCGACAGCGGCATGCTCGACCCGGCGCTGAGCCTGGACGAGCGCCTGCAGCAGGTGCAGCAACGCACCCAGAGCCGGATCGACGAGCAGGAGCAGCTGGCCAGCGGCGACCTCAGTGGCCGCGCCAATGCCAGCCAGCTGAGCGTGCCGGCCTGGCTGATCTTCGGCATGTTCTTTATTACCCTGCCGATGGCTGGCGGCTTCCAGCGCGAACAGCAGAGCGGCACCCTGCTGCGTTTCCGCTGCCTGGGGTTGAGCCTCGGCACCCTGGCCCTGAGCAAGCTGCTGCCCTACTTCGCCCTCAACCTGCTGCAGTTCGTCCTGCTCCTGGCGCTCGGCGTCTATGGCCTGCCCGCCATCGGCCTGCAGGCCCTGAGCCTGCCCGGCAGCGCTGGCGCCTATGCCCTGCTGGCGGTCAGCGTGGCCCTGGCCACCTGCAGCCTCGGCCTGTTGCTGGCCGCCCTGGCGCGCAGCAGCGAGCAGGCGCTGCTGCTCGGCGGCGGGCTGAATATCCTGCTCGCCGCCATCGGCGGGATCATGGTGCCGAAAAGCGTGATGCCGGCGGCCATGGCCCAGCTGGCCGAAGTTTCTCCGATGAGCTGGGCGCTGGACGCCTTCCTCACCCTGCTGGTGGGCCACGGCTCATCGCTCGACATCGCCCCCTACTGCGCGCGCCTGCTGCTGTTTGCAGCGGCGTGCGGCGTGGCCGGGCTGCTCCTGTTCCGCCACCGAGTGCAGCAAACGCAATGGACCACACACTACTAGAACAACAACTCAAGCAACTGCTGATTCGCGAGTGCGACAAGGAAGACGATATCGACTGGCAGAGCATCGCCGACGACGAGCCGCTGTTCGGCAGCAAGAGCCGCATTGCGATGGACAGCCTGGACGCCCTGCAGGTGTCGCTGGCCCTGCAGCAGCACTACCGCGTGCGTATCGAAGGCGCCAAGGACGGTCGCAAGATTCTCGGCAGCATTGCCAGCATCGCCGCCTACATTCGCAGCAACACAAAGTGATTCCGGTCTACTTGCAACGCGGTGTGTTGCACAGCTGCCTGGGCGCCGACCTGGCCAGCGCCGCCCACGCGCTCGGCCAGCGCTCGCTGCCTCAGGCCGGGCAGTTTCTTTTGCATGAACAGCACCAGCCACGCCCCTACCTGTACGCCGGCGCCAGCGCGGACGACCTCGACCAGCGCCTGGAGCGCCTGCTCGATGAACTGCTCGGCGCCGATTCTCAGGACCTGGACGACTGCCTGCTGATCATCGCCAGCACCAGCCTGGATATCACCGAGCTGGAAAGCCGCGCCAGCGCCGAGCAGGGCTTTCGCCCGGAGCACTCGACGCCGCTCGACCTGCTGGCCGAACGACTGAGCCAGCGCCGCGGCTTTGCCGAGGCCTTCACCCTCAACACCGCCTGCACCAGCGCGGCCAACGGCCTGCTGTATGGCGCCCGTCTGCTCGCCGCAGGCGCGTACCAACGGGGGGTGGTGCTGGCCTTCGAGACGCCCAGCGCCCTGGCCATGCAAGGCTTCGGCGCGCTGGAGCTGACCAGCGCCAGCGGTCAGTACCGGCCGTTCCATCCCGAGCGCGACGGCCTGGTCCTTGGCGAATGCTATGCCGCCTGCCTGCTTGGCCTGGAGCCTGGCCCCGCCCCCCTGGCGCGCCTGCTCGGCGGCTACAGCGCCTGCGACACCAGCAGCCTGACCACCACCCGCGAAGACGGCAGCCATATCGACGCGGTGATGCAGCAGGCCCTGCGCAGCGCCGGACACAGCGCCGCAGAGGTCGCCCTGGTCAAGCTGCACGGCACCGCCACCGGCGCCAACGACCACGCGGAGAGCAACGGCATGCGCCGCCTGTTCGGCGCACAACTGCCGGCGCTGTGCGTGCTCAAGCCCTGGCTCGGCCACACCCTCGGCGCCTGCGGCCTGAGCGAGACCCTGCTGCTGGCCCAACGCCTGCAACAGGGCGCCCTGCCCGGCCTCGACTACGCCAGCCAGGCGCTGCTGCCCCTGCCGGGCAAGCCCTTCGACGTGGCGACGGATGCCCTGCTGCTGGCCAACTTCTTCGGTTTCGGCGGCAACAATGCCAGCCTGGTGCTGCAAGGCTGCGCCAACGGAGGTCAAGCATGAAGGTGATCGCCGCCAGTGAAATCCACGGCCGCGCCGCCACCAGCGACAAGCAGCTCAAGGCCGCGCTGAGCCAGTGGCTGGACAGTCCGCCCCGGCGCATCGACCGCCTGATCTTCCAGGCCCTGCTCGGCGCCGCCGCGCTCAAGGCACAGGTGCGCAGCGACTGCGGTCTGTACCTGGCCTCACGCCATCCGGCGCGACCGACCATGGGTGCGCTGCTGGATGCGGTGTGCGTGCAGCACAAGCAGCCCAAGCCCTTTGAATTCGTCAACAGCGTGAGCAATGCCGCCGGCTTCCATGTCGCCCAGCAGCTGGGCCTGGAAGGGCCAAACCTGTTTATCGGCGCCGGGCCGCGCGTATGGCCACAGCTACAGACGCTGGCCGGGCTGGACTTGCAGGATGGGCTGATCGGCCAGGCGCTGTTGTTGTTGGTCGAGGAAAGCAAAGATTTTCGTGTGCAGGCGGTATTGCTGGAGGGAGATGAGCCTGGCGCGCCAGCCGCGGACTTCACCGCGCTGACCGCCGGCATCGAGGTACGGCGCCTCGACCTGTAGGGTGGATGACGTTCCTTTCATCCACCACCCGCCACGCCCGGTGGATCGATAAAGCGCGATCCATAGGGTAGCCCGGATGCAATCCTGGAATGGAGTCAGACCGTAACGCGCTCCCCGGATTGCATCCGGGCTACGGTGACCCTCTCCCCTGCGCTTAGCCCAGGCACCCAGATCCGTAGGGTGGATGACGCTCTTTTCATCCACCACCAGCCCCGCTCGGTGGATCGATAAAGCGCGATCCACCCTACGGTAGCCCTCTCCCCCGGCCCCTCTCCCACAAGTGGGAGAGGGGAGCCATCAGCCCTTGCGCTTGGCCCAGGCACCCAGCTCTTTCATCAATACCCGTTCCTGCCCGGCAATGCCGCGCAGCATCTCGGCGATCGGGCGGAAGTCCGGCGCCTCGCCCTTGTTGCGGCTGGCGCGTACGCAGGCCGAGGCGAACTGGCGCCAGTCGTCGCCGATGGCGGTGAGCTGGGCCGAGGCCTGCTGCAGCGGGGCAGCGCCGATCAGCTCGCCGGCCTCCTGCAGGAAGCTGGCGTACATGAAGCGGAAGCCGGCGCCGCCGGTGCCGATCTCTTCCTGCATGCGCACGATATGGGTCAGGTACAGGCGGTTGTACTTGGCCTGCGCCGGGTCGAGCTGCTCGATCTGCTTGGCCAGGTGCTGGATGCCACGAATGCCGATCCACGGCAGCGGCATGCCGTCGAGGATGCGCGTGGTCGACAGCACGCTCTGGCGGATCAGCTGGTCCCAGTCCTGCTCCAGCGGCACCTCGTCGAGCCAGTACATCAGGCCCTTGGCGGCCAGTGCGCCCTTGGCGAAGCGCGCCTTCTGCAGGTCGGCGCTGGCACAGCGCACCGGCTCCTCGAATACCGGGTCGCTGATCAGGTACTCGTCGCCATCCCGGCCGTAGGCCAGCAGGTTGTGCGCGTTGAAGTGGAAACGCATCTCCGGCGGGAAGTACGGCAGCCAGAACACCGAGCTTTGCAGGCCGGCCAGACGCCCGCTGTCGAGCAGCGCGTCGAGCTCACGGCGACCCTGCTCGGGGTTGCCGAAGGTGCGGCTGTGCAGGCGCGCGCCGAGACGCTTGCTGAGGGTCTTGATCAGGTGCTTGGGCGGCATGCGGTAGGCAATCAGCGGCATACCGCTGAGCTTGACGATCGGCAGGTAGGCGAAGGCCAGGCCCGAGGCCAGACCGAAGGCCATCGGCTCGCTCATCGGCAGGCCTGCATGGCTCAGCAGGCTGGCCATCACCCCGCTCTCGCAGTGGGCGCTCTGGCGGTGCTGGAAATGCGGTTCGAAGCGGGTCATGCCGGGGCCTTCTGGTAAGCGATCAATTGCGCGACGGGCAAGCCGAACGCATCGGCGTAACGAGCCAGGATGGCGGCGCTCAGGTTTCGATAGATGGCCGGGCGAAAATGCCGGCGAATGCGCCATTGCCACAGCCCGGTGATCTGCGCCAGCGCCGGCTCGTCCAGGCGGTAGCGGTACATCAGGCATTTCAGTGGCGACAGCTCGCCGCGTTGCCAGGCGGCTTCGGCGGCGGCTTCCTGCTCCTGCAGCTCGGCCACGGCAAGCTGAGTGGCATAGGCCTCCGGCTCCCAGCCATCGCTCTGCGCGCGCTGGTAATGGCCGCTGGCGTCCACCGCGTAGACCAGCTTGCTGTGGCCGCCGTAGGTGGAGCTGTGGTCCTGGGGCACTTCGTCGAGCTTCATCGTTTAGAACCTTTTCACGATTTTCTGAATTAGAGCCAGACAAGGCGCTACGCCAGTAACAGCCTCCGGCTGGTCAAAGCGCCGAGGAAGCGCAGTTTACGAGTTGTAAATGAGCATTCCGAGGACATTTTTAACGCGGTATGGCCGACAGTCGGGAAATCGTGAACAGGTTCTTAGACCACCGTCAGATGCATAAAGGCGCTGGAGAAACGCCCGCTTTCCGGGACATAGCAGAGCAGGCGCTGACCGCTGCGCAGGCTGCCGCCATTGAACAGTTCTTCGAGGATGATGAAGATCGAGGCCGCGCCGGTGTTGCCTTTGCTGGTCAGGTTGGTGAACCAGCGCTCCTGCGGTATCGGCAGATCGGCATTGGCCAGGCCCACGGCCAGCGGTTCGCGGAAGAACTCCGAGCTGTAGTGCGGCAGGAAGTAGTCGATCTCCGCCACGCGCAGCTCGCGGCGCGCCATGATGCGTTTGAGCGTTTCTTCCACGGTGTATTTGACGATGTTGTCGTTGAGCAGTTTGACGTCCTGCTTGATCGCCATCACCGAGCGGCGGTTGCGCTCTTCGCCATCGTAACGGCTCCAGCCGGTCAGCTGGCCATCCTGCATTTCGGCGCCGGCGTACATGCACGGCGGCATCTGGTCGGCGAAGGAAAGAATGTCGATCCAGTCGATTCGCAGGCTCGGCCCACTGGTATTCGGCTGGCCCTGCAGCAGTACTGCACCGGCACCGTCGGAGAGCATCCAGCGCAGGAAGTCCTTCTCGAAGGCGATCTCCGGGTGGTGTTCCAGCTCGTCGACGCGGCTTTCGTATTCGGCATTGAAGTTGCGCGCGTGCATCAGGCTGGAGGCGACTTCCGAGCCGCAGGCCACGGCGTTGCGGCTCTCGCCGCTGGCCACGCTGAGCCAGGCGTACTTCAGCGCGGTCATGCCGCACAGACAGATGCCGGCGGTGGAGACCACCTCGCACGGCGGGTTGCCCAGTTCGCCCTGGACCATCACCGCATGGTTGGGCATCACCTGGTCCGGCGAGGAGCTGCTGGCCACCAGGCAATCCAGATCGGCCAACTCGAAGCCGCCACCTATCAGGCCGCGCACGGCAGCGGCGCTGAGCTGGGCATTGCTCAGGCTCGGCTCGCCACTGACGGGGTCGATCACATAGTGGCGCTGCTGGATGCCGTTGCGCCGCAGCACCAGTTTGCGCGCCCGCGACGGCTGGCCGCCGACCAGGCCCAGGCGCGCTTCCATCTGCTCGTTGTCCACCGGGTCGTGCGGCAGGCAGGCGCTGATGCGGTTGATGAATACGGGTTGTACCACGGGCATTCCTCGGGTCACTTCACTCGCCGGACGGGCCGGCAAAGTAGGCCTTCTCACGCTGGATGCGCGCCTTGAACAACGGCGCCAGCAACTTCTTCAACAGGGCACTGAGCGGCACCACGGTGACGATCAGGCACAACAGGAAAACGATATAGACAACCAAGCCCACGCTACGCCGGCGGCTTTGCTGCGGGCCGAGGGCGGCGAGCAGGCGGCTCCACAGCTGGAAGCTGCGGTTGCCGACCTTCTCGCTGGCAATCAGCTTCTCGTCGATCTTCACCGCGCCCAGGCCCTTGAGCATCGGCTGCTCGATCGGCAGCCCGTCATGCGTCAGGCGCTGCGCCATGGCCGCGCCGAAACGGCTGGCGGCGGCGATCTCGGCCGGATCTATGCCGGCACGCGGCACCCAGCTGTAAGATTTCTGCCGACCGGTGAACAGCCACAGCGGGGTAGCCAGGAAGCTTGCCGCGGTGCCGCAGGCGTCGGTCAGGGCGATGTTGTCGACCAGCCGCGCGCCCAGTTCGGCGAGCCGCACCTTGACCTTCTCCTGGGCCATCAGCCACATGTTGCGGCAGCCGATCAGGGTCACCACCGGGCTGCCCTGGAGCAGGCGCGCGGCCTCGGGCGAGGCGAGGAAGCTGGTCAACGGCAGCGACGGTGAGAGGAACCACACCTGGTAGGCAAGGATCACCAGGTCGTAACGCTTGCCGGCATCCACCGCCAGCGGCAGCAGTGGCTGCGGACGCTGCAGCACGGTTTCCGGGAAGATGCGGAAGAAACCGAGGAACGGCCAGGGGAAGGGAAAGGGCTGCGCCGGCTGCAAGGCGAGGAAGTCCACCTGGATATCGCTGCACGCCTGCAAAGGCGCACATACCGACTGCACCAGCCGATCGAGCTGGCCGGTTTGCGAAAAATGGACCACCAAAACCTGGCGCATCGCGAGCGAATTCCCTGCAAAATGGCCGAATTATGCCACAGCGAATTCTTCAAACCGTAACCCGGGCCGGCTATCAAGGCCTGTTAGGCCTGCTGTTCGTCAGCTCGCCAGCCTGGGCCGGTGACATTCTGGTCAGCCTCGAAGGCAAACAGGCCAATGGCGCCGTGCACCTGGCACTGGTCTTCGCCGACCGCCCTGCGTGGCAGGAGCCGCCGCTGCGCCTGATCCAGGGCGAGGCGCCAGTCTTGCGCCTGCGCAACCTGCCACCCGGACGCTTCGCCATCCAGCTGTTTCAGGACAGCAACGGCAATGGCCACCTCGACCTCAGTCCGCGCGGCATACCTCTGGAGCCGGTGGGTTTTTCGAACAACCCCGCCCTGCTCAATGGCAAGCCCAGGCCACTGGACTGCCTGTTCGTGCATGGCGCCACGGACAGCCGGCTGACCGTCCGCCTGCAGGCGCCACGGAACAAGCCCTAGCTACGGTTGATCGATCGCCGAGTCTGCCACACGCCAGATCAGCTCGCTGGTGTCATAGCCGCGTGCCTGGGCCTGCTGCAGCATTTCGGAGCGCGTCTCCAGGGAAATCTGCGCGTCGCGCGTCAACAGCCAGAGGTACTCGCGATTGGGATTGCCGACCAGCGCGGTGCGGTAATCGCTATCCAGGTACAGCACCCAGTAATCGCCCTTGGCCACGCCGGGGAACAGGTTGCTGAACCAGTTATCGAAGCTGACCCACAGCTTGTCCGTCTGCCCGGCCACCTGCGGGGTCGCTTGGCCCTTGGCTTCGATCCACTCGCCGTCGAGGGTGCGGCAGCGGTTGCGCACGCCAACCGCGCCATCGGACTGCAGCTGGTAATGCGCCTCGGACTGCGCACAGTTGCGCTGAAAGAACATCGGCAAGCGCGCCTGCTCGTACCAGGTGCCCTGGTAGCGTTGCAGGTCCACCGCGCCAGCGGTCTGCGGCGCCTCGCTGCTGGCACCCGGGCCGGCACAACCGACCAGGCCCAACAGCACGGTCGGCAGCAGCAGGCGAGACAAAGCGCGCGCGATCACTTCAGACCCTGGCCGGAAAACATCATGACCTTGTCGCCAGCGTACTGCACGCTGATAAAGACCTTCTCATCGCCCCAGTTGCAGCTGGTGATACCGATGGCGCCAGAGCACTCGGTGGGGCTGCCGAGCAGGCTTTCCACTTCGGCCTTGGGCATGCCGGCCTTGAGCTTGGCGTAATTATCCTGATTGACCTTGCTGCAGGCGGCGAGCAGGACACAGACGGACAGCAGGGCAAGATTGCGCAGCGACATGGGAGACTCCTGAGGGGTTTTAACTGCGGGAGAGCTTGGCACAGTCAGCCCGCTTGTGCGCCATTGGACGTCAGAAGCGTGAGCCGGGTTCCTGCAGGAAGGCCAGTTCGGCTGGCGTCGAGATGCGCGCAAGGATCGCGTTGCGATGGGGAAAGCGGCCGAAACGGGCGATCACCTGCTGGTGGCGCACGGCATAGTCGAGGTATCCGCCAAACAGCTCGCGCTCGGCGGCTGGCACCTGCTCGCGCAGGGCGCGGAAACGTTCGACGGCCAAGTTCTGCGTGGCCAGATCCTCGGCATGCTCCAGCACCAGATAGACGAATACCTGGCGAATCGCCGCGAGCTGCCGCTCCAGGCCTTGCGCCAGCCCCCAACGCACCAGTTGCTGGGCGCGGGCATCGCCGGCAAAGGCCTGTGGCGTGGCGCGATGGATCATCCGTGGCAGCTGGTCGAGCAGCAGGATCAGGGCCAGCCAGCCCTCGGCCTGCTCGGTCCAATCCTGCAGCCCACCCGCCAGCGCCTGGGCACTCAGCTCGCCGAAACGCTCACGCGCCTCGGCGTCCTGGCTCGCCTGGTAGCCGAACCACAGCTTGCTGCGCTGGGCCGCCACGTCGCTGGCGGCTTCGGCATCACCGAACCACCAGTCGAGCAGGGGCTGCCAGGCCGGCATCATCAAAACCTCCTTACGATCTGGCTGCGCGTCGGCCATACCGCGTTAAAACTGACCTCGGGATGCTCATTTACAGCTGTAAACTCCGCTCCCTCGGCCAGTTTTGCCTTGTCTGGCTCTAGCTCGCAAGATCGTAAAGCAGGTTTTAGCCCTGGTGGTAGGCCGTGGCGCGCTCGACTTCTTCTTTGGAGCCAAGGAACACCGCCACGCGCTGGTGCAGGGACTCCGGCTGGATGTCGAGAATGCGCTGGGTGCCGTTGGTGGCGGCGCCGCCAGCCTGTTCGATCAGCATCGACATCGGGTTGGCTTCGTACATCAGGCGCAGCTTGCCCGGCTTCTCCGGCTCGCGGGCGTCACGCGGGTACATGAACAGGCCGCCACGGGTGAGGATGCGATGTACATCAGCCACCATCGAGGCGATCCAGCGCATGTTGTAGTTCTTGCCCAGCGGGCCTTCCTTGCCAGCCAGCAGCTCGGAGACGTAGCGCTGCACCGGGGCTTCCCAGTGACGCTGGTTGGACATGTTGATGGCGAATTCGGCGGTGCTTTCCGGCACGCGGATGTTCTCGTGAGTGAGCACGAAACTGCCCATTTCGCGATCCAGGGTGAAGCCCATCACGCCGTCGCCGAGGGTCAGCATCAGCATGGTCTGCGGGCCGTAGATGGCGTAGCCGGCCGCGACTTGCTGGGTGCCCGGCTGAAGGAAGGCCTCTTCGCCAAGATCACCGCTTTCGCCATTGCGATCCGGGCAACGCAGCACGGAGAAGATGGTACCGACCGAGACGTTGACATCGATGTTGCTGGAGCCGTCCAGCGGGTCGAACACCAGCAGATAAGCACCTTTCGGGTACTGGCCAGGGATCTGATAGGCATTGTCCATTTCTTCGGACGCCATGCCGGCCAGGTGGCCGCCCCATTCGTTGGCTTCGAGAAGGATCTCGTTGGAGATCACGTCGAGCTTCTTCTGCACTTCACCCTGCACGTTCTCGGTGCCCATGCTGCCGAGCACGCCACCGAGGGCGCCCTTGGACACGGCGTGGCTGATTTCCTTACACGCACGTGCGACCACTTCGATGAGGAAACGCAGATCAGCCGGGGTGTTGTGGCTGCGGGTCTGTTCGATCAGATAGCGGCTGAGGGTGACGCGCGACATGGAGGAGCTCCGGAAGGGAAGTCAAAATCGCGCGCAGTTTAACCGTTTGCGGGCGCCAGCGCCTCTGCAGAACCCGACAGCTGATGAGAGGATGGCGACACGGGGATAATTGAGGAGTGCACCGTGACCGCGCCCCACTGTGGGGACGCGGTTACGGTAGAGGGCTTACAAGTCCCAGGACAGGGAGAGGTTGATCCCCTGCTGGTCATCGTCGTCGCTGTTGCGGTAGCTGTAGCTACCGCGCAGCGACAGGCCTTCGGCCAACTTGTGGCTGACACCCAGGCTGGCACGAGTGGTCTTGTCGGTGGGCACATAGCCTTCCAGCGTGTACTCGATACCCGGCAGGGCGTTCTGCGACATGCTCACTTCGCTGACGTCGTCCTCGTACTCGCGCTCCTGCGCCACTTCGGCAAACAGGCGGGTCCGGGTATTGAGGTCGATGATGCCCTGCAGGCCAACACCCAGACGCTTGGAGGTCCGCTCCTGGTCGTCATAGGTCAGCGCAGTGGAACTCTGGCCATCTTCCGCATAGCCATCCAGTTCGACACGGGCATAGTCGGCGCTGATGAACGGGCTCAGGTGCCACTGGCTACCCGGCTGGGCGATGTCGTAGCCGAAACGGCCAGTGAAGGCCCACAGCGAGCCATCGGTGTCGCCTTCCTCGGCACGGGTGGTCGGACCCAGATCCATCTTGCGCTTGAGATCGGCATAGTCGAGGTGACCGGCACTGGCCGCCAGCTCGGCCCACCAGCGGTTTTCCTGATACTGGGCAAAGGCGGTGCCGATGTAACTGTTGAGGTCGTAATCGGAGTCGGCAGCGCCGGCTTCCAGGCTCTGCTCGTAGAAACCGGCGGCGAGACCGGCACGCCAGGCCTCGTTGATGCGGTAGCTGCCACCGAAGTTCAGGTTGTAGCCATTGCCATCGGCAGAGCTGTCATAGACGTCGTAGTCGAGGCGCTGGCCGCCAGCATTGACGAATGCACGCCACTGGCCAACCGCCTGCCAGGCTTCCCAGTCGGCCTGCCACTGGGCACGCAACTGATCCTGGTGCGAGCGCAGGTTGCCATGCGCCATTTCCGGCAGCAGGCCGATTTCCCACGGGGCAGACAACAGCGAGTAGGCATAGTCGGAGATCAACGTCTGCCCGGCAATGGTCGGGTGCACGCTGTCGTCGAACAGCAGCTTGCTCGGATCGGGGCTGGTACCGTTGAGCCCGTAGACCGGGTTCTGGTTGGCGCCGCAGTCGTCAAAGCAGGTGCTCAGCAGCTCGGTGCGATCAGCCAGCAGGCCGTAGCGCGCCGGGTCGGCCAAGACTTCCGAGAGCATCAGGGGGACGTTGAGGGGAATGACCTCTGCATTGACCTGAGCGAGTTGAATGACCAACTCGTTGTTGAAGTCTTGGGCCAGGTTCGAAACGGTGTTCTGCAAACCCCCGCCGAAGAAATTTGGGGTCAAGCCCACGTCCGGCAGCAACCAGACCATGATGTATTTGCCGCCTGCTTGCTGCAGCGCCTCAACGCTATCGACCAAGCGCCCTGCAGAGGCTTGAGCGGTTTCAGTACTGAACACCTGCCCCTGGAGGAAGTCATTACCGCCACCGGTGAGGTAGTAAAGCGCATTGGAATCCGCACGGAAGCCATTGCTCGCCAGGTAGTTGTCGTTGACCGTATCGAGAATCTGATCGGTGCGATAGCCGCCCACCGCCCAGTTGTTACCCCCGGCATTGGCCGCCGCGCTGTCGTCCTCGCCAAAACCCAGCTTGCCGCCCAACAGCATGGGGCTAACCGGGCCGAAGGCCTCGCCTGCCAGGTAGGTCGGTCCGACCCGATTGGTGTACCGGATGGGGCCGTCGGCGCCAGTATTCCAGCCGGCATCGCTCAGGCTGTCGCCGAATACCACCATGGTTGAATAGGGGGATGCCGACAGGGGCAGGGAAGCACTGGCAAGCAGGCAAGCCGCGGCCAGCGGAGTCAGAACGCGCTTCATCGAAATGTCCTTGTGATTGTTATTGGACTGGGTACCACTCGCCGACTCTAGCGTGATTCGTATCTCATTTCATCAAACTCTTGTTTGAACTAATCATCGCCCGACGGATCGCCACCGTTACCTGCATGATCGCCTCATCATGCGCCGGTTTGTGGCTTGCGCAGCAGGCTGAAGGCCATCCCGCCGAGCAGCGCCACGCCGGCCAGCAGCACTGCCCACAGGCCGATGCGCTTCCAGTCCGCCTGCGACTGCGCCTGCTGCGCGGCCGCCTCGACAGCCGCCGGCACCTGCTGCGGCGCCGTCGCCAGACCCAGACTGGAAAGACGCGCCGGCTCGTAACCAGGAATCAGCGTACTCAGCGGCAAGGCCGCCGACTGCCCGGCCGCTTTGCCGATGGCCAGCTGGTAAGGCGCCGAACCGCGGGCGAGGAACACCACCTGGGTACTGCGCATCGCCACCTGCAATTGCGGCGCCTGCTGGCCCAGGCCGCCGCCGCGCTCGTCCACCTGCAGGCGCAGCTGCTGCACCGGCGCGCCATACAGCTCGATCTCGTCCTGCCGCACCTCCTTGCCATTCTGCGGCAGGCGATAGAGCAGACCGCGGGCCAGCGGCTGCCACTCCAGCTTGCCATCACGGCGGCTGGACAAGCTTACCGGCGCCAGGGTGTTGGCCTGATCGAGGCTGAATTTGACCCGTTGTATGGGCAGCGACAGCGGCAGCTCCCAGCTGTATTCGCCGGCTTTGCTGCTGCGCGCCGGCAGTGGCGCAGACCAGACCAGCGGCGGCGCCGTGTCGGCATTGCCGATGCTGACCAGCTGCGCGGCTGTCAGGGCCGGCGCCTGCTGCGGCGCCAACCAGAGCAGGCGCAAATAGCGCGCCTTATGCCCCGGCAGCGCGACCTCGCGCTGGTCGATGCGCTCGTTGGCGAAGCTCAGACGCGCGATGCTGCCCTCGCCCCAGCTGCTCCAGTGCTGCAGGTCGTCGCTGGCCTCGATGGAAAAACGCTGGAAGCCTTCGCTGTCGGCGCTCCAGTCCAACAGCAGGCGATGCAACGGCAGGTCCACGGCACTGGCGTCGAGCAACCACCCGCGCAGGATCTGCTCGGCCGGCGCCGACTCCTCGGGCGCCACTTCGACCAGGGTGCCGCTGGTGCTGCGCTGCACGCGGATGGCCGGCGCGCCCTGGGCAGTCGCCGCGCCCATCAGCGGGAACCATTTGACCGCCACCTGCTGGCGCTGCTCGGCGGCCTGCGCAGTACCGAGGGTCAGGGCATAGGCCAGGGCCTCGCCTTCACCGTTGAATACGCGCAGGTCACGCAAGTCTGCATGGCGGGCGGCGAAATGCAGAGCCGGCGGCAGCTCCAGGCGATACCAGGGGCCCTCGCCAGCCAGCGTCAGGGGCACGCGGGTGGCGTAGTCTCCAGCCTGCTCACCCGCATTCGCCCAAGGCGCCAAGAGCAGCGCGGCCAGCAGCAACGGACGACACAACAAGACTTTGCTCATGCTTTCACCTGTGCGGATTCACCGTCCGCCTTGCGTGGCGGCAGCGGTGCGAAATAGCCGACGACCAGCAACAACACGCCGACGCCGATAAAGGACACGATGCGTTCCAGGCCACCGCGGTTGCCCAGCTCGACGAAGAACAACTTGGCCACCACCACGCCGATCAGTGCGGCACCCACCAGCCACAGTTCGCGCCGGCCGCGCAGGTGACCGACGATCATCAGCGGCAGGGCGATCAGGGTCCAGACGATGGACAAGCCGGCCTGCACCAGCATCGAGTCGAGCAGCAAATCGAGCTGATAGGGCACGCCGCCCCAGTGATGAGCGGCGCGGAACACCGTGGCGGTGAACAGGGCAAACAGCGAAACGCCAGCCACCAGCTGCGCCACCTGCTCCGTGCGCACCGCCGCAACGCCCAGCTGCGGCAGCCCGCTGCGCAACCACTGATACACCCCGAGCAGGCTGAACAGCAGGCCCAGCTCCAGCGGGTTGACCAGCGGGATATAAGGCAGCGGCTCGGCGCCGCCGGCGCTGGCGATATTGGCCAGCCAGAACCAGCCGAGCATCAGCACCGCCAGCGGGGCGGCCGCCCACACCCGGTATTCGCGTGGATAAGCCGCCACCGGCCACGGCCATGGTCGCGACGCCGCCATCAGCAGGAGGAAGGCGCTCGGCAGCAACGCCCAGCCCAGCCAGCGCCAGGCGTTGTACTGCTCGGACAACAGCATCAGCAGGTAGCGCAGCTCCAGCGCCAATACCCCGAGGATCAACCAGCAGCCCAGCACATGGGCGGCACTCAAGGCACCACCCGGCAACAGGCCCGCGAGGCGGCGCAGCGACAACAGGTGCACGGCGAACAGTAGCCCCCAGGCCAACCAGCCGAAATCCGCCGCCGGGTGATAGTTGCGTTCGCCGACCTGCAGCAGGATCACCCCGGCCACCGGCACCAGCAGCGTGCACAGCAAGGCCAAGGCGCGCCAGCGCAGACGTGCCGCCAGCCAGGCCCACAGCGCCACGCTCAGCGCCGCGGCCAGCAACAGCAGCGAACCCTGCAGACCCGGCGCGACAAAGCGCACGATCTCGGCCGCCAGGGCCAGCGCCCACCAGCCCGCACCCCACACCAGCAACAGTTGCGACAAGCGCTGCAGGCTCAGGCTGCCCAGTTCACCGGCCTGCTGGCGCAGCAACACATGACGCAGGCGCCAGGCGCCAATCTGCGCGGCAATGGCCAGTACCAGCGGCGTCCAGAAGCCGGCATGGGCCAGCGGACGCAGCCCCTCGCTGGGCAGATAGCCGAGCAGCAGGGGGCTGGCCGCGAGGAAGGCAATGCCGCCAACCACCTGCAGCAGCAGGCCGAAGAAGAAACTGACGCGCAGCTGCAGGCGCAGGCTGAGCCAGATGATCAGCAGGCCGGTGCCCGCCCACACCGCGCTGGCGCTGTGCCAGGGCAGCACGAACAGCACCGCCAGGTTGATGAACACCAGGCCGACCAGCATCACCAGTGACAAGCCGCGCAGCAGGCCGCGATCGCTGCTGACCAGCTTGTCGCGCGCAGCAATCAGCATGCCGGCCACCAGCGCCAGGCCGATCAGCGAGCAGACCAGCAGGCCACGCCAGCCGGAATCGAGCACGCCGCCCTCGCCCTGTTCTGCCCCCTGCAGCTTGCTGAGGAAGATCAGGCCACCGAGCAGTTGCACAGCAAAGGCGCTGAACAGGAAAGTGCGCGACTGCAGGCGCAGGCCAACCCACAACGTCGCCAACCCGGCCAGGGCCCAGCTGATGGCGGTGCCCTCGGCGGCGAAACACAGCGGTGCGATCAGATAGAGAAACAGCAACCCGCCCACTGCCAGCAACGGCAGGCCACGGCGTTCCCAGGCCTTGCTGGTCTCCAGCGGCGCCTGGCGCAGTTGCCAGAAGCTGAACAGCAGCGCCGCACCGAGCATCAATGCGCCCAATGGCGCGCCCCCCAGCACCGTGGCGCTGGGCATGCTGAAACTGAGTTCACCGAGGAACGCCAGCGCCGCGCCCAACTGCAGCAGCAGGGCAAAGGCGCGCGCCAACGGCCGCCCCTGGCGCAGGCCGAGCCAGAAGATCCCAGCGCCTTCCACCGCCCAGGCTGCCGACGTCCAGCGCGCATCCAGGCCCAGCGGGATGGCCAGGCTGGCGAAGATCACCCCGAGGGCCAGGCAGGTTTCCACCAGCAACAGCGTACGCCCCGGCGCGCGGCCACTGAGCACGCGGGCCAGCAACAGATAGAACAGGCCCAGACCGAGGGCGCTGAAGGCGGCGGCAAACTCGATGTGCTGCACTATCGCGTACTGCAGGCCGAAGCCCACCAGCGGCGTGCCGAACAACACGCTGCCATCCACGTAATCGGCCTTGTCCCGCGCCCAGCGCAGCAGTTCGCCACGTTCCTGCGGCGCCGCCTCGGCCTCGCGCAGCTTGCGCCGGGCAAACAGCAGGCCGATGGCCACGTACATCAGGAAGAACAGGATCAGGAATGGCTCGGTGCTCCACAGCAGTTCCGCCTTGTAGTAACGCAGCCCCCAGGCGAAGCCGATGCCGAAGGTGCCGAGGAAACCGACCAGGTTGAGCAGGCGCCAGGCCTTGAACCAGGCGATGGCGAAGATGCCGCTGTTGAGCAGGATCAAGTAGGAAAACAGCGCCACATGGTTGCCGCTGCCAGTGGAGGTCAGGATCGGTGCGGCGAAGCCGCCCAGCGCCGCCGCCACCGCCAGACCCAGGGCGTTCTGCGCCACCGCCAGGATCGCCGAAAACACGGTGACCAGCACCAGCAGGCCGAGGGCCATCTTCGGATCGAGCAGCGGGTGCAGGCGCATCGCCGCGAAGGTGGTCAGGTACAGCACGGCCACGCCGGTGCCTTGCAGGATCAGGCCGTAGCTGCCGACCCGCTCGCGCAGCCACCAGCCCAGCCCGAGCAGGGCAATGGCACTAGCGGCGACGCCGGCATAACGCATCTCGACCGGCACCACCATGCCTTCGGTGGCATAACGCAGAAGGAAGGCCAGGCCGAGAAACAACAGCACCACGCCAACCCGCAGCACGGTATTGCCACCGAACAGCCAGGCCTTGGCCAGACCGATGGCCCGCTCGATGGGCGAAGGTTCGCGGGGCTTTCTGGGAGCAGGCGGCGCGATCGGCTCGGCAGGGCGGGCCGGCTGGATCGGCGCCGACTGCCAGCTGTCCGGCTGCTCGCGGGACAGCACCGGCTCGGTGACGGGCTGCAACTCTGGCAGCTCGAAGACCAGCTCGCTGTCCGGCTCGACCGGCGCGGGTGCAGACGCGGCCGGCAGCACCAACTCTGGCACAACGGCAGCGGGTTCGGCGGGCACGGATTGCTCGGCGGGTTGGCCGCCCTGCTCCAGCTTGAGCAAGCGTTCGTAGAGTGCCGTGGTGCCACGCTCGAAGCGCTCGGCAAACCCCTTGAGTTCCTGGCGCAGCTTGGCGTTCTCGCCCGCCAACTGGTGCAGGCGCAGGGCTTGCCCCAGCCCCAACCCGATCAAACCGCCAAGCAGGGCACTGGTGACCGATTCACCGGCCAGCGCACCGAGCACCAGGCCGACCAGCATGAAGATCCATTGCATGCATTTGCTTCCCGAGCCGTTGGGGCGAAATCCTTTGCGCGCGGCAGCCAACGCTGCACGTGCGACCGCGGATGGCCGAGTATATCGGCGCGCTCGCCTGACCATACAGAGACGATTGCCAACTGGGCCACAGGCACATAGCCCCGAGGACGGGTGAAACCCGCGACCTCGGCAAGGCGGATAGCGCCCGGCCCGCGGGCACGTAGGGTGGATCACGCTTCACCGATCCACCGAGCGAGGCCAGTGGTGGATGAGCAGAGCGTCATCCACCCTACATCGGGTGACACCCCGCGACAGGGGCAACGCGGGTTTCACCCGTCCTACCCAGTGTGAGAGCGGATTTTATCCGCGATGAAGATTCTCAGACGGCCACAGATGAAACTGAACAGTCGCCCAAACAAAAGCCCCGGTTGATTAGGCCGGGGCTTCTGGTCTTACCGCGCCAGTTTTAGAACTGAGCGGCGTCCAGCAGGTACAGGCTTTCGCTACCAGCCTTGACCGAAGCGGTCAGCGAGTGGATGCGCGGCAGCAGGCGGGCGAAGAAGAAACGCGCGGTGCCCAGTTTGCTGACGTAGAAATCGCCTTGATCCTGCTTGGCCAGCGCGGTGCGCGCCATCAGGGCCCACATGTAGGCATAGGCGGTATAACCGAACACATGCAGGTATTCGACCGAAGCGGCGCCGACTTCGTTCGGGTTGGCCTTGGCGCGCTCCAGCAGATCGGCGGTCATCAATTCCAGGTTGGCGATGGCGTCTTTCAGCGGGTTGATGAACTCGGCCAGGGAGGCGTCGGCGCTGTCGGTGAAGGCCTTGATCTCTTCGGCGAAGTGCTTGTAGAACGCACCGCCGCTGCCGACGACTTTACGACCGACCAAGTCGAGCGCCTGGATGCCGTTGGTGCCTTCGTAGATCTGGGTGATGCGGCAGTCGCGGATCAGCTGCTCCTGGCCCCACTCACGGACGTAGCCGTGGCCGCCGAAAATCTGCTGACCGTGAGTGGTGGTTTCCAGCGCCATGTCGGTGAGGAAGGCCTTGGCCACCGGGGTCAGCAGAGCAACCAGCTCTTCCGCGCGCTTGCGGGTGGCGGCGTCTTCGCTGAACTTGGCGGTGTCGAGCTGCATGGCCACGTAGCTGGAGAAGGCGCGACCACCTTCGTTCAGCGCTTTCATGGTCAACAGCATGCGACGGACGTCCGGGTGCACGATGATCGGGTCGGCGGCCTTGTCTTTAGCCACCGGGCCGGTCGGCGCGCGGCTCTGGATGCGATCGCAGGCGTACTCCACGGCGTTCTGGTAGCTGCGCTCACCCAGGGACAGACCCTGGATGCCGACGCCCAGACGCTCGTAGTTCATCATGGTGAACATGGCGGCGAGGCCCTTGTTCGGCGCATCGACGATCCAGCCAGTGGCGCCGTCGAAGTTCATCACGCAGGTGGCCGAAGCCTTGATGCCCATCTTGTGCTCGATCGAACCACAGGACAGCGCGTTCTTCTCGCCCAGCGAGCCGTCGGCATTGACCATAAACTTCGGCACCAGGAACAGCGAGATGCCTTTCGGACCGGCCGGGGCGTCCGGCAGCTTGGCCAGCACCAAGTGGATGATGTTCTCGGTCAGGTCGTGCTCACCGCCGGTGATGAAGATCTTGGTGCCGGAGATTTTGTAGCTGCCGTCGGCCTGCGGTTCGGCCTTGGTGCGGATGATGCCCAGGTCGGTGCCGGCATGCGGCTCGGTCAGGCACATGGAGCCCGCCCAGGTGCCGCCGTACATGTTCGGCAGGTATTGCTCTTTCAGCTCTTCGCTGGCGTGGGCATTGATCGACAGGCAGGCACCGGCGGTCAGCATCGGGTACAAGCCGAACGACAGGTTGGCCGAGTTGACCATTTCCTCGACCTGGGCCGAGATCACCTTGGGCATGCCCATGCCGCCGAATACCGGGTCACCACCGACGCCAACCCAGCCGCCTTCGGCATAGGTCTGGTAGGCCTGCGGGAAACCGGCCGGGGTTTTCACCGCACCGTCGGTCCAGGAGCAGCCTTCTTCGTCGCCGCTGCGATTGAGCGGGGCGATCACGCCACCGGTGACCTTGCCTGCTTCTTCGAGGATGGCTGCGGCGGTGTCTTCGTCCACCACTTCGGCCAGGGCCGGCAACTGTGCCCACAGCTTGGAAACTTCGAACACTTCATTGAGCACGAAGCGCATGTCGCGCAGGGGAGCTTTGTAGTCAGCCATGGAGCAATCCTCGAACGAAACAGCAGGTATACGGGAGTGTTCGAAGTTTAACCGAACAACTTTTCAGACACATAGGGTCGCGTCATGACCAGACAGTCACAGTCTGTTTACCGAACGCCACAACGCAAAAACCCGCCAACTAACAGCCTCTTGCAGCACTAAGCCGCTGGTCAGAGGGCGAAGTGCTCGGCCGGCAAACGCATCAGGCACTCGCTACCCGCCTCGGCACCGGCCAGGTGAGTGGCGGTACGCGGCAACAGGCGCTTGAAGTAGAACTCGCAGGTGGCCAGCTTGGCCTGGTAGAACGCCGCCTCGCCGGCGCCCGCCGCCAGCTTTTGCTCGGCGACCAGGGCCATGCGCAGCCAGAAGTACGCCAGGGTGATGTAGCCGGAGTACATCAGGTAGTCCATCGACGCGGCGCCGACTTCGTCCTGGTTCTTCATCGCCGCCATGCCGATCTTCTGGGTCAGCGTGCCCCACTGTTGGTTGAGTGCCGCCAGTTGGGCGACATAACCCTTGAGCTGCGGATGCTCGGCCTGGGCTTCGCAGAACTTGTGGACGATCTTGGTAAAGCCACGCAGCAGCTTGCCCTGGCTGCCGAGCACCTTGCGCCCGAGCAGGTCGAGGGCCTGGATGCCATTGGTGCCTTCATAGATAGGCGCGATGCGGCAGTCACGCACCAGCTGCTCCATGCCCCACTCGCGGATGAAGCCATGGCCGCCGAACACCTGCATGCCGTGGTTGGTCACCTCCAGCCCGGTCTCGGTCATAAAGGCCTTGCAGATCGGCGTGAGGAAGGCCAGCAGGTTTTCCGCCTCCTCGCGTTGCTCGGCGCTGTCGGCGGCATGCGCCTGGTCGAGCAGTTGCGCGGTGAAGTAGGCCAGCGCGCGGTTGCCTTCGTTGAAGGCCTTCATGGTCAGCAGCATGCGCCGCACATCGGGATGCACGATGATCGGGTCGGCGGACTTGTCCGGCGCTTTCGGCCCGGTCAGCGCACGCATTTGCAGGCGCTCGCTGGCGTACTTGATCGCGCCCTGAAAGCTGCTCTCGCCTAGGCACAGGCCCTGCATGCCGGTGCCCAGGCGCGCGTGGTTCATCATGGTGAACATGCAGTTGAGGCCCTTGTTGGCCTCGCCGATCAGGTAGCCGGTGGCGCTGTCGAAGTTCATCACGCAGGTGGCCGAGGCCTTGATGCCCATCTTGTGTTCGATCGAGCCGCAACTGACGCCGTTGCGCTCGCCCGCCTCCCCTTCTGCATTGGGTAGGAACTTGGGCACGATAAACAGCGAGATGCCCTTGGTCCCGGCCGGCGCATCCGGCAGCTTGGCCAGCACCAGATGGACGATGTTCTCGCTCATGTCGTGCTCGCCGGCGGAGATGAAGATCTTGCTGCCGGTCACCGCATAGCTGCCGTCGGCCTGGGGTACGGCACGGGTCTTGATCAGGCCCAGGTCAGTACCGCAGTGGGCCTCGGTCAGGCACATGGTGCCGGTCCAGCGGCCTTCGGTGAGCTTGCTCAGGTAGGTCTGCTTCTGCGCTTCAGTGCCATGGGCGTGGATCGCCGACATGGCGCCGTGGGTCAGGCCGGGGTACATGCCCCAGGAGGTATTGCTGGCGCCGACCATCTCGCTGATCAGCAGCCCAAGGGAGTGCGGCAGGCCCTGGCCACCATAAGTCGGGTCGGCGGCCAGGCCCATCCAGCCGCCTTCGGCGTACTGGGCAAAAGCTTCCTTGAAGCCCTTGGGCGTGGTCACCACGCCATCGTTGATCTGGCACTCCTCTTCGTCGCCCGAACGATTCAGCGGCGCCAGCACCTGCTCGCAGAACTTGGCGCCCTCCTCGAGAATCGCACCGACCATATCCGGGCTGGCATCGCTGGCGCCCTGAGCGGCGTAGCTACCGTGGAAGTCGAAGACGTCATCGATCAGAAAGCGCATATCGCGCAGGGGCGCTTTGTACTCGGGCATGCTGGCTTCTCCGTAACGGGTGCGTGGGTATCACCCTACGCTACGGCCGAAGCAGGCCCGGCAACAATCACCGTGCAGATGCTGAATACAGCACCATCAGCAGCCGCGCTCAGCTGTCGGCACTTTCCAGCTTGACCGCACCACGCCGCTGACCGGGGCTGCGAATACAGTTGCGCCCGGCACTCTTGGCGCTGTACAGCGCCTTGTCCGCCGCCTTGATCACCTCCTCCGGACGACTCTGCTCCAAGCTACGCTCGGCTACGCCCATGCTCACCGTCACCGAAACCTCGCCGGCCCTGGCACCGGCGCGGCGCTGACGTCCCTGCTTGTCGTCCTGCGGGCGCTGCTGCTTGTCACGCAGCTGGATGCGGTAGACCTCGATGGCCTGGCGCACCACTTCCAGGTGTGGCAGGCATTCGGCCAGGGTCTTGCCGGGAAACACCAGGGTGAATTCCTCGCCGCCATAACGGTAGGCCTTGCCGCCGCCACCGATCTTGCGCAGCTGAGCGGCGACTAGGCGCAGCACCTGATCGCCGACATCGTGACCATGGGTGTCGTTGAACTTCTTGAAGTGATCGACGTCGGCCATGGCGATCACATAGCTGCGCCCCAGACGCTCCAGGCGGTCGTTCAGCGCGCGGCGCCCCGGCAGGCCGGTAAGCTCATCCCGAAAGGCCATCTGATAAGCCTCGTGCGCCACGGCCGAGACCAGCATGAGCATGCTCAGGCTGCTCATCACCTGCAGGGCATGGGGCAGGATGAAGGTCTGCGGCAACATCCACAGCTGCGCGAACAGGCCAAACAGCAGGGCGGCATGCAGCGGCCGCGGCTGGCGCAGGTACTGCACCAGCAGCAACACGCTGGCAATCAAGAACAGCGGGTAGGCCAGCTGGATCAGGCTCATCCAGCTGCCATGCAGCAGCGGCCAGTGGATTTCCGTCAGCCAGCGCTGCAGCGTAGCGGGATAACGCTGCGCCAGGGCCACCGCCACACCCCCGACCGCCAGCAGCACGGCGGCACGCGCCACCAGATCCTGGAGCAGATGGCTGCGCTCGCGCCAGGCACCGAACAGGCCGTACAGCAGCGGCAGCAACAGGCTGCATAGGTGGAACACCAGTGCCGCGTCCTCGCGCACCTTGGCGTGCTGGCGGAAGTAATCGGTCTGCGTATCGAGCAAGAAGTAGCCCAGGTACACCACCACCAGCAGCGACAACTCACGCTGGCGGTTGTAGACCACGCAGAAAGTACCGCCGAGCAATAACAGCAAGGTCGGCAGCACATTGAACAGCGACAGGAAGAACTCATTCAGCACCGCCAGACGCGCAGCCAGCCCCCCGCCAAGCAGCAACAGCAGCGGCAACAGGAAATGACTGAAACGGATAGCGGCAAGCGGGAACACGGCAAGCACTCCAGTGCGGCAAGGCACTGCAACGGAATGCGGCATTCTGCCTGCACATGGGCATTCCGGCATCAGTAATAGCTCGCATTTTCAGCAGCTAGCGATCACCGGTTTTTTCCTGGGCGAAAAAAAACCGCGACCCGAGGGCCGCGGTTTTTCTGACCTGAGGTCGGAAGGGCTTAGTAGCCCAGGTCGAAGTGAGCTTCGTCCATTTCCATCAGGTTGCTGGCGCCGGACAGCATCGCTTCGACGTGCGCGCGGGTACGCGGCAGGATACGTGCGAAGTAGAAGCGTGCGGTCTGCAGCTTGGCCTTGTAGAAGGCCTCGTCGGCAGTACCGGCAGCCAGTTTCTCGGCAGCCAGGCGTGCCATGTCAGCCCAGAAGTAGGCCAGGCAGGCGTAACCGGAGTACATCAGGTAGTCCACCGAAGCGGCACCGACTTCTTCGCGGTCTTTCATCGCGGCCATGCCCACTTTCATGGTCAGGTCGCCCCACTCCTTGTTCAGCTTGGCCAGCGGCTCGACCAGGCCTTTGATGGCCTCGTTGGCTTCGTTGGTCTGGCAGAACTTGTGCACAATCTTGGTGAAGCCTTTCAGTGCTTCGCCCTGGGTCATCAGGACTTTACGACCCAGCAGGTCGAGGGCCTGAACGCCAGTGGTGCCTTCGTACAGCATGGAGATACGGCTGTCGCGAACGTTCTGCTCCATGCCCCACTCGGCGATGAAGCCGTGGCCGCCATAGATCTGTACGCCGTGGTTGGCCGCTTCGAAGCCGACTTCGGTCATGAACGCCTTGGCGATCGGAGTGAGGAAGGCCAGCATCGCGTCAGCGGCTTTCTTCTCTTCTTCGTTCTGGCTGTACTTGACGATGTCGACCTGCTTGGCGGTGAAGTACACCATCGCGCGGTTGCCTTCGGCGAAGGCTTTCATGGTCAGCAGCATGCGACGCACGTCCGGGTGGACGATGATCGGGTCAGCGGCTTTTTCCGGCGCTTTCGGGCCAGTCAGGGAACGCATCTGCAGACGCTCGCGAGCGTACTTCAGGCCGCCCTGGAAACCGATTTCGGCGTGAGCCAGACCTTGCAGAGCAGTACCCAGGCGGGCAGTGTTCATGAAGGTGAACATGCAGTTCAGGCCTTTGTTCGCCGGGCCGATCAGGTAACCGGTGGCGCCGTCAAAGTTCATCACGCAGGTGGCGTTACCGTGGATACCCATCTTGTGCTCGAGCGAGCCACAGGACACGGCGTTGCGCGAACCAACGGAACCGTCGGCATTGACGTTGAACTTCGGCACGATGAACAGCGAGATGCCTTTGGTGCCTTGCGGCGCGTCGGGCAGGCGGGCCAGCACGATGTGGACGATGTTATCGGCCATGTCGTGTTCGCCAGCGGAGATGAAGATCTTGGTGCCGGACACCTTGTAGGAACCGTCAGCCTGCGGCTCGGCCTTGGTGCGCAGCATGCCCAGGTCGGTACCGCAATGCGGCTCGGTCAGGCACATGGTGCCGGTCCACTCGCCGGATACCAGCTTGGTCAGGTAGGTGTGCTTCTGGTCGTCGGTGCCGTGCTCGGCGATGGTGTTCATCGCGCCGTGCGACAGACCTGGGTACATGCCCCACGACCAGTTCGAGGTGCCGACCATTTCGCTGACAACCAGACCCAGGGACTCCGGCAGGCCTTGGCCACCGTGGTCAACGTCATGGGCCAGGGAAGGCCAGCCGCCTTCGACGTAGTGCTTGTAGGCTTCCTTGAAGCCGGTCGGAGTTTTCACGCCTTCCGGGGACCAGGTGCAACCTTCCAGGTCACCCACGCGGTTGAGGGGGGCGATTACCTGCTCGCAGAACTTGGCGCCTTCTTCCAGAATGGCGTCAACCATGTCCGGGGTGGCGTCTTGGCAGCCAGGCAGGCTCTGATAGTGCGCTTCGTAGCCGAGCAGTTCGTCGCGAACGAAGCGGATATCACGCAAGGGGGCCTTGTACTCAGGCATAGCGGTAAACCTCTACGGTGGATTCCTTGATTTTGTTTGACCGGAACAATCTCGGTCGCTTGTGGGATTACTCCCAGAGCCCGGCAGCCATGAGCTGGCGCAGCAATCAAACAGGCGTTTGAAACATACGTTTACGCCCCAACCTTGTCAAGCATCCGAAAGCGACCACTCAGGCAAGCAGATCGACCATCGGCTCTGGGCTCGGCAACTCATTGAGTCCCCGATACAGATCAAGACTAGGCGCAGATATCGGAGGCTGCTGCACAGGTTTCTCCTCTTTCTCTTTATCTTTGTCTAGCCGCTCCTGCTCGCGCTCTTCGGCACGCAAGCGCCGCTCCTCGCTGGCGGCAACGGCCTCTTCACGCTGTTGCTGGGCCAGATCGGTGCGCGCCTGAGCAGCCATGGCCTGGGCTTGCGCCGCGACACGCCGATCCTGGGAGGACGGTTCTGCCGGCGCCAGCGCAGCGCGCTGCACCACTTCCATTTTGCGCAGGGTGGCTTGCGGATCATTGGGAATCGGGCTGACATCGATGCTGACTTCGCCACTCACCACATAAGACTTGCCATCCGGGCCGCGTTTGTAGCTATAGGAAGGGGCGCCCGCATAGGTGCCCCCCACGGCTGCATGGGCCTGTTCATGGGCGCGCACTTCGCGATCACGGCTGGCCAGTTCGGTGACTTGCGCTTGTTGCTGACGCTGCTGTTCGGCGTCACTCGCAGAAGACTTGGCGTCCTCGCCATTGCCTGGGCTGTCGGCCTCCTCGCGCAACGAGGCCTGCTCATCCGAGCCCGGCGCCGGAGTGGGCGTGACAGGGGATTGATTGCTGCGGTTGAGTTCGGGGGAAGACGGACCAACGGAATCAGCGGACGAGAGAGCACGTGCCGACAAGGGTGACGGCGAAGGCGCGACATAAGGCGTGGCGCTGCCGATCTGCATCCAACTCCTCCTCGCCCTGATGCCGGGCGAGACTGCTCTTGCGTACGCTTACGCGCGGGTATCGATCAGCGTACCCAGTACTTCGTCAGCCGTTTCCACGACCTTGGCACCCGCTTGCACCTCGGTCTTTCCGACATTGAGGGCGACCAGGCTTTCGGCCAGGTCGGCCTGGGTGTTCGCCGCACCGCTCGGAGACGGGTTGACCTGCTGCGCCGGCGGCGTTTCTACCGGAGCCTGAGGCAGGGTGTTGCTGGCAATTTCAGTGGCGGCTTGGTCAACGCGACGCTGCCCGGCCTGAATGGCGTTCAGACCCGAATTGAAGGCACTACCAGAAATTTCCATGCTGCGATCCCACTCGTACAGAGGTATGCAGAAGAGTTAAGCAGAAAATGCTCATTTTTTGTACAAGCAAATGGCTATGTCCGAGCCCCTACTTATGCCGGCATCTCCAGCAAGTCCAATTGCAGATACCCGGCCACCGCCGCCGGGCTTGCCTGCGCCAGACGCGGCACCTGCCCCAGACATGGCGCAGGCAAGCGCTCGGCGAGGGTCGCCAGGTTCTCTTCCAGGCGCGAGGTGTGCGGCTCGACGATATTCGCCACCCAGCCGGCCAGGGTCAGGCCATCACGAGCAATCGCCTCGGCAGTGAGCAGCGCATGGTTGATGCAGCCGAGGCGCACACCGACCACCAGAATCACCGGCAGGCCCAAGGCAATCGGCAGATCGGACAGGTTCGCCTGCCCGGCCAGCGGTACGCGCCAGCCACCCGCGCCTTCGACCAGGGTGAAGTCGGCGCCCTGGGCGAGCACATGCTGTACCGGGGCGAGCAGCGCGTCGAGCGTCAAGGCCACACCCGCCTCGCGCGCCGCCAGATGCGGGGCGATGGCCGGAGCGAAGGCCAGTGGATTGACCTGCGCGTAGGTGAGCGGCAGCGTGCATTCGCCGAGCAGGGCCAGGGCATCGCTGTTACGCAGCCCCTCTGCCGTTACCTCGCAACCGGAGGCCACCGGCTTGGCGGCCGCCGTGCTCAGCCCGGCCAGACGCGCGGCGCGCAACAGGCCGGCGGCGATGGTAGTTTTGCCGACTTCGGTGTCGGTGCCGGTGACGAAATAAGCCTGGGTCATGGTGACTCTCTAGAACGGTTTCTGCAGCACGCCATAGACCACCTGGTAGGTGGCTGGCAGGCCTTCGGGCTGGCGGAACACCTCATAGGCCTCGACCAGCGCGCGAATCCGCGCCCGCCCGGTCAGGCCGCCGGGGCGTCCCGGATTGAGGTTGTGTGCGCCGAGCGCCTTGAGTTCATGGGTCAGCTCGCGCAGATCGGGGAAGTGTAGGCGCTGCGCCCGACGCTCCAGCCCGAGCACCTGCAGACCGCTGTCGGCACACAGCTGCTGATAGTCGGCGAAACGGCGGAAGCGATTGACGTGAACCAAACCATCCACCGCCTGCCAGCTGTCGCGCAGCTCCTGCAGGGTACCGACGCACAGGCTGGTGAAGGCCAGCATGCCGCCGGGTCTGAGCACGCGGCGCGCTTCGTCGAGCACGGCAGAGAAATCGCCACACCATTGCACCGCCAGGCTGGAGAACAGCAGATCGCAGCAGCCATCGCGCAGCGGCAGGCTCTCGGCGTCACCAGCGACGAAACGCTGCGCACCGCCCAGCGGCCGGGCGTGCCGCAGCATGCCTTCGGCCAGATCGAGAGCCACGCCCTCGGCGCCGGGGAAGCGCACGGCCAGGACCCGACTGAAATGCCCGGTGCCGCAACCCAGGTCCAGCCAGCGCTGCGGCGCCAGCTGCAGCGGCAGGCGCGCCAACAGCTCGATACCCACGGCGCGCTGCAGGGCGGCGACGCTGTCGTAGCTGTGCGCCGCACGGGAAAAGGACTCCGCCACCCGGCGCTTGTCCGGCAAGCCGCTCTGTTCGTGCCAGTCAGTCATGGTCAGCCTCGCTGAGGAACGCCAGGATCGCCGCCGCCACTTCATGGGGCCGCTCCAGCACGAAAGCGTGACTGACGTCTTCGATCAGGCCGACCACGATATCCGGCTGCAGCGCCAGCAGATCACCGGCCACCTCCGCCGGCACCAGCGCATCGGCGCCGGCCAGCAAGTGCAACTGCGGTCCGGCGAAGCGCTGGATGGCACTGCGCCCGTCGAAATTGCCGAGCACCTCGAGCCCGCCCAGCAGTACCTCGGGCGCCAGTTGCGGCGCGCCGGCCTGCAGCTGCCGCGCCAGATCACGCGCGGTGTCGGCACCCTGGCTGCAGAGCAGGCTGAAACGCTTGCGGGTGGCGCGCGAGTCCTGCCGGCAGGCGTCGACAAAGGCGTTGAAGGTTGCCTCGGGCATGCCATGGGGCCAGTCGCTGCCGGCAACGAAACAGGGGTTGCTGGCCAGCGTCAGCAGGCCGCGGCAACGCTCGCCACGCAGCGCCGCCAGTTCGCTGGCGAGCATGCCGCCCAGTGACCAACCACCCAGCCAGGTGTGCTCGGGCAAGCGTTCGTCCAGCTCCAGCAGCCAATCGCGCGGCTCGCCACTATCTAGTTCGGGCAGCGCTTCGATAGTCACCTGCAGTTGCGGGGCCAGGCCGCGCAGGGCCTCGACCAGCACTTCCAATGGCAGGCTGCCGAGGCCCCAACCGGGTAGCAGAATCAGTTGTTCACGCATCGTCGCGCACCTGTGGCCAGCACTCGGCCAGCGCGTCGAGCAGTTGTTCCAGCTGCGCCTCGCTGTGCGCGGCAGACAGGGTCACGCGCAGGCGCGCGCTGCCCACCGGCACCGTCGGCGGGCGAATCGCGCCGACCAGCAGACCACGCTCTTTTAATAAGGCCGAGAGTTTCAGCGCACGCTCGCTGTCGCCGATCAGGATCGGCTGGATCGGCGTCGGGCTGTCCATCAGACTCAGGCCAATTTCGGCCGCACCCTGGCGGAAACGCGCGACCAGTCTGTTCAGGTGCTCACGCCGCCAGCCTTCGCTGCGCAGCAGTTCCAGGCTCTTCAGGGTGGCGCAGGCCACCGCCGGCGGTTGGCTGGTGGTGTAGATGTAGGGCCGGGCGAACTGGATCAGCGTCTCGATCAATTCCTCGCTGCCGGCGACGAAAGCCCCGGCCGTGCCGAACCCCTTGCCCAAGGTGCCGACCAGCACCTGCACATCGTCCAGACCCAGACCGAAGTGCTCGACGATGCCGCCGCCGGTGGCGCCCAGCGGGCCGAAGCCGTGGGCGTCGTCGACCATCACCCAGGCGTTGCTGGCCTTGGCCTCCGCACAGAGGTTGGGCAGATCGGCCAGGTCGCCATCCATGCTGAACACCCCGTCAGTGACCACCAAAGTGCTGCCCGTGGCTTTCTCCAGACGACTGGCCAGGCTGGCGGCGTCGTTGTGCAGGTAGCGGGAGAAACGCGCGCCGGAGAGCAGGCCGGCATCCAGCAGCGAGGCGTGGTTGATGCGGTCTTCCAGCACCGTGTCGCCCTGCCCGACCAGCGCCGTCACCGCCGCCAGGTTGGCCATATAGCCGGTGGAAAACAGCAATGCGCGCGGCCGACCGGTGAACTCGGCCAGGGCCTCTTCCAGCTGGTGATGCGGGGTGCTGTGGCCGATTACCAGGTGCGAGGCGCCGCCGCCGACGCCCCACTTTTCCGCCCCCTGCTGCAGCGCCCGGATCACTTCGGGGTGGTTGGCCAGGCCCAAATAGTCGTTGGAGCAGAAGGCCAGCAGTTGGCGACCATCGACCTGCACCAGCGGCCCTTGCGGGCTATCCAGCAGCGGGCGCTGGCGATAAAGATGCGCAGCGTGGCGTTCGGCGAGGCGGGCGGCTAGATCGAAACTCATGGCAAACACCGGAAGCCGGTGGATAACCGCAAGCGGGTTATCCACCCTACGGGGGAATGGGGCCTTGTAGGGTGGATGACGCTCTATTCATCCACCAAATGGAGCATCAGGCCGAAGTGGCGTCGTAGAACAGCTTGGAGTCGCGCTGCTCGACCAGGGCCTGTTCGATGGCGGCCTGGTGCACTTCGTCGGCATGCTCTTCGCGCTCTTCCGGCTTGATGCCGAGACGGGCGAACAGCTGCATGTCCTTGCTCGCCTGCGGGTTCTTGGTGGTCAGCAGCTTCTCGCCGTAGAAGATCGAGTTGGCGCCGGCCATAAAGGCCAGGGCCTGCATCTGCTCGTTCATCGCCTCGCGCCCGGCGGACAGGCGCACGTGGGATTTCGGCATCATGATTCGCGCCACGGCGAGCATGCGGATGAAGTCGAACGGATCGACGTCCTGCTCCTCGGCCAGCGGCGTGCCCTTGACCTTGACCAGCATGTTGATCGGCACGCTTTCCGGGTGTTCCGGCAGGTTGGCCAGCTGGATCAGCAGGCCGGCGCGGTCATCGACCGACTCGCCCATGCCGAGGATGCCACCGGAGCAGATCTTCATCCCGGACTCACGCACGTAGGCCAGGGTCTGCAGGCGCTCGCTGTAGGTGCGGGTGGTGATGATGTTGCCGTAGAACTCCGGCGAGGTATCCAGGTTGTGGTTGTAGTAGTCGAGGCCGGCCTCGGCCAGGGCGCGGGTCTGCTCCTGGTCGAGCTTGCCCAGGGTCATGCAGGTTTCCAGGCCGAGCTTCTTCACGCCTTCGACCATCTTCAGCACGTAGGGCATGTCCTTGGCCGACGGGTGCTTCCACGCCGCGCCCATGCAGAAGCGGGTGGAGCCGATGGCCTTGGCCTCGGCGGCGGCCTCCAGCACCTTCTGCACTTCCATCAGTTTTTCTTTGTCCAGGCCGGTGTTGTAGTGGCCGGACTGCGGGCAGTACTTGCAGTCTTCCGGGCAGGCGCCGGTCTTGATCGACAGCAGGGTCGAGACCTGCACGCGGTTGGCGTCGAAATGCGCGCGGTGTACGGTCTGGGCCTGGAACAGCAGGTCGTTGAACGGCTGTTCGAACAGCGCTTTGACCTCGGCGAGGCTCCAGTCGTGACGGGTGACGGAAGAAATGCTGGCACTCATCGGGGGTATTCCTTATTCGTTGGCTGCTAGGCTGGTCGCAACACGGCTGCTCGGCATCGTCAGGGAAGGACCATGCGCTGTCAACCACACCGGGACAACCAGGTTTACATCTGGACAAAAAACAAACAATTCTGCCTGCTCTGCGCCGAACCCAGTGAGTCGGCGCTGCCGCTATGCGGCCCCTGCGAGAGCGAACTGCCCTGGTTGGGCGCGCACTGCGCGGTCTGCGCCGTGCCACTGCCGGATAGCGGACTGGTCTGCGGCGCCTGCCTCAAGCGACCGCCGGCTTTCGCACGAGTGGAAGCGCCGTGGCGCTATGCCTTCCCGATCGACTGCCTGATCACCCGCTTCAAGCACCAGGCCCGTTGGCCCTTGGGACGTCTGCTGGCCGACCTGCTGTCACATCATCTGCAACACGCCTTCGCCGAAGGCCTGCCGCGCCCCGACCTGCTGCTGCCGGTGCCATTGGCCGGCAAGCGCTTGCGCCAGCGCGGTTTCAACCAGGCCGAGATGCTCGCCGACTGGCTGGGCGCCAGTCTCGCCCTGCCCACGCACAAGCACTGGCTGCAGCGCCCGCAAGACACCGCCCACCAGCAGGACCTGGATGCCGCCGCACGCCTGCGCAACCTGCGCCAGGCCTTTGCCCTGGACGCCAGAGCCGTCATCGCCGGCAAGCACCTGGCGGTGATCGACGACGTGCTGACCACCGGCGCCACCGCCGAGGCCGTCGCCCGCCTGCTGCGCAAAGCCGGCGCCGCGCGGGTGGATATCTACTGCCTGGCGCGCACGCCCAAACCGGGCGAGACCTGAGGATCTTTAGCTCGTCGACCCTGCTGCACCGGATTCGGGCGGTGCATCAGCGCAAACGTTCCGAAACAGGCTCTAAAAGAAGGCACACGACCTGCGCCAACCAGGGCGCTACACTCTGCGCCCCGCAACCGGAGTCGCCCATGTCCCATCCTTTCGCCACGCTGACCCCCGACCTGGTGCTGGATGCCGTGGAGAGCCTCGGCTACCTCAGCGATGCCCGCGTGCTGGCCCTCAACAGCTACGAGAACCGCGTCTATCAGGTGGGCATCGAGGACGAGACGCCGCTGATCGCCAAGTTCTATCGCCCGGCACGTTGGAGCGATGCGGCGATCCGCGAGGAGCATGCCTTCAGCGCCGAACTGGCCGACTGCGAAATCCCGGTGGTGGCGCCCCTGGTGCGCGACGGCGAGAGTCTGTTCGAGCACGCCGGCTTCCGCTTCGCCCTGTTCCCACGCCGCGGCGGTCGCGCCCCGGAGCCGGGCAACCTCGACCAGCTGTATCGCCTCGGCCAACTGCTCGGGCGCCTGCACGCGGTCGGTGCCAGCCGCCCGTTCGCCCACCGCGAAGCGCTGGGCGTGGTCAACTTCGGTCACGAGTCGCTGGCGACCCTGCTGGATGGCAACTTCATCCCGCGCAGCCTGCTACCGGCTTACGAATCGGTAGCGCGCGACCTGCTCAAGCGCCTCGACCAGCTGTTCGCCAGCGTGCGCTACACGCCGATCCGCCTGCACGGCGACTGCCACCCGGGCAACCTGCTGTGCCGCGACGACAGTTTTCATATCGTCGACCTCGACGACTGCCGCATGGGCCCGGCAGTGCAGGACATCTGGATGATGCTCGCCGGCGAACGCCACGAACGCCTCGGGCAACTGGCCGAACTGGTCGACGGCTACAACGAGTTCCACGACTTCGCTAGCCGCGAACTGCCACTGATCGAAGGCCTGCGTGCCCTCCGTCTGATGCACTACAGCGCCTGGCTCGCGCGGCGCTGGGACGACCCGGCATTCCCCATGAGCTTCCCCTGGTTCGGCACGGAACGTTACTGGGGCGAACAGATATTGATGTTGCGCGAGCAGATGGCGGCGCTGGATGAAGAGCCGCTGAAGCTGTTCTGATCGGCGCCCGCACCCAGCGGACTGGCTCTACTATGCTGAATACACCACTCCAGCGCCGCGAGGCATTCGCCGTGACTGCAACTCGACTGTGCAGCTGGCTCTGTGCGTTTCTGCTCGGCAGCCTTTGCCTGGCCGCGTCAGCCCAACCGTTGCACCTGTACACCGAGGAATACCCGCCGATCAACTTCACCCAGAATGGCCAACCCACCGGTTTGGCCACCGAGGTGGTGCGCGAGATCATGCGCCGCACCGGGCAGAATGCGCCCATCAACGTGGTGCCATGGGCGCGTGGCTATCAAGAGGCGTTGGTGCGCGCTAACACCGGGTTATTCGTGACCATGCGTACCTCTGAGCGCGAGCCGCTGTTCAAGTGGGTCGGGCCGCTGACCCGCAATGTCATCAGCTTCTATTCCTTGACCAGCTCCTACCTGAGCCTGAGTGGACTCGAACAGGCTCGGCATTTCGACAAGATAGCCGTAGCGCGCGGCTGGCACAGCCACCAGCGCCTGCTGGCCGAGGGTTTCACCAACCTGGCCCCAGTTACCGGGCCGGCGCAGATGGTCAGTATGCTCAAGCGCGGCCGGGTCAAACTGATAGTGCTGGACAACCTCAGCCTCAACACCTTGTTGACCCAGGGCGATATCCAGGCCGATGAGGTGCAGCGGCTATTCACCCTGACGCACAGCGACAGCTATATCGCCTTTTCCCGCGACACAGACGATGCACTGATACAACACTGGCAGCGCGAGCTGGATGCGATGAAGGCCGATGGCAGCTTTACCGCCATCTACCACAAATGGCTGCCCGGTGAGCCCGTGCCCAGCCAGGCACCACAACCGACACCAACTACTGACCCTCTGTAAACTCTTCCTTACGCCAATCGTCAACCAATGCCCACTGCCAAAGCTGAACGACCAGACAAGCTCGCCCTGCCCCACTAGAATCGCTGGCTTAGTTAGCTGCCTAACCAAGGATTCTGCATGGCCACCGCCAACCCGCAGCGCGGGTATCTGCTGGGCATCATCGCCTACACCATCTGGGGTCTGTTCCCGCTGTATTTCAAGGCAATCCAGAACGTGCCGGCGCTGGAGATCATCGTCCATCGCGCGCTGTGGTCGGCGCTGTTCGGGGCCGCGCTGCTGCTGGTGTGGAAGCATCCGGGCTGGCTGCGCGAACTGCGTAGCAACCCCAGGCGCCTGGGCGTGCTGGCCATCAGCGGCCTGCTGATCGCCAGCAACTGGCTGGTCTATGTGTGGGCGGTGAACAACGGGCGCATGCTCGAAGCCAGCCTGGGCTACTACATCAACCCGCTGATCAACGTGCTGCTCGGTATGCTCCTGCTCGGCGAACGCCTGCGCCGCCTGCAGTGGCTGGCCGTAGGCCTGGCCGCGCTGGGCGTGCTGCAGCAGTTGTGGCAGGTCGGCAGCATTCCCTGGGTCTCGCTGGTGCTGGCGCTGACCTTCGGTTTCTACGGGCTGATCCGCAAGCAGGCGCCGGTGGCCGCCCTGCCCGGCCTGGTGGTGGAAACCTGGCTGCTGCTGCCACTGGCGCTCGGCTGGCTGCTCTGGCACCCGGCGGCCATGAGCACGCAAGGCGCATTCTGGAGCACCTCAGAGGCGCTGTGGCTGATCGCCGCCGGGCCGATCACCCTGGTGCCGCTGCTGTGCTTCAACGCCGCCGCACGCCATCTGCCCTACACCACCCTGGGCTTCCTGCAGTACCTGGCGCCGACCCTGGTGATGCTGCAGGCGATCTTGCTGTTCGACGAGCATCTCGACCCGAGCAAGCTGCTGGCCTTTATCTGCATCTGGGCCGGGCTGGCACTGTACAGCCTGGATATCTGGATCAGTCTGCGGCGCCGCGGACAGAGCCTCTAACACTGCTGTAGGGCGGGTGAAACCCGCGCCGGGGACACGCGGGTTTCACCCGCCCTACACAGCCCCACCGATTGAGCAAAAAACACCCACCCCGCCGCACCCCGCGCCACTGCTCACGCTGCGCCAGTCATCCCCGCCTTATCCACAGAAGCATCCCCGGTCTTTGTGCACAACGTATTGAAACTGCTGGTTTTTTAGTCAGCCACCGAGAACCGGCGGGGCACTAGGGGTGGCGCCGTCACTCCCCAGCTTATCCACAAGGCCATCCCCGCAAATCGGGGATATCACCGTGCAGCCAACTGAGCCGACACCTGTGCGCCAACGGCCTGGCTGCCCAAGGCAGAGCCGTCGCGCAGTCGCTCAGAAAACGCTCAATCCCACGTAACCCACAGCAGCCGGTGCCTGGCGTCGTTCATCCCGTGGTTATCCACAGAAGCATCCCCTGCCTTTGTGCACAACATCCGGAAACTGCTGGTTTTTTAGGCACTTAAAGAAAAGCCCCGGGGCACTAGTGCGTGCGCCGGGGCTCCCCAGTTTATCCACAGGTCCATCCCCGGAATTCGGGGATATCAGAATCTGCCGACGATCAAGAGGTCGTAGGCAGATTCTCAGGGGTCGACGCGCAGGTTCAGCTCCACCATCAGGTCATCGGCGAGGTTTTCCAGTTTGTCGCGCAGCACATCCAGCGACAGCGTCAGCGGTACCGCCAGCACCGCTTCGGCGTGGAACAGCGGTTCGCTGCTCATCGGCGCGGGCGCCACTTCGGTGGTCAGGCTTTCCAGGTTGACGCCCTGCTCGGCCAGCAGGCGGGTGATGTCGCGGACGATACCAGGGCGATCGTTGCCGACCAGGTCGAGGAGGATGGGCTTCCAGGTGCAGGATGGCTCGATGCCGCTTTCCGCCACCAGCACGCGGATGCCCTGGGCGTTCAGGGCCTGCAGCGACTCGACCAGTTCGTCGTAGCCTTCCGCCGGTACCGCCACGCGCAGGATGCCGGCGAACTGCCCGGCCATGCGCGACATGCGGCTCTCCAGCCAGTTGCCGCCATGGGCGGCGATGCACTGGGCGATGCGCTCGACCAGGCCCGGCTGGTCCGGGGCGATTACCGTGAGTACCAGATGATTCATGGAAAACCCCCTGTTGTAATTAAATGTAGGAGCGCGCTCTGTTCGCGAACCCGATCAGCGCAATGCTTCGCGAGCGGAGCTCGCTCCTGGGACTGCAAGCCTTCAATCCGCCAGGCTCAGCCAATAGGTATAAAACACCTCATCGCGTACATAGCCTAGCTTTTCATAGAGGGCCTGGCCGCCCAGGTTGGTCTTTGCCGTTTCCAGCTGCAGGCCACAGGCGCCAGTGGCCACGCCGTGGGCGCGGGCGGCATTCATCAGCGCCTCGGCGACACCCTGGCGGCGCGCACTGGGCGCCACATACAGATCGTTGAGCAGCCAGGCCGGCGCCATACTCAGCGAGGAAAACAAGGGATAGAGCTGCACGAAGCCCTGTGCCACACCCTGCTCATTACGGGCGATAAACAGGGTCGAATCGTCGCGCTGCAGGCGCGCGCCGATGAACTTGGCGATCTCCCCGGCGGCCCGGGGCACCTCGTAGAATTCCAGGTAGCCAGCGAACAGGCCGACCAGTTCATCCAGATCATTTACACCCGCTTGTACCACGCGCATTGCAACCTCCACTGTCAGTTGATCGCGCCAGTATAGGTAGAGCGCCGCCTGGCGGGCACTGACAGGCCGTGACTGATTTTTTCGTTTGAGTCATGTAGTATCCCGCGGCTCGTACTACATGGCCGTCCGGCCCGGATTTAGAGCTGTCTGGAATCAAGTGAGGCAAGCAATGACTGAGCGCGTTCAAGTCGGTGGCCTGCAGGTCGCCAAAGCCCTTTACGACTTCATCAACAATGAAGCCATCCCCGGTACCGGCATCGCTGCCGACAAGTTCTGGGCTGGCGCCGAAGCCGTGATCAATGATCTGGCCCCGAAAAACCGCGCCCTGCTCGCCAAGCGTGATGATTTCCAGGCCAAGATCGACGCCTGGCATCAAGGCCGTGCCGGCCAGGCGCATGACGCCGCCGCGTACAAAGCCTTCCTCCAGGAAATCGGCTACCTGCTGCCGGAACCGGCTGACTTCCAGGCCACCACGCAAAACGTCGACGAAGAAATCGCCCGTCTGGCCGGCCCGCAGCTGGTAGTCCCGGTGATGAACGCGCGTTTCGCCCTGAACGCCTCCAACGCCCGCTGGGGTTCGCTGTACGACGCGCTGTACGGCACCGACGTGATCAGCGAAGAAAACGGCGCCGAGAAAGGCAAGGGCTACAACAAGGTCCGTGGTGACAAGGTCATCGCTTTCGCCCGCGCCTTCCTCGACGAAGCCGCGCCACTGGAAGGTGCCTCCCACGTCGACGCCACCGCTTATGTAGTGAAGAACGGCCAACTGGCCGTGAGCCTGAAAAACGGCAACAGCACCGGCCTGAAGAACGCCGCCCAGTTCATCGCCTTCCAGGGAGAAGCTGCCAAGCCTGCAGCCGTACTGCTCAAGCACAACGGCCTGCACTTCGAAATCCAGATCGACGCCAGCACCCCGGTCGGCCAAACCGACGCCGCCGGCGTCAAAGACGTGCTGATGGAAGCCGCGCTGACCACCATCATGGACTGCGAAGACTCGGTTGCCGCCGTCGATGCCGATGACAAAGTCATCGTCTACCGCAACTGGCTCGGCCTGATGAAAGGCGACCTGGCGGAAGAAGTGGCCAAAGGCGGCCAGACCTTCACCCGCACCATGAACCCGGACCGCGTCTACACCAAAGCCGACGGTAGCGAGCTGACCCTGCACGGCCGCAGCCTGCTGTTCATCCGCAACGTCGGTCACCTGATGACCAACCCGGCGATTCTCGATGCCCAGGGCAACGAGATTCCGGAAGGTATCCAGGACGGCCTGTTCACCAGCCTGATCGCCATCCACAACCTGAATGGCAACACCAGCCGCAAGAACACCCGTACCGGCTCGGTTTATATCGTTAAGCCGAAGATGCACGGCCCGGAAGAAGTCGCTTTCACCAGCGAAATCTTCAGCCGCGTCGAAGACGTCCTCGGCCTGACTCGCAACACCCTGAAAGTCGGCATCATGGACGAAGAGCGCCGCACCACCGTCAACCTGAAAGCCTGCATCAAGGCCGCCAGCGAGCGCGTGGTGTTCATCAACACCGGCTTCCTCGACCGTACCGGTGACGAAATCCACACTTCCATGGAAGCCGGCGCCGTGGTGCGCAAGGCCGCCATGAAGAGCGAGAAGTGGATCGCCGCCTACGAGAACTGGAACGTCGACATCGGTCTGGCCACCGGCCTGCAAGGTCGCGCCCAGATCGGCAAAGGCATGTGGGCCATGCCCGACCTGATGGCCGGCATGCTCGAGCAGAAGATCATGCACCCGATGGCCGGTGCCAACACCGCCTGGGTACCGTCGCCGACCGCCGCCGCGCTGCACGCCCTGCACTACCACAAGGTCGACGTGTTCGCCCGCCAGGCCGAACTGGCCAAGCGCGAGCGTGCCTCCATCGACGACATCCTGAGCATCCCGCTGGCGCCGAACACCAACTGGTCGGCCGAGGAAATCCAGAACGAACTGGACAACAACTCGCAGGGCATCCTCGGTTACGTGGTGCGCTGGATCGACCAGGGCGTCGGCTGCTCCAAGGTGCCGGACATCAATGACGTCGGCCTGATGGAAGACCGCGCCACCCTGCGTATCTCCAGCCAGCTGCTGGCCAACTGGCTGCGTCACGGCATCGTCACTGAAGAGCAGATCGTTGCCAGCCTCAAGCGCATGGCGCCGGTGGTTGACCGGCAGAACGCCGCTGACCCGCTGTACCGTCCGCTGGCGCCGAACTTCGACAGCAACATCGCCTTCCAGGCTGCCCTGGAACTGGTGGTCGAAGGCACCAAGCAGCCGAACGGCTACACCGAGCCGGTCCTGCACCGCCGCCGCCGCGAGTTCAAGGCCGCCAACGGTCTGTAATTCGCCGCAGCTGTGAAAGAACCGCCCTCCGGGGCGGTTTTTTTATGGTTCTTCGCATAATTTCGGGGAAAAGCGGTCTTGCCACCGGTTGTATTTGGGGCATGGCTGCTTATTGACTGTTTCGAAGCTTCTGGTTTCGCCTCCCGGCGAGTTACTTTCTCTTTGCTCGCGCGAAAGAGAAAGTAACCAAAGAGAAAGCGCGCCCGACATCCGGCCCCGCCTGCGGCGGGGTTCCCTACCTCCGGTGCCGCTCCGGGGGCCCGGCATACACGGGCCATCCATGGCCCGTTATGCCTCTCGCCGCATCCCTGCGGCTCGTCCCCCTACGCAACACCTCCAGTCGGCCTCCTGACGGGGCTGGGCTCCGAGTGGCCTGATGCTTTTCCAGACGCAGAACTTCCAGGCAACACCAAACGCCCCGTGCAGAAGGGCGAGCGGAATCGTTGCGTAAGGGGTTGAGCGACATGGATGTCGCGAGAGCGCCGATGGGCCAGGGATGGCCCTTCGGCGCGGGCCCCTGGAGCGACGATGGAGGGAGCGGACCCGGAGCGAAGCGTAGGGCCGGATGATCGGGGAAAGCGTTTTTGCTTACTTTTTCCGCGTTTGGAAAAAGTGAGTCGCCCGGGAGGGCGAAACCAGAGCTATCGACTTGCTCGATAAACAGCTGCGCATCGAGGCAAGGCAACCTCACACAAACGTGCCAGCCCTGCGTCAATCATCATCTCCCCCTGATTCCGCGAAGAACCATTTTTATGCCCGGGGAACAGCCTCCGCTAACGGGGCACTCTTAGTGGACGGGCCTCGCGCAGACACTGGCAGCCAGAGCGCGGCTGAGCCGCCCCGGCGCTTAGAACCTGTCCACGATCTTTTGGACTAGAGCCAGACAAGGCAAAAACAGGTGAGGAAGCGGAGTTTACGAGCTGTAAATGAGCATTCCGAGCCTGTTTTTAACGCGGTATGGCCGACGGACAGGAGATCGTGGACAGGTTCTACTCCAGGCTCACGCCATGCTGCTGGTACAGCGCCTGCACCCAGCCTTCGTGGTACATCTGCTGCAAGCTCGTCTGCAGGCGCTGCAGCAGCGCTGGATCAAGCTGCGGATGGCAGGCGATGTCTTCCATCAGCGTCAGGAAGGGCAGCACCTCACGCGGTGCGGGCTTGGCCCCCAGCGCGTGAACCACCGCCGCGCTGGTCGCCCACAGCCGCGCGCGGCTGCGCTGCAGCATGCTCAGGTTGAGCGACTCCTTGTTCGAATAGAGCACGTCGAGACCGACACCCTGCAGGTAGTCACCCGCCCCCGAACCCTGATGACTGAGGATGCGCAGGCCACGCGCCTGCTCCAGGCTGTCCAGCTGCAGGTCGTCATCGGCCTTGGCGTACAGTCCCAGGCGCGAGATCAGCAGCGGACCGACCCAAGCGTAGTAGGGCTCGCGTTCCTGGCGGCGCTCGACCAGCAACACGCAACCGTTGGACTCCTGCTGGACCTTCACCAGGGCGCGCTGCAGCGGCAGAAAACTTAACTGGTAGGAGATGCCGGCACGCCGAAACAGCTCGCGGGTCAACTCGGGCACCAGCCCGGCACCCTGACCATCGAGGCTCTGCTGCACCAGCGGTGGCCGCTCCCAGGCAAACAGCTCGATCTCGGCGGCTGCGCTCGGCAGGCTGAGCAGGCTCAGCAACAACAGGCTAATCCCACGCACGCAAGGCCTCCTGGTACTTCAGGGTGCGGCCAGGCGGGCGCTCATCCGCCAGTTGCGGCCAGGGCGCGCCCGGCTGCGGCAACCAGTACTGCGCCCCGCGCGGTGGATTGAGCTGCGGTGCACAAGGGTTCTGCTGGCGCTGAGCCACAACCTGCAGGTGCTGGTCGAAGGCGACCGCCAGGTTGTGCAGCGCCTGCGCCGCGCTGAGCTTGCCGCTGATCGCCGGGTGCAGCTGACGCCACCACAGGCTGGCCATGCCGCTGTAGTCCGGCACATTGGCCCCGGTGGGGGTCCAGCGCCGCGCCGCGCGGCTGCGGTAGAACTCGACCAGGCCACCGAGGCGCGGCGCCTCGGCGAGCAGGGCCGGGGAGTCCAGGTCGGAGCGGCGGATCGGCGTCAGCCCGACCAGGGTCTTGCGCAGCGACACGCTTTTGGCGGTGACGAACTGGGCATACAGCCAAGCCGCCTGGCGCTGGCGCAGCGGCGTCGTGTTGAGCAGGGTCCAGGCGCCGACATCCTGATAGCCGGACTTCATGCCGTCCTGCCAGTAAGCGCCGCGCGGCGACGGCGCGACCCGCCATTTGGGCTTGCCTTCGCCATCCACCACCGGCGTACCGGGCTTGGTGTAGTCGGCGGTGAAAGCGGTGTACCAGAAGATCTGCTGGGCCACGTGGCCCTGGGCGGCGATATTGCCGGCCTGATTGAAGCTCATCTGCTGCGCCTCAGGCGGGGCATAGCGCTTGAGCCAGTCGACATACTGCTGCACCGCATAGACCGCCGCCGGGCTGTCCAGCGCGCCGCCACGGGCCATGCTGGCGCCCGCCGGGCGACAGCCTTCGACGCGAATACCCCAGTCGTCCACCGGCAGGCCGTTGGGTAAACCGAGGTCGGCCACCCCGGCCATGCCCAGCCAGGCATCGGACAGGCGCCAGCCCAGCGAGGGGTCGTAGCCACCGTAGTCCATGTGGCCATAGACGCGCTGGCCATCGATCTCGCCGACCTGCTCGGTGAAGAAGGCCGCGATGTCCTCATAGGCCGACCAGTTCTGCGGCACATCCAGCTCGTAGCCATAGCGCTCGCGAAATGCCTGGCGCAGTTCCGGGCGCTCGAACCAGTCCTGGCGATACCAGTAGAGATTGGCGAACTGCTGGTCCGGCAGTTGGTAGAGCTTGCCGTCCGGCGCGGTGACGAAGGGCAGGCCGATGAAATCGGCGAGGTCGAGGGTCGGTGAGGTGACGCTGGCGCCGGCGCCGGCGATGAAGTCGGAGAGCACCAGCACCTGGCCATCACGAAAGTGCTGACCGAGCAGGTCGCTGTCGCTGACATAGGCATCGTAGAGAGGCAGGCCGGTCTGCTGCTGGGTGCGCAGCTTGTTCACCACGTCGTCCTCGCCACTGATCTCGTGGATCACGCGAATACCGGTGAGCCTGCTGAACAACGGCGCCAGCACCGTCGCCTCGTACCAGTGGGTGGGGATGTGCTCGGCGATGACGCGCACCTGCACCCCCGCAAACGGCTTGCCCGCGGCGGCGAACCAGGCCAGCTCGGCGCGCTGCTCGGCGGCCGCCAGGGAGCTGGGTTGCAGCTCGGCGATGGCTTCCTGCAGGGGGTTGGCGGCGTGGGTCAGGGTACTGAACAGCAAGACGAGCCACATCACGGAGCGCATTCGTCTCTCCTTTTTCTTATCAGGCCATTCTAGTGCGGCATCTGCCGTTCGTCCCTCCAACCGCCCCAATACCGACGCAAATATGGCGATTTGCCCCAGTTGGCGGGCAGAAACGCGGTTTTCTGGCTATAGCAATACGGAGGTCGGCCGACAGTTAGGGCAGACCAGCATAAATACGCATGGTCAAACCATGACCAATAAGTGGCCTCTAGCTACTAACTGGCTTCCTGTACACTTCGCGCCCCCATTTGGGTACACCTGCCATGTTGAAGAATCTGTCGCTGACCCTGAAGTTGTCGCTGTTACCCGCCGTTGCCTTGTGCGGACTGTTGCTCTATGTGGGCTACAGCTCGTTGCAGCTGGCGGATAACGATGTGCGCCTGGTGACGCTGGAAACCCACAGTTTTCCTACCCTGGAGAAAGCCGACGCGGTGATCTTCCAGTTCTCGCGCCTGCCCGGCCTGTTCAACAACGCGGTGGCCGCCGGCGAGCTGGCGACCCTCGACGATGCGCGCAAGGTGCTCGCAGAAATCGCCAGCAAGCAGCAGGAGCTGCAGGGCCTGGCCAAGGACAACCCGACCCGCAGCGATGAACTGCAAGGTTGGCGCAGCGCCATCCAGCGCTATGCCGACAATGCCCTGGCCGCCTCCGAGCAACTGGTCAAGGGCAGCGCCAGCTTCGAGGACCTGCGCCCCAGCCTCGACCGCATGGCCACTGACCTGAGCCAGGCACAGCAGCTCGGCGACGTCTTCCGCGCCCATGCCTACGAAGACTTCCAGACCACCCTGGCGCAGGCGCGCACCGACAACGCCACCACCACCCGCGTCGGCTATGGCCTGTCGATCCTGCTGGTGGCGCTGGTCAGCATCGGCTCGGTACTGGTGATCCGCGGCATCATGGGCAACGTGCATGGCGTGATCGACTCGCTGAAAGCCATCGCCCGTGGCGAAGGCGACCTGACCCGGCGGGTCAATGTCGACTCGAATGACGAGATCGGCGAGATGATCCAGCTGTTCAACCGCTTCCTGGAAAAACTCCAGGGCACCATCCGCCAGACCATCGATGCCGCCAGCCCGCTGGGGCAGATGTCGCAGGAGCTGTATCAGCTGACCCAGGGCGCCAAGCAGAACGCCCAGTCGCAGCAGCACCACACCGACTCGATCGGCCGCGATATCCAGACCATGACCAGCAGCATTCAGGAAGTCGCCCACCGCTCCCAGCAGGCCTCCGAAGAAGCCAATGCCGCGGCCCGCCAGGCGGAAACCGCACGGCAGAATATCGGCAGCCTGTCGACCAGCATCAGCGACCTGGGCAGCAGCGTGATGAGCGCCGTGCAGGCCATGGAGCAACTCGAAGAAGAAACCCAGCAGGTCGGCTCGGTGCTCACCGTGATCCGCAGCATCGCCGAACAGACCAACCTGCTGGCGCTCAACGCCGCCATCGAAGCGGCCCGTGCCGGCGAGCAGGGCCGTGGTTTTGCCGTGGTCGCCGACGAGGTGCGCAACCTGGCGCAGAAGACCGCCGCCTCCACCGCCGAGATCCAGCAGATCATCCAGCGCCTGCAGAGCAGCGCCAACGGCGTGCTCAACGTGATGACCAGCAACGGCGAGAAGGCCCAGGCCAGCATCGAGCGCTCGGTACAGGCCACCCAGGTGCTCGAAGCGATTGCCCAGGCCGTCGGCCAGATCAACCAGCTCAACGCCGGCATCGCTCAGTTCACCCATGAGCAGATCGGCCTGTCGAGTTCGATCCAACAAGAAACCCAAGTGTTGCAGCAGGACGCACAAGCAACCGCACAGGGGGCCGAGGCCACTGCCCGTCTAGGCGAGCAACTGGTCAGCACAGGGGATCACCTGCGCGCGGCGACGGCCCAATTCCGCGTTTAATCCTTTCAACGGAGCATCACCGCATGACTACTGCCCGCGTCCTCGGCCTGGCCCTCTGCCTTGCCAGCACCTCGGCATTCGCGCTGGAACAAGGCGAAGCCCTCATCAACGGTTTCGGCACCGTCGGCATCACCCACCTGGGTGGCGAAGACGATGGCCGTGGCTACGGCATCTCCGGCCAGACCAACGACTCCTGGCGTGGCGACCAGCTGAGCAAGTTTGGCGCCCAGCTGACCTACGGCGTCACCGACACCGTCGGCCTGACCCTGCAGACCACCGCCAAGGCCTACAGCGACGAGTGGAAGGCCAACTTGGAGTGGGCCTACCTGTCCTGGCAGAGCACCGACAACCTGATGCTGCGTTTCGGCCGCCTGCGCACCCCGGTGTACATGTACTCCGAGAGCATCGACGTGGGCTTCGCCTACCCCTGGCTGCGCCTACCCGACGAGGTCTACAGCCAAGTCCAGCTGTCCAACTACGAAGGCGCCGACCTGGTTTACAACCTGCCGCTGTCCTTCGCCACCGTCTCGTTCCAGGTCGCTGGCGGCGCCGCCAAGAACCGTGACTACTATCTGTACGACGACGAGTTCGACATCGACTACGACAACGTCTTTGGCGCCAGCGTAAGCCTGGCCACCAACGACTACGGTACCTTGCGCGTCGGCTACACCGAAGCCGACATCGAAACCGACATCTCCGGCAGCTTCGTCGACATCTTCGGCAACCCGAGCTCGGCCACCCTGCTGGCGCTGGACAAGGACACCGGCAAGTTCACCTCCATCGGCTACCAGTACGACAACGGTACCTGGCTGACCGCCAACGAGTGGACCAGCCGCGTGATCGAGAACGACAACGCGCACAGCACCGACTCCTTCTACCTGATGGGTGGCCGCCGCTTCGGCGACTTCCTGACCCATGTCACCTATGCCCAGCTGGACGAGGATGATGGTCGCCAGAACTCCTGGACCCTCGGCCTGAACTACAACATCCTGCCGACCGTGGTGCTGAAGGGCGAATACAAGCGCGTGGACACCAACGGTGGCTACGACGGCGTGTTCGTGCGTGACGCCCAGGAGCTCTACGACAACACCGTCAACGAACGCACCAACGGCCTCCTCGGCGTGCCGGCCCGCAACTACGACGGCGATATCATCAGCGCCGGCGTCGACTTCGTATTCTGAGGAGCATGCACATGAAGCAGTCCATCCGCATTCTCCTGGCCGCCGCCAGCCTGGGCGCCGCTGCCCTGGCCCAGATCGGCATGGCCCAGGCCGAAGTTGCCGTGATCGTCAACGCCGGTTCCTCGGCTGCGCCGTCGCAGGCCGATGTCGCCAACATCTTCCTGGGCAAGAACAAGTCGCTGAAAGGCGTCGACCAGAAAGACTGGAACCCGACCAAGGAGAAGTTCTACGCCACGGTCACCAGCAAGAGTGAAGCGCAGCTGAAGTCCTACTGGTCCGGCCTGGTGTTCACCGGCAAGGGCCAGCCGCTGCCGAGCGTGGCCGGCGATGCCGAGGTGGTGGCCAAGGTCGCCGCCGAAGCCGATGCCATCGGCTATGTCGACAAGGCCGCGGTCACCGACCAGGTGAAAGTGCTGCTGACCCTGCCGTAAGACGGGGTCGTGGTGAAGAAGCCGACGGGGCAACCCGTCGGCTTTTTTATTGCCCGTTGATCAGGCGCCGCGCCACTCGCGCGCGGCCTGCAGGAGAAACTCGACGAATACCCGCACGCGGATCGGCACATGGCGGCCGTGGGGATAGAGCAAGGTAAACGGCCGCGAGCGCCCGGCAAAAGGCTGCAGCACTTCCACCAGCTCGCCACTGGCCAGCTGCCGCTCGACGATGAAGCGGTAGGTCTGGAACAGGCCGGCGCCGCTGCTGGCCAGGGTCACGCCGCCAAGCACATCGTCGGCGCAGCAGTAGTTGCCCGCGGTAAAGATCTCCCGCTCGCGCCCCTGCTCATTGAACAGCCAGGAAATCTTCCGCCCGCTGCTGGGCAGCTCGAACTGGATGCATTCGTGCTGTGCCAGCTCATCCAGGCCCTGCGGCGTACCGGCCTGCTGCAGATAGGCCGGCGTCGCCACCACCACCAGCGCCGCCTCCTCCAGCGGCCGGGCGATCAGCCCCGAGTCCGGCTGGGCGCGCACGCGAATGGCCAGGTCGTAGCCTTCCTCGACGAAGTCGACATTGCGGTTGCTCAGGTGCACCTCCACCTTCACCCCCGGATAGCGCTGGCGGAACGCCGGCAACAGCGGCAGCACGCGGTGATGGCCATAGGTGGTGGGCAGGCTGATGCGCAACGTGCCGGCCGCCTCCAGCTGTTGCCCGCTGACCTGGCGCTCGGCTTCGATCAGCTGGCTCAGCGCCTGCCGGCATTGCTCGAAGTAGCCCCGGCCACCTTCGGTCAGGCGGATGTGCCTGGTGGTGCGGACGAACAGGCGCACGCCCAGCCGTGCCTCCAGGCGGCCCACCGAACGGCTGACCGCAGCCGGCGTCACCCCGGCGACCTGGGCCGCCGCGGTGAAACCGCCCAGCTCGGCCGCCAGGCAGAACAGTTCGATGCTGCCGAGCTGCACCTCGTCGAAGCTGCGCCTCATGGATTAGTTACACCAGGTATCAAGTGAAGTGATCAGCGGCAGATTTATCAGCTTCTGGCGCATGAATACAGTGTCTCGCAACAGGACGCGGATCTTGAAACCGAGCCTGCGGACTTCCGACTTACCTTCGAGAGAGCGAGATCATGCCCAGCAGCCCCACGAAAACAGTGATCATCACCGGCGCCTCCAGCGGCATCGGCCTGGCCATTGCCCGCACCTTCCTCGACCACGGCTACAACGTGGTCGGAAATGCGCGCAACGCCGCGCGCCTGCAACAAGCCGCCGTGCAACTGGAGCGCCCCGAACGCTTCCTCGGCGTGGCCGGTGACATCGGCGAGCCGGCCACCGCTCGCCAGCTGGTCGACGCCGCCGTGCAGCGTTTCGGCCAAGTCGACGTGCTGGTCAACAACGCCGGCATCTTCAACGCCAAGCCGTTCACCGACTATTCCGTGGAGGAGATCGACGCGCTGATCAGCACCAACCTCAAGGGCGTGGTGTACGCCTCGCAGGCGGTGGCGGCACACATGATCCCGCGGCGCCGCGGGCATATCGTCAACATCACCGCGAGCATCGCCCTGCAGCCCAGCATCAAGGTGCCGGCGACCCTGCCGGTGCTGCTCAAGGGCGGCCTCAACCAGGCCACCCGCGCCCTGGCCCTGGAACTGTCGCCGCACAATATCCAGGTCAACGCGGTGGCGCCAGGCATCGTCGATACGCCGATGTACAGCGCCGAGCAGCACGCCTTTCTCAATACCCTGCAACCGGCCGGGCGCATCGCCCGCGCCAGTGAAATCGCCGACGCCGTGCTCTACCTCAGCCAGGCGGCCTTCACCACCGGCGCCGTGCTGCCGGTGGACGGCGGCATGAGCAGCGGCACCTGGTAAGCCCCCGAATCATCACCCACGAGGAACCACAACATGCCCTTTGTCAGCGTCCGCATCACCAAGGACGGCGTCAGCCGCGAGCAGAAAGCCCAGGTCATCGCCGAAATCACCGAAACCCTGCAACGGGTGCTGAACAAGCGCCCGGAGCTGACCCATATCGTCATCGAGGAAGTGGATACCGATAACTGGGGCTACGCCGGCATGACCACCACCGAGTACCGCAGCCAGCAACCCGGCTGACTGATCCGATAGGCTGTAAGAACCTGTTTACGATCTTCTGAATTAGAGCCAGACAAGGCAAAAACGGCCGAGGAAGCGCAGTTTACGAGCTGTAAATGAGCATTCCGAGGCCGTTTTTAACGCGGTATGGCCGCGAGTCAGGAGATCGTAAACAGGTTCGAAGAGGCCCGGGTGGATTATCCACCCGGGCCTTTTTGCTTTTAGTGGTTGGCCTGCATCTCCGCCAACAGCAGGGCAACCAGTTCGCCCGCCGGCAGCTCGCGGGCCAGCGGTGCGCCCTGCCCGGCCCACTGCGCGGCGAAGTCATGGCAACCCTGGGCGCTGGCTGCCGCGTGCAGGGCCTTGGCCGCGTCGTAGGCGATCGGGTAATCCGGCAGCGCCGCGGCGAACTCGCCATACAGGCGATTGGGCAGGCCGCGCGCCGGGCGCCCGGAGATGTTCGCGGTGATCTGCGTGCGCTGAGCCTGCTCACTGCGCAGCGCCGCCCGGTACGGCGCATTGGCCGCCGACTCGGGACAGAGCACGAAGGCCGTGCCCAACTGCACGCCGGCCGCACCCAGGGCCAGCGCCGCATTGATCGCGGCGCCGTCCATGATGCCGCCCGCGGCGATCACCGGCAGCGTGGTCTGCGTCACCAGCAGACGCACCAGCGCCAGGGTGCCGATGGCCGCGTCGCCCGCCTCGGGCTCGAACACCCCGCGGTGACCGCCGGCCTCGATGCCCTGAGCCACCAGCGCATCGACGCCCGCCGCCTCGGCCAGGCGCGCTTCGGCCAGATTGGTGACGCAGGCCAGCACACGCAGGCCGGCCTGCTGCAACGCCGCGATCCAGGCCCGCGGCGGCAGCCCGAAGTGCAGGCTAACCACCGCCGGGCGCTCCTCCAGGAGCATCGTCAGCATGGCCGGATCGGCCAGGAAGCTGCGGTAGATTTCCGTCAGCCGCGCCGGCGGCTCGGCGCCGAATTCGCCGAACAACGGCCGCAGTTGCTCCAGCCAGGCTGCCTCGCGGGAGCCATCGGCCAGCGCCGGGCGGTGGCAGAACAGGTTGACGTTGAAGGGCGCGTCCGTCAGCGCGCGGGTCGCGGCGATCAGCGCGCGCGCCTGCTCCGGCGTGCTGGCACCAATTCCCAGCGAGCCCAGGCCACCGGCATCCGACACTGCCGCCGCCAGCGCCGGAGTGGACACGCCGACCATCGGCGCCTGGATCAGCGGATGGCGGATACCCAGCAGTTCGGTGAGCACGGCAGACATGGCGAAGAACTCCTACCCAAGAGAGTCGCCAATCTGCCGCAATCCACGCCGTGCCGCCAGCCTGATCGGCCGCCTGCGACCTATGTCCAATGGGCAAATGCGCGGCAAGCGCCGACCATGCTGACATCTCCGCCATCAGGGCAGCCCGCATGCAGTCCAAGGAAAGCAGCGCCGCCGGCAAGACCGCCGTGCTGCAGAACATCCACGGCACCATGGAGTTTCTGCGCAAGTATCCGCCGTTCAACCAGATGGACAGCGCCCAGCTGGCCTACCTGGTCGAGCACTGCCAGCTGCGCTTCTACGGCGCCGGCGAGAGCATCATCAAGCCCGCCGACGGCCCGGTGCAGCACTTCTACATCGTCAAGCAGGGCCTGGTGGTCGGCGAGCGCCCGCATTCGGCCAAACGCGGCAGCGAGACTACCTTCGAGATCGCCAGCGGCGAGTGCTTCCCACTGGCCGCCCTGCTCGGCGAACGCGCCACCCGCACCGAACACCTGGCCGGCGAAGACACTTTCTGCCTGCTGCTGGGCAAAGAAGCCTTCGTCCGCCTGTTCAGCCAGAGCGCACCGTTTCGCGACTTCGCCCTGCGCGGGGTGAGCAGCCTGCTCGACCAGGTCAACCAGCAGGTGCAGCTGCGCGCCGCGGAAAGCCTCGGCGCGCAGTACTCGCTGGACACCTCGCTGCGCGAACTGGCCATGCAACAACCGGTCGGCTGCAGCGCTGAAACGCCGCTGCGCGAGGCGGTGCGGCGCATGCACGAGCAGCATGTCGGCAGCATCGTCATCGTCGATGAAGGCAACCGCCCGCTGGGCATCTTCACCCTGCGCGACCTGCGTCGGGTGGTCGCCGATGGCAGCTCGCTGGAGCAGCCGATCGAGGCGCTGATGACCCAGCGCCCCTTCCACCTGTCGCCCCAGGCCAGTGCTTTCGATGCCGCCCTGGCGATGACCGAACGGCATATCGCCCACGTCTGCCTGGTCGAGCACGGCCAGCTGGTCGGCGTGGTTTCCGAGCGCGACCTGTTCTCCCTGCAGCGGGTCGACCTGGTGCACCTGGCGCGCACCATCCGCCATGCCGGCAAGGTCGAGACCCTGGCCGCCCTGCGCAGCGACATCCGCCTGCTGGTCGAACGCATGCTGGCCCACGGCGCCAGCTCGACGCAGATCACCCAGCTGGTCACCCTGCTCAACGACCACACCGTGTGCCGGGTGATCGAGCTGTGCATCGAGGAACTCGGCGACCCCGGCGTGCCGTTCAGCTGGCTGTGCTTCGGCAGCGAGGGACGCCGCGAACAGACCCTGCACACCGACCAGGACAACGGCATCCTCTTCGACGCGGCCAGCGCCGAGGAGGCCGAGGCCATCCGCCAGCGCTTGCTGCCCCTGGCCAAACGCATCAACCAGCAGCTGGCGCTGTGTGGCTTCAGCCTCTGCCCGGGCAACATCATGGCCGGCAACCCGGCGCTGTGCCTGTCGCGCAGCGAGTGGGCACGACGCTTCAGCAGCTTCGTGCGCGAGGCCAGCCCGGAGAACCTGCTCGGCTCCAGCATTTACTTCGACCTGCGGGTGATCTGGGGCGACGAGGACGGCGGCGCGCAACTGCGCCAGCAACTGTTTGCCGAGATCCGCGACAACAGCCTGTTCCAGCGCATGCTGGCAGCCAACGCCCTGCAACACCGGCCACCGGTGGGGCGCTTCCGCGACTTCGTGGTGGCCCGCAGCGGCGCCGAGAAGGACACCCTCGACCTCAAGACCGAAGGCCTCACTCCCTTCGTCGATGGTGCCCGCCTGCTCGCCTTGGTCCACGGCGTCGAGGATTGCAACACCCAGCGGCGCTTCGCCGAGCTGGTCGAAAAAGGCGTGATCGATACCCTCGACGGCGCCGCCTATGAGGAGGCCTACCACTTCATCCAGCAGACCCGCCTGCAACTGCACCAGCAGCAGGCGCTGCAGGGCCTGCCGTTTTCCAACCGCCTCGACCCGGACAGCCTCAACCAGCTGGACCGGCGCATCCTGCGCGAGTCGTTCCGCCAGGCCCAGCGCCTGCAAGCCAGCCTGGCGCTGCGCTATCAGCTATGAGCATCTTCAACTGGATCCGCCGCGACACCCCGCCCCTGAGCGCCGCCCAGCAACAGCGCCTGGCCGCGCTGCAACCCGCCGCACCTCTGGGCGATGCGCCGCTACAACAACAGCGTCTGGTGGTGCTTGACCTGGAAACCAGCGGCCTAAACCTGCAGCGCGACCAGCTGCTGGCGATCGGCGCGGTGGTGATCGAAGACGGCGCCATCGACTTCAGCCAGCAGTTCGAATGCACCCTGCACCGTGCCGGGCACCAGGCCAGCGCCAGTACCCTGATCCACGGCATCGCGCCCAGCGCCATCGCCGCCGGCACCGATCCCGCCGAGGCGCTGCTGGCCTTTATGGAGTTCCTCGGCGACAGCCCGCTGCTGGCCTTCCACGCCGGCTTCGACCAGCACATGCTCGGCCGCGCCCTGCGCGAGAGCCTCGGTTACCGCCTGCGCCACGCCTTCCTCGATGTCGCCGAACTGGCGCCGCTGCTGTGCCCCGAAGTCAGCCTGCGCCACGCCGGACTGGACGACTGGCTGGCGCACTTCCAGCTGCAGGCCGCCGAGCGCCACAACGCCAGCGCCGACGCCCTGGCCACCGCCGAGCTGGCGCTGATCCTGTTCAGCAAGGCGCGCCGCCAGAAGCTGGACAGCCTGGCCGCCCTCGACCAGCGCCTGCAGGGCCGGCGTCGGCGCCAGCGTGCGCCGTCGCTGTAGATCGACCGATAGCCAGACTCAATATCATTAGTAAACAATTCTCGATTCCCCTGGCGTCGGGCGCTCACTAGAATGTCGGCACCTCTCCTGCCGACAGCTTCTGCGCACCTAAACCCCATGCACTCACGCACTATCCGCCGCTGGTCCGTCATCCACACCTGGAGCAGCCTGGTCTGCACCCTGTTCCTGTTGATGCTGGCCCTGACCGGCCTGCCGCTGATCTTCCACCACGAGCTGGAACACCTGCTTGGCGAGGCGCCGCAGCTGCGCGAGCTGCCGGCCGACAGCCCGCGCCTGGACCTGCAGCAGCTGGTCGAGGCGGCCGAACGGGCGCGCCCCCATGAGGTGGTGCAATACCTCGGCTGGGAAGCGGACGAACCCAACGGCGTGGTGACCATCATGGCCGCCACCGCCGGCACCGAACCCAACTCCTCGCACACCTTCATGCTCGACGCCCGCAGCGGCGAGGCCGTGGCCATGCCGGCGGCCAACGGCGGTTTCATGATGCTGATGCTGCGCCTGCACGTGGATATGTTCGCCGGCCTGCCGGGCAAGCTGCTGCTGGCCTTGATGGGCATTCTCTTCGTGCTGGCGATCATTTCCGGCGTGGTGCTCTATGCCCCGTTCATGCGCCGCCTGCCCTTCGCCGCCGTGCGCCGCGACAAGTCCACGCGCCTGCGCTGGCTCGACCTGCACAACCTGATCGGCATCGTCACCCTGACCTGGGCCCTGGTGGTCGGCGTCACCGGGGTGATCAGCGCCACCGCCGACCTGCTGATCGAGGCCTGGCGCAATGACACCCTGGCGGCGATGGTCGCGCCCTACCGCAACGCCCCGCCGCTGACCCAGCGCGCCCCAGCCAGCGACCTGCTGCAGATCGCCAGCCAGGCCGCACCCGGCATGCAGGCGGACTTCATCGCCTTCCCCGGCACGCGCTTCTCCAGCGCGCACCACTACGCGGTGTTCATGGTCGGCAGCACGCACCTCACCGCGCACCTGTGGACCCCGGTGCTGATCGACGCGCAAACCCTGGCCGTGACCGCCGTCGGCACGCGCCCCTGGTACATGGACGCCCTGGCCATGTCGCAGCCGCTGCACTTCGGCGACTACGGCGGCCGGCCGATGCAGATCCTCTGGGCCGTGCTGGATGTGCTGACCATCATCGTCCTGGGCAGCGGCCTGTACCTCTGGTGGGTGCGCCGCCGCGCGCCGCGCGCGGCCCTGCGCGACGAGGTGGTGGCATGAGGCAAGCGACCTTCGCCCTGCCGACCGTACTGGCCCTGCTGGGCGCCGCCGGACTGTTCGCCGCCCTGCTCGGCGATGGCTGGTGGGACGCCCTGGCCTGGCTCGGCCTGGGTCTGCCGGCCGTGCTCGGCGTCTGGCCGCTGTGGCCACGGCGCGGCTGAAGCCTGCACTCGCGCGGCCCGGAATGATCACCTAGAGTGGGCGCACCATCCCCAGCAGGTGAGTTCATGGCCAGCGAGTCCCCCGTTCTCGGCGTTGCCATCATCGGCGCCGGCTTCTCCGGCATCGGCATGGCGATCCGCCTGCATCAGGCCGGCATCGACGATTACCTGGTCCTCGAACGGGCCGCCAGCATCGGCGGCACCTGGCGCGACAACCACTATCCGGGCGCCGCCTGCGATGTCGAATCGCACCTCTATTCGTTCTCCTTCGAGCCGCGCGCCCACTGGTCACGCAAGTACTCCGGGCAGGCGGAAATCCTCGATTACCTGCAGCACTGCGTGACGCGCTACGGCCTGGCCCCGCGCATCCGCTGCAATGCCGCGCTCGCTGGCGCCGACTATGACCAGGCGGCCGGTCTCTGGTGCCTGCGCCTGGCCGATGGCGAGACGCTGCGCGCCCGGGTGCTGATCAGCGCCGTCGGCGCGCTCAGCGAGCCGAGCATTGCGCCGCTGCCGGGGCTGGCGGAGTTTCGCGGGGTGCAGTTCCACTCGGCGCAGTGGAACCATCAGCATGACCTGCGCGGCAAGCGCGTGGCGGTGATCGGCACCGGCGCCAGCGCCATCCAGTTCGTCCCGCAGATCGCCGAGCAGGCCGGGCAGCTGCTGCTGTTCCAGCGCACGCCGCCGTGGATCCTGCCCAAGGCCGACCGGCGCTTCAGCGCCACCGAGCAGCGCCTGCTGCAGCTGGCGCCCTGGCAGAAGGCCTACCGCGCGCTGATCTACTGGATCAACGAGTCCCGCGCGCCCGGCTTCACCCGCAGCAGCGACTGGCTGCTCAAGCCGGCCGAGGCCATGGCCCGCCACCATCTGCAGCGCCAGGTCGCCGACCCGGCCCTGCGCGCCGCGCTGACCCCGGACTACCGCATCGGCTGCAAGCGCATCCTGATCGCCAACGACTACTACCCGGCCCTGCAACGGCCCAACGTGCAACTGGTGCAGAGCGCCATCAGCCGGGTCGGGGCGGACTGCATCGACAGCGCCGACGGCGTGCGCCATCCGGTCGATACGCTGATCTTCGCCACCGGCTTTCGCGCCACCGAATACCTCAGCGGCGTGGACATCCGCGGCCGCGCCGGGCTGCCCCTGGGCCAGGCCTGGCAGGCGGGCGCCGAGTCCTACCTGGGTATCGCCTGCGCCGACTTCCCCAACTTCTTCATGCTCACCGGGCCGAATACCGGCCTGGGCCACAGTTCGATGATCTTCATGATCGAGGCGCAGATCCACTTCATCCGCCAGGCCATCCAGCACCTGCGCCGCGCCAACCTGCGCAGCATCGAGGTGCGCCGCGAGGTGCAGCAGGCCTTCGCCCGCGAAGTGCGCCAGCGCATGGCCAGCTCGGTGTGGGCCAGCGGCTGTCGCAGCTGGTACCTGGACGCCGCCGGCCACAACACCACCCTGTGGCCGGCCAGCACCCTGGCCTACTGGCGCCGCACCCGGCACTGGCGTGCCAGTGAATTTGCCCTGGAAAGCCAGGCCTGAGTTCTGCGTAGCACCAGGCAAGGCAAGATCGGCGATGCGTGCTGTCTAACCAAGCACATGCGCCCAACTCGTAGCCCGGATGCAATCCGGGAAATTCCGCTCCCGGATTGCATCCGGGCTACGCTTGCTCACCTGCTAAGGAGCCCCCGATGAGCACTATGACCCTGTTCCATTCCCCCTCTTCGCCCTTCGTACGCAAGGTGCTGGTGCTGCTGCACGAGACCGGACAGAGCGAGCGCGTGGCTCTGCAGGCAGCGCAGCTGACGCCGCTCAGCCCGGACGCCGGGGTCGTCGAGAGCAACCCGGCCGGCAAGATTCCCGCCCTGCGCCTGGCCGATGGCTCGGTGCTGCACGACAGCCGGGTGATCCTCGATTACCTCGACCAGCAGCATGTCGGCGCGCCGTTGATCCCGCCTAGCGGCAGTGCGCGCTGGCGCCGCCTGACCCTGGCCTCGTTGGCCGATGCCATCCTCGATGCGGCGGTGCTGATGCGCTACGAGACCTTCCTGCGGCCGCCGGAAAAGCGTTGGGACGAATGGTTGGCCGCGCAACAGGAGAAGATCGAGCGAGCCCTGGCCTACTTCGAGCAGGACTGCCTGGCCGAGCTGAGCAGCCACTTCGATATCGCCGCCCTCAGCCTGGCCTGCGCCCTCGGCTACCTCGACCTGCGCCAACCCGAGCTGGGCTGGCGTGAACGCTATGCCGGGCTGGCCGCCTGGTACGCCGATGTCAGCCAGCGGCCGTCGATGCTGGCGAGCATGCTTCCGGCCTGAGAGCCTCTCGGACACTCCCCTCTCCCACTTGTGGGAGAGGGGCCGGGGGAGAGGGTATGGGCCAGCACACCCTCTCCCCAACCCTCTCCCGTGAACGGGAGAGGGGGCAAAAGCGCTCCGCACCGGCCTCGACACGCCCGCTGGTGCGGCAGAAAAGAGCCTCAGCAGGCTCTAACCGAAGTAACCGAACACAATCAGCCCCTCGGCCGGGATCACCAGCAGCAGGCCTTCGTCCTTGTGGCTGTAGAACGCGCCGGGGCCGTGCATTGCGCGGAGGATACGCCGAGTCAGGGCCTGGTCGCTGTCGGCACATTGCAAGCCCAGCTCCACCGGCGAAATCTTTTCCCCTGCCGGGGTCGTCTGCCAGGGTTCATAGCGGTAATAAGGCTCGTCGGCATGCCCACGGGCCTGGCGCGCCTCGGCCAATGCGGCCAGGCCATGGCTGGCCAGACGCTGCCGCATGGCCGCCGACATGCGCCACACCGCCACCCCGCAACCCTCGCGCAAGCCACTCTCGCCGCCGATCAGCACTACACCGGCCGGTTCGATGCCCGCTGGCAGGGCCGCGATGGAGTGTTGCCGCTCGGCCACCTTGAACCCCAGGTACAGCACCAGCAACAACCAGCAGTACAGCAGCAGGCCGCGATAGAGCAGGCGGCCGAGCCAGCGGACAGCCTGTCCCAGACGCGCATTCAGCACAGGAAATAACCCAGCCACAGCGCCACCACCAGCAATCCGCCAAGCTGCAGGCCACGACGCAGGAAGGCGCCGCGCTCGGCATCAACCCACGCCCAGGACGGCACTTGCAGGGCCAGGCTAAGCAGCGCCAACGGCGTGAAGAAGGCATTGAACGGCCAGGACGGCAGCAGCAGACCAAGCAACACGACCAGCAGGTAAGCCAGGGTGCTGCCGCTCATCAGGCCGACGCTGAAGTCCCATGCGTAAAAACGGCTTAGCGACATTTCGGCTGTTCCTTGTGCTGCGGTTTATCCAGCCCGCGCTGCGCAGCGAACAAGCGGGCAATGCGCCGCGCCAGCAGATGCCCCTGGCGCGCGTCCTCGCGCAAGCCGACATGGCCGCTCATCGCACGTACCACAGGCGGAAGAAACCCAGCGCCAGCAACAGGGCGACCTGGGCCAGGGCCACGCACAGCTGCAGGAAGGACTGCACATGGCTATTGGCGGCGGCATCCGGAACACCGATCAGGGCGCTCCAGAAGGCCTCCGGCAGCAGCAGGCCGAGGCTGGCCAGCGGCTTGCCCGTCAGCATCAGGCCATCGATCAGGCTGAACTGGCCGACGAACATCAGGCCGATCAGCAACAGCCCGGCCACCACCAGGCCAAGGGCGAAACAGGCGGAAAACTGCATCAACAGGCGAATCATCATCAACTCCTTAGAACCTGCTCACGATCTCCTGGCCGTCGGCCATGCCGCGTTAACAGCAGGCTCGGAATGCTCATTTACAGCTCGTAAACTGCGCTTCCTCGCCTGCTTTTGCCTTGCCTGGCTCTAGTCCAAAAGATCGTGAGCAGGTTCTTGGCGGGCGCGGCCGGGGCCGCGCCCGCAGTGATTAGGCGGCCGGAGCCGCGGTGGTTTTACCTATGCCGTACCAGTCCAGCTTGCGGGTCAGCACCATCACGGCGGCCAGCAGAGCGAAGACCAGCAATGAGCCCATCAGCAGGGCGTAATCCTCGGCGTTGAGCAGGGCGTAGAGCATCGCGTAGAGCCCGGCCAGGCCGGCGGTGAACGCGGCGCCGCGCAACCAGCTGTGCAGCACGTGGCTGACGTAGAAGCCGATCAGCAGCACACAGGCCGAGGCGGCCAGGGCGTAGGCGCGGGCGAAGGCCATGTGCTCGGCGAGCGACAGCAGCAACAGGTAGAAGAGCGCCAGCGACAGGCCGACCAGGCCGTACTGCACCGGGTGCACGGCCAGGCGCTTGAGCACTTCGAAGAGGAAGAAGCCGGCGAAGGTCAGGGCGATGAACAGCAGGGCGTATTTGATCGCCCGGTCGCTCTTCAGGTATTGGTCCACCGGATCGACGAAACTGACGCCGAAATGGCGCGCCTTAAAGGCGTGGCACTCGCCGCCGCCCACGCAATCGCCCAGCGCCTCTTCCAGGTTGGTGGCGAAGAAGCTGGTCTGCCAGCGCGCGTTGAAGCCGTCCTGGCGAATTTCGCGCTCGCTCGGCAGGTACTCGCCGACGAAGCTCGGGTGCGGCCAGTCGGCCTTGAGTTCGACCTGGCTTTCGCGGCCGACCGGGGTCACGTCGAGCTGGCCGGTACCCTGCAGCTGCAGGTCGAACGCGTACTCCAGACGCTGCGCTGCGGACGGATCGAGCGCCGGCAACGGCGCATGCACGCCAGCCCCGAGCAGGCTGTCGGCGCTGCCCGGCTGGAAGCCGAGGGTCTGTTCATTGAGCTTGAGCTTGAGGTCGTTCTTGATGCCGCGAATATCGCTGATGCCGACCGAGAGGAACGGCGCCTCGAAGCGGTAGTCGGCGAAATCCTCACTGATGCCGAACTGCGCCGGCAGCTCGAAATGGCCGCTGATGCGGTTGTTGCTGTGGTACAGGCGCGCCTCATAGATGCCACGAGCACGCAGCTCGGTGGTCACGTCGCCACCCATGACGAAACGCTCGGGCAGGAAGTACAGGCGCCCACGTTCCTCGCGCTCCTCGAGGTAACGCTGGCCGGTCTTGGCGTGGGTCTTCCACTCGCGCAGGGTCTTGCGGTACGGCAACACCAGCAGCGGGCCGGTCAGTTGCTGGCTGTAGCTGGAGCTGCGGGCAATGTCCTGCAGCACCTCGTCGCGCAGGCCCTGACGCTCCTCGATCATGCCGTCGATCATGATGATCGGGATCATCAGCAGGAAGATCAGCAGGGCGATCAACCCCAGCTTGATGGCAAGGCTTCGGTTCATGGTGGGACTCTCCGGGGGTGAATGTGGGGGAGAGTCTGCTGCGGGTCAGTGTGCGGTGAATGCGCGGATTATGGAGAGAAGATGGAGTTTGTGTGGTTCGAGGAACCCTGTGGGGCGGCTTCAGCCGCGATGGCTAGAGCACATCGCGGATAAATCCGCTCCCACACGAGCGGGCCCGGCGTTTGCCTCGCCGCTAGCAGGTCCGGCTTATTCGCCGCGGATGTACTGCTCCAGTTGCTGGATCAGGCTGGCCTGGTCGGCGATGGTCACCTTGACCAGGTCGCCGATCGACAGCAGGCCGATCAGCTCGCCTTCGGCCACCACCGGCAGGTGGCGCAGGTGGCGATCGGTCATCAGCTGCATGCACTCCTGGGTGGTGTTGCGCGGGCCGACGGTGATCACCTCGGCGGTCATGATTTCACTGACCTTGGCGCCGAACGCCGAACGTTCCAGCAGCGCCACCTTGCGCGCATAGTCACGCTCGCTGACGATGCCGACCAGGCGCCCGCCGGCCATCACCACCAGCGCGCCGACGCCTTTTTCCGCCATCAGCTGCACGGCCGCGAGCACCGTGTCATCGGGGCCGACGCTGTAGATATAGGCATTGGCTTTGGTTCTGAGAATTTCTGCGACTGATCTCACTCTTGTTCTACTCCCTGGCAATGACCCCATTGTTTTAGCAGAGACCGACGCGTTTCACGACTATCGGCATAGGTCGCAGGCGAAGTCGCTCTGCAGCGCAACGACACACGAACAAATGCAACAAGCGGGCCCGCGCGCAGCAGCGGCGCTAACTCAAGGCCAGTCGCAGCAGCGCCTGGACACCGCCGGGCACATTGCCGACCTGCAACGAACCGCCATGCAGGCCGGCCACTTCCTGCACGAAGTTGAGCCCCAGACCTGTGCTCTTGCGCCCACTGCTGGGGCGCGGCAACGAGTAGAAGCGCTCACTCAGACGTGGCAGCGCATAGTCGGGAATGGCCTCGCCCTGATTGAACAGGCTGAGCTGTACGGCGTCGCCCTTCACCTCGGCAGAGAAGCGCAGCAGGCCGCCGGGCGGGGTGAAGTCGAGGGCGTTGTCCAGCAGGTTGGCGAGGGCCTGGCGCAACAGAAAGCGCTCGCCGCTGACGCTCAACCCGGTATCGATAAGATTTTCCACCTGCAACCCGGCCGCCTCGATACGCGCCGCCTGGCTTTGCCGCAGCTCCTCGACCAGCTCATGCAGCAGCACCGGCACGCGTTCTTCCAGGCCCTGGCGCTGTTCGACCAGGGCCAGGTTGAGCAGGCGCTCGATCAGTTGCTGCAGGCGTGCGCCTTCGCTGGCGATATTGGCCACGAAACGCTGGCGCTGCTCGGCCGGCATCTCGCCTTCGAGCAGTTCGGCGGCGCCACGGATGGCCGCCAGCGGGCTCTTCAGTTCGTGAGTGAGGGTGTGCACGTAGCGCTCGACATAGTCCTTGCCCTCCAGCTCCGTGCGCATCTTCTGCACCGCCGTCGCCAGCTGGGTCAGCTCGCCACCGCGCAGAGCCGGCAGCTCGGCGCGCTGGCCCTGGCTGACCGCCTGGGCATAGCGGGTCAGCTTGCGCAGCGAGCCGCTGAGCCACCAGGACAACACCCCGCCAATCAGCAGGCCGAGCACGATCAGCCCGGCGCCGAGCCAGCCGAGGCGGCGCTGCGAGCGCTCGATATAGGGTTGCAGCGACTTGTTCGGCTTGGCCACCGAGACCACGCCGATGATCTGCTCGCCATCCTTGATCGGCGCCGCCACGTACATCACCGAACTGTCCTCATCGGCCGGGTCTTCGCGGGTCGAGCGGGCGCCGTACTGGCCCTGCAGGGTCAGGTAGACATCGTTCCAGCGCGAGTAGTCCTGGCCCAGAGCCGCGCCGCTGGAGTCGAGAAGGACGATGCCCTGGGCATCGGTGACATAGATGCGGTGATTGACCGCGCTCTTTTCCACGCCCCATATCTGCGCCTGCGGCTGGCGCTGGCCATAGGCCTTGAGCAGCGCGGGCAGACGACTCTGCCCCAGGCTGCCGGCCTTGACCTCGTCACGCAGGATTTCCGCCAGCAGGTTGGCGGTATCGACCAGGGTTTCCTCGGTGCTCTGGCGCACACCGGGGCGGATCTCGTCCATCACCGTGCTCAGCACGAACCAGCCGGCCAGGCCGACGAAGAGGAAATAAACCAGGAAGATCCGTACGCCTAAGGGCATTGCTGAGCACCTTGAAAACTGTTGTGACGTCATGGCCCAGAGCCTGACAACTCCCCTCTCCCACTTGTGGGAGAGGGGCCGGGGGAGAGGGTGTTGGCCCACCTACCCTCTCCCCAACCCTCTCCCGTAAACGGGAGAGGGAGCAGAAGCGCTGCGTGCTGGCTCTACGCGCCGTTATGGCGCTGCAAAAAAGATCCGCAAAGCTTCTCAGACCAGCTTAAGGCTGTAGCCCAGCCCCCGATGGGTCTGGATCGGTTCGGCATCCGCGGCCACCTGGCGCAGCTTGGCGCGCAGGCTCTTGATGTGGCTGTCGATATTGCGCTCGTAGCCGGCATCGGCCGCCACGCCAACCGAATCGAGCAGCTGTTCGCGGGAGAACACCCGCTGCGGCTGGCCGAGCAGGGTCTGCAACAGGCGGAATTCGTGCCGGGTCAGGGCCAGCAACTGGCCGTGGTAATGGATCTGTACCCGTTCGGCATCCAGCAGGAACGGGCCGTTCGCAGCCTCGACCGGGGCAGTCACGCGAGGTGCCATGCGCTTGAGGATGGCCTTGACCCGCGCCGCCACTTCACGGGGGCTGAAGGGCTTGATCACATAGTCGTCGGCACCGATTTCCAGGCCCACCACCCGATCGATCTCGGCATCACGGGCAGTGAGGAAGATCACTGGCACTTCGGAAAAGCGCCGCAGCCGCTTGCAGGCCTCGAAGCCACTGATATCCGGCAGGCCGACATCGAGAATCAGCAGATCGGCCGGGCTGCGCTCCTGCAGGGCCAGGGCCGGTTCGGCCAGTTGCAGCCAGGTGGTGGTGAAACCCTCGGCCTGCAGGGCATAGACCAGGGTATCGGCGATGGCGGCTTCGTCTTCGACAATCAGAATGTGCGGCATGGCGTCCGTGCGGGCAGAGGGCTGATGCCGGCACGGTGCCGCAGCGGCAGGCGCGGCGTCAATCCGCTTCTCAGTCGAAGTACGAGCCCTTGCGCGCCTCCAGCCCCGACCAGAGTTCCTCGATGTTCTTGAAGCCCCAGTCCTCGACCGACTCACGGCCGACGATCTTGTCGCGGCCAACCAGCTTGGCCAGGTCGATGATCTCCGGGGGAATCGGCACCTTCGAGCGGGCGGAGAAGAACACCTTGATCCGTGGCGTCAGCAGCGACTTTTCGTGCTGCTCCATGACCACGCCGAGGCGGCCGCTTTCCAGGCGCACCAGGGCGCCGACCGGGTAGATGCCGACCGATTTGACGAAGGCCTGGAACACCTTCTCGTCGAAATGGCCCTTCCATTCGGCCATCTTGCGGATCGACTCGGCGGGGTCCCAGCCCTGTTTGTAGGGGCGATCCGAAGTAATCGCGTCATACACATCGCACACCGCGCCCATGCGCGCGAACAGGCTGATCTGCTCGCCGGCCAGACGATGCGGGTAGCCGGTCCCATCGTATTTCTCGTGGTGGTGCAGGCACACATCCAGCACCAGCGCGCTGACCTGCTGGAGGTCGCGCAACATCTTGCTGCCCGCTTCGGGGTGACTGCGCATGGTGCCAAACTCGGCGTCGGTGAGTTTGCCCGGTTTGTTGAGGATCGCATCCGGGATCGCCATCTTGCCGATGTCATGCAGCAGGCCGGCCATGCCCGCCTCCCGCACCTGCTCCTCACTCAGGCCAAGCTGACGGGCCAGGGCAATCATCAGGGCACACACGGCCAGCGAGTGCATGTAGGTGTATTCGTCGGAGGTTTTCAGCCGCGCCAGACTGATCAGCGCATTGGGGTGGCGCAGCACCGAGTCGGAAATCTCTTCCACCAGTTCGGCAGCGTGCTCCAGTTCGACCGCCTGGCCCATGCGCGCATCACTGAACATCTCGACCACGGCCGCCTTGGAGCGCGCACAGAGTTTCTGCGCCCGCGCCAACTCCTGCTCCAGGCTGACCCGTGCCGGTGGCGTCTTGCTCTCGGCGGCCAGCAGACGCGCCTCGGTTTCCGCCGCGACTTCCTCAACCGTCTTGCTGGCCTGACCAGGCGCCAGATCGAGGCCCTTGCCGACATCGATCCACACCTCGCTGACTTCGCTGGCATGGATGCGCAGCAGGTCGCGTTCGCTGTCGAGCAGGAAGCGGCCCTTCCAGAAGGGATGGTCCATCCATGAGCCGCAGAATTCGTGGATATACATACCGAGACACAACTCGGAAACCGCAATGCGCTTCAGCACGTTAGAGACCAGGGACAGGTGAGAGGAATGCAACGACCCACTCAGCATATGCGATAGAACGCCACAGAGGCACATTGACATCAGTCAACCAACACGTCCTTTAGTCGAGTCGGATGCAGCCGCCAGACGAGCGGTTATCATCCACCCTCCACGAGGGCGACAAGGACTTGCCATGCGTCGACTGCTGACCGCCAGCAGCATCATCCTGCTGCTTCTGCTCAATACCCTGACCCTGATCGGCCCGCTGCTGCTGATCGCCCTGCTCAAGCTGGCCGCGCCCAACCGGCGCCTGCGCGCGCTGTTCTCGCGCGGGGTGATGTGGGTCGCCGAGACCTGGGCGGAAATCGACAAACTGATCTTCGCCTGGCTCACCCCCACCGTCTGGGACATCCGCGGCGGCGCCGGGCTGCGCAGCGACCGTTCCTACCTGGTGGTGAGCAACCACCAGTCCTGGGTCGACATCCCGGCGCTGGTCCAGGCCTTCAACCGCAAGACGCCCTACTTCAAGTTCTTCCTCAAGCAGGAGCTGATCTGGGTGCCGTTCCTCGGCCTGGCCTTCTGGGCCCTCGATTACCCCTTCATGAAGCGTTATTCCAAGGCCTACCTGGCCAGGCACCCGCATATGCAGGGCAAGGATCTGGAGATCACCAAAGCCGCCTGCGAGCGCTTCAAGGATTTGCCGGTGACCGTGGTCAACTACCTCGAAGGCACCCGCTGCACCCCGGCCAAGCAGGCCCAGCAAGGCTCGCCCTACCAGCACCTGCTCAAGCCCAAGGCCGGCGGCGTGGCTTTCACCCTGGCCGCGCTGGGCCCGCAACTGGATGCCTTGCTGGATGTCACGGTGGTCTATCCGGGCAACCGCGCACCGGGCTTCTGGGCGCTGCTCAGTGGCCAGCTGGAGAAGGTCATAGTCGACATCCGCACCCTGGAGCTGGACCCGACCCTGTGGAGCGGCGACTACGAGGGCGATGCGCAGTTCCGCCAGTTCGTCCAGGGCTGGGTCAGCGCTTTATGGGCAGACAAGGACGCACGGATCAGCGAGCTGAAGCGCCAGCTGTAACAGGCGCCGGCAGCAAGCAGCAAGAGTCAGAAAAGCCGTTACTGCGGCAAATCGCGGCGGATCATCCAGTGGCCTTCCGGCGGCATCAGCCGGCTGATATCGAAGCGCGACAGGCTGCGCTGATCGAGCATCTCGATCAGCGGGCTGACCAGCCTGGGATGCGGCTGGCGCTCCAGCGCACGCACGGCCAGATCAATGGCGATGCGCGCCTGCAGCACCGGTGAATCGGTGGGGGCGGCGAGGATGAAGCCATCGCGGATCTGCTCGATGATGCGCTCGGTGGTGTAGGTCGCCAGCACCTGGGCGCGGTAATGATTGCCGGAAGTCTGCACCAGCTGCGCGGCAAAACCGGCGGCTTCGGCATTGCCCAGCAGGTAGTCGACATCGCTGTGCTCGCTCAGCAGACGACGCACCAGCTGAGCCTGGCTGGCGCGATCCACCGGCGCATAACCGCCGTGATAGAGCGTCACCGGCTGGTTCTGCAAAGCCTGGTGCAGGCTGCTCTCGCCATCCGCCACCCAACCGGCGCCCTGTGGTCCCGGCAGCCAGCCGATACTGAACGGGCCGGGCTCGCGACTGCCTTCGATATAGGCGAGCACTTCGCGCATCATGTCGGCGAAGCTGACTTGCGAGCGGGCGCTGATCCCTGCGCAATCCAGGCGATTGACCAGGTCGATGACCGGTTTGCCCTCGCCCTGCAGCTGGGCGATCAGCGGGCACAGATCCGTGGTGTTGATCGAGGCGATCACATAGGCGTCGGCCTTCTGCGCGCGGCACGCCTGCAGCTGGGCAATCTGCGTCTGCGGGTTCTCGTAGCCACCGGCTTCGTAGATGCCCAGTCGCACGCCCTGGCGCGCGGCCTCGTCATCCAGGCCCCAGGCCACGCCCCACCAGTAGCGATCCTTGCCGTGCGGCAGCAGCGCACAGATGCGCCAGGCTTGCGCGGCGCGCGCCAGCGGCTGGTAGTTCAGCGGCTGGCCATCTGCCTGCACCGCCACGGGGTACCAGTCAGCCACAGCTTGCAGGCTGGTCAGGCAGAGGCAGAACAACAGGCCCTTGAGCGCGCGCATCGAGACGAGCCTTAGCCGGTGACAGCAGAGTGGTTTCCCAGCAGCTTAGGCGCTGGCGCTGGATATTCCTACGGGTGAGGGCGACCACGCCTGATACACTTCGCCTCATTCCTTCTTGCAGGCTCCTCCCGTGAACAGCGCTTTCTCCTCCTTGCCCCTTTCCGCCGCCATGCTGGCCAACCTCGACGCCCTCGGTTATGCCGAGATGACGCCGATCCAGGCGCAAAGCCTGCCGGTGATTCTCAAGGGCATGGACCTGATCGCCCAGGCCAAGACCGGCAGCGGCAAGACCGCAGCCTTCGGCATCGGCCTGCTGGCACCGCTAAATCCGCGCTTCTTCGGTTGCCAGGCGCTGGTGCTGTGCCCGACCCGCGAGCTGGCCGACCAGGTCGCCAAGGAGCTGCGCCGCCTGGCCCGCGCCGCCGACAACATCAAGATCCTCACCCTCTGCGGCGGCGTGCCGTTCGGCCCGCAGATCGGCTCGCTGGAACACGGTGCCCACGTCATCGTCGGCACCCCGGGGCGCATCCAGGAACACCTGAAGAAGGGCACCCTCAAGCTCGACGGCCTCAACTGCCTGGTGCTCGACGAAGCCGACCGCATGCTCGACATGGGCTTCTACGACAGCATCGCCGAGATCATCAACCAGACCCCGGCCAAGCGGCAGACCCTGCTGTTCTCCGCCACCTACCCGACCGGTATCAAGCAGCTCAGCGCGACCTTCATGCGCGACCCGCAGCAGGTCAAGGTCGAGGCCCTGCACGACGATGCGCAGATCGAACAGCGCTTCTACGAGATCGCCCCGGAGCAGCGCATGGATGCCGTGCTCAAGCTGCTCCACAGCTACCGCCCGGAATCCTGCGTGGCCTTCTGCTTCACCAAGCAGCAGTGCCAGGAGCTGGTCGATCACCTGACGGCCAACGGCATTTCCGCAGCCGCACTGAATGGCGACCTGGAACAGCGCGACCGCGACCAGGTGCTGGCGATGTTCGCCAACCGCAGCCTGTCGGTGCTGGTGGCCACCGACGTGGCGGCCCGCGGCCTGGATATCGACGCCCTGGACATGGTGATCAACGTCGAGCTGGCGCGTGACTCGGAAATCCACATCCACCGCGTTGGCCGTACCGGCCGCGCCGGTGCCAAGGGCATGGCCATGAGCCTGGTCGCCCCGGCCGAAGGGCAACGCGCCCAGGCCATCGAAACCCTGCAGAAGAGCCCGCTGAACTGGCACCCGCTGAGCAGCCTCAAGGTGCAGAGCGGCGAGCCGCTGCAACCGCCGATGGTCACCCTGTGCATCGGTGCCGGGCGCAAGGAGAAGCTGCGCCCCGGCGACATCCTCGGCGCACTCACCGGCGAGGCCGGGCTGCCCGGCGCGAAGATCGGCAAGATCGCCCTGTTCGACTACCAGGCCTTCGTCGCCGTCGAGCGCGACGTGGCCAAGCTAGCGCTCAAGCGCCTCAGCGAAGGCAAGATCAAGGGTCGCTCGCTGCGCGTACGCCCACTCTGAGCACCTGATTACGGTCTGCCCCAACCGGCGATGAACACGGCGGGCAGATCGCAACCAGCCGCTGAGTGCAAGGTCGCTCAAGGATCGGCCCCGCGCGGCCACCCACTACCGACCTCACAGCCCAGCGGCAAAATCGCCCGCGGCTTTTGCCCCAACGCCCGCTAGACTGGTGCCTTGACGGTGGCTTGCGCCGTCTTCTCCAAGACCCTTATCACACTCCCGGCGGGTAGCCGTTCGCCCATGCCTTCATCGCTCGACTTCACCCTGCGCAGCCTGTGGGCGCGCGAAAAATTCACCTACGGCATCCGCGTGTTCATCGCGCTGGCCGGCTCCATGGCACTGTGCTGGTACCTGGACAAGATCGCCCTGGTCATCCCGCTGTTCCTCGGCTGCATCGCCAGCGCCCTGGCCGAGAGCGACGACCACTGGCGCGGCCGCCTGCAGGCCCTGCTGGTCACCCTGCTGTGCTTCGCCGCCACCGCCACCGCGGTGCAATTGCTGTTCCCCTACCCCTGGCTGTTCGGCATCGGCCTGGCCCTGGCCGCCTTCGCCATGACCCTGCTCGGCGGCATCGGCGAACGCTATGCGGCGGTGGCCTCGGCCACCCTGATCCTGGCGATCTACACGGCCATCGGCCTGGAACACCGTGGCGGCGGCATGGGCAGTTTCTGGCAGGAGCCGCTGCTGCTGATTGCCGGTGCGGCCTGGTACGGCCTGCTCGGGGTGATCTGGAGCGCGCTGTTCAGCCAGCAGCCGGTGCAGCAGGCACTGGCGCGGGTGTTCATCGAGCTGGGCGCGTTCCTGCGTCTCAAGGCCGCGCTGTTCGAACCGCTGCGCCAGCTGGATGTGGAAGCCCGGCGCCTGGCCGTGGCCAAGCAGAACGGTCAGGTGGTGAATGCCCTGAACCAGGCCAAGGACATCATCCTCAACCGCATGAGCCGCAAGCGCAGCGGGCAGAAGACCAACCGCTACCTCAAGCTGTACTTCATCGCCCAGGACATCCACGAGCGCGCCAGTTCCTCGCACCACCCGTACAACGCCCTGGCCGAAGCCTTCTTCCACAGCGACGTGATGTTCCGCTGCGGGCGCCTGCTCAGCCAGCAGGGCAAGGCCTGCCAGGCCCTCGGCACGGCCATCCGCATGCGCCAGCCGTTCGACTACAACGACAACAGCCAGGCCATGGCCGATCTCAACGCCTCCATGGCCTACCTGCGCGAGCAGAACAACCCGGCCTGGCGCCGCCTGCTGCGCTCGCTGGCCGCCCTGGCCGGCAACCTGGCAACCCTGGAACGCAAGCTGACCAGCGCCAGCAACCCCGATGCCCTGGCCGACGAGCAGGACAGCACGCTGCTCGACCGCTCGCCACAAAACCTCAAGGATGCCTTCGAGCGCCTGCGCCAGCATGTCTCGCCGACCTCGCTGGTGTTCCGTCACGCCCTGCGCCTGTCGGTGGCCCTGGCCGCCGGTTATGGCCTGCTGCACTGGGTGCATCCGCAACAGGGCTACTGGATTCTGCTGACCACCCTGTTCGTCTGCCGGCCCAGCTACGGCGCCACCCGCCTGCGCCTGGTACAGCGGGTCAGCGGCACCCTGCTCGGCCTGGTGGCAGGTTGGGCGCTGATCAGCCTGTTCCCCGATCCGCTGCTGCAGTCGCTGTTCGCCGTGGTCGCCGGGGTGGCCTTCTTCACCAACCGGGTCGACCGCTACACCCTGGCCACCAGCGCCATGACCCTGGTGGTGGTGCTCTGCTTCAACCAGGTCAGCGACGGCTATGCGGTGATCTGGCCGCGCCTGGTGGATACCGTGCTGGGCACGGTGATCGCCGGCCTGGCGGTGTTCTTCATCCTGCCCGACTGGCAGGGGCGCAAGCTCAACCAGGTACTGGCCAGCACCCTGAGCAGCAACAGCCGCTACCTGCTGCAGATCATGCAACAGTACACCTCCGGCAAGCGCGACGACTTGAGCTACCGCCTGGCCCGGCGCAACGCACACAACGCCGATGCGGCGCTGTCGACCACCCTGAGCAACATGCTCATGGAGCCCGGCCACTTCAGGAAAGACGCCGAGACCGGCTTTCGCTTCCTGGTGCTGTCGCACACCCTGCTCAGCTACCTGTCGGCCCTCGGCGCGCACCGCGTGAGCCTGGCCGACGATGCCAGCGACGCCCTGCACGACCGCGCCGTGGCGCATATCAGCGCGGCGCTGGAGAGCATCGCCAGCAGCCTGCGCGACAACCAGCCGGTGGCGGTCTACAGCGAGGCCGACCAGGCCCTGGCCGAGGAGCTGGAACAGCTGCCGGAAGAGATCGACGAAGGCCACCGCCTGGTGCAGGTGCAGCTCGGCCTGATCTGCCGCCAGCTGGCCCCACTGCGCACCCTGGTCGCCCACCTGCAGAAGCAGCAGCCGGAGGCGGTGGTGGCCAAGGCGGCCTGATACAGCGGCCCTCTCCCCCGGCCCCTCTCCCGTGAACGGGAGAGGGGTGACTAACCCCCAGCACCGCAAACTGGTGGATGCACGGAGCCGCTCCTGCCCCCTCTCCCATTTATGGGAGAGGGCTGGGGAGAGGGGCCGTAGGGCGGGTGAAACCCGCGTGCCCGATAACGACTGCCGCGGGTTTCACCCGCCCTACGCACCACCGCGCCGACAACCGCGCGCAAGCTCGCCAAGCCGTAGCCCGGATGCAATCCGGGGCCGGAGCTGCCTGCATTCCCGGATTGCATCCGGGCTACGACCGCGCCTGCCGCGCTCGTCCGACGACCACCCGCAAGCCCGCCAGCGCTTTCCGCTAGAATGCGCGCCTTTGCGACTTATCCGAGGTTCCAGCCGTGTCCTTCTTCCCGGTCATCATCATTGGCGCTGGCGCCGCCGGCCTGATGTGCGCAGCCCAGGCGGGCGCGCGCGGGCGTCAGGTGCTGCTGCTCGATCACGCCAACAAAGCGGGCAAGAAGATCCTCATGTCCGGCGGCGGACGCTGCAACTTCACCAATATGTACAGCGAGCCGGGCAACTTCCTCTCCGGCAACCCGCACTTCTGCAAATCGGCCCTGGCCCGCTACACCCAGTGGGACTTCATCGAGCTGGTGGGCAAGCACGGCGTGCCCTACCACGAGAAGAAGCTCGGCCAGCTGTTCTGCGACAACAAGGCCAGCGACATCCTCAACCTGCTGCTGGCCGAGTGCGACGCGGCCGGCGTCGACCTGCGCCTGGACACCAGCATCGAGCAGATCGACAAGCTTGAGGCCGGCTACCGCCTGCTCACCAGCGGCGGCAGCTTCGACTGTGAATCCCTGGTGATCGCCACTGGCGGCCTGTCGATCCCCACCCTCGGCGCAACGGGCTTCGGCTACCAGGTGGCACGGCAGTTCGGCCACGAGCTGCTGCCGACCCGCGCCGGCCTGGTGCCGTTCACCATTACCGAGCCGCAGCTCAAGGAGCTGTGCACCGAGCTGTCCGGCACTTCGGTGGAAGACTGCCTGGTGAGCTGCAATGGGCAGAGCTTCAAGGAGAACATTCTGTTCACCCACCGCGGCCTCAGCGGCCCGGCGATCCTGCAGATTTCCTCCTACTGGCAGCCCGGCGACAGCGTGCAGATCAACCTGCTGCCGCACCTCGACCTGCCCGAGTGGCTGGCCGAGCAACAGCGCGAGCGGCCCAACAGCGAACTGAAGACCGTACTTGGCGAGCTGTTCACCAAGAAGATGGCCAACCTGCTGGCCGAACAGTGGTTCGTCTCCAAGCCGCTCAAGCAGTACACCCCGGCCGAGCTGAATACCGTGGCCACGCGCCTGGCCGAGTGGACGCTGATCCCGGCTGGCACCGAGGGCTACCGCACCGCCGAAGTCACCCTGGGCGGCGTGGACACCCGCGAGGTCTCGTCGAAGACCATGGAGTCGCTGAAATCACCGGGGTTGTACTTCATCGGCGAGGTGCTCGACGTCACCGGTCATCTGGGCGGCTTCAACTTCCAGTGGGCCTGGGCCTCGGCCCATGCGGCGGCGCAGTTCGTCTGAGAACCTGTTCCATGATCGCGGAAGCTCCCCTCTCCCACTGGTGGGAGAGGGGCTGGGGGAGAGGGGATTGGTCAGCACACCCTCTCCCCATCCCTCTCCCGTAAACGGGAGAGTGGGAAAAGGCGCCCCCCATCCACCCTGAACAGCAGCCTGGCAGGCCGCCAAAAGACTTTAAAATCGTGGAGCAAGGCTGGGCAGCCCTATTGGCACTCTGCCAGTATTGGCGGATGGCGCCCCGCGGCGCAGATCACCCGAGTATCCCGATGCCTGACGCCCGTCACCATCCTTCGCTGCCCCTGCTGATGCTGCTCGCCCTGCTGCTGAGCCTGCTGACGCTGCCTGCGCGGGCCGCCCTGGTGCTGCACGATGACAGCCAGCCCGTGGCCCTGCTCGGCCAAGTCGACTACCTCACCGACCCGAGCGGCGCGCTGCAACTGCAGGCGCTGCTCGCCAGCCCCGAGCGTTTCCACAGCAGCGCCGGGCGCCGCGACCTGGGTTTCGGCTATGTCCAAGGCGCCATCTGGCTGCGCCTGCAGGTCGAGTCCGCGGCCAGCCAGCCGCGCGACTGGCGCCTGGAAATCGACTATCCCTCGCTGGATCGGGTCGACCTCTACGATGCCGGCGCAGACGGCGTGCGCCACAGCCAGGCCGGCGACATGCTGCCCTTCGCGGAGCGCAGCGTCGGCAACCGCAACCCGGTGTTCGACCTGCACCTGCAACCTGGCGAGCGCCGCACCCTGTACCTGCGCGCCAGCTCCGCAGGCAGCATGACCCTCGGTGCCAGCCTCTACTCGCGGCAGGCCCACGAACTGCACAGCATCCAGGGCTACGTGGTTCAGGCGCTCTACGGCGGCACCCTGCTCGCCCTCGGCTGCTACAACCTGCTGCTGTTCCTCGCCCTGCGCGAACGGCCGTTTTTCTATTACGTGTTGTTCGTCAGCGTGTTCGCCATCGGCATCCTCGGCCTCAACGGCATCGGCGCGCAGTTCCTCTGGCCGCAAGCCGGCTGGTGGACCAACCGCGCCCTGCCCTTCGGCATCAATGGCGCAGCGGCCATCGGCATCCTCTTCGCGCGCAGCTTCCTCGATACGCCGAAATGGCTGCCGCGTGGCGACCGCTGGTTGCGCCTGGCCTTCGTCGTCGTAGCCTGCTGCGCCCTCGCCACCCTGCTGCTACCGGTACAACTGGCCCTGCAGATCATGTCGATTTCCGGCATCGCCATGTGCCTGACCCTGCTCGGCACCGGCTTCGTCTGCCTGAAGAATCGGGTGCCGGGCGCCGGCATCTTCGCCCTGGCCTGGAGCATGCTGCTCGGCGGCGCCGTCCTGCTGGCGCTGCGCAACTTCGCCCTGATCCCGTCGAACTTCTTCACCATCCACGCCATGCAGATCGGCTCGTCGCTGGAGATGATCCTGCTGTCCTTCGCCCTCGCCGCGCGCTTCAACGTGCTCAAACGGCAGAAGGAACAGGCCCTGCAGCAGCATGAGCGCCAGCTGGAGCTGCGCGTGGCCGAGCGCACCGAGGCCCTGGAAGATGCCAACCAGCGCCTGCGCGGCCTGGCCATGAAAGACCCGCTCACCGGCCTGGCCAACCGCACCGCGCTGCAGACCCAGCTGGAGCTGGCCATCCGCCGCTCGCAGCGGCGCCAGGAGTTGCTGGCCGTGATGCTGATCGACCTGGACGGTTTCAAGCCGATCAACGACCAGCACGGCCACGCCCTCGGCGATCAGGTGCTCGCCGCCATCGCCCGGCGCCTGCAGCACTGCGCCCGCGAAACCGACCTGCCGGCGCGTTTGGGTGGCGATGAGTTCGTGCTGGTCTGCGAGACCATCAGCTCGCCCCAGCACGCGGAACAGGTGGCGCAGCGGATTCTCGAACAGATCAGCCTGCCCATTGAACTGGACCAACTGACCGTGCAAGTCGGCGCCAGCATCGGCATCGCCCTCAGTCGCGGCGAGGACAGCGGCACTCTGCTGATCCGCCGCGCCGACGCCGCTATGTATGCCGCCAAGGCCAGCGGCCGCAACCGCGTGCAGTTGCATGAGGTCACGCCGGCCTGAAGGGCGGCGGTCAGGAGTCTGTTACTGCTCTCGGAAACGCCCCACTCCCCCGTATGGCAGTGGGGCCTACAAGCCGCGCCACGGCGCCGTTAGCCCCGGAGCGAAGGATTAGTCACCCCTCGCCCGTTTACGGGAGACGACTGCAGGGATGCAGGAGGTAGAGCGTCGCCGGGAGCTAAAGCCGAGGGGCCGGGGGAGAGGGCTGCGCCCCGCCGACGCCTTATCCCCAAGAGGCCGCCTCGCTCAGACCTTTGGCAGCAACTCGATAAAGCTCCGCGTCCAGCTGTGCACATCGCCCGGCCAACGCGCCGACACATAGTTACCGTCCCGCACCACCCAGGCCGGACGACTGTCGCTGGCGCTGTCGCGGTGCAGGCCGCTGGTCTTGCGCCAGTAGTCGGCGGCATCCTTGGGCACATCGAGAAAGTCCGCCGGGCTGGCCAGCAGGCGCCCGACCTCGCCCTGCACACTCATATGCCCGGCCGCCTCACCCGGCGCCTCCAGATAGGTGCGGTAATAATCGCGATCCCACCAGCGCCCGTAGAAGCGCGTCAGGTCCCAGGCAGTCTTCTCCATCTGCCAGGTCAGCCCGGTGGTCTTGCGCCCGTGCAGCACCGAGCGGCCATCCGCCGCGCGGCTGCGCGCCACCAGCAAGACGCCATGGCAGACCGCCGCCAACGGCTTGTCGGCGGCCATCCACGCCGCGATAAAGGCCTGCAGCGCCGGACTTTCCAGGTACTCGCGCATGCCGCGCGCCCAGTGCCCACCCGGCACCACCACCCCGGCGAAGTCCTCGACACGCAGGCGCTCGTGGCGCAGCGGCTGGCGATAATCCGCATCGGCCAGCATCTCCGCGCAGGCCTCGCGCGCATCGCCACGGGCGCGCAGCAGCAAGCCGAGCAGCTTGAAGCGGCGCAGGCCGGCAATCCGCCCCCAGGGATCGAGCCCTTCACCGCTCAGCATCAGCGGGTCCGGCTGCGCCGGCAGGCCGTCCGGGGTGGCGAAACACACGCGGTAACCGGCCTGGCGCAGCAGGCGCCAGCTCAGGGCGGCTTCACTGGGGTCGTAGTCACGGCACGGCAGGGGAATGACGACACAGGGTGCGGGCATGCGCGGTCTCTCGGTAGGCGGCAAAGGCTCGACCATAGCAGCTCACCCCGCGCCGCACCGTGGCCCAGCGTGCCAGCGTCCACGGCCAGGGCTGCCAATCCGGCCGCTCAGCGCAGCGTGGCAGCAATCTCATGGATATCGGCGCGATGGGCGAGCACCAGCTCCAGCTCGCCATTGGCACTGACGAAATTCAGCGGCGGCAACAGCTTGTGGTAAGCCGCCAGCTCCACCAGCAGCGGCAGCTCGGCTTGCGGGTTCTGCTCCTTGATCGCATGGAACAGCGCCAGGTTGACCAGATCGATCAGCCCCAGCTCGCGGCTTTCACACAGACTCCAGTTGCCGGCGTTGCGGATCACCCCGATGTACTCGTCGTCCACCGCCCACTTCTTCAGCACGATCACCCCGAGCGACTTGCTGTACTCGCGGCACAGCTTGTAATACAGCTCGCCGGAAGGAATCTGCGCCTCATCCTTGAACGCCGACAGCACCGCCAGGGTGCCCACCTCGCTGAGCAGGCTGGCCAGCAACGCATGCTCCGGCGCCACATGGCCGAGCAGGCGGGCAAGCATGGCGCTGGTGCTGGCCTTGAGCACCAGGCGCTCCCACACCTCGACGAACAACCGCTTGTGCGCCGCGCTGTGCAGGGTGAACAGGCTGCGAATGCTGTGCACCATGGTGATGCGATCCACCTCGGCCATGCCGAGTAGGGTGATCACCTCATGCAGCGTCTTGGGCACCAGCGCATGCCGATAAAGCGCGCAGGAGGCATGCTTCATCAGAATCGCGCTCAACGCCGGATCACGGCTGACCAGCCGTACCAGCGCCGGCACCGTCATCCGCTCGTCACTCAGGGCCCGGCGGATATCCAGGGTAATGGTCGGCAGGCTGGGCAACTGCTCCTGACCCTGCATCAGCTGCGACACCACCCGCCGGTAGATCGAATAATCGGACGTCTCATTGACCAACACACACCTCCGCGCACTTCCGTTGCAGTGTAGGTGGCGCTCGGCGGGTGGTGAGACAAAGGCACAGCGTTACGCGGTGGACAGGTCAGGGGGGAGTCAGTAGGTTCGGCTCAAGTGCTCGGGACGATGCTCGGGAGCCGAGGGCGCTGACCCCGTCGCGGCTTCTCCCAAGGCTTTCGCATTAACTATGGCAGCCTCTAGACAGAAAACGATCAAGGTCTGGCAAGGAATATTAGGAGGCAAGGATGCTCAAAACCGAGTCATGGCGGAAATATTTATTCATAGTATTCATACATTCATTACCGGCTGCACTCATCACAGCAATCTCATTTTTCATGTATTCATCGCTTGAATCGGAATGCCATGTGAGCAATGTATTACAAGAAAAAATGAGAGCTCGCTTGTCGAAGTCAGAGCTGCAGTCAGCTCGCCCTAGTTCTGGATCCGGGGGGTGCCCTGTATTGTTCTTTTACATGAGAGATGACGGGGCAGGTGCTTGCGCAGGAGGTTCTGAAAATATATTTCGCGGACCTGAAATTTATTTTGACAGTTGCGGTTGAGTGCAAGCTCCTAACAACTGATTCAAACCGTTCGCTACGCTCACCGGGATGGGTTAAAGCCAACCCCTTAACCAAACGTTAGGCAAAGGAAGGCATCACAGTGCCTGGCTGGCGACGCGAATTCATAAAACTATTCCCGCAACATCAGAGTGCAGCGCAAGCAGAAACATACTCTGGCGCACTGGTTCAACAGCCGCTTTTCTTCATCCTCAAAGAGGCCATAATTCTTGGCGAGACCGACAATATTAAAAGAGTTATTTCTTACGTTAAGTGGCTTGACCAAAACCCTGCAGCCAGTTGCACCGCAGAAATTGAAGAAGACCTATTTATACCGATAGCAGAATCCAGAGACCTGCGCACAGGCCTGCTAAAAACACTCAACAAGCATGATTTCGAGTCAATAAAGAAATACTTCATAGCAAGCTGGCAAAGCGAAGAACATCGATAATGAATTCAACTCAATACACAGCTAGCCTTTTCAATCTGACGCATCTGCGTAACCTGCCTAGCAAACGGCTCAAACCACTCGCCGCGCTCGCTGGAGCGGGCTAAAGCCTCCTTTAACCAAACGGTATTTTTCAAAGGTAGCATGTGAGCAACCTCATCAAGATTTTTCTCTCAGCAACAATAACCACCACAGTTATATTAATGACCCAGCATTATCTGGAAAATAAACCAGCAGAAATGAGCCGGGAGGAATTGCGCCTTATAAGTTCGTGCAATTTCCCTGTATCCCGTACAGAGCCCCTCACCACTGAAGAAACCTGCGTCGTAGATTTACTTAAAACCAGATGCAACAAGATAGACTCCTGTTACGTAGACTGCATTACATCAGGAGATGGTTTGGATATTGGAGGCGGGTGTCCGCATCTGTGCAACTATGCAAACAGAAAGCACTGGCGCCCACCGGCTGAAATCGCGAAGTGCGCCAAGCCTCAGCAAAATTGAACACATAACAAATGGCCCAAGCCGCTCGCTCGGGATCGGCTTAAAGCCGGCCCCTTAATCAACCGTTAGAGACCACATGTCACTGCTTCTCGCCCGCTTACTGCTTGCCCTAGCATCCGTGGCTTGGCTACGTGCACTGGGTGGCATTTGGTACGCACACTTCTTCGTGAGCGATATCGTTGAGCCAAAGAACATCATGTCCCGACAAACCGCAGCGAGCTTAATATCTCTAGAGGTCGGTTGGTGGCTCGCACTTGCCGCTTTGGCGCTCTCCGGCTTGTTGCTCGCATTGTCTCGGAGCCGGCCCCGCCCAGCGTTCTGGGCCGCACTAGTCAGTGGCGCGTATGTCACCCCAGTAGTTCTCGTGATTAGCTATGTACAGCTCATTCATTAGCTCCGCAGTCGGGACACGCCTCAATGGGAAGCACCTGCCCGCCTCTAACAACGAGTTTAAGTCACCCGCCTCGATCGCTCCGGACCACATCCCGCGGCCCCTTCAGCAAAACGTTCGTCCCTTATAGGAGTTTCAGTGACCACGCAAAAAGAAGTCGAACGCATCCTGCGCGTCGACCATGCCGGAGAGCGTGGCGCTATCAGTATCTATACAACTCAAATCGCCATTTCCAGGCGCCTGTGGCCAAGCTGCGTTCCTGCGCTTGAAGAAATGTTGGCGCATGAGAAGTCGCACTACCGGACATTCGAGTCAGAACTGCGAAAAAGGCATGCGCGCACCTGTTATGCCCTCCCCCTGTGGAACCTGGGCGGTGCAACCCTGGGCCTGATCACAGCCCTGCTCGGGCCGAAAGCCATCTGGTCATGCACTGCCGCCGTCGAAAGTACCGTCTACAAACACCTGCAAGAGCAGCTTCACTTTCTAGAACAGCACGACCAGGCGGCCTGGCTGGCCGTCAAGGCGATTGAGGCAGACGAGAAATCCCACCTTGAGCACGCGCTGGACAATGGTGGTGAGCCAGTTAGAGCCAATTGGCTTATTTGGGCAGTCGTCTCTTCGTGTACATCCATGGCTATCTGGCTCTCGCGCAAGCTATGAACTGCCCAGCAGCCGGTTAAAGTCGTTCGCTACGCACCAGCACCCCGTTGCAACCTTGCACCACAGAGCCGCCCCCATGCCCATCACCTGGTTTATCCGCCATCACGCCGACCTCTCCATCCACGAGCTTTACGCCCTGCTCGCCTTGCGCACGCAGGTGTTCGTGGTGGAGCAGAACTGCCCTTATCTGGATGTGGATGGGCAGGACCTGCTCGGTGCTACCTGCCACCTGCTGGCCTGGCAGGGCGATGTGCTGGTGGCCTATCTGCGCCTGCTCGACCCGGCGAAACAGGGCGGTGATGTGGTGATCGGCCGCGTGGCGGTCGCCCCTGAGGCGCGCGGCATGGGGCTCGGTCATGCACTGATGGAGCGGGCGTTGCGGGCCTGTGCCGAGCGCTGGCCGGGCTTGCCGATATATCTGTCGGCCCAGGCGCACCTGCAGGGCTACTACGGCCGTTATGGCTTCGCGCCGGTCGGCGAGGTCTATCTGGAAGACGCTATCCCGCATATCGGCATGCGCCGCCGCTCCACACAATCTCCACAGACCTGACCCAGCGCCTCCATCCTGGCGCCGCAGACTGCCGGCCTTCACCAAGGAGGACGGGCAATGCTGATGATGTTGGGACTCTTGCTCTGCGCACTGCTGGTGCTAACTGCACTGGTTCGCGGGCTGTTGCTGTTTCCCTGGTGCGGGGCCCGGCGCGGCTGGTCGCTGGCGCTGCGGCGCTATGGCCTGAGCGTGCTGCTGTGCGTCAGTGTGACAGCGTGGGAGTTGGGCGCCTTGTATGGCTTCAGCTGGCGCCATCTCGGCCGGGTCAGTCAGGTCGAGATGGCCAATACCGCCGTGGCCTATGCCTACCCGCAGGTGTATGCCGACCTGGGCGAGCTGCGCCATGACTATGCCCGCTTCCGGCCCTCGGTCAGCTATTGGAACAGCTGGCGCTTCGAGGAGCGCATCACTGTGTGGGACAAACTGCTGGGCGACACCGACTACCAGGTGCGCCTGCCCGACCGCGTGGTGGTGCTGAATGTGCATGGCACTCCGCAGTATGACTACGCCTTGGAGGATGAACAGATCATCGCCCCCGACCGCGCGGATATGGGCCTGATTGCCCGCGTGCAGAGCCGTGACTCCTACGCCACCGAGCTACAGGATTTGCAGGCCAGCTGGTCGCAGCCAGGGCGTGGCGAGGTTCGCCTGCAAGAGCGCTGCTTGAGCGCCTACAGCGCCCAGCCACGGGGCCTGAACCTGCAGCTGACGGCCAAGGAGCACCATCCGCTGACGATCACTCCGCGCTTCGGCTTCTATCGCATGACCCTGGGCCTCAGCCCTGCCGACGACTATGGCTACGGCAGCCAGGATATCCAGCGCATCAGCCGCGCCGAGTTCATGCGCCTGCGTGACTGCAACGACTAGTGCGGGGCGCCAAGTGTGCTAGTCCGGCAACTCCTGCCCCGGCAGCCAGCGGTGGTAAATCGTGCTGAAACTGCCGTCGGCCTTCATCGCATCCAATGTCGTCTGCCACTGAGCAATCAGCGCATCGTCGGTCGATGGCGAGAAGGCGATGTAGGCATAGCTGCGCAGAAAGCTGTGCAAAGGCTCGACATCCTCAGGCTTGAGATCACCCAGGGCGAGCAGGCTGGCCAGGGTGACGTTGTCCGCCACCACCACGGGTACCCTCCGATGACGCAACATGGTCATCATCTGTTTCGGCCCGATCACCCCATAGAGGTTGGGCAGGCCTTTGGCCTGGAGCGTCTGGTAGCTGTACCACTGGCGCGGCACGGCAATGGTGCCGACCTTGCTGGCGTCGTCCAGGCTGTCGATGGTCAAGCCGGAACCCTTGAGGGCATAGAAACTGGTGACGCCGACGATGATCGGCCCAACCCACTTGAACAGCTGTTCGCGCTCCTCGGTGCGCATGGCGACGAACAACCCGGTATTGGGCTCGTTCAGCGTCGCCTGGTAGCCACGGGCCCAGGGCACCACCTCGATAGACGCCTGCTGCCCGGTACGACGGAGGATTTCCTTCACCACCTCGACGCCGAGCCCGGCAGGCTTGCCCGCCTGGCTGAAGTTCAGCGGCGGGTACTCCTCGGTGTACAGCTGCAAGGGCTCGGCCGCCAGCCCCAGGCCGGCGTAGCAGAACATCAGGCAGAGCAGGCAGCAGCGGCGAAGAGCGCGCATGGGAGATCACCTTGCGGAATCTGCCTGAGTCTAGACCAGCGCATGGGCACAAGACCCCGACCAGGGTGGCCTGCTACCCTGCACACCCGTTCACTGCCCGCCGCGACCATGGACAAGACCCTTCTGCAACAACAGGTGTGCGAGCACCTGGAGGCCGATCTGGCCATGGCCGTGCGTGCCGCGCAAACCGCCCATGAGGCGGCCACGCACGAAGAAAACATCGCCGAGAACAAGTACGACACCCTCGGCCTGGAGGCCTCCTACCTGGCCGCCGGGCAAGCACGGCGGGTGGAGGAAATTCGCCAGGCCCTGCACGCCTGGCGAACCCTGCAGATGCGCGACTTCGACGAGGAACAAGGCATTCAGCTCGGCGCCCTGGTGTTGCTGCAGACAGCCGATGGGCGGCGCCAGTGCCTGCTGCTCGGCCCCGATGGCGCCGGTCTGAAACTGCCGAGCGCATGGGGCGAGGTCATGTTGATCACCCCGCGCGCACCGCTCGGGCAGCAACTGCTGGGGCTCGGCGCGGGTGACGAAGTGAGCAGCGGCCCGCAGCGCTGGCAGATCATGCAGGTGATCTGAGGCCCATCCGTCAAGGAACGGCCACTCCGAGGGACTGCCCCAGGCTGGCCAGCCGGCCGCTGGCGATGAACTGACGAAACTGCTCATCGATGCGCTGGCGCAGCGCCGCGTGCCTGGCGTCACGGGGGAAGGCGAAGTAGCCGCGCTGGATATCCAGCTGCGGCTGCAGCTCTCGTATCTGTGCAGCAAGCTGCTGATCGGCCAGATACGGCCGGGTATTGCGCTGGTTGCTGGCCAGCAGGTCGACGCGGCCGATGGCGAGCATGCGCAGGCCATTCTGCACGCTCTCGACCACCACCGGGTTGAGCTGCTGGCGAGCCTGCTCGAACTGCCCGCCGTAGGTCCAGCCACGCACCACCGCAATCCTCCGCCCCTGCAGGTTCTGGTAGAGCCCGTCCCAGGGCGGTTCATGACCGCGGCGGGCGAAGAGCACCATGCTGTCCTGGTAAAAGGGTTCGGCCGCGAAGGCAAAACGCGCCTCGCGCTCGGCGTTGCGGTAGGGGCCGACGAGGATATCCGCCTGACCCAGTTCAACCATGAGTTGCGCCCGCGCCCAGGGATGCAGCTCGAAACGCAGGTTGTCGCCCAGCTCGACCGCCAGGCGGCGTAGTACGGCAGGTGCCAGGCCGATGAAATGGCCCTCGGCCGTGCGCTCATAGACTTGCGGGAAGTGGGTACCGACTACCAACCATTGGCGGGCCTGCGCCGGCCCGCCGAGCAACAGGCCGAGCACAGCAGCCAAAAGGTAACGTGGGAAGCAGCGCATGTTGCCAATCAGGCCTCGGGGTAATACGTAAGGCTCAACCTAGGGTAGTCGAACCGACTGCAGCCAACGATAGCCTGTGTGTCGGCGGCAAAGCGTGACTGAGTAGACCGGCCGGGGCGCTGCCAGCAGGTTCTTCTGGGCCTGCCGGCAGCGCTAGGCTCAGGCCGCGGCCGAAGAAGCCTCACCGAGCAGGTAGGCGTCGAAGCCGAGCTGGTTGAGCAGGTGTACGGCCAGTTCGCTGCGGATGCCGCCTTCCGGGGTCACCACATAACAGGTCGCGCGATCGAGGCTGTCGGCATGGGTGCGCAGGTTGGCCACCGGCAGGTTGAAGCTTTCCGGCAGATGGCCCAGGCGGTACTCGACAGCCAGGCGCACATCGAGCAGCAGGTACTTGCGCCCGGCCTGCTGGCCGATTTTTTCCAACTCCTTGTCGCTGATGCGCGGGATCAGGGTCGGCCGCACCAGCTCGACGAAGTCGTCACGGTGCAGGCGCGCCAGCTCGCCATCTTCGAGCATGGTCACGCTGGCCGAACGCACCGAGCCACTGACCAGCGCCTCCTCGCCGAAGAAGTCGCCACACTCCAGGGTTTGCGTGGGTTGCTCGCGATAGGCCGTGGGCAGGTTGATACGCGCCCGCCCGCGTTTGATCACATAGAAGTGCTCGCCCGGCTCACCGTAGCTGACCACGTTGTCACCGGCCTTGGCCTCGACATACTCGAAGCGCGCCAGCAGGGCATGCAGGTGCGAGGGCGCCAGGCGGCCGAACAGCGGGGTGCCGAGCAGACGCGCCAGCCAGTCCTCACCGTCATCCTCTTCCACCAGCATGCCACCGCCCAGGCTGTTGACCTGGTAGGCCGCCTCCTGGCTCCAGCCAAGCAGGCGCTCGAGCAACTGGTGCTCGACGGCAAACAGACTGATATCGGTCAGCGCCTTGACCGTGGCGGGATTGGGCTGACTGCCGTTAAGCGGCATATGCGCCTGCGGCGAGCCGCCTTCGAAGGTCTGCTTGGCATGGCCGGCGTCCACCGCCACCTTACCGCTGAGCAAGTAGTACTGCGCCAACGAGCGCTCACCCTTCTGCAACAACAGCGTGCCTGCCGGCCGCTGCACGTACTTGAGGCTGGCATGCAGCTGCTGGCGGTACTGCGGGGTGAGGAAGTCCATCGGGCTGAAGCTGCTCAGCTGTTCGATGCTGAGCGTTGAACTACTCATGAGCTGTACTCCGCGAGAAGACGCGGCCTTGCGCGTGAAGGAGGTTCCATTGCCAAGGGCATACCTTAACCATAGTGCCTGGCCAGCAGCCTGGTGCTGACGCTGGTCGGATACGTTATGCACAGCTGGCGGGGATGACTCTGTGGATAACCTGCGCATGATCCCGCCGGGGCCCTGCCAGCCGTGGGCTGCGTCCTGCTGCTCAGTTCTTGTACGACGAGCGCCGCAGACGCCAGTGGAAGTGACAGCTGGCGAGCAGGGACAGCAGGCTGATTAAGGCAAATGACCAGGCGGCGAGCTGCTTGCTCATGGCGACAGCGTTGCCAACACGCTCGATGTTGAGAATGAACAGGAACACCAGCAAGAGCAGCTGCAAGACCGCGCAGCACACAAAAGCCACGTGCCGACGGCTCACCAGCAAACCGTACAGCAACGTCGGCAAGCCCAGCATCAGCAGCATGATGGCCAGCTCCAGCAACCCCGCTCTGCCCTCCCAGAGCACATACAGGTAGATCAGGGAAACCAGCGCAGCGTAACTGCGGCTGAACCACTGATAGGCGCTATAGCCACGCGGTAGCAGTCCGCTGTCGACACGAGCCAGTTCACTGCCCGGCGGGGCGTACGGATTGATCTCGTCCATGAGTGATTCCTTGCAGTCAGTTCGGCGCCACCAGCTCACGCCAGGTCAGGTACACGCGCAGGTCGAATTCCAGCTGGTGGTAGCCCGGCAGCATGTATTCGCAGAGCTTGTAGAAGGCCTTGTTGTGGTCGTATTCCTTCAGGTGCGCCAGCTCATGCACCACGATCATCTGCAGGAATTCCGGCGCCGCCTCCTTGAACAGCGCGGCCACGCGGATCTCCTTCTTCGCCTTGAGCTTGCCGCCCTGCACCCGCGATACCGCCGTGTGCAGGCCGAGGGCGCGGTGGGTCAGATCGAGGCGGTTGTCGTAGAGCACCTTGTCGATGTTCGGCGCGTTACGCAGATGCTCCTGCTTGAGCCCCAGGGTGTAGGCATACAGGGCCTTGTCGCTCTGGATCTGGTGGCGCGCCGGATAGCGCGTGGTCAGGTAATCACCGAGACGGCCGTCGGCGATCATATGCATCACCTGCTGCTGCAGGTGCATCGGGTAGGCCTGGAGGTATCTGAGCGCGGTCATCGGGCGGTACTGCGGGTACGGGTCACCAGTCTACCGCCCACGGGGCCGCGCGGCACCCGTGGGCAGTGACCACTCAGCGCACCTTGAAGCGGTTGACCAGCTCGACCAGGCGGCGGTTGGAGGCGAGCAGCGCATCGGTGCTCTTGTCCGCCTGCTGCCCGCTGCTGACCAGGTCATCGACCATGTGGCGGATGGCAACCATGTTCTGGTTGATCTCCTCGGTCACCGCGCTCTGCTCCTCGGCAGCCGTGGCGATCTGCGCGCTGAGGTCGTGGATGCGCCCGACCGAAGAGGCCATGTCGTCGAGGCCGACGTTGACCCGCGAGGTCTTGTCCGCCGTGGCCTGGCAGCTGGCCTTGGTCTTCTCCATGGCCTGCACGGCAGAGCTGACGCCCTGCTGCAGCTTGCTGAGCATCTCGTTGATCTCCGAGGTGCTCTGCTGGGTCCGCCCGGCCAGGGCACGCACTTCGTCGGCGACCACGGCGAAGCCACGGCCCTGCTCACCGGCACGCGCCGCCTCGATGGCGGCGTTGAGCGCCAGCAGGTTGGTCTGCCCGGCAATTTCGCCGATCACCCCGAGCACATCGTTGATGCGCTGGGCGTCCTGCTGCATCTCCTGCACGCGCGCGGTGGCGCTTTCCACCTCATCGACCAGGGCCAGCACGCTGGTCGAGGCCTCGGCCACTACCACACGGGACTGTTCGGCCTTGTCGTTGGCATCGCGGGTGAAGCTGGCGGTCTCGGTCGCGCTCTGCGCCACGGTGTCGGCGGTGGAGCTCATCTCGGTGATGGCCGTCACCGCCTGGTCGGTTTCCGAGGCGTGGCGGGTCAGCACTTCGTTGGTGTGGCGCGACTGCTGCTGGAGCTGCGCCAGCTCTTCGGCGATCACCGCGGAAGCCTGGGTGACATCAGCGATCATGTTCTGCAGGTAGGCGATAAAGCGGTTGACCGAGCTGCCCACCGCGTCCATCTCGTCCTCGCCCTTGAGGGCGATGCGCCGGGTCAGGTCGGCATCGCCGGCGGACAACGAGTCGATATTGCCGCGCAGCACATGCAGGCGCTGCATCAGCTGGCGGATGGAAAACAGCATCATCGCCAGCAACAGGATCACCAGAGGAATCTGCAGGGTGGCCAGGGTTTTCAGCACGCCGGCACTGTTCTCGGTGAGCAGGTGGGTCGGCAGCGCCGCGGCCAGCAGCCAGGGCGTGCCCTCGATCGGCTGCAGGTAGAAGGTCCAGTCATCGCCGTCCTCGGCCTGGAACTGGTGCTTGAACAAGGCGTCGCGGCCGATCTGGCCCAGGCCTTCCTGGATCTCGTTGACGAACAACGACTGGCGAGCCAGCTCGGAAACGTTCTTCAGCACGATCTCGCCGCCGATACGCGACTGGTTGCTGAGGATCTTGCCGTCCGGCTCGACGATCATCACCTCGCCGTGGATTTCCTTTTCCTTCTCGGCCACCAGGTTGTTGAAGAAGCCCAGGGTCACGTCGATGGTCGACACGCCGAACGGCGCACCGTCCTTGCTGATGGCCATGGCGCAGTTGGTGCGTGGTTGGGCGCTGGCGTCGTCCTTGTAGGCCGCGGCCCAGGCGCAGTGGCCGCGCGGGGCCTGCATGCCGGCGCGGTGCCAGGGCTGCTCGTAGTACTTGAGCGACTCGTCGGAGTTCCAGTAGGTGTTCACCGTCATCTTGCCGCTACCGTCGCGGTGGAAGAAGGTGCTGTGCTTGTCGCGCTCGGAGCGCTGCTGCGGCAGCGGCCAGATACCGCCGCCGAACACCTTGGGATCACCGTACTGGTCGACCAGGCCGGGCACCACGGTATCGATGCTGGCGCTGTCGAGCAGTGGAATGGTCTGGGTGATGCTGCGCGACTGCGCCTCGACCTTGGCCAGCTCGAAGAGGATGGTCTCGGCGATCCTGTTGACCTTGTCCAGCACCAGCTGCTCTTCCGAGGCCTTCAGCTTGGGCGTGATGAGATGGCGAATGCCCTCTTCGGTCAGGACAAAGATCACGGCGATAAAGGCAATGAAGATAAGGGTGTAGCGGGCCTGAATTGTTTTAAGCGAACTCATTGTTCACTCCTGGCTCTCGATCTGCGAATGCTTCGGTGGATGTAATGCAACACCTCACCACCTGCCGGCTCGTGCCGGTCTGTGCGATGCCGTACAGCGGTCCCTCTTCTACACGCTCCTGCAAAGAGTCTAGATGGAGATGCCACTGTATCGGGATCTGTATCGAGGGCTTGATGGCGGCGCGAGTAGCGCAGGGTTTTATCAGACGAACGTGATGCACGATCGTTCTAGATGAAGCGCGCCAGATACAGGACAAGCGCTGGCCGAAAAACTCCCACTCCCCAGCGGTGAAATCGCCATGGCTCGCTCGATTTTCCAAGACTCCATCGACTACACCAAGGTCAAGGTGCATCGCGATGAATACCTGCCGTTTGGACTGCAGCCGGACAACACTGCGATCATATTTCCAGGAAGACTTCTCAAGCGCCAAGCAGGATGAATACAAGCACTGGTTCATGCACGAGATGGTTCATGTCTGGCAGCACCAGTTGGGTTACTGGGTCAAGCTGCATGGCATGTTGCTGCACCCTGGCAGTCTCTGGGGACTGCTGGGCGACCCGTACCAATACACCCTGGATGCCACGAAAAAGTTGCAGGACTACAACATGGAACAGCAGGGCGACATCATCGCCGACCACTATGCCCTCTCCAGCGGCCTCAGCGCGTTATCGAATAGCGGGCGCCAAGTGCGTGACCGTAGCCTGTTCAACCTGGTACTAGCCGACTTTCTCAAGGATCCCAGCAATGCCAACGCACGCCCCTAAGTGGCCGATACTGGTCAGCCTGTGCCTGCTCAGCCTCAGCAGTCAGGCCATGTCGCGCCTGTTCGATGGCGACGCCAACGTCTGGATCGCCAATGATCGGCTGTGCTTTGGTGGGACCGAGTTCAAGTCAGCGGGGCTGTTCTTCAACCGCACGCTCAAGGTCGATGCAGGCCAGGTCGTGGTGCATGCCATCCAAGTGACCGGTGCCGCCCCCGGCTCGTACTGGGCAATTAGTGCGGCAGACCCGGAACACGCACTGCCGCTCACCGGCAACACCTGCATTGCCTATGGCGAGCGCATTGCACACTTCAACCCAAGCCAGGCAGCCAAGCCGCTGGTGGATGGTCTGTACAGCGTGACATTGGCCGGCTCCGATCTGAAGAGAGGCAATCGAGCCACGTTCTACAAGAACTTCTGCCTGCAGCACAACGACAGCGGGCGCAGGGTGACGGCGGCCCATTACGACAAGAGTGCCCAGCAATGGGTCTGCTCGCCGTGATTCCCCATCCCCGTCATTCTCCGCCTGGCTGGGCCTAAGGTCGGGAAAAGCCACCTGGCTTGCCAGCCAGATAGTCGCGATAGACCTGCAGCAACTGCGCGGTGCTGTAGCGACAGCTTGGCGTCTGGCACTCGGCATTGAAGTCGAAGCGCCCGCTCATGGGCTCGGCCAGGCGGATGTAGATGGCCGGCCACTCGCTCCGTGGCGCATCCGCCGGGGTGAACAGCAGGCGCTCCTGGCGTTGCACCAGAGCACCACCGGCAGCTGCATAGTCGAAGACGAACAGCAGGGTGCGTGAGGTCTTGGTGGTGCATTCGGCCTGGCTCAGGCACTGCTGTGGGTCGGTTGCCAACGGCGTGGGGGCTGGCGCAGGAGCAACGACAGCGGGCTGCTGCATACAGCCCGCCAGCAACAGAACAACGCAGAATGTGGCAATGGCTGACTTCATGGCGTGTACTCCGGCATCGGCATCGTAGGAGCGAGCTCTGCTCGCGAAGCAGCGCCTCAGAAGCTTCGCGAGCAGAGCTCGCTCCTACAGCTTTGCCCCTGATACGCAAGAGCCCCGCATGGCGGGGCTCTTGGTGACAGCGCGGTAATTTAGAACCTGGTTCTTAGTTGACCTTGGCGGTCAGCTCGCCCTTGGCGTAGCGCTGGAACATGCCTTCCAGGGAGATCGGTTTGATCTTGGAGGCATTGCCGGCGGTGCCGAAGGCTTCGTAGCGGGCGATGCAGATGTCGCGCATGGCGGTGACGGTGGCACCGAAGAATTTGCGCGGGTCGAACTCGCTCGGGTTGGTGGCCATCAGGCGGCGCATGGCACCGGTGGACGCCAGGCGCAGGTCGGTGTCGATGTTGACCTTGCGCACGCCGTACTTGATGCCTTCGACGATTTCTTCGACCGGCACGCCGTAGGTTTCTTTGATGTCGCCGCCGTACTGGTTGATGATCGCCAGCCACTCTTGCGGTACCGAGGAAGAGCCGTGCATCACCAGGTGGGTGTTGGGGATGCGCTTGTGGATTTCCTTGATGCGGTCGATGGCGAGGATGTCACCGGTCGGCGGCTTGGTGAACTTGTAGGCGCCGTGGCTGGTGCCGATAGCGATGGCCAGGGCATCGACCTGGGTGCGCTTGACGAAGTCGGCGGCTTCTTCCGGGTCGGTCAGCATCTGGCTGTGATCGAGCACGCCTTCGGCGCCAACGCCGTCTTCTTCGCCGGCCATGCCGGTTTCCAGGCTGCCCAGGCAGCCCAGCTCACCTTCCACCGACACGCCGCAGGCGTGGGCGAATGCCACGGTCTGCTGGGTGACGGCGACGTTGTAGTCGTAGTCGGCCGGGGTCTTGCCGTCTTCTTTCAGCGAGCCGTCCATCATCACCGAGCTGAAGCCCAGCTGGATCGAGCGCTGGCACACGTCCGGGCTGGTGCCGTGGTCCTGGTGCATGCACACCGGGATGTGCGGGAATTCTTCGATGGCGGCCAGGATCAGGTGGCGCAGGAACGGCGCACCGGCGTATTTGCGGGCGCCGGCGGAAGCCTGGACGATCACCGGGGAATCGGTCTTGTCGGCCGCTTCCATGATCGCGCGCATCTGCTCGAGGTTGTTGACGTTGAAGGCCGGCACGCCGTAGCCGAATTCGGCGGCGTGGTCGAGCATCTGGCGCATGCTGATAAGTGCCATGGTGTTCTTTCTCCCGGTGGGGCTCGTTAATCGTGCAAGCCTGCCGCAGGGGCAGGCGCTATTCAAGTTATTGGAGACCAGGGGGCTGCCTGGCCTCTATTCAATCCGTAGCCCGGATGCAATCCGGGTTGCCTCAAGGTTCTCCCGGATTACATCCGGGCTACCGCACTGCTATAGAGTGACAACTCAGGCCTTGGCGCGTTGTTCCAGCACTGCCACGGCCGGCAGCACCTTGCCCTCGACGAACTCGAGGAAGGCGCCACCACCGGTGGAGATATAGCTGATCTGTGCGCCGACGCCGTATTTGTCGATGGCGGCCAGGGTGTCGCCACCACCGGCGATGGAGAACGCCGGGCTTTCGGCGATGGCCTGGGCCAGGACCTTGGTGCCGTTGCCGAACTGGTCGAATTCGAACACGCCGACCGGACCGTTCCACAGGATGGTCTTCGACGACTTCAGCAGCTCGGCGAACTGCGCAGCAGTTTGCGGGCCAATGTCGAGGATCATGTCGTCCTCGGCCACGTCGGACACCAGTTTGACGGTGGCTTCGGCGTCTTCGGCGAAGGCCTTGGCCACTACCACGTCAACCGGCAGCGGCACGCTGACCTTGGCGGCGATGGCCTTGGCGGTGTCGATCAGGTCGGCCTCGTACAGCGACTTGCCGACCGGGAAACCGGCGGCAGCGAGGAAGGTGTTGGCGATGCCGCCGCCGACGATCAGCTGGTCGCAGATCTGGCTCAGGCTGTTCAGTACGTCGAGCTTGGTCGACACCTTGGAGCCGGCGACGATCGCTGCCATCGGCTTGGCCGGGTTGCCCAGGGCCTTGCCCAGGGCGTCCAGCTCGGCCGCCAGCAGCGGGCCGGCAGCGGCGACCTTGGCGAACTTGGCCACGCCATGGGTAGAGCCCTCGGCGCGGTGGGCGGTGCCGAAGGCGTCCATGACAAACACGTCGCACAGGGCGGCGTACTGCTGGGCCAGTTCATCGGCGTTTTTCTTCTCACCCTTGTTGAAGCGCACGTTCTCGAACAGCACGACCTGGCCCGGCTGCACGTCGATGCCACCGAGGTAGTCGGCCACCAGCGGCACGTCACGACCGAGGGCCTTGCTCAGGTAGGCAGCTACCGGTGCCAGGCTGTTCTCTGCGCTGAACTCGCCCTCGGTCGGACGACCCAGGTGCGAGCAGACCATGACTGCCGCGCCCTTCTCCAGGGCCAGTTTGATGGTCGGCAGGGAAGCGAGGATGCGCGCGTCGCTCTTCACCACGCCGTCTTTTACCGGCACGTTGAGGTCTTCGCGGATCAGCACGCGCTTACCGGCGAGGTCGAGGTCGGTCATCTTCAAAACAGTCATGGTCAGTCCTTCACAAGGGGCTGGTTAGTGGCTTTCTGTTCGGTGGAACAGGCAGAAACATCAAGGAAATGTTGGGCAACGTCGAGCATGCGGTTGGCAAACCCCCACTCGTTGTCGAACCAGGCCAGCAGGTTCACCAGGCGCGGGCCGGACACGCGGGTCTGGCTGCCATCGACAATCGCCGAATGGGCGTCGTGGTTGAAGTCGCAGCTGGCGTGGGGCAGCTCGGTGTAGGCCAGCAGGCCCTGGAGCGGGCCGCTGGTGGCGGCCTCGCGCAGTACCCGGTTGATCTCTTCGGCACTGGTGTCGCGAGCGGTCTGCAGGGTGATATCCAGGCAGGACACGTTGACCGTCGGCACGCGGATGGCCTTGGCCTGGATGCGCCCGGTCAGTTCCGGCAGCAGGCGCTCGATACCGCGGGCCAGGCCGGTGGATACCGGGATCACCGACTGGAAGGCCGAGCGCGTACGGCGCAGGTCTTCATGGTGGTAGGCGTCGATCACCGGCTGGTCATTCATCGCTGAGTGGATGGTGGTGATGGAGACATACTCCAGACCCACCGCCTCGTTGAGCAGCTTGAGCAACGGCACCCCGCAGTTGGTGGTGCAGGAGGCGTTCGACACCAGCTTCTCGGCGCCTGTCAGGCAGGCCTGATTGACACCGAACACCACGGTGGCATCGATATCCGCTTCGCTGGCCATCGGCTGGGAGAACAGCACGCGCGGCGCACCCGCCGCCAGGAAGCGCTCGGCATCGGCGCGACTGTGGTAGACGCCGGAGCACTCCAGCACCAGGTCGATATCCAGCGCGGCCCAGTCGACGGCTTCAGGCGTGGCCTGACGCAGCACCTGCACGCAGTTGCCATTGATATGCAAGCAATCGCCCTCGACCCGTACTTCGCCGGGGAAACGGCCGTGGGTGGAGTCGAAACGGGTCAGGTATTCGATGCTGGCCTGGTCGGCCAGGTCGTTCAACGCGACGATCTCGAAACCGGCCGCCGCGCCACGCTCGTGTAAAGCGCGCAGCACGCAACGACCGATACGGCCGTAGCCGTTGAGGGCGACTTTATAGGGGCGGGCGTTGGGCATGTTGGGCACGATTGCAGTCAACCTGTAGGAGCGAGCTTGCTCGCGATCAATGTTTGAGCATCGCGAGCAAGCTCGCTCCTACACAGTCCGTCAGGCGTCCAGCAGCTCTTCGGCGGTTTCCAGGAGATTCTCGACGGTGAAGCCGAACTCCTCGAACAGCGCCGGCGCCGGGGCGGACTCACCGAAGGTGGTCATGCCGATGATGCGCCCTTCCAGGCCCACGTACTTGTACCAGTAGTCCGCGTGCGAGGCCTCGATGGCGATGCGCGCGCCCACCTGCAGCGGCAGCACGGCCTGCTTGTAGCTCGCATCCTGCTGGTCGAACACGCTGGTCGACGGCATCGACACCACGCGCACCTTGCGGCCTTGCGCGGTCAGTTTGTCGTAGGCCTGCACGGCCAGACCGACTTCCGAACCGGTGGCGATCAGGATCAGCTCCGGCTCGCCGGCGCAGTCCTTGAGCACGTAGGCACCACGGGCCACGTCGGCCAGCTGCTGGGCGTCGCGCGCCTGGTGCGGCAGGTTCTGCCGGCTGAAGATCAGCGCGGACGGGCCGTCGGCGCGCTCAATGGCGTATTTCCAGGCCACTGCGGATTCCACCGCGTCGGCCGGGCGCCAGGTGTCGAGGTTCGGCGTGCCACGCAGGCTGGCCAGCTGCTCGATCGGCTGGTGGGTCGGGCCGTCTTCACCGAGGCCGATGGAGTCGTGGGTGAACACGAACAGCACGCGCTGCTTCATCAGCGAAGCCATGCGCACGGCGTTGCGTGCGTATTCCATGAAAATCAGGAAGGTCGCGCCGTAGGGGATGAAACCACCGTGCAGGGCCACGCCGTTCATGATCGCGCTCATGCCGAACTCGCGCACGCCGTAGAACATATAGTTGCCGGAGGCGTCTTCTGCAGACACGCCCTTGCAGCCTTTCCACAGGGTCAGGTTGGAGCCGGCGAGGTCAGCCGAGCCGCCGAGGAATTCCGGCAGCAGCGGGCCGAAGGCATTCAGCGCGTTCTGGCTGGCCTTGCGACTGGCGATGGTTTCGCCCTTCTCGGCGACGTCCTTGATGTAGGCAGCGGCTTTCTCGGCGAAGTCGGCCGGCAGTTCACCGGCAACCCGGCGCTTGAACTCGGCAGCCAGCTCGGGATGGGCGACGGCGTAGGCAGCGAACTTGTCGTTCCAGGCGGCTTCGCGGGCGGCGCCGGCTTCCTTGGCGTCCCACTCGGCGTAGATCTCCGAAGGGATCTCGAACGGGCCGTGGCTCCAGCCGAGCTGCGCGCGAGTGGCGGCGATCTCGTCATTGCCCAGAGGTGCGCCGTGGCACTCTTCCTTGCCACCCTTGTTCGGCGAACCGAAGCCGATCACGGTCTTGCAGCAGATCAGGGTCGGCCGGTCGCTGGACTTGCGCGCGGTCTCGATGGCGATCTTGATCTCTTCGGCATCGTGGCCGTCGACATTGCGGATCACCTGCCAGCCGTAGGCTTCGAAGCGTGCCGGGGTGTCGTCGGTGAACCAGCCATGCACTTCGCCGTCGATGGAGATGCCGTTGTCGTCGTAGAAGGCGACCAGCTTGCCCAGGCCCAGGGTGCCGGCCAGCGAGCAGACTTCATGGCTGATGCCTTCCATCATGCAGCCGTCGCCGAGGAAGGCGTAGGTGAAGTGGTCGACGATGGCATGGCCGTCACGGTTGAACTGCGCGCCCAGGACTTTTTCGGCGAGGGCGAAGCCGACGGCGTTGGCGATGCCCTGGCCCAGCGGGCCGGTGGTGGTCTCGACGCCCGGGGTGTAGCCGTATTCCGGGTGGCCCGGGGTGCGGCTGTGCAGCTGGCGGAACTGCTTGAGATCGTCGATGCCCAGGTCGTAGCCGGTCAGGTGCAGCAACGAATAGATCAGCATCGAGCCGTGGCCGTTGGACAGAACGAAGCGGTCGCGGTCGGCCCAGTTCGGGTTCTGCGGGTTGTGCTGCAGGTAGTCGCGCCACAGCACTTCGGCGATGTCCGCCATGCCCATGGGGGCACCGGGGTGGCCGCTGTTGGCTTTCTGCACAGCATCCATGCTGAGGGCACGAATGGCATTGGCACGCTCACGACGGCTGGACATCGCTGAATCTCCTGGGAAGGACTGTTGCTAAATGAGAGAAGCGGAAAAAGGCGCGCATTTTCGCCCAGCCAGGCGCTGCGGGGCAATGAAAGATCGACGAAAGCTGCCGGCCGATCCGCCCAAACATCAATATCAAAAAGTTTTGATATTGATGTTGCTGGATGAAAAATGACCGACTAGACTGCCGCCACTATGAATATGCGCGTGCCCCAGCTCCGTTTCGAGCCAGCCGATGAGCTCGCCGCCCTGTGCAAGGCCGGCGGCGATCCGCTGCGCCTGAACGTGCTGCGCGCGCTGACCAACGACTCGTTCGGCGTGCTGGAACTGGCGCAGATCTTCGCCATCGGCCAGTCGGGCATGAGCCACCACCTCAAAGTGCTGGCCCAGGCCGGCCTGGTGGCCACCCGCCGCGAAGGCAATGCGATCTTCTACCGTCGCGCCCTGCCGCACAGCGAACTGCTCGGCGGCACCCTGCATGCCGCGCTGCTGGCGGAGGTCGACGAACTGCAGCTACCGGCCGAGGTGCAGGCGCGCATCGCCGCCGTGCACGCGCAACGCGCCGCCGCCAGCCGCGACTTCTTCGCCAAGACAGCGGACAAGTTCCAGGCCCAGCAGGACCTGATCGCCGGCCTGCCGCAGTACCGCGACAGCGTGCTGGCCCTGCTCGATGCACTGGGCTTTGCCGCCGGCGCCACGGCAGTCGAAGTCGGCCCCGGCGACGGCGGTTTCCTGCCGGAACTGGCGCGACGCTTCCATCACGTGACCGCGCTGGACAACAGTGCGGCGATGCTCGAGCTGGCCCGCCAGCGCTGTGAGCAAGAACAACTGGGCAATGTCGAGCTGCAGCTCGCCGATGCCCTGAACGACGAAATCGGCGCCGCCGACTGCGTGGTGGTGAACATGGTCCTGCACCATTTCGCCGCCCCGGCCGAGGCACTGAAGCAGCTGGCGCGCCTGGTCAAACCGGCCGGCAGCCTGCTGATCACCGAGTTGTGCAGCCATGACCAGAGTTGGGCCAGGACGGCCTGCGGCGATCTCTGGCTCGGCTTCGAACAGGAAGACTTGGCCCGTTGGGCCGATGCCGCGGGGCTCACGCCCGGCGAGAGCCTCTATGTGGGCCTCAAGAACGGCTTTCAGATTCAGGTACGGCACTTTGCCAAGCCGGATGCGAAGCAAACCCAGGTATGAATAGGATTTTGAAATGAGCGAATACGCCCTGTTTACCTCCGAGTCCGTGTCCGAAGGCCATCCGGACAAGATCGCCGACCAGATTTCCGATGCCGTCCTCGACGCCATCATCGCCCAGGACAAACACGCCCGCGTGGCTGTGGAAACCCTGGTCAAGACTGGTGTGGCCATCGTCGCCGGCGAAGTCACCACCAGCGCCTGGGTCGACCTGGAACAGATCGTCCGCGACGTGATCTGCGACATCGGCTACACCAACTCCGACGTCGGTTTCGACGGCGCCACCTGCGGCGTGCTGAACATCATTGGCAAGCAATCCCCGGACATCAACCAGGGTGTCGACCGCGCCAAGCCGGAAGACCAGGGTGCCGGCGACCAGGGCCTGATGTTCGGCTACGCCAGCAACGAAACCGATGTGCTGATGCCGGCGCCGATCCGCCTGTCCCACGCCCTCGTCGAGCGCCAGGCCGAAGCGCGCAAGTCCGGCCTGCTGCCGTGGCTGCGCCCGGACGCCAAGAGCCAGGTCACTTGCCAGTACGAGAACGGCAAGGTGGTCGGCATCGACGCCGTGGTGCTGTCCACCCAGCACAACCCGGAGGTCAGCCTGAGCGACCTGCGTGAGGCGGTGATGGAGCTGATCATCAAGCACACCCTGCCGGCCGAGCTGCTGCACAAGGACACCCAGTTCCACATCAACCCGACCGGCAACTTCGTGATCGGCGGGCCGGTGGGCGACTGCGGCCTGACCGGGCGCAAGATCATCGTCGACTCCTACGGCGGCATGGCCCGTCACGGCGGTGGCGCGTTCTCCGGCAAGGACCCATCCAAGGTTGACCGTTCGGCCGCCTACGCCGGTCGCTACGTGGCGAAGAACATCGTCGCCGCCGGCCTGGCCGATCGTTGCGAAATCCAGGTTTCCTACGCCATCGGCGTGGCCCAGCCGACCTCGATCTCGATCAACACCTTCGGCACCCACAAGATCGCCGAAGACAAGATCATCCAGCTGGTGCGTGAAGTGTTCGACCTGCGTCCGTACGCCATCACCAAGATGCTCGACCTGCTGCACCCGATGTACCGCGCCACTGCGGCCTACGGCCACTTCGGCCGTACCCCTCAGGAAGTGACCGTGGGTGGCGACAGCTTCACCACTTTCACCTGGGAAAAGACCGACAAGGTTGCCGAGCTGCGCGCTGCCGCCGGTCTGTAAGCCTTAGCGCAATGCAAAAAGCCCCGCCTAGTGCGGGGCTTTTTGTTGGCAGTGGACTTTCAGCCGAACTGCAGGCCGCCACTGGTGTACATCAGACCCAGCCCGGAGACGAGAACCAACAACGGGAAACGGATCGCCGGCTCGTAAATGGCAAAGATTGCCTGCGCAATGGGTGGGAAGATGAAATTCAGGACGCAGCACAGCAGCGACACCTGAATGCCACGGGCAACCGACCAAATGAAACCACTCAGGGCGATTAGCAAGCCGACGGTATTCATGCTCAAACCTCCATGTTCAGTCGCTGACACTCCAGCGGGGCCGGCATTCTGCCTGCACCGCCCCATGATCGGCAATTTCCCCGGACAGCAGAAGCTCAGCGGCTATACCGCATCCCGCGGCAGCAGCAGCCCCAGCGGCAGGCAGATACGCGCCTCCAGCCCGCCGCCCGAGCGATTGCGCAGCTCGACACTGCCGCCGTGCAGCGCGGCGATGCGCTTGACGATGGCCAGGCCGAGGCCGGTGCCCTTGCCACCACGGGCGCGATCGCCGCGGATAAAGGGGTTGAACAGTTCACCCAGTTCGGCCGGATCGATGCCCGGGCCGCGATCCAGCACGCTGAGCACCACATAGGGCGCGCTGCTATCGCCGGACAGGTTGGCTACCACCTCGACCCCCTGGCCGCCATAGCGCAGGGCATTTTCCAGCAGGTTGGTCAGCAGGCGCTTCATCGACACCCGGCGCAGCGGAAACGGCGGCACCTGCTCCAGACACAGGCGCACCTGCTCGCGCTGCTGGTTGTAAGGCGCCACCACTTCGCGCACCAGCTCGCTGAGCTCACAGGATTCCGGCTTCTCGTCGCGGCCGTCGCGGATGAAAGCGAGGAACTGGTCGAGAATGGCGTCCATGTCCTCGATATCGCGGATCATGTCCTCGGTCAGCTCCGAGTCGCTGTCGAGCAACTCCAGCGACAGGCGCAGGCGGGTCAGCGGCGTGCGCAGGTCATGGGACACCCCGGCCAGCATCAGCTCGCGTTCGCGGGCGCCCTGCTCGACATCCTCGGCCATCTGGTTGAAGGCGCGGTAGACCTCGGTCATCTCGCTCGGCGTGTCGCTTACCGGCAGCCGCACGCTGCGCCCCTGGCCGAGCTGGCGGGCAGCGAACACCAGGCGCTTGAGCGGCGCGCTGAGCTGGCGCACGAAGATCCACGCCGCCGCCGTGGATAGCAGGCCGATGCCGAGGAACCAGCCAAGTACACTCCAGATCTTCTGCCCACGCAGGGGGTGCGGATACAGCGGCACCTTGGTCCAGCCGTCCCCCAGATTCGGCGCCCGCACCCACAGCGCGGGCGGGCTCTTGACCCGTACCCGCACCTCGGTGTCCGGGCCCAGCTCGGCCTGCATCTGGCGTAGGAAGATCTCCGAATAGGGCCAGTGCTGCTCGGTCGGCGGCACCTGGTCGGCGGCCACCTGCTTCAGGGTCGCCGCAGTGGCGATATGCGCACGGTCCTCCGGATCGGCTGCCCAGTAGGCACGCAGGGTCAGCGCGGCACCGTGGCTGTACTGACGATCGACCAGCACGTCCTCGTTCATCATCAGGTAAACCAGGGTCAGCGCCTTGGAAAACAGCACGACCACCAGCACCAGCCAGAGGGTGCGAGCGAAGAAGCTTTGCGGAAACCAGAGCGGGGTTTTCATTGATCAGACCCTAGCCTGAACAGGCAACCGGCGCTGCTGCACAAGTTGCCACAGACCTTGGCCAACCAGAGACAGCGCACAGCCTGCAGCAGAGCAGAACATCAGGAGCGCCCACCGGTAAGGATGAGCCCAGGAACCAAAGGGATTGCCTAACAGCGTGAACAGCACGGCGAAGACCAGCCAGGCCAGCACCGCCAAGCTCATCCGCCTGGCAGGCCAGCGTAACGCAGCGGCGTTTTGCAGCAGCGTCAGAAAGGCAAAGACATACAACGCCAGCTGTACGGTAATGCCCCAACTGACACCGCCACGCAGGGTTCGGCCTCGCGCCACAGCCATTGATACGGCAGTTTCATGCAGATACACGAACAGCAGAATGGCTGCAGCACTGACCAACAAAATCTGCAGACTGCCTGCTAGAAGCACGCGCCATGTCACTTGCTGCCATCCGGCACAAACACATAACCCACGCCCCACACCGTCTGGATATAGCGCGGCTTGGACGGGTCCGGTTCGATCAGCCGGCGCAGACGCGATATCTGCACGTCGATGGAGCGCTCCAGGGCGTCCCACTCGCGGCCACGGGCCAGGTTCATCAGCTTGTCGCGGGTCAGCGGCTCGCGGGCGTGCTGGACCAGGGCCTTGAGCACGGCGAACTCGCCGGTGGTGAGCATGTGCACCTCGTCACCCTTCTTCAGCTCGCGGGTGGCCAGGGACAGTTCGTACTCGCCGAAGCTGACACTCTCGTCCTCGCTGCCCGGCGCACCCGGCACTACCGGCGCCTGGCGGCGCAGCACGGCCTTGATCCGCGCCAGCAGCTCACGCGGGTTGAACGGCTTGGCCAGGTAGTCGTCGGCGCCCTGCTCCAGGCCCTGAATGCGGCTGGCTTCATCGCCCTTGGCGGTGAGCATGATGATCGGCAGCTGGTTGTTCGCCGCGCGCAGGCGGCCGCAGGCGGACAGGCCGTCCTCACCGGGCAGCATGAGGTCGAGCACCAGCAGCTGGAACAGCTCGCGGGCCAGTAGGCGGTCCATCTGCTCGACGTTCTCCACGGCGCGCACACGGTAGCCCTGCTCGCTGAGGAAGCGCTCCAGCAGGCGGCGCAGGCCGGGGTCATCGTCGACGATAAGGATCTTCTCGCCTTCCACTACGGGTGTGCTGCTCATGATTTCTCCCATTCGAAGTGCCGGCATTATTGCCCAGCACCGATGATTGGCGGCTGGCCCCATTGTTAGCAGATTTTTCCCCGAACGGTTCCCAATGCCGCAAGGACCGGTGTTTATAATGCGGCGCTTTCGTGCCGGGCCACCTTTAGCGTGGACGGCTGGTGTTCTCCGTCAGGTGTTTTAAATGGACAGTATCAACACTCGCATCGCCAACGAGCTGGGCGTGCGCCCGCAACAGGTTGCCGCCGCCGTGGCCCTGCTCGATGAAGGTTCCACCGTGCCATTCATCGCCCGCTACCGTAAGGAAGTCACCGGCAGCCTGGACGATACCCAGCTGCGTAACCTGGAAGAACGCCTGCGCTACCTGCGCGAACTGGACGAGCGCCGCACGGCGATCCTCGCCAGCATCGAGGAACAGGGCAAGCTGACGCCCGAGCTGACCCGCGAGATCAACCTGGCCGAGACCAAGACGCGCCTCGAAGACCTCTACCTGCCGTACAAGCAGAAGCGCCGCACCAAGGGCCAGATCGCCCTGGAAGCCGGCCTCGGCGAGCTGGCCGACGGCCTGTTCAATGACCCGACGCTGAATCCGGAAGAGCAGGCCGCACGCTTCGTCGACGCTGAGAAAGGCTTCGCCGACGTCAAGGCCGTGCTCGAAGGCGCCAAGTACATCCTCATGGAGCGCTTCGCCGAAGACGCCACCCTGCTCGAGCGCCTGCGCAGCTACCTCAAGGACAACGCCACCCTCAGCGCCCGCGTGGTGGCTGGCAAAGAGGCCGAAGGCGCCAAGTTCAGCGACTACTTCGAGCACGACGAAGCCTTCAAGGGCGTCCCCTCGCACCGCGCCCTGGCGATCTTCCGCGGCCGTAACGAAGGCATCCTCGGCGCCAGCCTCAAGGTCGGCGACGAAGCGCCGGGCAGCATGCACCCGTGCGAAGGCATGATCGGCGAACGCTTCGGCGTCGAGCAGCGTGGCCGCGCCGCCGACAAATGGCTGGGCGAAGTGGTGCGCTGGACCTGGAAGGTCAAGCTCTACACCCACCTGGAAACCGACCTGTTCAGCGAGCTGCGGGAGAAGGCCGAGGAAGAGGCGATCAACGTCTTCGCCCGCAACCTGCACGACCTGCTGCTGGCCGCCCCAGCCGGCCCGCGCGCCACCCTGGCACTCGACCCGGGCCTGCGTACCGGCTGCAAGGTGGCGGTGGTCGACGCCACCGGCAAGGTGCTGGAAACCGCCACCGTCTACCCGCACGCGCCGCGCAATGACTGGGACGGCACTCTGGCGATCCTCGCCAAGCTGTGCGCCAAGCACGCGGTCGACCTGATCTCGATCGGCAACGGCACCGCCAGCCGCGAGACCGACAAGCTGGCCGCCGACCTGATCAAGAAACTGCCGGGCCTCAAGCTGACCAAAGTGATGGTCAGCGAAGCCGGCGCCTCGGTGTACTCGGCCTCCGAGCTGGCCGCCAAGGAATTCCCGGACATGGACGTGTCGCTGCGCGGCGCCGTGTCCATTGCCCGCCGCCTGCAGGACCCGCTGGCCGAGCTGGTGAAGATCGACCCGAAATCCATCGGTGTCGGCCAGTACCAGCACGACGTGTCGCAGCTCAAACTGGCGCGTTCGCTGGATGCGGTGGTCGAGGACTGCGTGAACGCCGTCGGCGTGGATGTGAACACCGCCTCCGTTGCCCTGCTGGCGCGCATCTCCGGCCTCAACGCGACCCTGGCGCAGAACATCGTCAGCCACCGCGACGCCAACGGCGCGTTCAAGACCCGCGACGAGCTGAAGAAGGTTTCGCGCCTGGGCGAGAAGACGTTCGAGCAGGCCGCCGGTTTCCTCCGCGTGATGAACGGCGACAACCCGCTGGATGCCTCCGGTGTGCACCCGGAAACCTACCGCCTGGTCGAGCGCATCGCCCAGGGTACCGAGCGCGATATCCGCTCGCTGATCGGTGATTCGGCCTTCCTCAAGCGCCTCGACCCGGCCAAGTTCACCGACGAGCAGTTCGGCCTGCCGACCGTCACCGACATCCTCAAGGAACTCGACAAGCCCGGCCGCGACCCGCGTCCGGAGTTCAAGACCGCCGAATTCCAGGACGGCGTGGAAACCCTCAAGGACCTGCAGCCGGGCATGGTGCTGGAAGGCGTGGTGACCAACGTCACCAACTTCGGCGCCTTCGTCGACATTGGCGTGCACCAGGACGGCCTGGTGCACATCTCGGCGCTGTCGGAGAAGTTCGTCAAGGACCCCTACGAGGTGGTCAAGGCCGGCGACATCGTCAAGGTCAAGGTCATGGAAGTGGACATCCCACGTAACCGCGTCGGCCTGACCATGCGCATGAGCGACACCCCCGGCGAGAAGGTCGACGGCCCGCGCGGTGGCGGACGCCCCGGCAACGGCGGGCAGAATCGCGGCGGCAACCAGCCGCGCAGCGAGCGCCATTCCAGCCAGGACAAGCCGGCCCCGGCCAACCCGGGCATGGCCGCGCTGTTCGCCAACGCCAAACAATTGAAGAAGTAAGCCATGAGTACTGCCTCCCCCGTTGGCCAGGACAGCAACTTCAGCAAGCTGCTGGGCATCGTCATCGACAAGGCCGAGAACGGCGAAGCCCAGGCGCGCATGAGCATGCAGGAGCACCTGCTCAACCTGCACGGACGCATGCACGGCGGCGCGCTGTTCTCGCTGATCGACACCACCCTCGGCCAGGCCAGCCACAGCCTGTTCGGCGGCGCGGCCGGCAGCATGACCCTGGAGTGCAAGGTCAACTACATCCGCGCGGTCGAGCAGGGCGAGATTCTCTGCACCGCCCGCGTGCTAAATGCCGGGCGCAAGGTGCATGTGCTGGAGGCGCGGGTGCAGCAGGGTGACAAGTTGATCGCCACGGCCCAGGCGACCTTTATCTGCAAATAAGCTTCCGTCTGCGGCCTCGCTTGCTCCCCTCTCCCACTTGTGGGAGAGGGGCCGGGGGAGAGGGCATAGGCCAAGCACCCTCTCCCCAGCCCTCTCCCGTGAACGGGAGAGGGGGCAAAAGCGATCGGTGCCTGCAACCGTCTGCATAAAATTCAGGAAGTCGCCGGGATACCACCCGGCGCCTCTCTCAGGATTGCACCAAGCCCCCCGCTCGGCGCATCCTGCCCTTTTCCGGTCAGGCCTCCAGGCCAATCCGTCCATTCCGCCTTGTAAGCGACGTTTCCACCCCCATATAAGGGCGACCGTCGAGTGAAGGAATAACCATCTTGAGCGAGCTTTTCTCCCGCCGCCTGGCGTTGCTCGGCGATGCTGCCGCCCTGCCCCTGCTGACCCAGAACCTGCACGGCATCGAGCGTGAATGCCTGCGCGTGAACGCCGACGGCAGCCTGGCGCAGACTGAACACCCGCGTGCCCTGGGTTCGGCGCTGACCCACCCGCAGATCACCACCGACTATTCCGAAGCGCTGTTGGAGTTCATCACCCCGGCCGAGGCGAACCCGGCGGACACCCTCGCCGACCTGGAGCGCATCCACCGCTTCGCCAGCAGCCAGCTGGACGGCGAATACCTGTGGAGTCCGTCGATGCCCGGCCTGTTGCCTGACGAGGCGGACATCCCGATCGCCCGCTACGGCAGCTCGAATATCGGCCGCCTCAAGTACGTCTACCGCCAGGGCCTGGCCCTGCGCTACGGCAAGACCATGCAGTGCATCGCCGGCATCCACTACAACTTCAGCCTGGCCGAAGGCCTGTGGCCGCTGTTGCAGCAGCTGGACGGCGACACCCAGAGCGCCCGCGACTACCAGTCGGCCAGCTACATCGCGCTGATCCGCAACTTCCGCCGCTACAGCTGGCTGCTGATGTACCTGTTCGGCGCCTCGCCGGCGCTCGACGCCAGCTTCCTGCGCGGCCGCCCGCACCAGCTGCAGCAGCTCGACGCCGACACCCTGTTCCTGCCCTACGCCACCAGCCTGCGCATGAGCGACCTGGGCTACCAGAGCAATGCCCAGGCCGGCCTGACGCCCTGCTACAACGATCTGGCCAGTTACACCGAGAGCCTGCGTTCGGCAGTGGCCACGCCCTACCCGGCCTATGCCGAGATCGGCACCAAGAACGCCGCCGGCGAATGGCTGCAGCTCAACAGCAACATCATCCAGATCGAAAACGAGTACTACTCGAGCATCCGCCCCAAGCGCGTCACCTATTCCGGCGAGCGGCCGATCCAGGCGCTGATGAGCCGCGGCGTGCAGTACGTGGAAGTGCGCTGCCTGGACATCAACCCCTACCTGCCGCTGGGCATCGACCTCGATCAGGCACGCTTCCTCGACGCCTTCATCCTGTTCTGCGCCCTGGAGGACAGCCCGCTGCTGGCCAGCGGCGTGTGCCGTGCCAGCACCGAGAACTTCCTCAAGACGGTCAAGGAAGGCCGCCGCCCAGGCCTGCAGCTGCAGCGCGACGGCCAGCCGGTTGAACTGCAGACCTGGGCTAGCGAGCTGCTCGAACGCTTCGCGCCGATCGCCGAATTGCTCGACCGCGCCTATGGCGGCGACGCCTACCAGACCGCCCTGCACCTGCAGCAGCGCAAGGTCGACGACCCGGCGCAAACGCCGTCGGCGCAGGTACTGGCCGAGCTGCGCGAGACCGGCGAGAGTTTCCGCGCCATGGCCCTGCGCCACAGCAAGGAACATGCGGCGAATTTCCGCGCCCAACCGCTGACTGCCGAGGAACAGGCCGGCTTCGTGGCCATGGCGCGCACCTCGCTGGCCGAGCAGGCCGAACTGGAAAGTGCCGAGCCGGGCGACTTCGATAGCTTCGTCGCCGCCTACCAGGCCAGCATTCTCGGTATTGGTGTTTGAAATCAGCGACCTAGGTGACGGGCTGTGGCCATTAAGGGCAGCCCGTCACAAATCCGCCAGTTCGACCGCTCAGCCCTGACCAATGGCTCGCGGTCGCCCCCGACGACGGCTAACCTGTGTGGGAAACCCGCATTGGCCACGCCCGATGACGCCGCCCGACGAACACCACAGCGAAGACAGCCACTGGAGCCTGGAAAGCCTGAACAAGGCTTATCAGCAAGGCTACATGGCAGGCCTCACCGGCCAGCCGCAGCACCAGCAGCCCTATCCCGCCGAGGTCCTGGCCGCAGCCTGGGAAGCCGGCTGGGACGACGGCAACGAGCAGTTCAAACAGCACCAGCGCCGCAGCGCCTGAGTGGCCGTAGCCCGGATGTCATCCGGGAACCTCTCTCGAACGACCGCTCACCCGCTCCCGGATGGCATCCGGGCTACGCCCTGGAAAACGCCCGACTGCTAATGGAAACGGTATTGCCGTCAGGGTCTTTGCCATTGGCGAAGCGGTAGCCGTCCGCTTGATGCGTAGCGCCAAACGCCAGCCCTTGCTCCAGGCACTTTGCCTTGAATCCGTCCACGTCCTCGATATCGAAGACCAGCTTGACGGTGACCTGTCCGGTTTTGACGCTTTTGGCCGCCGGATGCAGCATGAGAATTGCCCCGCCACCTGGGGCGCTCAACTCCACGACTCGGTCGTCGGCTTGCCGCTGGCTGACAAACCCGAAATGACGCTCATAGAAGTCGCAGGTGGCCTGGACATCGCGCACATACAGCATTATCCGGTTGAGTACAGGCCGCATGATTTCGTCCCTGAGTAGCAATTGAGAAGGCGCAAAGCGTCGAGTCTTGGCACCTGACGCACAAGTACCGAGTGACGGCCTGAACGGGTGGCCACGAGCCCTCTCCGATTACTAGCGGAGAGGGCTGCAGTCAAAGGGCCTTTTCGAAGATCTTCGAATTGCGCTGGTAGTTGTACAGCGAGGCCCGCGCGGCCGGCAGGCGCTCGACGCTGCTCGGCTCGAAGCCGCGTTCCTGGAACCAATGGGCGGTGCGCGTGGTGAGCACGATCAGGGTCTTCAGGCCCTGCGCCCGCGCGCGTTCCTCGATGCGTTCGAGCAGTTCGTCGCCACGTCCACCATGCCGGTAGTCCGGGTTCACCGCCAGGCAGGCCAGCTCGCCGCAGTCCGAGTCGGCGATCTGGTACAGGGCCGCGCAGGCGATGATCAGGCCGTCGCGCTCGACGATGCTGAACTGCTCGATCTCGCGCTCCAGCACTTCGCGCGAACGGCGCACCAGGATGCCCTGGTCCTCCAGCGGAGTGATCAGGTCGATCAGCCCGCCGACGTCCTCGATGGTCGCCTCGCGCAGCGATTCGAACTGCTCCTGGTCGACCAGGGTGCCGCCGCCGTCGCGGGTGAACAGCTCGGTGAGCAGCGAACCATCGTCCATGTAGCTGACGATATGGCTGCGCTTGACCCCGCCACGGCAGGCCTGGGCGGCGGCATCCAGCAGCTCGGCCTGGTAGCAGGCGCCGAGCCGCGCCAGGTGCGCCGGCACCTGTTGCGGGCGCAGCTCACGCACCAGCTTGCCGGCTTCGTCGAGCAGACCGTGTTCGGCGCTGAACAGCAGCAACTTGTCGGCCTGCAGGTCAATGGCGGCGCGGGTGGCGACGTCCTCGCAGGCCAGGTTGAAGATCTCCCCGGTGGGCGAGTAACCGAGCGACGACAGCAGCACAATGCTGCGCTCGTCGAGCAAACGACCGATGCCCTTGCGGTCGACGCGACGGACCTCGCCGGTGTGGTGGTAGTCGACGCCATCGAGCACGCCGATCGGCCGCGCGGTGACGAAGTTGCCGCCGGTCACGCGCAGGCGCGAGCCCTGCATCGGCGAGGCGGCGATATCCATCGACAGGCGCGCCTCGATGGCGATACGCAGCTGGCCGACGGCATCGATCACGCATTCCAGGGTTGGCCCGTCGGTGATGCGCAGGTTGTGGTGGTAGCGCGGCGTCAGGCCGCGAGCGGCCAGGCGCGTCTCGATCTGCGGGCGCGAGCCGTGTACCAGCACCAGGCGCACGCCGAGGCTGTGCAGCAGCACCAGGTCGTGGACGATATTGCCGAAATTCGGGTGTTCGACGCCTTCGCCGGGCAGCATGACCACGAAGGTGCAATCCCGGTGGGCGTTGATATAGGGCGTAGCGTGGCGCAGCCAGTTGACGTAGTCGTGCATGAGAGTGTTCGCAGTACGGGTCCATGACTCCCCTCTCCCGTTCACGGGAGAGGGGCCGGGGGAGAGGGGCATCGGCTCGCCCTCTCCCCAACCCTCTCCCATAAATGGGAGAGGGGGCTGTCTGTGGTTATCGTCGTAGCACAGTGAACAGGCTCCGGTCGGTCTGGCAGGTCATAGGCAGTAGTGCTGAATCAGTTGGCGCAGCAGCGTGATCGTGGGCTGGATACGCGCCAGCTCGAGAAACTCGCCCGGCTGGTGGGCGCAGGCGATATCGCCGGGGCCGAGGACGATGGTCTCGCAACCGAGTTGCTGAAGATACGGCGCTTCGGTGCCAAATGCCACCGACTGCGCCGCATGCCCGGTCAGCTTTTCCGCCAGGCGTACCAACTCGCAATCGGCGCTCTGCTCGAAGGGCGGCACATTGGCGAACAGCGGGGCGAAGTCGATCTTTACCTGATGCCGCTCGGCCAGTGGCTGCAACTTGCTGCGAATCGCCGCGCGCAACTGCTCCGGGTCCATGCCCGGCAGCGGGCGCAGGTCGAACTCCAGCGCGCACTGGCCGCAGATGCGGTTGGGATTGTCGCCACCGTGAATGCAGCCGAGGTTGAGGGTCGGCTGCGGCACGCTGAACTGCGGGTTGTTGAACTCGCGCTGCCACTGATTACGCAGGGCCCGCAGCTCGCCCATGGCATCCTGCATGGCCTCCAGGGCACTGTGGCCGAGGCTGGGGTCGGAGGAATGACCGCTCTGGCCGAGGATGTCGATGCGTTCCATCATCACCCCCTTGTGCAGGCGGATCGGCTTTAAGCCCGTCGGCTCGCCGATCACCGCGGCCCGCCCCAGCGGCCTGCCGGCATCGGCCAGGGCGCGGGCGCCGGACATCGAGCTTTCCTCGTCGCAGGTGGCGAGAATCAGCAGCGGCTGGCGGAACGGCTGGTCAAGCAGGCCGCGCACGGCCTCGATCACCAGCGGGAAAAAACCCTTCATGTCGCACACGCCGAGGCCGATCCAGCGGTCGCCCTGCTCGGTCAGCTTGAGCGGATCGCTCTGCCACAGCGCGGCATCGAACGGCACGGTGTCGCTGTGCCCGGCCAGCACCAGGCCGCCGGGGCCACTGCCATAGGTGGCCAGCAGGTTGGCCTTACCCGGCGCGATATCCTGGATTTCGCAGGCGAAGCCGAGTTCACCCAGCCAGCTGGCCAGCAGGTCGATCACGGCACGGTTGGACTGGTCCCAGTGCGGCTGGGTGCAACTTACCGACGGCGCGGCAATCAGCGCGGCGAACTGGTCTTGCAGGGAGGGAAGCGACATCGGCGTTCTCCGCGGGGGATGGCCCATGATAGGGCCATCGCCGCCGCAGAAGAAACCCGCCTAACGCAGCTCAGAACCTGTTTAGGATCTTTTGAGCTAGAGCCAGGCAAGGCGCAATTGGGCGAGGGAGCGGAGTTTACGAGCTGTAAATGAGCAGCCCGAGCCCAATTGCAACGCAGCATGGCCGACGATCAAGAGATCGTAGACCGGTTCTTAGAGGAAGATGCCGCGCAGGATATAGAAGAACAAAATCGACAGCCCCGCACCGACCGGCAGGGTGATGATCCAGGACATGAAGATCGAGCCGATCACGCCCAGGTTCAGCGCACCGATGCCACGGGCGATACCGATACCCAGCACCGCACCAACCAGGGTGTGGGTGGTGGAAACCGGCAGGCCGATGGCCGACGCCCCGACCACGGTGGAAGCGGTGGCCAGCTCGGCGGCGAAACCGCGGCTCGGGGTCAGCTCGGTGATTTCCTTGCCGATGGTGGCGATCACCTTGTAGCCGTAGGTGGCCAGGCCGATGACGATACCGACGGCGCCGAGCAGCAGCACCCAGCCCGGCACGGCAGACTTGGCAGCAATCGCGGCGGTGCCGTTGGACTGGATCACGCCAACGATGGCGGCCAGCGGGCCAACGGCGTTGGCCACGTCGTTGGCGCCGTGGGCGAAGGCCATGGAGCAGGCGGTGAAGATCATCAGCACGGCGAACACGCGCTCGACGCTGGCGAAGTGGAAGGCCTTGTCGGCCTCCACATCAATCTTGATCCGGCTGAGGATGGCGATGCCAAGCAGCATGACCAAGGCACCCACACCGATCGACAGCAGCAGGCTTTCGGCGCCGGACAGGTTCAGGCCGATGTGTTTGAGGCCCTTGGACAGGGTCATGATCGACACCATAAAACCGGTGAGGAACATGTAGAACGGCACGAAGCGCTTGGCGTTCAGGAACGGGTTGTCGGTGTTGATGATCAGCGCCTGCACGCTCATGAACAGGCCGAAAGCCACCAGACCGGAGAGAAACGGCGTCACCACCCAGCTGGCGACGATCGGGCCGACCGAAGCCCACTGCACCGCATCGGTGGACACGCCGACGGCGGCAAAACCGATCACCGCACCGACAATCGAGTGGGTGGTGGAGACCGGCCAGCCCTTGTGGGTCGCGATCATCAGCCAGGTACCGGCGGCCAGCAGCGCCGACATCATGCCCAGCACCATCAGATCCGGAGTGATCGCCTCAGCATCGACGATACCGTTCTTGATCGTCTCGGTGACTTCACCACCAGCCAGGTAGGCGCCGCAGAACTCGAAGACCATGGCGATCAGGATCGCCTGCTTGATGGTCAGCGCCCGCGAACCCACCGAAGTACCCATGGCGTTGGCCACGTCGTTGGCGCCCACGCCCCAGGCCATGAAAAAGCCGAAACAGCAGGCGAGTACCAGGAGTACGAAGCCGTAATCCGCAATCAGAGACATAAATAGTTACCTGTAATCCCAGAAAGAATACTGGCGCTTAGCGCGCCAGCAGTTGTTCCAGTCGGTTGCCCACACGCTGGGCGCGGTCGGCGACATCGCCGACCCAATCGATGATCTGGTAGAGGAACATCACGTCCACGGCGGGCATGTCCTTCTCCAGCTTGAACAGGGCGCGGCGCACCTCGATCTGCAGGCGGTCGGTATCGTCTTCGATCTCGTCCAGCTCCTCGACCAGGGTCTCCACCAGCTTGGCTTCGCGACCGCTGAAACCGGCCTCGAGCAGTTCGTCCAACTCGTTCATCGCTTTCAGCGCCTGGGCGCTGGCATCGACGGTGCGCTGCACGAAGGTGCGGATCAGCGGCTGCAGATCCGCGGGAATGTCCATCTCGCGGCCAAGCATCAGCCCGGCGATGTCCTTGGCGCGATTGGCAACTTTGTCCTGTACACTCAGCAGTTCAAGCAAGTCCGAACGCGGCACCGGCAGAAACAGGCTTTTCGGCAGGTTCAGCCGCACACTCTTCTTGAGTTTGTCGGCCTCTTTTTCCAGCCGCACCATTTCCTTCTGGACCTCGGCCACTTTCGCCCAGTCCTGCGCCATCACTGCTTCGAAGAACGGCACCAGATTGGCCGCACACTCATGTGCCTTGGCGATGTGCTGCTGCATCGGACCGATCGGCGAACGGCCGAACAGACTGACAAAGGGATTGGTAGGCATAGGGTTTACCCCGGTTGGAAAAAAGGCCGCAAGTATAGGGAGCACTCGACTGGCAAGCCAGCACGAGTCATCGGACTGCAACAATTTAATGATAGGCACCGGAACTGCGCACCATGCACAAAGAAACCGAAATCAAGCTGCGCGTCAGCCGCGAAACCCTGGCCGCCCTGCGTGATCATCCGCTGCTGAAGAAACGCAACAAGTCCGGCTGGCAAACCTGCGAGCTGTTCAACCAGTACTTCGATACTCCCGAGCGCGAGTTGGCCCAGGCCAAAGTCGCCCTGCGCCTGCGCCGTGACGGCGAGCAGTTCATCCAGACCCTGAAAACCCGTGGGCAAAGCGTAGCAGGCCTGTCGGAGCGCAATGAGTGGGACTGGTACCTGAGCAAAGCCAAGCTCGACACCAAGAAGCTCAGCGCCGAATGCTGGCCGGCCAGCCTGGCCGAACTGGACAAGAAGCAGCTGAAACCGATCTTCACCACCGACTTCGTCCGGGAAAAGGCCGAGATCGCCTGGGGCCGCGGCAAGGCCAAGGTGGTCATCGAGGCTGCCCTGGACCTGGGCAAGGTGATCGCCGGCGAAGGCGAGGAAGAAATCTGCGAGCTGGAACTGGAACTGCGCGAAGGTGATCCGGCCGCCCTGCTGGAGCTGGCCGCCGAGCTGGCGGCCGACCTGCCGCTGATGCCTTGCGATATCAGCAAGGCCGAGCGCGGCTACCGCCTGTTCGACTCGGGCAGCTACAGCCTGAGCCTGCCGGCACCCGAACTGAACGCCGAACAGAGCCTGGACGATGCCTTCTGCGCTCTCGCCTGGCACCTGCTCGGCAGCAGCCAGCGGCTGGCCGAACAGTACCGCTTCAACGGTCACTGGAAACTGCTGGCCCAGTGGCTGGAAAAACTGGTGGAACTGCGCGCGCTGCTCAGCAGCCTCGGCCAGGCGGCGCCGCGTGCCTCCAGCACAACCCTGCGTGAAGCACTGGATGGCCTGCTCGGCGACTGGCGCCCGCGCCTGCTGGCCGGCCAGACCGACGACAGCCTGCGCAAGAATGCCCCGGCACTGTTCGCCGCCGAACTGCAGGGCAACCGCTGGGGCCTGTTCTCGCTGAACCTGTCGCGCTGGTTGCTGGCGCGCAGCTGGACGGTCGAGCGCAACAACCGTGGCAATCGCCAGGGCGCCGCGGTGCTGGGCAACTGGCTACCGACCCTGCTCAAAGAAGAAGGCGCCGCCCTGCAGCTCAAGCGCTACCAGCAGCAACCGGAAGACCTCGCCGAACAGCTGCCGCGCATCGAGCGCATCCAGGCCTGGCTGCATCTGGCCCGCCAGGTTCTGGACGTGGCGGAAGTCGACCGGCTGTACGGCGAGCTGTGCAAGCTGCACGAGCTGGCCCTGCAACCGCTGGATGCCGAGGTGTTGGCCGCACGGGTGGCGCAGGCTCATACTGTGGCCACGCTCAAACCCTGGAAGCTGCTGGTGCAATAAGCTGACAGGCTGGCAGATCACCACTAAGGGAACCGCATGTCCGCTCTAGCTTCGTCGACCCAGGATCGCGCGCTGGACCTCAACGACATCCTGCGCGAGCTGATGGTCCAGGGCCGCGTGTCGCAGGAACAGGCCGAGCAGTGCCTGATGCTGCGCCGCGGCGCGGAGAACGCCAAGCTGCACCCGCTGGAGTTCCTCGCCGCGCAGCAGGTCGATGACTTGCAGCACCCTGGCAAGAAGCACGATCTGGAAAGCCTGACCCTGTGGCTGGCCGCCTGGGCCGGCCAGCCCTACCTGCGCATCGACCCGCTGAAGATCAATGTCGCCGCGGTCACCCCGCTGATGTCCTACGCCTTCGCCCAGCGCCACAAGATCCTCGCGGTGGCGGTGGACAGCGAGGCGGTCACCATCGCCAGCGCCCAGCCCTTCGTGCACAGCTGGGAAGCCAACCTGACCCATGTGCTGAAGCGGCCGATCAAGCGGGTGGTGGTCAACCCCACCGACCTGCAGCGCTTCACCACCGAGTTCTACCGCCTGGCCCGCTCGGTCAGCGGCGCCAACGCGACCGACCAGAAGGTCAGCGGTGTGGGCAACTTCGAGCAACTGCTCAGCCTCGGCGCCAGCGACCAGGAGCCGGACGCCAACGACGCGCACATCGTCAATATCGTCGACTGGCTGTTCCAGTACGCCTATCAGCAGCGCGCCAGTGACATCCACATTGAGCCGCGCCGCGAACAGGGCACCGTGCGCTTTCGCATCGACGGCGTGCTGCACAACGTCTACCAGTTTCCGCCGCAGGTCACCGTGGCCATCGTCAGCCGCCTGAAGAGCCTGGGGCGGATGAACGTGGCCGAGAAGCGCAAGCCGCAGGACGGTCGGATCAAGACCAAGACCCCGGACGGCGGCGAAGTCGAATTGCGTCTGTCGACCCTGCCCACTGCCTTCGGCGAGAAGATGGTGATGCGTATCTTCGACCCGGAAGTGCTGCTCAAGCGCCCGGAGCAGCTGGGCTTCTCCCCCGACGACCTGCGCCGCTGGGAAAGCATGACCGGCCAGCCCAACGGCATCATCCTGGTCACCGGCCCCACCGGCTCGGGCAAGACCACCACCCTGTACACCACGCTCAAGCAACTGGCCACGGCGGAAGTGAACGTCTGCACCATCGAAGACCCGATCGAGATGATCGAGGGCGCCTTCAACCAGATGCAGGTGCAGCACAACATCGACCTGACCTTCGCCAGCGGCGTGCGCGCCCTGATGCGCCAGGACCCGGACATCATCATGGTCGGCGAGATCCGCGACCTGGAAACCGCCGAGATGGCGATCCAGGCGGCACTCACCGGCCACCTGGTACTGTCGACCCTGCACACCAACGATGCGCCCAGCGCCATCACCCGCCTGCTCGAACTGGGCGTGCCGCACTACCTGCTCAAGGCCACCATCCTCGGCGTGATGGCCCAGCGCCTGGTGCGCACCCTGTGCCCGCACTGCAAGGAGCCGGTGCAGATCAGCGAGGAAGACTGGCAGAGCCTGACCAAACCCTGGAGCTCGCCGCTGCCAACCCAGGCGCAACGCGCCGTCGGCTGCCTGGAATGCCGCGAGACTGGCTACCGCGGCCGCGCCGGGGTGTACGAGATCATGCTGCTGAACGACGGCATCAAGCCGCTAATCACCGCCGACACCGACCTGGTCACCCTGCGCCGCCAGGCGTTCAAGGAAGGCATGCGCAGCCTGCGCCTGTCCGGCGCACAGAAGGTCGCCGCCGGCCTGACCACCATCGAGGAAGTGCTGCGGGTCACCCCGCAGAGCGAGCAGAAGTAGCGCTACTAAAAGCTCAGCTTTTCGGCGGGGCCTGGCGGGCGAGGATGCTCGCCACCCGCTGCGGTTTGCAGTCCAGGTAGGCGGAGTTGCGCAGCCAGCGCCGATCCGAGTGCCAGGCAAAGAGGAATTGCCCGCCCTTGAGCTTGTCGACCACCATCCGCGCCACTTGCGGACGCACCGCCGGGCAGCCCAGGCTGCGGCCGATACGGCCCTGGCTGCGCACCAGGCGCGGGTCGACGTAGCTGGCACCGTGAATGACGATGGCGCGCTCGCGCGCCAGATCATTCAACCCCGGCTCCAGGCCATCCATGCGCAACGAATAGCCATGCTTGCCACGGTAGCTCTCGGCGGTACGGAACAGGCCGAGGCTGCTCTGGTAGCTGCCCTCGCGGTTGGAAAAACTCTGCGCGAAGTTTTCCCCGGAGCGGCGGCCGTGGGCCACGTAGTCACTCAGCAGCAGGCGCTTGCGCTGCAGATCGAAGATCCACAACCGGCGCGCCGTGGACGGCTGCGAGTAATCGATCACCGCCAGCCGGCTGGCGGGTTCGGCGCCGTGGTTGACCGCACACTGCATGGCCGCCACGGCATGCCGCAGCGCCTGCTGATTGAGGCCCGGCGCCACGCGGGCGAGGTCCTTGATCAGCTGGTCATTCGCCGTGGGCGCCGCCAGCAGCGGTGCACAAAACAGCCAGAGCCCCATCAGGGCCAAGCGGCCAACTCGTCCAAACATGCGCGCAATACCTCAAAAAACGCTACGCCCGTCGTGCCCTGTCACAAGGGCCGACGCCAATCCACTTATACTGACTAGCAGCCGCCCGTCACTGCTGACGGGGTACCCTGAGCCATGGACTGGAGCAGTATGTTGTTCAAAAAGTGTGCATCTTACCCGAGCATTCTCCTGCTCACCCTGCCACTGGTCGCGAACGCCATGGAGGCACCCGACGCCCAGCCGGTCGACCTGCGCCCGCTGTTGATGCAGCCCGCCAGCCCCTGTACGGCCGTTCTGGCAAGCCTAGACGACTCTACGGCAACCCTGCTGAACAACTTCTATGCACAGCGCGACGGCCGTCCGGCCTGGCGTGACGCCCCCCATCTGCAACTGCTCCAGGAGCAACTCGCGCAACTGGCGGACGACGGCCTCAACCCGGCTGACTATCCACTCCCGCAGAGCGCGGACCACTGCAACGACCTGCAGGCCAGCAGCAGCTACCTGCGCGCCCTGCGCGACCTGCGCAGTGGCCGTCTCGACCAGCAGCAGCTGGAACCGCTGTGGCGCGACCCACAACAAACCCGCCCGGACCCGCAGCTGGCGACACTGTCCATCGCCCTGCTGCAAGTGGATGACCCCGCCGCCGCATTTGCCAGCGCCCGCCCCACCCTGCCGCAGTACCAGCGCCTGCGAGCTGTTTATGCCCATGAACGCCTGCAACCCCTGCCCAGTTGGCCAGCGCTGCCGACCGGCCCGCTGCTGCGCCCCGGCAAACAGGATGCGCGGGTGCCGTTGCTGCGCGAGCGCCTCAACCTGCCAGTCGACGAGGTCCAGGCCGAGTTCTATGACCCGAGTACCGTCACCGCCCTGGAAGACTTCCAGGCGCGACACGGGCTCAAGCCCGATGGCATCCTCGGCCCGGCCAGCCTGACCGAACTGAACCTCGATGCCCTGACCCGCCGCGCACAGTTGCGCGTCAACCTGGAGCGCCTGCGCTGGCTGGCCGACGACCTCGGCCAGGCCCAGGTGGCGATCAATGTCGCCGCCGCCGAACTGCTGGTCTTGCAGCAAGGCGAAGAACGCTGGCGCACCCGCACCCAGGTCGGTCGGGTCGAGCGGCAAACCCCGCTGCTAGCCTCACGGATCAACCGACTGACACTCAATCCGACCTGGACAGTGCCGCCGACCATCCTGCGCGAGGACAAGCTGCCGGCCATCCGCGCCGACCGCAGCTACCTGAGCGAGCATGAGATGGACGTCTACGACCATGACGGCAATTGGCTCGATCCCGAACAGATCGACTGGGACAACCCTGGCGCCATCCTCCTGCGCCAGGCTGCCGGGGTGCGCAACCCGCTCGGCCAGGTCGCCCTGCGCTTCGGCAACCCGTTTTCGGTGTACCTGCACGACACCCCCAGCAAGAACCTCTTCGAAAAAGCCCCGCGCCTGTTCAGCTCCGGCTGTGTGCGGGTCGAGGCCGTCGACAGCCTGCTGACCTGGCTGCTGCCACCCGCGGAGCTGGCCAGCGTGCAGACCCGCATTGCCAGCGGCAAGACCCAGCAATACCGTCTGGCGCAACCGGCGCCGCTGCTGATCGCCTACTGGACGGTCGAAGTGGATGCCGACGGCCAGCTGCGCTATGCCCCCGACACTTACCAGCACGATGCCCGACTGATCCAGGCACTGCGCGCGAGTGGCAGTTGAAGCGGACCAGGCAGCAACGTGGTAGCGACTGTGCTTAGATGCGTTAACCCCCTATGTACAAGACAGGAGAATTAATATGGAAATTGGTGGCGTACTGCTGCTCTTCGTCGGCCTCGCCGTGGCCGTGGTGTTCATGGGCTTCAAGGTGGTGCCGCAGGGCTTCGAGTGGACGGTGGAGCGCTTTGGCCGCTACACCAACACACTCAAGCCGGGCCTCAATATCATCGTGCCGGTGATGGACAAGATCGGCCGCAAGCTCAACGTGATGGAAAGCGTGCTGGATATCCCGCCGCAGGAAGTGATCACCGCCGACAACGCCACGGTGCAGATCGACGCCATCTGCTTCTTCCAGATCATCAACTCGGCGCAGGCCGCCTACGAGGTGAACAACCTCGAGCACGCCATCCGCAACCTGGTGATGACCAACATCCGTACCGTGCTCGGCTCCATGGAGCTGGACGCCATGCTCGGCCAGCGCGACGCGATCAACGAGCGTCTGCTCAAGACCGTGGATGAAGCCACCGCGCCCTGGGGTATCAAGATCACCCGTATCGAGATCAAGGACATCAGCCCGCCCGCCGACCTGATGGCGGCCATGTCCGGGCAGATGAAAGCCGAACGGATCAAGCGCGCGCAGATTCTCGAAGCCGAGGGCCTGCGTGCCGCCGCCATCCTCACTGCCGAAGGGCAGAAGCAGGGCGACATCCTCAAGGCCGAAGGCCAGCGCCAGGCCGCCTTCCTCGAAGCCGAAGCGCGCGAACGTGCCGCCCAGGCCGAAGCCGAGGCCACGCGCATGGTGTCCGAGGCCATCGCCAGCGGCAACGTGCAGGCGGTCAACTACTTCGTTGCGCAGAAGTACATCGAGGCCCTGGGCAATCTGGCCAGCTCCGACAACAGCAAGGTGATCCTCATGCCGCTGGAAGCCAGCCAGGTGATCGGCGCGGTCGGCGGCATCGGCGAAATCGTCAAGGCCACCTTCGGTGACCAGCAGAAATGATGGCCTACCTGCAGCACCTCTCCTACTGGGACTGGCTGGCCTTCGGCACCGTACTGCTGATCCTCGAGGTCTTCGGCGCCGGCGGCTACCTGCTGTGGATCGGCCTGGCCGGCGCCAGCGTCGGCGTGCTGACCTTCCTCTTCCCGGAGCTGCCCTGGACCCTGCAGTTCATCCTGTTCGCCGTGCTCTCGGTGCTCACCGCCGTGCTCTGGTGGCAACGCCAGCGCAGCGCCGGCAAGCCCTCCGACCAGCCCGGCCTGAACCAGCGCGGCAGCGAGCTGCTCGGACGCCAGTTCGTCCTGCACGAGGCCATCGTCGGCGGACGCGGCAAGATCAAGGCCGGCGACAGCCTGTGGCTGGTGATCGGTGCGGATCTGCCAGCCGGCAGCGAAGTCCGTGTGGTCGGCCAGGACGGCGTGCTGCTCAAGGTCGAAGCGGTGCACCCGCAAGGCTAGCGACTCATGTAGCAACGGGCTGCTCGATGGGCCAGGCGTTGGCTGACGAGCAGCTGGATTGCAGTTTTTTACATCTGGATGGAGTGCATGGATGGCCCGATTGCTTGTACTGGGGCTGCTCGCCCTGCTGGGCGGCTGCCAGTTGCTGGAGCTGGATCGTCAGTACGCCAGTGCCCAGCGCGAACTGCTGCTGATCCCCGGCACCCTGCAGGGCTCGGAGCAGGCGCTGGTCGCCCTGCTCGACCCGCAGGCTCGGCTGCTGGCCTACCGCATCGTCCAGCCGGGCGGGCTGTTCTACTTCAGCATGCCCGCCGGCGATTACCAGTTGCTGGCCTTCAGTGATCGCAACGGTAATCTGCGCCTGGATGCCGACGAGCCACACCACTGGCTGCCACAGGCCCGCACCGCGCCCTTCCGAGTGCAGCCAAACGCCGAACAGCGTAGCCAGCTCGGCCAGCTCAACCTGCTGCAGCCCGAACTCGCCAGTCACTCGCGCGCTACGCCGCCGGCCCTCGACCTGAGCCAGGCCTACCGCGAGCTGCCGCGCCTGCAGCACAACTATCTGCAGGTGGTGGACTTCGATGACCCGCGCTTCTCGCCGCAACGGGTCAGCCAGGGCGCCTGGCAGCCCCTGGACTTCCTCAGCGAGGTCGGTTACGGCCTGTACCTGCTGGAGCCCTGGGACGCGGACAAGGAACCGATAGTCCTGGTGCACGGGATCAACAGCGGCCCGCCGGTGTGGCGCGAGTTGGCTGAGCACATCGACCGCGAGCGTTTCCAGTTGGTGCTGTTCCACTATCCCAGTGGCCTGCCGCTGAACCACAGCGCCTACCTGCTCGGCGAGGCGTTGCGCGATGTGCAACTGCGCCACCGCCCGCAGCGCTTCCATGTGTTCGCCCACAGCATGGGCGGGCTGGTGGCACGCCGCGCCGTGCAACTGCTCAGCGCCGGCGGCGGCACCGACCGGCAATGCCTGTTCCTCACCCTGGCCACACCCTGGGATGGCCACCCGTCGGCGGCGGACGGCATCGCCCGGGCACCAGTGGTGGCGCCGGTCTGGCGCGATCTGGCGCCGGGCAGCCAGTACCTGCAAAGCCTCTTCGCCACCCCATTGCCGGCACATATCAGCCAGTGGCTGCTGGTCAGCTACAGCGGCAACAGCCGGCTGCTGGAGCAGCCCAACGACGGCGTGGTGCCACTGGCCAGCGAGCTGCGGGCCGCCGCCCAGGATGAAGCGCAACGCCTGTTCCTGCTGGCCGAAGACCACACCAGCATCCTCGCCAGCCCGCGCAGCCAGGAGCTGATCCGGCGGGCGCTGAGCGAGTTGCCGGACAGTGGCTGCCGCTGAGCGACTCACCGTAAGGTGCGCTACGCGCACCCGTAAGAGCTGAGATAGACGCTAAGAGCCTGTCCGCGATCTTTTTAGAGCCTGCTTTAAACGTGGTAGCCGACGGACAGGAGATCGTGCACAGGCTCTAAGGCAGCGCATAGACCTTGAACAGCGCCTGCTCCGCCTCACCCGGCTTGCCGAGGTGTTCGGTATACAGTCGCTCAAGCTCGCCGGAGCGGTACAGTTCGCTCAATGCGCTATCGACCAGCAGGCGCCAATCCTCGTCACCGCGCGGCACACCCAGCGCGACCGGCACCGACTCGAAGATGCGCGGCAATACCTGCAGCTGCTCGGTACCACTGTGAGCCCTCAGGTAGTGCTCGAGGAACATGCGCTCGGAGAAGAAGGCATCGGCCTGGCCACTGGCGATCAGCGCCACACCCTGGTCGTAGCTCTCAACCGTCAACAGCTTCACCACTACTCCCAGACGTCGCACCTTCTCCAGAATCCACGCCTGGGTAACGCCGCCGGCCATGCTCACGTAGGTATGCTGGGCCAGGCCGCGGTTGACCGTGGCCCGCCAGGTCGGCCCGCTATGCGCAGGTTGGCCGCTGAGCACGGCCAACAGAGTCTGCGGCGCATCCTCGCGTACCAGTACACCCAGGCCGGCGGTGTAGACCGGCACCGAGAAGCTCACCGCCTGGCGTGCGGCCAGGCTTTCCGGGCTTGGCGTGCAGAGAATGTCGGCCTTGCCCGTGGCCAGCGCAGCAGTCTTCTTCGCGTCTGCGACCGCCAGGAAATTCAGCTTGAGTTCGCCAGCTCCCAGCTCGGCCTGGACCCTCTGCGCGATACGCCGGCACAGGTCGATGCCATAGCCACTGACCTGCTCGCCCTGCTGGCTGCTGAAGGGCGCCACTTCCGGCACGAACGCCAGGGTCATGCTGTTGCTGCTGCGCACCCGCTCGAGGGTGTCGGCAGCGGCCAGCAGCGGCAGCGCCGCAACCAGGCAGAGCAGCGCCCGGATGGTCGATTTGATCGGATTTAGCGTCATGTCCTGTTCCCTGAATAGTGATGCCTGTGCCATGCCTAAGAACCCGTCCACGATCTCTTGTCGGTCGGCCATACCGCGTTAAAAACAGGCTCGGAAAGCTCATTTACAGCTCGTAAACTCCGCTTCCTCGCCTGTTTTTTGCCTTGTCTGGCCCTAGTCCAAAAGATCGTGAACAGGCTCTAGGACCTCCCGCGGGTCGTCGGTCTGGTCGGCGCGTCGACGAAACGCTTGGTGATAAAGCCGTAGAGTAGGTAACCGATGACCAGGACGATGGCCGCACCAAACACCGCATCCTTGCCGGAGGCATACAGGGCGTAATAGCAATAAAGCATCGCCACCAGCAGCACCGCCACATTGCGGGTAAAGATCGCCGTACCGACCTGGGCCTTGTACATGATCACCAGCAGCCCGGAGAGCGCCGTGACGTAAGGAATCAGGTTGGTGACCGCCGCCAGGTTGACCAGTTTGCTGAACTGCTCGCTGGCGTTCGGCGAGATGGTCGACAGGGCCAGCAGCGTCTGCAGCACGGCGCAGGCGATCATGCCGATGATCGGTGCATCCAGCTTGCTGACGCGGGCGAACAGCCTGGGAAACATGCCCTCTTCGGCGGTGACCTTGGCGGTCTGGCCGAGGGTGAACTGCCAGCCCAGCAGGGAGCCGATGCAGGCCATCACCGCGAGAATCATGATGATGTTGCCCACCAGCGGATTGAACATCTGCGCGTAGACATAGGCGAACGGCGCGCTGGAATTGGCCAGCTCGGCGTTGGGGATGATGCCCTGGATCACCGTGGTCGAGAGGATGTAGACCACCGCCGCACCGAGGGTGCCGAACAGGCAGGCCAGCGGCACGTTGCGCTTGGGATTGTCTACCGCGTCTGAGTTCTGCGCCGCCGACTCCATGCCGAGGAAGGCCCACAGGGTCAGCGGGATGCTCTGCGCGATGGCATCGTTGGTGGCCAGGTTGTTGGGGTTCCAGGCCGCGGCAAACACCGCACTGTCGAACCAGAACCAGCCGATCACGCTGAGCCCCGCCACCGGAATGATCACGCCCCAGACGGTGATCGAGCCGATCTTGCCGGTGATGCTCGGGCCACCGAAGTTGGCCACGGTGGTCAGCCAGATCAGTCCGACCGTACCGATGAACAGCGGAATGGCGCCGCTGCCCAGCCAGGGGAAGAAGGGCGTCAGATAACCCACAGCGGAGATGCCGATGGCCACATTGCCGATCGCCAACGAGAGGAAGTAGAGAAACGAGCAGAGGAAGAACGCCGACTTGCCATGCGCCTCCTCGCTGTACGCCGACATGCCGCCGGAGCGCGGGCAGTAGATGCCGCATTGGGCAAAGCAGTAGGCGATGGCCATGGAGCCGATGGCCGTGATGATCCATGACAGCAGCGACACCGCCCCCAGCTGCGCCATGCTCGACGGCAGCATGATGATGCCGGAACCCATCATGTTCACCGCCACCAGGGTGGTAAGCCCCATCAGGCTCATTTTCTTGCTTGCTTCAGCCATCGAAGACTCCCTGATCGATTTGCCACACGCAACCGGCTCCGGCACCTCAGGAGCCGGGAGCAGACAACGCGAATATGAGTAGCCTGATGTGTAGCGGACTAACCCTGCCGATGCCGGCCTCCCCCGCCGCATCCGTCATGCCCGCTACTCTGGGGCACTATGACTGCAGAAATATTTACCGCACTGCACCAGATCAAGAGCGTAGCAAAGCCTTGAACGCAGTCCGGCTTTTCTCCGCAGCCCGCCCCATATGCGCAGGAGGTCGCGGCTGCAGCCGCTTGCGCAGGAGAAATCGCCGGCAATAAAAAACCGCCCGAAGGCGGTTTTTCATGGCCCTCGCGCGATTTACTCGCGGTAGTCGTCCATCGGCACGCAGGCGCAGAACAGGTTGCGGTCGCCGAACACGTTGTCGATACGGTTCACCGCTGGCCAGTACTTGTGCGCGCGGGTGTGCGCGGACGGGGTCACCGCTTCCTCGATGCTGTACGGCCGCTCCCACACGCCGGTGACGTCGGCCAGGGTGTGCGGGGCGTTCTTCAGCGGGTTGTTCTCGGCTGGCCACTCGCCGCTGGCGACCTTGGCGATCTCCGCACGGATGCTCAGCATGGCGCTGATGAAGCGATCCAGTTCTTCCTTGGACTCGCTCTCGGTCGGCTCGATCATCAACGTGCCCGCCACCGGGAAGGACATGGTCGGCGCGTGGAAGCCGTAGTCCATCAGGCGCTTGGCCACGTCTTCCTCGCTGATCCCGGTTTCCGCCTTGAGCGGGCGCAGATCGAGGATGCACTCGTGGGCGACGCGATCGTTACGGCCGGTGTAGAGCACCGGGAAGGCGCCGGTCAGCTGGCTGGCCAGGTAGTTGGCGTTGAGGATCGCCACTTCGGTGGCGTCGGCCAGTTGCGGGCCCATCATGGCGATGTACATCCAGCTGATCGGCAGGATGCTCGCGCTGCCCCAGGGCGCAGCGCTGACCGCGGTGTTCTGCGGGTTCGGTCCCTGCAGCTCGATAACCGGGTGGTTGGCGACGAACGGCGCCAGGTGCGCGCGCACGCCGATCGGGCCCATGCCCGGGCCGCCACCGCCGTGGGGGATGCAGAAGGTCTTGTGCAGGTTCATGTGCGACACGTCGGCGCCGATATCGGCCGGACGGGCCAGGCCAACCTGGGCGTTGAGGTTGGCGCCGTCCATGTACACCTGGCCACCGGCGGCATGCACCGCGTCGCAGATGTCGCGGATGCCTTCCTCGTACACGCCGTGGGTCGACGGGTAGGTGATCATCAGGCAGGCCAGCTTATCGCCGGCCTCCAACACCTTGGCCTTGAGGTCGTCGAAGTCGACGTTGCCCGCAGCGTCGCAGTCCACCACCACCACACGCATGCTCAGCATCTGCGCGGTGGCCGGGTTGGTGCCGTGGGCCGAAGCCGGGATCAGGCAGATGTCGCGGTGGCCATCGCCACGGCTCTGGTGGTACTTGCGGATCGCCAGCAGGCCGGCGTATTCGCCCTGGGCACCGGAGTTGGGCTGGGTGCAGATGGCGTCGAAACCGGTGATGGCGCGCAGCCACTCTTCCAGCTCATCGATCATCAGCTTGTAGCCCTGGGCCTGCTCGGCCGGCACGAAGGGGTGCAGGCTGGCGAATTCCGGCCAGGTGATCGGGATCATCTCGCTGGTGGCGTTGAGCTTCATGGTGCAGGAGCCCAGCGGGATCATCGACTGGTTGAGGGCCAGGTCCTTGTTCTCCAGGCGCTTGAGGTAGCGCAGCATGGCGGTTTCGCTGTGGTGCGTGTTGAACACCGGGTGCGTCAGGTAGGCTGAGGTGCGCAGCAGCTCGGTCGGGATGCCCTGGGGCAGTTCGCCGGCATCCAGTTCGGCCACGCTCAGGCCGTGGTCGGCGCCGAGGAAGATGGCGAACAACTGCTCGACGGTCTGCGCGCTGCAGGTCTCGTCCAGGCTGACACCCAGCTTGCCGCGGCCGAGGATGCGCAGGTTGATGCGCGCCGCCTTGGCCGACTCGATGATGGCGGTCTGCATGCCGCCGACTTCCAGGGTCAGGGTGTCGAAGAAGTACTGGTTGTCGCGCTGCACACCCTTCTGCGCCAGACCGGCGGCGAGGATGGCGGTCAGCCGGTGGACGCGCTGGGCGATCTGCTTGAGGCCTGCGGGGCCGTGGTAGACGGCGTAGCAGCTGGCGATGTTGGCCAGCAGCACCTGCGAGGTGCAGATGTTGGAGTTGGCCTTCTCGCGGCGGATGTGCTGCTCGCGGGTCTGCAGGGCCATGCGCAGCGCGGTGTTGCCGCGGGCATCTTTCGATACACCGATGATCCGCCCGGGCATGGCGCGCTTGTAGGCGTCGCTGGTGGCGAAGAACGCCGCGTGCGGGCCACCGTAGCCCATCGGCACGCCGAAGCGCTGGGCCGAACCGAACACCACGTCGGCGCCCAGCTCACCCGGCGGGGTCAGCAGCAGCAGCGACAGCAGGTCGGCCGAGACGCAGGCCAGGGCCTGCTGGGCATGCAGCGCGGCAATGAGCGGACGCAGGTCGCGAATCTCGCCGTGGGTGTCCGGGTACTGCAGCAGGGCGCCGAAGACCTGGTGCTGGCTCAGCTCATCGAGGTTGCCGACCAGCACTTCCAGGCCGAAACCTTCGGCGCGGGTCTGCACCACGGAGATAATCTGCGGGTGGCAATTCTCGTCGACGAAGAACAGGTTGCTCTTCGATTTGGCCACGCGCTTGGCCAGGGCCATGGCTTCGCCAGCGGCAGTGGCTTCGTCGAGCAGCGAGGCACTGGCCAGGTCGAGGCCGGTGAGGTCGATGGTCAGCTGCTGAAAGTTCAGCAGCGCTTCCAGGCGACCCTGGGCGATTTCCGGCTGGTAGGGGGTGTAGGCGGTGTACCAGCCCGGGTTCTCCAGCACGTTGCGCAGGATCACGGTCGGGGTCAGGGTGCCGTGGTAGCCCATGCCGATCAGGCTGGTCCACTGCTGGTTCTGCTGTGCGTAACCCTTGAGCTTGGCCAGGGCGCCCTGCTCGTCCAGCGCCGGCGGCAGAGCCAGCGGGCCATTCAGGCGGATGGCCGGTGGCACCGTCTGCACGATCAGTTCGTCGCGGTCGGCCACGCCGAGGACGGACAGCATGGCCTGCTGCTCGCCGGCATCGGGGCCGAGGTGACGACGGAGGAAGGCATCGGGCTGGTGCAACTGGGCGAGACGGGGCGTCTGGGACATGGTGGGACTCTCGGGAAATGACAGAGCCTCGACGAATCGAGGCTCGGCGACGAAGGTGACCTGGGGCGGTTCGTAGAAGCGGATCAGGATCTCGCGAGCTAGAGCCAGACTAGGCGGAAGTGGCCGAGGGGGCGGAGTTTACGTGCTGTAAATGAGCACCCCGAGGCCGCTTCCAACGACGTCTGGCCGACGCGCAGCAGATCCTGGCCGCTTCTCAGGCGTCGGCTTCGCAGGCGGCTTGATAGCCGGCGGCATCCAGCAGGCTGTCGAGGTCGGCGGCATTGCTCGGCTGCAGCTTGAAGAACCAGGCGGCGTAAGGTTCGCCGTTGACCTGTTCGGGGCTGTCGCTGAGGGCTTCGTTGACCGCGATGACTTCGCCGGCGATCGGTGCGTAGATGTCCGAGGCGGCTTTCACCGACTCCACCACACCGGCTTCCTGACCGGCGGCCAGCTGCTTGCCGACTTCCGGCAGTTCGACGTAGACCACGTCACCCAGGGCTTCCTGAGCGTGGTCGGAAATACCCACGGTGACGGTGCCATCCGCTTCGAGGCGGGCCCACTCGTGGCTGGCAGCAAAACGCAGATCGGCGGGGATAGTGCTCATCAGGGTGTCCTCAGGATCAGGTGGCGGGTAGCCCGCCCGGAAAAGTTAGCAGTTAGATGGTGGCTTTGCCGTTACGCACGAAGTTGGCTTGCACGACGCGCACCGGGTACCACTTGCCGCGAATCTCCACTTCGGCGCGTTCGCCGGTGGCCGCCGGCACTCGGGCCAAAGCGATGGACTTGCCGAGGGTCGGCGAGAAGCTGCCGCTGGTGATCTCGCCTTCGCCAACGCCTTCGATGCGCACCACCTGGTGGGCACGCAGCACGCCACGTTCTTCCAGTACCAGGCCGACCAGCTTGGGCTGGTCACCGGCGGCACGCTGGCTTTCCAGGGCGGCACGGCCGACGAACTGGCGCTCGGCCGGTTCCCAGGCAATGGTCCAGGCCATGTTGGCGGCCAGCGGCGAAACGTCGTCAGTCATGTCCTGGCCGTACAGGTTCATGCCGGCTTCCAGGCGCAGGGTGTCGCGGGCGCCGAGGCCGATCGGGGCGATGCCGGCACCGACCAGCTCGCTGAGGAAGGCGGCGGCCTGTTCGGCCGGCAGCATGATTTCCAGGCCGTCTTCACCGGTGTAACCGGTGCGGGCGATGAACCAGTCGCCTTCCGGCAGGCCCTGGAACACCTTGAGTTCGTTGATGATCGCGGCACGCGCGGAGCTCACCAGTTCGGCGGTCTTGGCGCGGGCCTGGGGGCCCTGAATGGCGAGCATGGCCAGTTCGGCGCGCTCGGCCAGGGTGACGTCGAAGCCGGCGGTGTGCGCCTGCATCCAGGCCAGGTCCTTGTCGCGGGTGGCGGCGTTGACCACCACGCGGTAGCCCCAGTCGGTGAGGTAGACGATGAGGTCATCGACCACGCCGCCGCGCTCGTTGAGCATGCCGCTGTAGAGGGCCTTGCCTGGAGTTTTCAGACGCGCCACGTCGTTGGCCAGCAGGTACTGCAGCCAGGCCTGGGCCTGAGGGCCGGTGACATCGACCACGGTCATGTGGGAAACGTCGAACACGCCGCAGTCACGGCGCACCTGATGGTGCTCCTCGACTTGCGAGCCGTAGTGCAGTGGCATGTCCCAGCCACCGAAATCGACCATCTTGGCGCCAAGCGCCAGATGCTGTTCGTACAGAGGGGTACGTTGTCCCATGGGTAACTCCTTGCGCTAGACGCCCGCCCGCGCCGGCCGGGGCCTGCAGCGGATACGGGGTTCATGGTCGGGCTGCGTCAGCAGGCGCGCATTGTAGCCCCGCAAAGGCGTCTGGTCATCTCGCAAAATGACCGCATAGTCTAGGGTTCGGCGAGCTAGAGCCGGGCAAGGCGAAAGCGCGTGAGGCCGCGGAGTTTACGAGCTGTAAATGAGCAGGCCGAACGCGCTTGACCAGCCAGAGCTGTTACTGCGTTTCAACGCAGCCCGGCCGACGCGCAGCCAACCCTAGTGCCCTGGCTGGCGGGCCGAGCGGCGAATCAGGCCTATCACCGGCAACAGGCCGACCAGCACCAGGCTCAGCGCCGGCAACGCGGCACGCGCCCACTCGCCCTCGCTGGTCATCTCGAACACCCGTACCGACAGGGTGTCCCAGCCGAAGGGGCGCATCAGCAGGGTCGCCGGCATTTCCTTGAGCACATCGACGAACACCAGCAGCGCGGCGCTCAGCGCGCCCGGCACCAGCAGCGGCAGATAGACCCGCAGGAACAGCTGCGGGCCACCTACGCCGAGGCTGCGCGAAGCCTGCGGCAATGACGGGCGAATGCGCGCCAGGCTGCTCTCCAGCGGCCCGTAGGCGACCGCCATGAAGCGCACCAGGTAGGCCAGCAGCAAGGCGCCCAGGCTGCCCAGCAGCAGCGGCTTGCCCGCCCCGCCCAGCCAGCTGGAGAGGGGGATGACCAGATGATTGTCCAAGTAACTGAACGCCAGCATCACCGCCACCGCCAGCACCGAGCCGGGCAGCGCATAGCCGAGATTGGCCAGGCCCACCGCGGCATGGATGCCACGGGTCGGCGCCTGGCGGCGGGCAAAGGCCAGTAGCAGGGCGACGCTCACGGTGAGCAGGGCCGCCAGGCCACCCAGATAAAGGGTATGCAGGATCAGCCCGACATAACGCTCATCCAGATCGAAACGGCCGCGCTGGAAAAACCACACCAGCAGCTGCGCCATCGGCACGACGAAAGCGCAGGTGAACACCAGGCCGCACCAGCCACTGGCCAGCGCCGCCTGCCAACCGCGCAGGTGGTACAGCGGCTGGCCCCGTGGCCGCTCGCTGGCCGGGCGCGTGGCACCCCGCGCACGGCGCTCGCCATACAGCACCAGCAGCACCGCCAGCAGCAGCAGGCTGGCCAGCTGGGTGGCGCTGGACAGGCTGTAGAAGCTGTACCAGGTCTTGTAGATGGCGGTGGTGAAGGTATCGAAGTTGAACACCGAGACCGCGCCGAAGTCGGCCAGGGTCTCCATGATCGCCAGGGCCAGACCGGCGCCGATGGCTGGGCGCGCCATCGGCAGGGCGACACGCCAGAACGCCTGCCAGGGCGACTGGCCGAGCACCCGCGCCGCCTCCATCAGGCCCTTGCCCTGCGCCAGAAAGGCGCCGCGGGCAAGCAGGTAGACGTAGGGGTAGAAGACCAGCACCAGGACGATGATCACCCCGCCGCTGGAGCGCACCCGCGGGAAGCGCAGGCCGCTGCCGAACCAGTCGCGGGCCAGGGTCTGCAGCGGCCCGGCAAAGTCCAGCAGGCCGACGAAGACGAAGGCCAGCACATAGGCAGGAATGGCGAAGGGCAGCATCAGCGCCCAGTCCAGCCAGCGCCGCCCGGGGAACTCGCAGAGACTGGTCAGCCAGGCCAGACTGACACCCAGCAGCACCACGCCCGTGCCGACCCCGACCACCAGCAGCAGGGTATTGGCCAGCAGGCGCGGCAATTGCGTCTGCCACAGGTGCGCCCAGATGCTCTGGTCGACCTCATGCCAGGACAGCAGCAATACCGAAAGCGGCAGCAGGACCAGGGCGGCGATGGCAAAGGCGATGGGATACCAACGGCGCTGGGCGGGATGGGCCACGCAAAGTCCTCAGGGCTGACAGCTAGGCTAGGGCGCGCGCAGTATAACGGCAGCTGGCCAGCTAGTCCGCCCCCGGCGCCTGTTGCCAATCATGCAGGCCATAGCGCGCCAGAATCTTCTCCAGCTCGCCACTCTGACGCAGGCTGCTCATGCCGTCCGACAGGATCTGTGCATATTCACTGCAGGCCGGACAAACCTCCTCGGGCGCGAAGGCGATGTACAGCAAACGGTCAATCTCGCCCAGCTGCTCGCCACCAGCGTCACGGAAACGGTCGGCCAGCCCCATCTGCTTTGCGGTATAGCGAAACGCCAACTCGTCGGAGCGCACCAGACTGATACGTCCGTGCAACAGCTTGTTAAGGTTGTTCTGCAGTGCGTCCTCGCCATGCGCATACTGCACCCGCTCCGTACCCTCATTAGCCGCGATGTAATCGCGAATCGGTGCATAGCCGTAGCCGGCAATCAGACCCAAGCGCTCGGAATACAAGGACTGCGTGCCGTTGTAACGCCAGGTGCTGTCGGCCAGGGTGAAATAGGCGCCGCGAATGCGCGCCTGCTCCTGCTGCGGAGCCTGCAGCGGCTGCTCCAGTTTCTGCAGCATGCGCGGCGTAACACCGATAAGCCCCTGATAGCGCCCGGCCTGCACCGATTGCTGGGCACGGTTCCAGGGCTCGACCAGATACACCACCTTATATCCGGCAGCGCTGAATACCCGTTGGGCGATTTCGACCATGAAACCCGGACGCTCGCTGTCCGGATCGCAGTTGTAGGGACACCAGGCATCGGCCACCAGAATGATGGTTTCGGCCTGGGCAGTGCCCATGGCAATGGTCAGCAATCCCGCTGCCAGTAGAGGCTTGGCAAACATCGGCAAATCCTGTCGGCGCGCAACGGGTCCCCGCACTGCCCGACACAGGGGTGCCGGCAACATCAGGGGGGGTATTGCAACCAGTAAGGCGCAGCCGGGTGCTGCGCTTACTGATTATAGGCCTCGCGGTGATTAGCCGCGGACAAGAAGCTGCCGCACAAGCATCAGTTCCAGCCGGCGCGATCCATCAGCTTGGTCGCTTCGGCCTGGCGCTTGCCCGCCACTTCCATCGGCACGCTGTCGGCCTTGAAGCTGCCCCAGGCAGCCACTTCGGCAGACGGCTTGACCACCGGGTTGGCCGGGTACTCCTGGTTGACGTCAGCGAACAGGCTCTGCGCTTCGGCGCCGGTCATCCACTCCAGCAACTTCTGCGCCTCGGCGGCATGCGGAGCGTGCAGGGTCACGCCGGCACCGGACATGTTGACGTGCACGCCACGGTCGGCCTGGTTCGGCCAGAACGGCTTGACCTTCAGATCCGGCTGCTGCTTGTGCAGGCGGCCGTAGTAGTAGGTGTTGGTGACGCCTACGTCGCACTGGCCGGCGTCGATGGCCTGGAGCAAGGCGGTGTCATCGGCGAACACGTCGGTGGCCAGGTTGTTGACCCAGCCTTTGACGATCTCTTCGGCCTTGGCTTCGCCATGGGCCTCGATCAGGGTGGCGGTCAGCGACTGGTTGTAGACCTTCTTGCTGGTGCGCAGGCACAGGCGGCCTTCCCAGTTGCTATCAGCCAGGGCTTCGTAGGTCGACAACTCTTCCGGCTTCACGCGCTCGGTGGAGTAGAAAATGGTCCGCGCGCGCAGCGACAGGCCAGTCCAGGCACCGGTGCTGGAGCGGTACTGCGACGGAATGTTGGCCTCGATCACGGCCGACTTGAGCGGCTTGAGCACGCCTTCCTGCTCGGCCTGCCAGAGGTTGCCGGCGTCCACGGTGATCAACAGGTCGGCCGGGGTATTCGCCCCCTCGGCCTTGAGGCGGGCCAGCAGCGGCGCTTCCTTGTCGGTGATGAACTTCACCGTTACGCCGGTCTTGGCGGTGTAGGCGTCGAACACCGGCTTGATCAGCTCGTCGATGCGCGCGGAGTAGACCACCACTTCATCGGCCGCCTGGACGCTGGTAGCCAGTGCGGAGAGAGCCAGGGTAGCGATAAGACCTGTGCGAGCCTGCATGATGCCGCCTCATGTTGAGAAGAAGGAGCCGAATAGTAGTGAATACTATTTAGCTTCTCAACTACACAGATGTCGCAGGCGTTAACGAATATTGCAGGAAGCCTGTCGGAACCTGTTCACGATCTTCTGTACTAGAGCCAGACAAGGCAAAAACAGGCGAGGAAGCGGAGTTTACGAGCTGTAAATGAGCATGACTCGTTTCACTCGCCCTTCGGGTCGCGCTAAAGCGCGTTAGCCTCAAGCGGCTTGCCGAGCCTGTTTTTAACGCGGTATGGCCGACGGACAGGAGATCGTGAGCAGGTTCTCAAGCCCGCGCCAACAGCGGCAGATCACCGGACAGGCCGAGAGCCTGACGAACGAACAGCGCCTTGGCCTCCGGCAAGTCGTCGACCCAGTTCAGGCCGCTGTTGCGCAGCCAGCGCAGCGGCAGCGGGTCGGCCTGGAACAGGCGCTCGAAGCCTTCCATGGCCGCCATCATTGCCAGGTTGTGCGGCATGCGCCTGCGCTCGTAGCGGCTGAGCACACGCACGTCGTTCGGCTGCTCACCGCGCTCGAGGGCATGCAGCAGCACTTCGGCCAGCACCGCGGCATCGAGGAAGCCGAGGTTGACGCCCTGCCCGGCCAGCGGATGGATGCTGTGGGCAGCGTCGCCGATCAGCGCCAGGCCGCTTTCCACGTAGCGCTTGGCGTGGCGCTGGCGCAGCGGGATGCACAGGCGTGGGTCGACCTGGCTGACCTCGCCCAGGCGCCACTCGAAGGCCTTGCCCAGTTCGTGGCGGAATGCGTCGTCGTCCAACGCCATCAGCCGCTCGGCCTCGGCCGGCACCGCCGACCAGACGATCGAGCACCAGTGCTCATCGTCGCCTCGGCGCAGCGGCAGGAAGGCCAGCGGGCCGTCGTCGGTGAAACGCTGCCAGGCCGTGGCCTGGTGCGGGCGGGCGCAGCGCACGCTGGTGACAATGGCGTGGTGCAGGTAATCCCACTCGCGGGTGGCGCAACCGGCCAGGCGACGCACCGCCGAGTTGGCGCCGTCGGCGGCCACCAGCAGCGACGAACGCAGCTCGCGGCCATCGGCCAGCTTGAGCAGCCAGCCATCGCCGGAGCGGCGTAGCTGCTCCAGGCGCGCATTGCCGAGCAGGCCCAGGCGGCTGTCGTGCAGGCGTTCGAGCAGGGCATCCTGGACCACGCGGTTCTCGACGATGTGGCCGAGGGTTTCGGCATGCACGCTGGCCGCGGAGAAGTGCACGCTGCCGGTGCCGGAGCCGTCCCACACCTGCATGTCGCAGTAGGCCGAGGCCCGCCGCGCGGCAATCCCCGGCCATACATCGAGGCGTTCGAGAATGCGCTGGCTGGCGGCGGACAGCGCGCTGACCCGTGGCTCGAAGGCGGCGTCGGCCGCGAAGGGCTTGATGCTCAGCGGGCCGCCGTCGACCACCAGGATATCCAGGCCACTGTGCTCCAGGGCCAGAGCCAGGGCGCTGCCAACCATGCCGGCGCCCACGATGATCAGATCCGCTTGCATCGCTTTTCCTTATGCCACTTGCCGCGCACGCGGCTTGAGGCGGACGTAGAGAGTCTTGTGTACGGTGGCGACCAGGCTGCCGGCGCCGTCGCGCACTTCCACCTTGAGCTCGGGCAAATACTTGTCGCCCTGGGCGGTATGGCTGCGGATGTCGCTGAGCAGGGTCTCATCGATGTGAAAATCGGCGTACACCGGGCCCTTGCCCGGCGCGACGAAATCGATGTGCGCGGCCTTGTCCCAGACAATGTAATCGCGCCCGAGGTTTTCCATGATCATCAACATGAAGAAGGGATCGGTCATGGAATACAGCGAACCGCCGAACTGGGTGCCGACATAGTTGCGGTTGTACCAGCCCAGGCCCATGCGAATACGGATCGCGCGCAGATCCGGGGCCATCTTCAATACGCGGATACCCGCACCCAGATAGGGCGGGTAGAGATTCATCGCCCAGCGCAGCAAACGCGCCTTGCGGGCCAGTCGGCGGTTACTCATGACCATCCTAAAGTGTACGGGTGCCCAGGCCCATGGCCTGGCGGGCGAACCAGCGCTTGGCCGGCGACAGCAGGTCGAGACCGAGCAGGCCGAGGGTGCGCCCGGCCACCAGCAACGACTCGTTGCGACCGAACAGGCGGGTAACCCGATCCGAGAAGCCGACGGTCAGCGCCTGATCCTGCTGCTGGACGCTCAGGTAGCGTTGCAGGGTAGCGAAATCGCCGAGCGGCGCTGGGCTGGCCAGCAGGCAGTCAGCCAGGGCCAGGGTGTCGCGCAGGGCCAGGTTGTAGCCCTGCCCCGCCACCGGGTGCAGGCTGTGCGCGGCATTGCCAAGCACCACCAGATGTGGACGTACCTGCTCCAGAGCCTCGACCAGTGCCAGCGGGTAGGTATGCCGGGCGCCGACCTGGCGCAGGGCGCCGAGGCGGTAGCCGAAGGCCTGCTGCAGCTCGGTGAGGAAGGCGCGCTCGTCCAGCGCCTGCAGGCGCGCGGCGTCATTGCCCGGACGAGTCCAGACCAGCGCGCAGCGGTTGTCCGCCAGCGGCAGCATGGCCATCGGCCCTTCGTCGGTGAAGCGCTCGAAGGCCTGGCCGGCGTGCTGCTCGGTGGGGCTGATATTGGCGATCAGCGCCGTCTGCCCATAGGGCGTATGGCGCACCGCAATGCCCAGCTGCTCGCGCAGGCCGGAGCGTCCGCCATCGGCCAGCACAGCGAGGTCGCAATCGAGGATTTCCTCATCGTTGAGGGTCAACCGGTAGCCATCGGCCAGGGCTTCCAGGCGGGTGACTTCGGCGGGGCAGCGCCAGCTCACCACGTCGCGGTCGAGGGCCTGCCACAGGCAGTGGCCGAGCCAGGCGTTTTCCACCACATAGCCGAGGGCCGCCACCCCTTCGTCCTCGGCACTCAGGCGCGCGGCACCAAAGCGGCCACGGTCGGAGACATGAATCTGGCTGATCGCCTCGGCACGCGGGCTGATCGCCGGCCACAGGCCGAGGCGCTCATAGATCTGCCGGGTACCGAAGGACAGCGCCGTGGAGCGTGCGTCGTAGCTGGGCTGGTAACTGTCGCCAGGGGCGAACGGCTCGACCAGCACGATCTGCCAGCCACGCGCCTTGGCGCCGGCCTGCAGGGCCAGGGCCAGGCTCGCGCCGACCAGGCCACCGCCGATAATCGCCAGCTGCACCCGCTTCATCGACTCAGGCCGCCTGGCTGCGGGCGACAGCCATCAGCGCCTCGATCTCGGCGACCGTCTTCGGCACGCCGGTGGTGAGGATTTCGCAACCGCTCTTGGTCACCACCACGTCGTCCTCGATGCGCACGCCGATGCCGCGCCACTTCTTGGCCACGTTCTGGTTGTCCACGGCGATATAGATGCCGGGTTCGACGGTCATCGCCATGCCCACTTCGAGCACGCGCCACTCGCCGCCGACCTTGTATTCGCCGACATCGTGTACGTCCATGCCCAGCCAGTGGCCGGCGCGGTGCATGTAGAAAGGCTTGTAGGCTTCAGCCGCGATCAGCTCGTCGACCTGGCCTTCGAGCAGACCCAGCTCGACCAGGCCGGCGGTGATCACCCGCACGGTGGCCTCATGGGCTTCGTTCCAGTGCTTGCCGGGGGCGATGTGCTTGAACGCCTCCTCGTTGGCCTTGAGCACCAGCTCGTAGATGGCCTTCTGCTCGGCTGAGAACGTACCGCTGACCGGGAAGGTGCGGGTGATGTCGCTGGCGTAGCAGTCGATCTCGCAGCCGGCGTCGATCAGCACCAGATCACCATCCTTGAGCGGCGCATCGTTCTCGCGGTAGTGCAGGATGCAGGCGTTGCGGCCGGCAGCGACGATTGAGCCGTAGGCCGGCATCTTCGCCCCGCCCTTGCGGAACTCGTAGTCCAGCTCGGCTTCCAGGTGGTACTCGGCCAGGCCGGCACGGCTGGCCTGCATGGCGCGGATATGCGCGCGCGAGCTGATCTCGGCGGCTTCCCTCATCACTTTCACTTCATTGGCCGACTTGTACAGGCGCATGTCATGCAGCACATGGTCGAGGGCAACGAATTCGTTAGGCGGAGTGGCGCCCTGGCGGGCCTTGGAACGGATCACGTTGACCCACTCCATCAGCCGGTGGTCGAACTCCTGGTTCCGTCCGATGCCGTAGTAAACGCGCTCACGGCCTTCGATTAGGCCCGGCAGGATGTCGTCGATATCGCCGATGGGGAACGCATCGTCGGCGCCGAAGTTGCTGATCGCACCGTCCTGGCCGGCGCGCAGGCCGTCCCACAGCTCACGCTCCGGATCACGCTCGCGGCAGAACATCACGTATTCGCCATGGGCGCGACCGGGGATCAGCACCAGCACCGCTTCCGGCTCGGGGAAGCCGCTGAGGTACTGGAAGTCGCTGTCCTGGCGATAGACATGCTCGACATCACGGTTGCGGATGTACACCGGCGCCGCCGGCAGGATGGCGATGCTGTTGGGTTCCATCTGCGCCATCAGCGCCTTGCGCCGCCGGGCGTATTCCGACTTGGGGATGCTGACCATGGCGATATCCGACCTTAATGCAGGGAAGGTTTGGCAGCGGCCACCGGCGCCAGCTTGGCGCACTCGGTGAACAGCAGCAGCGGGGCAACACGCAGGTATTCCATCACTTCCATGTAGTCGTTCTCGCCGTCCTCGGACTCTTCCAGGGCACTCTGCACCTGGGCGATGGCGGACAGATCCTGCAGCACTTCCATGGCCTCGCCGCTCAGCGCGGTGTTGCCGAGGATCATGCCGAAGCCGTCGAGGAAGCCCTGGCACCACTGGCCCAGGGCCTGGGCGCGCTCGACCAGCGGCGCATCGTCGCTGGGCAGCAGCAGGACCACGGTGATGTCGGTGCTGGTCAGCTCGCCCTTGACCATTTCCTGCAGGCCGATCAGCGCCTGGCGCACATTGTCGGCCGGCTCGTCGCCGAGCAGCTCGACGGCGTCCTGGATCCAGGCCTCGGGCTCGAAGCCGGCACCGGCGCAGCTGCGACCGAGCAGCAGGCCGTGCAGCTCGGCGGGGGAAACGGGTTTGCCGCTGCTGGCGAGCAGGGCGGCGAAAGCGGAGTACGGCGAATTCGAAGAGGTCATGGGCAGCTAGGCGCTAGGCAGCGCAATGTCTAGAATGGAGGCTTCGTATCCTAGCACCGGCAGGCGCGGCAAGACCATCGAAGCCCTGCGTCAGCGGGCCGCGGCCAGCCAGCGAGAATCGCGATCCGGTCGCATCGCAAGCCCGGCAATCCTTTATAGTTCCGCCACTCATCACCCAGGTAGGGAGCCCATGGAAGACCTCGAACTGCAAGCCCTTACACGCAAACTGGAGCTGTTGATCCAGCGCGTGGAGCAGCTCAAGTCGCAGAACCGTGCCCTGCTGGCCAGCGAGAAGGCCTGGCGCGAGGAACGCGCCCATCTGATCGAAAAGAACGAACTGGCCCGGCACAAGGTCGAATCGATGATTTCGCGCCTGAAAGCCCTGGAGCAGGACTCATGACCCAAGCAAACACCGTCACCGTACATATCCTCGACAAGGAATACTGCATCGCCTGCCCGCCAGACGAACGCAGCAATCTGGAAAGCGCCGCGCGCTATCTGGACGGCAAGATGCGCGAGATCCGCTCCGGCGGCAAAGTCATCGGCGCCGACCGGATTGCCGTGATGGCCGCACTGAACATCACCCACGACCTGCTGCACAAGCAGCAGCGCCTGGATCAGGAAGCCGACCACACCCGCGAGCGGGTGCGCGACCTGCTCACCCGTGTCGACAGCGCCCTGGCCACCGATCAGGATGGCCTCGGCATCTGATTGCAGAGCGGGCGATTGGGGTATACTCGCGCCAGCTCCCTGGTGTGTTTGCCAGTCGGTGATGTCCCTGAGCCGATACGCACAACCACGGGGGTTGCAAGTGGGGCCGGTGTGCATGTCCGCCTGACGGAAAGCCTGAACGCCTCCTGCAATCTCCACCTTGAACTTTCGGGTTCAAGGGCTAACCCGATAGCGGCACAACCGGGGAGTCCTCATTTTTCGAGCCTGCTCAAGCTTTCGCGAGCGAAGGTCAGGCAAGGCAAAAGCGGCTGAGGAAGCGGAGTTTACGAGCTGTAAATGAGCATTCCGAAGACGGTTTTAACGCAGCATGACCGATGCGCAGCAGAGCTTGAGCAGGCTCGCATGCTTGAAGCCGGCAATTTGTCCCGCCCGGTTCTGCGCCGCCAGCTGCGCCAGGCGCGCCGCAACCTCTCCCCCTTGCAACAGAAACAGGCCGCCCGCGCCCTCTATCGGCAGCTGGCCCAGCACCCGCTGTTTCGCCGCGCCCGCGATATTGCCCTGTACCTGCCCAATGATGGCGAGATCGACCCGCGCCCACTGCTGCACGCCGCCCAGTCGCGCGGCAAGGCCGTCTACCTGCCGGTACTCAGCCGCTGGCCACGCACCAGAATGCGCTTCCAGCGCCTGCAGCTGCACGATCGACTGGCAGCCAATCGCTTCCGCATCGCCGAACCCCTGTCCAATCCCAAGCGCCAACGCCGCACCTGGACCCTGGACCTGATCCTGCTACCACTGGTCGGCTTCGACGAGCATGGCGGACGCCTGGGCATGGGCGGTGGTTTTTATGATCGACAACTGGCCTATCGCCAGCTGCGCAAAAATTGGCACAAGCCGACACTGTTGGGACTGGCCCATGAATGCCAGAAGGTGGACAGGCTGGAACTGGCCAGCTGGGATGTGCGGCTACAGGCGGTAGTGACGGATGGCGGCTGGTACGGCTGAACGCCTGCTGGCGAGAGACAACGATGGCACCGCGATCCCTGCGGCGCTCATACGTCTTGCGTTTACGGCTGAGACTGGCTGATAGCCTGTTCGCCCTGACGCTCCCAGAGGTTCTGGGTGTAACCCGTGGTAACCATGCCCAGACTGAACAGGATTACCAGTACCCACAATATATCCGGCTTCTTGCGTTTCATTGGTTGCCTCCCCCTTTCCAGGCACACTGCATCGACTGACCGGTGGTGGTGTTCTTATTGGTCATGCAAGGCGCCAGGCTGGCCTTCTGCTCTCTGCGGAGCACTTTGGACCGAACCACTGCTGGCACCTTATAGCTGTCGGTAGCGAGAACGATTTGAACTACGCCATCGAAGACCGGCAAACAGGAGCAAAGTTCATGCCGAAATGGCTAATGAAATCAGAACCCGACGAACTGTCGATCCATGACCTGCAGCGCCTCGGTCGCGCACGCTGGGATGGCGTACGCAATTACCAGGCGCGCAACTTCTTGCGCAGCATGCAGGAAGGCGATCAGTTCTTCTTTTATCACTCCAGTTGCCCCGAACCGGGCATCGCCGGGATTGCCCGCATCGTCGGCCCCACCTACCCCGACCCGACCGCCCTGGATCCCGCCAGCCACTACTTCGACGCCAAGGCCAGCCACGAGAAGAACCCGTGGAGTGCCATCGACGTGGAGTTCGTCGAAGCCTTCCCGCGCGTGCTGCCACTGGCCCAGTTGAAAGCCGCCGGTGAACTGAGCGAACTGGCCCTGGTGCAACGCGGTAGCCGGCTATCGGTAATGCCGGTCAGCAGCGAGCAATGGGCGGCAATCCTGGCCATGCGTTGAGTCTGGTGGCGCACTGTGCTATCAGGATCGAGACGCTCCTGGAGTTCCCTCATGCGCGCACGCTCGGTCTGGCCGGCAAGGCTGGCGCTGGCCCTTCTCCTGCTGGTGCTGTGCAGCGCCAGCCTGATGCTTGCGCGCTTGCTGGAAAACGACCAGCACAAGCGCCTGGAGGAGCACGTCGGCTACCAGGCGCGCACCCTCGCCCGGCAACTGGAAAACAACCTGAGCATCGAGGTGGAAAGCCTCGAGCGCATCGCCCGCTTGTGGAATAACCTGGGCCGCCTGCAACAGGCCGCATGGGAGCACGAAGCGAACATGGCCCTGCAGGGCTTTCCGGCCTATCAGTCGATCCAGTGGGTCGGCGCCGATCTGCGCATGCGCTGGCTGCTGCCGCTGGCTGGCAACGAGGCGGCGCAGAATTTTCGCCTGAGCGCCGAGCACCCCAACTACCCCCTGGCCATGCAGGCCAGGAACACTGGTGAACAACGTTTCTCCAACAGCTTCCAACTGGTCCAGGGCGGCCGTGGTTTCGTCCTCTATACCCCCCTGTTCCTCAAGGACGCCCAGGGCCAGCGCCAGTTCGATGGATTCCTGCAAGGCGTGTTTCGCGTCGAGCCTCTGATGACGCAATTGCTCGACAGCCTCGACAGCGACGAATTCAGCGTGCAGCTGCTGGAGAACGACCACCCCCTGTACAGCCGCCAGGCACCGGGCAGCCTGCCGCAGATGCCCCAGCGCGTGGCCCTGCAGCTACTCAACAATCGCACCTTCAGCCTGCAGTTGATACCGACCCAGGCGCTCCTGCAGCGCCTCAATTCGCCACTGCCACAGGTGGTGCTGGGGGCCAGCCTGGCCATCAGCCTGCTGCTGGTCGCCGCCCTCGCCCTGGCCCTGGAAAACGCCCGCCGCGCCGAGGCCCTGCAGGTGAGCAATCGCCTGCTGAAAATCGAGGCGACCCGCCGCGAAGCCGTCGAACGCCGCCTGCGCGACAGCCGCGAGCGCCTGCAACTGGTGCTCGACCTCACCGATTCCTGCCAGGACAGCCTGTTCATCTTCGATACCGCAAGCCGCGAGCTGCTGCACATGAACCAGGCCACCTATGCCAGCCTCGGTTACCGCGCGGAACACTTCGCCCAGCTACTGCGCAATGATCCCGAACAGCTGCTGCCAGGCTTCCATGCCTGGCTGCAGCAGGCCCGTAGCGCCCAGCAGGACAACCAGCCGCGCATCTTCCAGCGCGAAATGCGCCGGCGCGACGGCAGCAGCCAGGCCGCCGAGATCAACACCCAGCTGGTGCAATTGCATGAGCGCGAATACCTGATTGCCGTGTCCCGCGACAACCGCGAGCGCCTGGCCCTGGAGGCACGCCTGCAACGCCTGTCCCAGCTGGATGGTCTGACCGGCCTGTACAACAGACGCTTCTTCGATCAACAGCTGCAGGCGGAATGGCGGCGCCTGCGCCGCATCGGCGCACCGATGACCCTGCTGATGATCGATATCGACCACTTCAAGGCCTACAACGATGCACTCGGCCACCTGGCCGGCGACGATGTGCTGCGCAAGGTCGCGACCGTGCTGCAGGAGTGCCTGCAACGCGAGGGCGACGTAGCCTGTCGCTACGGCGGCGAGGAATTCTCCATCATCCTGACCAGCACCGGCCTGGATGGTGGCGAGCATGTGGCTGCGCGGGTTCACGAACTGATCGCCAACCTGGCCATCCCCCACCCTGGCAGCCCACAGCAATACCTGACCCTGAGCATTGGCCTGGCCGTCGCCCAACCGGCCAACGAGGAGCACCCCGGCAGCCTGATCGCCCGCAGCGACCAGGCGCTGTACCAGGCCAAACACGGCGGACGCAACCAGACCCGCATCTGGAGCGCCGCACAAGCCTCCGGCTACAGCCCGTCAGAATCCCCCGGCGCCTGAACCGGCGCCAAGTCGGCCGAGCTGCTGCAGATCGCAGGGTCGATGCACTGCGCAGGCACATGTGGCCGTGGGGTGCACCCTGCGCACCAAGAAATTGTCCGGGCCCGCAGGTGCGCACGGCGCACCTGCGGCATGGCGGGGCAAATAGTGGCGGGTTACTGGATGATCAGGTTGTTGAACAGCAAGTCCTCGACGTAGGGCTTGCCTTCTTCCTGGTTGAGCGCGTCCTGCACCTGCTTGAGCGCTTCCAGGCGCAGCTTTTCCTTGGCGTCCTGGCTGCCCATGCTGGCTTCGGTCTGCTGGGAGAACAGCATCACCAGCTGGTTGCGGATCAGCGGCTCATGATGCTCGACCTTCTCTTCGGCCTCGGTGCCGGTCACCCGCAGGGCGATATCAGCCTTGAAGAACTTCAGCTTGGGACCTGCGCCGAAGTTGCCAACCAGGGCTGGCACCAGGCTGTAGTAGGCCACCTTGGGCGCCGCGTTCTCGCCTTCCGCTTCTTCGCCACCGCTGTTGGCCTGAACGGCAAAGGGCAATGACAGGGCCAACAGCAGAGCAATCCAGGTTTTCACGACGGCAGTTCCTCACTAAAGGGGTGACCTAGCATAGCCATTGCCGCCGCCACACCCAAGCCCAACGCTTATACGAGGGCATCAGGCCGGGGCATGCTCGTTGACCGGCCGGGCGTGCCACCTACACTGCCAGACCATCAACCCGCTGAGGAAATCTCGTGATGAAAGCCGTTCTGTGCAAAGCCTTCGGCCCGGCCGAAACCCTGGTAGTGGAAGACGTTGCCAGCCCCGCGCCCAAGAAGAACGAGATCCTCCTCGAGGTGCATGCCGCCGGGGTCAACTTCCCCGACACCCTGATCATCGAAGGCAAGTACCAGTTCAAGCCGCCCTTCCCCTTCTCCCCGGGCGGTGAAGCGGCCGGCGTGGTGCTGGAAGTCGGCGAGAAGGTCGAGCACGTCAAGGCCGGTGACCGGGTGATGGCGCTGACCGGCTGGGGCAGCTTCGCCGAACAGGTGGCGGTGCCCGGCTACAACGTCATGCCGATTCCGCGCGGCCTGGATATCAATGCCGCAGCCGCCTTTGGCATGACCTACGGCACCTCGATGCACGCCCTCAAGCAGCGCGCCAACCTGCAGCCGGGCGAAACCCTGCTGGTGCTCGGCGCCTCCGGTGGTGTCGGCCTGGCCGCGGTGGAGATCGGCAAGGCCATGGGCGCCACCGTGATCGCCGCCGCCAGCAGCGCAGAGAAGCTGGCCGTGGCCAAGGCCGCCGGCGCCGACCACCTGATCAACTACAGCGAGGCGAGCCTCAAGGATGAAGTGAAGAAGCTCACCGGCGGCCAGGGCGCCGACGTGATCTACGATCCGGTCGGCGGCGACCTGTTCGACCAAGCCATCCGCGCCATCGCCTGGAACGGCCGCCTACTGGTGGTCGGTTTTGCCAGCGGGCGCATCCCCGAGCTGCCGGTCAACCTCACCTTGCTCAAGGGCGCGGCGGTGGTCGGGGTGTTCTGGGGCTCGTTCGCCCAGCGCCAGCCGCAGGACAATGCCGCCAACTTCCAGCAGCTGTTCGCCTGGCATGCCGAAGGCAAGCTCAAGCCGCTGGTGTCGCAGGTCTTCCCGCTGGAGCAGGCCGCCGAGGCGATCAATGCCCTGGGGCAGCGCAAGGCGGTGGGCAAGGTCGTAGTGCAGGTGCGTTGAGCCAAGCGTAGGGTGGATGACGCCTTTTTCATCCACCATTCAGCGCCGCTTGGTGGATCGGTGCAACGCGATCCACCCCCACGACCGAAACCGGTAGCCCGGATGCAATCCGGGAGCAGAGTTGACTGCTCCCCGGATTGCATCCGGGCTACAAAACCTCGCCACTCCCTCTGCACATGAAAAAGCCGCCTGAAGGCGGCTTTTTCATTAACGCCAGCGGCGCTCAGTCGCGTGGCGCGTAGGCAAACACGTCGGCGCGCATCTGGTGGGCATCCATGCCGGCCTCGACCAGCGCATCGAGGGTGCCGTAGACCATCGCTGGCGAGCCGCTGGCATAGACGTGCAGGGCCTTGAGGTCGGCGAAGTCCGCGCACACCGCCTCGTGCAGCAGGCCACAGCGCCCGGACCAGTCACCCGGCTCACTGACCACCCGATGCAGGTGCAGACCGGAGGTCTGCTGCCAGTCGGCCCAGTGCGGCAGCTGGTAGAAGTCCTCGGCGTGACGCACGCCCCAGTACAAGTGCACCGGGTGCTGGAAGCCGGCGGCGCGGCAATGCTCGATCAGGCTGTGCATCTGCGCCATGCCGGTACCGGCGGCGATCAGCACCAGCGGCCCGGCTGGCAGCTCGGCCAGGTGGGTGTCGCCGAAGGGCAGCTGCACCCTGGCAAAACCCTGGCGACGGAGGAACGCCAGCAACTCGTTGGCGCTTTCTTCGCGCGCCAGCACGTGCAGTTCCAACTCGCGCCCGCTGTGCGGCGCCGAGGCGAGGGAGAAGGCGGAGTATTCGCCATCCTCACGCTGCACCAACAGGTATTGCCCGGCGTGGTAACGCGGCAGCTTGCCGGCCGGGGTGCGCAGGCGCACGCGGAACACGTCGCCGCCCACGTCGGTGCATTCGAGCAACTGGCAGTTCAGTTCGCGCAGCGGCAGCTCGCCGGGCGCCAGCACGCCATCCCAGTGCAGCACGCAGTCCTGCAGCGGTTCGGCCAGGCAGGTGTACAGCTCACCGTGGTCGCGATCTTCGCCGCTCTGGCGTACGCGACCCTCGACCAGCAGGGCCGAGCAGATATGGCAGTTGCCATTACGGCAGCTCTGCGGGCAGTCGTAGCCGAGGCGCCGCGCGGCATCGAGGATGCGCTCGCCGGCCTCGACCTCGAGTACTGCGCCAGAGGGTTGCAGAGTGACTTTCATCAATCGATTCCGAGTTGGCCCCACAGCTCATCCACCCGCTGCTTGACCGCCTCGTCCTGGACGATGGCGCGGCCCCACTCGCGGCTGGTCTCGCCCGGCCACTTGTGGGTGGCGTCGAGGCCCATCTTCGAGCCCAGGCCGGAGATCGGCGAGGCGAAGTCGAGGTAGTCGATCGGCGTGTTGTCGATCAGCACCGTATCGCGCTTGGGATCCATGCGCGTGGTGATGGCCCAGATCACGTCGTTCCAGTCCCGTGCATTGATGTCGTCGTCGGTGACGATAACGAACTTGGTGTACATGAACTGTCGCAAAAACGACCACACGCCGAGCATCACGCGCTTGGCGTGGCCGGGGTACTGCTTCTTCATGGTCACCACCGCCATGCGGTAGGAACAACCTTCCGGCGGCAGGTAGAAGTCGGTGATTTCCGGGAACTGCTTCTGCAGGATCGGCACGAACACTTCGTTCAGCGCCACGCCGAGAATCGCCGGCTCATCCGGCGGCCGGCCAGTGTAGGTGCTGTGGTAGATCGGCTTCTGCCGGCGGGTAATGCGCTCGACGGTGAATACCGGGAAGCGGTCGACCTCGTTGTAGTAGCCGGTGTGGTCGCCATACGGGCCTTCATCGGCCATCTCGCCGGGATGAATCACCCCTTCGAGGACGATTTCGGCGCTGGCCGGTACCTGCAGGTCACTGCCACGGGCCTTGACCAGCTCGGTCTTGTTGCCGCGCAGCAGACCGGCAAAGGCGTACTCGGAGAGGCTGTCCGGCACCGGGGTGACCGCGCCGAGAATGGTCGCCGGATCGGCACCGAGGGCCACGCAGACCGGGTAGGGCTGGCCGGGAAACTTCTCGCACCAGTCGCGGAAATCCAGGGCGCCGCCACGGTGACTGAGCCAGCGCATGATCAGCTTGTTGCGACCGATGACCTGCTGGCGGTAGATGCCGAGGTTCTGCCGGTCCTTGTTCGGGCCCTTGGTGATGGTCAGGCCCCAGGTGATCAGCGGGCCGACATCGCCCGGCCAGCAGGTCTGCACCGGCAGCTTGGTCAGGTCGACGTCGTCGCCCTCCTCGATCACTTCCTGGCACGGTGCGTCCTTGAGCACCTTGGGCGCCATGCTCAGGACCTTCTTGAAGATCGGCAGCTTGCTCCAGGCATCCTTCAGGCCTTTCGGCGGCTCCGGCTCCTTGAGGAAGGCCAGCAGCTTGCCGATCTCGCGCAGCTCGCTGACTGCCTCGGCGCCCATCCCTAAGGCCACGCGCTTGGGTGTGCCGAACAGGTTGCCGAGCACCGGCATGTCAAAGCCGGTGGGGTTTTCGAACAGCAGCGCCGGGCCGCCCTTGCGCAGGGTGCGGTCGCAGATTTCGGTCATTTCCAGCACCGGGGAAACCGGCGTCTGGATGCGCTTGAGTTCGCCGCGCTGTTCCAGGCCGCGGATAAAGTCGCGAAGGTCGCGATACTGCATGCTTGAGCCTCGTATAGGCGTGCAGGTCGGGGCGCAAAGTTTAGCGCCGAACTGGGTTATTCAGAAGGCCGCAGAAACGCAAAGGCCGGGTTTCCCCGGCCTTTGTGGTCACGACTGAATTATTTCCGCTTCATGGAGAGGAAGAATTCATCGTTGGTCTTGCTGTCTTTCAGCTTGTCGAGGAGGAACTCGATGGCGGCGATTTCGTCCATCGGGTGCAGCAGCTTGCGCAGAATCCACATACGCGACAGCTCTTCCTCGCCAGTCAGCAACTCTTCGCGGCGGGTGCCGGACTTGTTGATGTTGATGGCCGGGAACACGCGCTTCTCGGAAACCCGGCGATCGAGGATCAGCTCCATGTTGCCGGTGCCCTTGAACTCTTCGTAGATCACTTCGTCCATCTTCGAGCCGGTTTCCACCAGCGCGGTGGCGATGATGGTCAGCGAACCGCCTTCTTCGATGTTACGCGCGGCGCCGAAGAAGCGTTTCGGCTTCTCCAGGGCGTGGGCGTCGACACCACCGGTGAGGACCTTGCCGGAGCTCGGGATCACGGTGTTATAAGCACGCGCCAGACGGGTGATGGAGTCGAGCAGGATGACCACGTCCTTCTTGTGCTCGACCAGACGCTTGGCCTTCTCGATCACCATTTCGGCGACCTGCACGTGGCGGGTCGGCGGCTCGTCGAAGGTCGAGGCAACCACTTCGCCGCGCACGGTGCGCTGCATCTCGGTCACTTCTTCCGGGCGCTCGTCGATCAGCAGAACGATCAGGTGGCACTCGGGGTTGTTGCGGGTGATGTTGGCCGCAATGTTCTGCAGCATGATCGTTTTACCCGCCTTCGGCTGGGCGACGATCAGGCCGCGCTGGCCCTTGCCGATCGGGGCGCAGAGATCGATCACACGCGCAGTGAGGTCTTCCTTGGAGCCGTTGCCGGCTTCCATCTTCAGACGCTCGTTGGGGAACAGCGGCGTGAGGTTCTCGAACAGGATCTTGTTCTTAGCGTTTTCCGGACGGTCGAAGTTGATCGAGTCGACCTTGAGCAGGGCAAAGTAACGCTCGCCTTCTTTCGGCGGGCGGATCTTGCCGATGATGGTGTCACCGGTACGCAGGTTGAAGCGGCGGATCTGGCTGGGCGAGACGTAGATGTCGTCCGGGCCGGCCAGGTACGAGGAGTCCGCGGAGCGCAGGAAGCCGAAGCCGTCCTGGAGGATCTCCAGCACGCCGTCGCCGGAGATCTCTTCGCCGCTTTTAGCGTGCTTTTTCAGCAGGGCGAAGATGATGTCCTGTTTGCGCGAACGGGCCATGTTTTCCAGGCCCATCTGTTCAGACATTTCGAGCAGATCGGCAATCGGCTTTTGCTTGAGTTCGGTCAGATTCATAGGAATGACGTAGCTTTGAGGAAGGGAAGGGAAAGCACTGGGCTTTGGAAGCCGCGCCGCGAGAAGGCGACTGAATCGCTCGATATTATCGAATTAGGATGCGTCGGCGACGGCTTGGAGGGCAGCGGAGGAACCGCTGACCGGCCGAATGTAACACCGGCCTGGTGACGCGTCTAGCCTGCCCAAGAAAAAGCCCCGCTAGGTGCGGGGCTTCTCACAGCAGCTGACTGGGGCGGCAGAGCCGCGCGCAATCAGATGTTGGCGTCGAGGAAAGCCGCCAGTTGCGACTTCGACAGGGCGCCGACCTTGGTCGCTTCGACATTGCCGTTCTTGAACAGCATCAGGGTCGGGATGCCACGCACGCCGTACTTAGGCGGGGTGTCCTGGTTCTCGTCGATGTTCAGCTTGCAGACCTTCAGTTTGCCCTGATAGGTCTGGGCGATTTCGTCGAGGACCGGGGCGATCATCTTGCACGGACCGCACCATTCGGCCCAATAGTCGACCAGGACCGGGCCGTCGGCCTTGATCACGTCGTCTTCGAAGCTGGCGTCGCTGACGTTGGTGATGAAATCGCTCATGGATAATCTCCAGGTTTTGAAGCAAAAAGTGGCGCCATCATAGCCCGGCTTTGACCTCACCGAAAGCCGAAGTCGATTGAGCCTAACTATTGATATGCAGCAATAAGCTGATGAAAGAGTACGGCAGGCCGAGCCCAGGAGGTTAACATGCACGAAATTGGACCGACTGCCCGATCGTGGCAGGATGCCTCCGTTCAGCAGCGAGACCCCTGACCATGCCGCAAGCCGCTCCCAAGTCGTTTTCTTTGATCGCCGCCATCGACCTCGGTTCGAACAGCTTTCACATGGTGCTGGCCAAGGCCGAGCATGGCGAAGTGCGGATTCTCGAGCGCCTCGGCGAGAAGGTACAGCTGGCCGCCGGCATCGACGACGAACGCCTGCTCAGCGAAGAAGCCATGCTGCGCGGCCTCGACTGCCTGAGTCGCTTTGCCCAGCTGATCCAAGGCCTGCCCCAGGGCGCGGTGCGCATCGTCGGCACCAACGCGTTGCGCGAAGCACGCAACCGTGGCGAGTTCATCCGCCGCGCCGAAGCCCTGCTCGGTCATCAGGTCGAGGTCATCTCCGGCCGTGAAGAAGCGCGCCTGATCTACCTGGGGGTGTCGCACAGCATCGCCGATACCCCGGGCAAGCGCCTGGTCGCCGACATCGGCGGCGGCAGCACCGAGTTCATCGTCGGCCAGCGCTTCGAGCCGCTGCTGCGCGAAAGTCTGCAGATGGGCTGCGTGAGCTTCACCCAGCGCTATTTCAAGGACGGCAAGATCACCGCCGCACGCTATGCCCAGGCCTACACCGCCGCACGCCTGGAGCTGATGACCATCGAACAGGGCCTGCAACGCCTGGGCTGGCAGGAAGCCGTGGGCGCTTCCGGCACCCTGCGCGCCGTCGGGCTGGCGATCAAGGCCGGTGGCCTGGGCAATGGCGAGATCAACCCCGAAGGCCTGGCCTGGCTCAAGCGCAAGCTGCTCAAACTGGGTGAGGTCGACAAGCTGGATCTGGATGGCATCAAGCCGGACCGCCGGCAGATCTTCCCGGCCGGCCTGGCCATCGCCGAAGCCATCTTCGACGCCCTCGACCTGCAGCGCATGGATCACTCCGAAGGCGCCCTGCGCGAAGGCGTGCTGTATGACCTGCTCGGCCGCCATCACCACGAGGACGTGCGCGAGCGCACCCTCAGCGCCCTCATGGAGCGCTACCACGTCGACCTGCAGCAGGCCGCCCGGGTCGAAGCCAAGGCACTCTCGGCGCTGGAACAGGTCACCGCTGCCTGGCAACTGGACGACGACTGGCACCGCGACCTGCTGCAGTGGGCCTCACGGGTGCACGAAATCGGCCTGGATATCGCCCACTACCAGTACCACAAGCACGGCGCCTACCTGATCGAACATTCCGACCTGCCCGGCTTCTCGCGCCAGGATCAGCTGATGCTGGCCCTGCTGGTACGCGGCCACCGCCGCAACATCCCCAAGGACCGCTTCGCCGAGTTCGGCGAGGAAGGCATCAAGCTGTTGCGCCTGTGCGTCCTGCTGCGCTTCGCCATCCTCTTCCACCACATCCGCGGCGCCCAGGAAATGCCCAAGGTGCAGCTGGAAGGCGGGCCGCAGAGCCTCGACCTGAGCTTCCCGGCGGGCTGGCTGGAGCTCAACCCGCTGACCCAGGCCGACTTCGCCCAGGAAGCCGAGTGGCTGAAGCGCATCGGCTTCACCCTGACCATCCGTTAGGCAGCGCTCGCCGCGTCATCTCAGGCGAGCCACACCAATTATCGACACCATGCAAAAGCCCCGCAGATGCGGGGCTTTTGCATGGTGCTCAGTGCACAGACACGCGGGATCAGCGCGCCAGCGGGCTGGTCAGCTTCTCCAGCAGGCTGGCCTGGGCACTGCGCAGGTTGGCGTTGCCGCTCGGCGTGATGCGCACATAGCGCCCATCCGGCTGCAGCGCCCAAGCCTGGGTGTTGTCGGTCAGATAGGCTTCCAGTTCCTTCTTCACCCGCACGATCAGCTTGCGCCCCTCCACCGGGAAACAGGTCTCCACGCGCTTGTCGAGGTTGCGCTCCATCCAGTCGGCGCTGGACAGGTAGATCTTCTCCTCGCCGCCATTGAGGAAGTAGAACACCCGGGTGTGTTCGAGGAAGCGGCCGATGATCGAACGCACCTGAATGTTGTGCGACACGCCGGGCACGCCAGGACGCAGGCAGCACATGCCGCGCACCACCAGGTCGATCTTCACCCCGGTCTGGCTGGCCTTGTACAGCGCGCGGATGATCTTCGGGTCGGTCAGCGAGTTGAACTTGGCAATGATGTGCGCCGGCTTGCCTTCGCTGGCCTGCTGGGTCTCGAAGGCGATCAGGTCGAGCAGGGTTTTCTTCAGGGTAAAAGGCGCATGCAGCAGCTTCTTCATGCGCAGGGTCTTGCCCATGCCGATCAACTGGCTGAACAGCTTGGACACGTCCTCGCCCAGCGCCACGTCGGCGGTGAGCAGGCTGTAGTCGGTGTACAGGCGGGCGTTGCCGGCGTGGTAGTTGCCGGTGCCGAGGTGCGCGTAGCGGACGATCTCGCCGTTCTCGCGGCGCAAAATCAGCATCATCTTGGCGTGGGTCTTGTAGCCGACCACGCCGTAGATCACCACCGCACCGGCAGCCTGCAGGCGGCTGGCCAGTTGCAGGTTGGACTCTTCGTCGAAGCGCGCGCGCAGCTCGATTACCGCGGTGACTTCCTTGCCGTTGCGCGCCGCCTCAACCAGCGCGTCGACGATTTCCGAGTTGGCCCCCGAGCGGTACAGGGTCTGCTTGATCGCCAGCACATGCGGGTCTTTCGCCGCCTGGCGCAGCAGGTCGACCACCGGGGTGAAGGACTCGAAAGGATGCAGCAGGAGAATGTCCTGCTTGCTGACCACGCTGAAGATGTTCTCGGCGTTCTGCAGCAGCTTGGGGATCACCGGGGTGAACGGCGCGTACTGCAGCTCCGGGTGACTGGCCAGCCCGGTGATGGCGAACAGGCGGGTCAGGTTGACCGGGCCATTGACCTGGTACAGCTCGCTCTCGCTCAGACTGAACTGCTTGAGCAGGTAGTCGGACAGCTGCTTCGGGCAGGTGTCGGCCACCTCCAGGCGCACCGCGTCGCCATAGCGCCGCGCGAACAGCTCGCCGCGCAGGGCGCGGGCCAGGTCTTCGACGTCCTCGGTGTCCACCGACAGGTCGGCGTTGCGGGTCAGGCGGAACTGGTAGCAGCCCTTGACCTTCATGCCCTGGAACAGGTCGTCGGCGTGGGCGTGGATCATCGAGGAGAGGAACACGTAGTTGTCGCCGGGGCCGCCGACCTCTTCCGGCACCTTGATGATGCGCGGCAGCAGACGTGGCGCCGGGATGATCGCCAGACCGGAGTCGCGGCCGAAGGCATCGATGCCCTCCAGCTCGACGATGAAGTTCAGGCTCTTGTTCACCAGCAACGGGAAGGGGTGCGTCGGATCGAGACCGATCGGGGTGATGATCGGTGCGATCTCGTCGCGGAAGTAGCGGCGCACCCAGGCCTTGAGCTTGGTATTCCAGAAGCGCCGGCGGATGAAGTTGACGTGGTGCTTGGCCAGCGCCGGAAACAGATTGTCGTTGAGAATGGCGTACTGGCGCTCGACCTGCTCATGCACCAGCTCGGAAATCCGCGCCAGCGCCTGGTGCGGCTGCAGGCCGTCGGCACCGGCCTGTTCGCGGGCGAAGTTGATCTGCTTCTTCAGCCCGGCCACGCGGATCTCGAAGAACTCGTCGAGGTTGCTGGAGAAGATCAGCAGGAACTTCAAGCGCTCGAGCAGCGGATAGGACTCATCCAGCGCCTGTTCCAGCACGCGGATGTTGAACTTCAGCTGGGACAGTTCGCGGTGAATGTACAGGCTGCTGTCATCCAGCCCCGGTACCGCGACGGGCGCTACGACCGGCGCAGGCGGGACGACGACCGGCTCGACGACCTCGACCACGGCCTGTTCGACCACGCTCTCGTTGCTCGGCTGTGCGTCCAGCGCCGCGTTATTGCTCAATCCCTCGGTGTTCATGCCATCACTTCCCAGGGGGCTTATTGCCCCGCCTTGATCAATTCTGCCGCCCGCTTGGCGAAGTAAGTGAGAATGCCATCGGCACCTGCACGTTTGAAAGCCGTCAGCGACTCGAGGATGACCGCTTCACTGAGCCAGCCATTCTGGATTGCCGCCATGTGCATGGCGTACTCGCCACTGACCTGATAGACGAAGGTCGGCACACGGAATTCCGTTTTCACCCGCTGCAGGATGTCCAGGTACGGCATGCCCGGCTTGACCATGACCATGTCGGCGCCTTCGGCCAGGTCGGCCGCCACTTCGTGCAGCGCCTCGTCGCCGTTGGCCGGGTCCATCTGGTAGCTGGCCTTGTTGGCCTTGCCCAGGTTGGCCGCCGAGCCGACCGCATCGCGGAACGGGCCGTAGTAGGCGCTGGCGTACTTGGCCGAGTAGGCCATGATCCGCACGTTGCTGTGGTCAGCCAGCTCCAGGGCCTCGCGGATCGCCTGAATGCGCCCGTCCATCATGTCCGACGGCGCCACCACCTGGGCACCGGCAGCGGCATGGGACAGCGCCTGCTTGACCAGCGCATCGACAGTGATGTCGTTCTGCACGTAGCCATCCGCATCGAGGATGCCGTCCTGGCCGTGGGTGGTAAAGGGGTCGAGGGCCACGTCGCTGATCACCCCCAGCTCGGGGAACTTGCTGCGCAGGGCACGGATCGCGCGCTGAGCGATGCCGTCCGGGTTCCAGGCTTCCTCACCGAGCAGCGACTTCTTCTCCAGCGGCGTCACCGGGAACAGCGCCAGCGCCGGAATACCCAAGGCCACCCACTCCTCCGCTTCCTTGAGCAGCAGGTCGATGGACAGGCGCTCGACGCCCGGCATCGAGGGGATCGCTTCGCGGCGGTTTTCACCGTCGAGGACGAACACCGGCAGGATCAGGTCGTCGACACTCAGGCGATTTTCGCGCACCAGGCGGCGGGAGAAATCATCGCGGCGGTTGCGGCGCAGGCGGGTGGCAGGGAACAGGCGATTGGCGGGGGTAAAGCTCACGGCAAACTCCGGGGCCCACGCGCGCGGGCTCAGTGTGACGGTTATAAGCCCCCATTATGACCAAATGATGACGCCGCGACAGCGCCACAACCGCCGAATCAGGCAGGCGCCGGCGCGACGCGTTGCCGCTGCAGCAGGATCAGACCCAGCAGACTCAGGCCACTGTAGCCCAGCAGCAGGCCCCAGACCGGCAGCGCCACGCCGATACCGGGCCAGCCCTGCGCCTCGACCCACCACAGCAGCGGCGGGTTGCAGACCAGGCGCACCAGCTCCAGCCACAGCACGAAGGGCCGATTCTCCAGCCAGGCACCGATGACATACAGACCGAACGCCATCCAGGCACAGGCCAGGATCAGCTGCGGCACCGTCAGTTGCTCGCCGACCGCCAGCAGGTAGCTGCCCAGCAGCAGATAGACGCCGAACTGCAGCAACGCATAGAGCTGACGCGGGCGACCGAGAGGCACGACGAACTTCTCGAAGCGCGCCAGATCGGGTTTGCCGCGCGGATGGCGAGCCTCGACATCGGCCGGACGCCAGCCGGTGCGCATGAACCAGATACGCAGCTTGTCCCACCAGGATGCCGCGCGCACCGCGTCCTGCCACAGCACGGCATAGAACTGCAGGTTGGCCCACAGCGGGTTCCAGCTGGCCAGCGGGGTGGTCACGCCGAACACCACGGGCTCGTCGTCGCGCTCCTCCTGGAAGGAGCCGAACAGGCGATCCCAGAGGATGAACACGCCGCCGTAGTTGCGATCCATGTAAACCGGGTTCTGCGCATGGTGCACGCGGTGGTTGGACGGGCTGACGAAGAACCACTCGAACCAGCCCAGCTTGGGGATGTGCCGGGTATGCACCCAGAACTGATAGAGCAGATTGAGTGCGCCGACACCGAGAAAGACCAGCGGCGGTACGCCGACGATGGCCATCGGCAGGTAGAAGATCCAGCCGAAGATGAAGCCCGTACTGGTCTGGCGCAGGGCGGTGGAGAGGTTGTACTCCTCGCTCTGGTGATGCACCGAGTGCGCCGCCCAGAGGATGTTGCGCTCATGCCCCAGGCGATGCAGCCAGTAGTAACAGAAATCGTAGAGGACGAACGCCAGCAGCCAGACGCGCCAATCCTCGGCAGCCAGCTGGAAAATCGCCAGTTGCTGCCAGGCGAAGGTGTAGGTGAGCAGGCCGACCGCCGCCGTAAGCAAGCCACTGGTGGTCGACAGCACGCCGGCACTCAGGCTGTTCAGGGCATCGGCCAGGCGATAGCTGCTTCTGCCGCGCCAGCGGTCGGCGAGCAGCTCCAGACCGATCAGCAGGAAGAACACGGGCACGGCATAGAGGATGTAATTCACGGTTCACCCATATCGTTGCGCGGCGGCGCGGGCTAGGATTGCTTCATCTACCGCCATGCTAAGCCACACCCGCACGCCCACTGAGTACCGGGCATGCCAGGCTGACCGGCATTTGGCGACACCCGCAGTTTTCCCGATCAGGAGCACACCATGAGCAAAAAGGTAGCCGTCATCCTCTCCGGTTGCGGCGTCTACGACGGCGCCGAAATCCACGAAAGCGTGATTACCCTGCTGCGCCTCGACCAGCGCGGCGCCCAGGTGCAGTGTTTCGCGCCGAACGTGGCGCAGATGCATGTGATCAACCACCTGACCGGCGAGGAAATGGCGGAAAGCCGCAACGTCCTGATCGAAACGGCGCGCATCGCCCGCGGCAATGTCGAAGATGTGCGCGAACTGCACGTCGAGCACTTCGACGCGCTGATCCTGCCGGGTGGTTTCGGCGTGGCCAAGAACCTCTCCGACTTCGCCCTGCAGGGCGCCGACTGCACGGTGCAGGCCGATGTACTCGCCGCAGCCCAGGCCTTCGCCAAGGCCGGCAAGCCGATCGGCCTGATCTGCATCGCCCCGGCCCTGGCGGTGCAGATCTTCGGTGCCGGCGTCACCTGCACCCTGGGCAGCGCCGAAGACCCGGCCGCCGAGGCCCTGCAGGCCATGGGCGGCACGCACAAGGCTTGCACGGTGGAAGACATAGTCGAGGACAGCGCGCACAAACTGGTCAGCACCCCGGCCTACATGCTCGCCCAGTCGATTGCCGAGGCGGCTTCCGGCATCAACAAGCTGGTCGATCGGGTGCTGGAACTCGCCAACCCGCACTGACCGCTCTGCCGTAGGGTGCAAGGAAGCACCACCCTCTGGCGCGTCCGGAGCACCCTACGCAGGACGCCTCCCGCCATCAGCGGGGCAAAAGAGCCATTCCACCCCGTGACTCCGCCGCAGCACTGGTCAAGCGGGCGCAACTGCGGCAGCGTGGGGCCTTCCGCCCTTGCCGCAGACATAACCACCCATGAGCCAGCCCGCTTTCGAACTCACCGCCGAACTGCGCGACGCCGTCGCCGGTTTCTTCCAGCGCATCCCGTTCAACCAGGTACTGGGCATCCAGCTGGTCGAGCTGTCCCTCGACAAGGTGGTGATGGAGTTGCCGATGAAGCCCGAGCTGATCGGCAACTTCGTCCACGGCATCCTGCACGGCGGGGTGATTTCCTCGCTGCTGGATGTCGCCGGCGGCGCCATGGCGCTGATCGGCGCCTTCGACAAGCACCAGCACCTGTCGAGCACAGAGCGCATGCAGCGGCTGTCCAAGCTCGGCACCATCGACCTGCGCGTCGATTACCTGCGCCCCGGTCGCGGCCAGCTGTTCACCGCCACGGCCGTGCTGCTGCGTTCGGGCAACAAGGTGGCGGTGGTGCGCAGCGAGCTGCACAGCGACGACGGCAGCCTGGTGGCGGTGGGCACCGGCACCTATCTGTGCGGTTGAGAGCCGCCATGAATCTGCCGTAGGGTGCATGTGCTATGCCGTAGCCCGGATGAAATCCGGGAAGCAGGCAACTCTATCCCCGGATTGCATCCGGGCTACTTCATCAGGCGGGTAAGGATGCGATCCAGCGCGTTGGCGAAGGCCTGGCGGTCCTTCTCACCATAGGCGGCCTGGCCGCCGCCCATCTGGCCCTGCTCGCGCAGATCGGCGAACAGGTTACGGGTGGCCAGCTTGTCACCCATGTTGCGCTCATCGAACTCGCGACCGCGCGGATCGAGGGCACTGACACCCTTCTTCACCAGACGATCGGCCAGCGGTACATCGCTGCAGATCACCAGCTCGCCGGGCACGGCATGCTCGACCAGATAATCATCCGCCGCATCCGGACCACTGGGCACCACGATCAGCCGCACGCAGGTAAAGCCCGGTCGCGCCACTGGTTGGCCAGCCACCAGCACCACCTCGAAGCCGCGCTTGAGGGCGAACTTCACCAGCTGATCCCGCGCCCCTCGGGGGCAGGCGTCGGCATCGATCCAGACTCGCATTGCGCGGATTACTCCAACCACGGAAAAGCCGCCATGGTAAGCCATCGATCAGGAACGGGGCGCAAGGCCTCAGACCTGGAAACGCAGCTCAGGCGGTACGTCGCACCATCGCCAGCAGGCCGGCGGCAGCCATGAACAGGCCGCCAAAGGTGCGGTTGAGAATGCGCTGCTGGCGCGGTGAGCGCAGCGCCCGCAGGACGCGCGCGGCCAGGCCGGTGTAGCCGGCCATGACCACCAGATCGACCGCCACCATGGTGGCCGCCATCACCGTGTACTGCGCCAGCAGCGATCCCTGCGGATCGAGGAACTGCGGCAGCACCGCGAGAATGAAGATGATCGCCTTGGGGTTGCTGGCGTTGACCAGAAAACCGCGCAGTACCAGGGTCAGCGGTCGCCCGAGGGGCCGCTCGCCCTCACCAGTGGAAATCTCGCCGGGCAAGGCAACCCACTGCTTCCAGCCGAGATAGACCAGGTAGGCCACACCAAACCACTTGATCAGGTTGAAGGCCAGTTCCGAGGTGGCCAGTACCGCACCGAGGCCAGCAGCCACCACGGCGATCTGCATCAGCAACGCCAGCTGCAGGCCGAGGGCGTTCCAGTAGCCACGCCAGAAACCGTACTGCAGGCCGGCGCTCATCGAGGCAATGGCACCGGCACCCGGCGACAGACTGATCACCCAGCAGGCGACGAAGAAAGCGAGCCAGGTTTCGATAGCCATGGCGAATACCTCAGTGATTGCAATGAATGACGGCAGACGGCGAGCGCCCAGCCGTCACCCTAGCCTACGCGCTTGCCTGCACGACGCCCAGCAGGCGCAGCCGCTAAACGAGAGCGGAAAAGCAGGCCGTACAGGCCGACCCGCTTAGTCGGCTTGCGCCAGCTGCTGCTCCAGCGCTTCCAGCTGCTCCAGGGCGACCATCCAGCTTTCTTCCAGCTCGCCTTCGCGGCTTTTCAGGCGCGCCTGTTCGGCCAGCAACTCGCGCAGCTCGTCCTTGCGCGCGGCCTCGTAGATGCCGCTGTCGCCCAGACGCTGTTCGACCTTGGCCAGCTGCTCGTGCAGCTTGCCCAGCTCCTTTTCCAGCTTGTCCGCCTCGCGCTTGTGCGGCGCCAGCTGCTGACGCAGGGCGGCGGCAACCTGGCGCTGGGCGCGCTTGTCGGTCTTGTCGGCGGCTGGCGCTGCCGTCGCTTGCGGCTGCTGGCGGGCGCGAAAATCGACCAGCCAGCGCGCGTAGTCTTCGAGGTCGCCGTCGAAGGGCTGGATGCGGCCATCGGCGACCAGGAGGAATTCGTCGGTGGTGCTTTTCAGCAGGTGGCGATCGTGTGACACCACCAGTACCGCGCCGGAGAACTCCTGCAGGGCCATGGTCAGGGCCAGGCGCATTTCCAGGTCGAGGTGGTTGGTCGGTTCGTCGAGCAGCAACAGGTTGGGCTTGCCCCAGGCGATCAGCGCCAGGGCCAAACGCGCCTTCTCGCCACCGGAGAAGTTCTGCACCGCCTCGTCACAACGCGGGCCACGGAAATCGAAGCCGCCGAGGAAGTCGCGCAGGGTCTGCTCGCGTTCACCCGGGGCGATACGCTGCAGGTGCAGCAGCGGGCTGGCCTTGGCATCCAGCGAGTCGAGCTGATGCTGGGCGAAGTAGCCGATCGACAGGTTCTCGCCGCGGGCCAGGCGTCCCGACAGCGGGGTCAGCTCACCGGAGAGGGTCTTGATCAGGGTCGACTTGCCGGCGCCGTTGGGGCCGAGCAGGCCGATGCGCGCACCCGGAACCAGCTGCAGCTTGACCTGCTGCAGCACCGCCCTGTCGCCATAACCGAGCTGCACGTCAGCCATGTCCAGCAGCGGACTGGAGATCTTGTCGGCCTCGCGGAAGACGAAATCGAACGGCGAATCGACATGCGCCGGGGCCAGCTCTTCCAGGCGTTCCAGCGCCTTGATCCGGCTCTGCGCCTGACGCGCCTTGGTCGCCTGGGCCTTGAAGCGGGCGATGTACTTCTCCATGTGCTCGCGCTGCGCCTGCTGCTTCTCGTAAGCCTGCTGCTGCTGCGCCAGGCGTTCGGCACGGGTGCGCTCGAAGGCCGAGTAGCCGCCGCGGTAGAGGGTCAGCTTCTGCTGTTCGAGGTGCGCCACATGGTCGACCACGGCATCGAGGAAGTCGCGGTCGTGGGAGATCAGCAACAGGGTGCCGGGGTAGCTCTTCAGCCACTCTTCCAGCCAGAGGATTGCGTCGAGGTCGAGGTGGTTGGTCGGTTCGTCGAGCAGCAGCAGATCCGACGGGCACATCAGCGCCTGGGCCAGGTTCAGGCGCATGCGCCAGCCACCAGAGAAATCGCCGACGCGCTTGTCCATCTGCTCGTTGCTGAAGCCGAGGCCGGCCAGCAGCTTGCGCGCGCGGGCATCGGCGGTGTAACCGTCGGCGTTGTCCAGCTCACTGTGCAGGCGGGCGATGGCCGTGCCGTCGTGGGCCGCTTCGGCGGCGGCCAGGTCGCGCTGCACCTGGCGCAGGAGGATGTCGCCATCGAGCACATAGTCCACGGCCAGACGTTCGAGGTCGTCGACCTCCTGGCGCATGTGGGCGATGCGCCAGTCCGGCGGCAAGTGGCAATCGCCGGCATCCGGGCCGAGCTCGCCGCGCAGCAGGGCGAACAGGCTGGACTTGCCGGCACCGTTGGCGCCGATCAGGCCGGCTTTGTGGCCGGCGTGCAGGGTCATCTCGGCGCCTTCGAGCAGGCGTTGCGGGCCACGTTGTAAGGTAAGGTTCTGAAGTCGGATCATCGCGCGCGTTCACACTGTATCGAGCGGACGCGCAGCTGTAGTGTGAGCACGCCCAAAGGCGGCGCAGTCTATCAGTTTCGCCCCACCCTCGCCCGGAGAGCCTCATGCCGTCTGACCTGTGGACTTTTGCCCAGCAGTGCTACGCCCACCCCGGCGTCGAAGCGGCCTGCCTGCGCCTGCAAGCGGCCGGGGCGGACGTGTGCCTGCTGCTGTGCGGACTGTGGCTGGAGCAGCGCGGCGTGGCCTGCGACGACGAGCGCCTGGCAGCACTCAAGGCACTCAGCGAACCCTGGCAACGCCAGGTCGTGCAACCGCTGCGGGAATTACGCCAGAACTGGCGGGAGGCGGCCCAACTCGATGCGGCGCAGTTGCGCCTGCGCGAGCAGGTCAAGGCGTTGGAACTGGAGGCCGAGCGCGAGCTGTTACGGCGCCTGGAAACCCTGACGGGCGCCTGGCCGCAGCAGGCGCAACCGGCGGCCTGGCTTGAGGCTTTGGCCACCAGTGCAGGAGAACAGCACCACGACGCGCTGCAGGTGCTGCGCGCCGTGGCAAACCGGACTTAAGCGCCGGTCGGTGGGGTGCTGCCATTGCTGGCAGCAGGTGCAGCGGCGGCCGGAGCGGACGCAGGAGCGGCAGCCGGAGCAGGGGCCGGCTTGGCAGCGACCGGCTTGGCGGCCGGGGCTTTCTTCACCGCTGGTTTGGCCGCAGGTTTTGCCGCAGGTTTCGCGGCGGGCTTGGCCACCGCCTTGACCGCAGCCTTGGCTGCTGCTGGCTTGGCCGCGCCGGCCGCCGGCGCCGGCGCCTTCGCTGCGGGCTTGGCTGCAGGCTTAGCAGCAGGTTTGACCGCTGCCTTGGCGGCCGCCGGTTTGGCAGCACTGACTGCTGGCTTCTTCGCCACTGCCGGTTTGGCCGCGGGCTTGGCTGCGGGTTTCGCGGCCGGCTTGACCGGCGCCTTGGCTGCCGCAGGCTTGGCCGCGCTGGCTGCAGGTTTCTTCGCCACCGCCGGTTTGGCTACGGGCTTGGCTGCAGGCTTCGCGGCCGGCTTGGCCGGCGCTTTGGCGGCCGCCGGTTTGGCGGCGCTGGCGGCAGGCTTCTTCGCCACTGCCGGTTTGACGGCTGGCTTGGCCGCGGGTTTTGCAGCCGGCTTGGCGACGGCCTTGAGCGGCGTCTTGGCTGCCGCAGGTTTGGCAGCCGGCTTCTTCGCTACTGCGGGTTTGGCGGCAGGTTTCGCCGCTGCCTTGGCCACGGGTTTGGCTGCCGTACGGCTGCTCAGGGCCTTATTGGCCGCCTCGCGCACCTTGCCTACGCCCTGGGCCAGTTTCAGGCTTTCCTGGGCATCGCGCTTGAGCTGCAGAATGTAGTTACGGGTTTCGGTCTGGCGGGTCTTGAGGTTGTCGAGCAGCTCTTCCAGTTCGCTGATCAGCGACTTGGCTTTGTCCTGCGCCTTGGCCTTGCCGGCCTTGGCTGCATCCTGCAATTTGCTGCGCGCTTCATGCAGTTTTTCCTGGGCTTTGCCGCGTTGCTTTTCCAGTTTGGTCAGCAGGCCTTCGGCTTCGACGAGAGCCTGCGAGCAGGCCTTTTCCAGATGTTCGAGCAGGCTGTGGGAGAGTTGCTGAAGCAGGTGCAGCGGAGTGGTAACGGACTTCTTATTGTTGGTCGGCATGACGTGCCTCCTAACGGACGTTGGTGACCCCATACTAGACGCCAGATTCTCAGGTCGCTAGCTGCACATTGTGACGATGGCAAGCACTGGCATAATCGTCCACACATTCACCCCGAGATTTCCCCCGATGCTGCGCTGTCTTTTGCTCCTGCTCTGCCTCTCGCCCGCACTGCTTGCAGCCTCCACGCCAGAGGATGATCTGGCCTATAGCCTGGGCGCCAGACTGGGTGAGCGGCTGCGCAGCGAAGTGCCCGATCTGCAGCTGGAAGCCTTGCTCGAAGGCATGCGCCAGGCCTATCGCGCGGAGCCTTTGCGGCTGCCGCCAGAGCGCATCGACAACCTCCTCGATGAACACGAGGAACGCCTCGCCCTGCGTGCAGCGGCCGTTCGTCACGAGCAGGCGCGGGCCACGGAACAGCGCTTTCTGGCTGCGGAAAAAGCCAAGCCCGGGGTTCGTGAATTGGCCGGTGGCGTACTGGTTCATGAGCTGCGTCCCGGAACGGGAAAAGCCGGCAATGCCGCACGGGTGCAAGTACGCTATCGCGGCGAGCTGGCCGACGGCAGCCTGTTTGACCAGAGTGAAGGGCCGCAGTGGTTCCGCCTCAACAGCCTGATCAGCGGCTGGCAGACCGCCCTACGGGCGATGCCGGTGGGGGCCAAATGGCGGGTGGTGATTCCAGCGGCACAGGCGTATGGCCAGGCTGGCGCCGGCGATCTGATTCCGCCGGATGCGCCGCTGGTGTTCGAGCTGGAGTTGCTGGATATCGCCGACTAGCAGTCGGCGTCCAGCACCGCCTTAGAATCTGTTTACGATATTTTGAGCTAGAGCCAGGCAGGCGCAACGACCAACGGGAGTAACAGCCGCAGGCTGACCCGAAGGGTGAGCGCCAGCGAATCAATTGGGCGAGGGCGCGGAGTTTACGAGCTGTAAATGAGCAGCCCGAGCCCAATTTCAACGCAGCATGGCCGACGATCAAGAAATCGTAGACAGGTTCTCAGACCGAGGCGACGCCCTGCTGCTCATGGGAATTGTGCAGCACTTCGATCAGGCAATCTTCCAGCTCGAAGCGCTCGTGCAGCATTTGCCCGAGGCGTTTCAACTCCGCGCTCAGGGAAGCGGTATCGCGGCAGTCGCCGTTGTCGCAACGGTCATTGAAGGCCAGCGCCACTTCGGTGATGGCTTCGATACGCGGGTAGATCTGCTTGGCCAGTTCGAGGCCGCGCTGGTCACCGAAGGCCTTGGCCTCGCCGGTCAGTTGCTCGTAAACCTCGAAGTGCCCGGCCGAAACATAGTCGACGAGAATCTCGCAGAAGCGCTGCAGATCCTGAGCATTGGCTGCAGGTGCCTGAGGCTTGTCACTGAGGAGGTCATAGGCGCGAACCAGCTCATGACGTTCCTGAAGCCAGCGGTCGATCAGCTGGTGTACTCCACCCCAACGTTCCTGGGCGTTCTGGCAGCTCTCGAGCATGATGTCCTCACTTCCCTACAGGTGAATGCTGGTGTACCGCAGCCCCGAGCCGATTATTTGGCAACTTGGGCAGCCCCGAAAAAACACCCGGTGAAGTGCCGGATTACTGACGAGACGTTGGGCCAGAGTATGCCCGCCGGCTCCCGCCAGCAAGTCACCTTGATCGGGAAATTGCTGACCCGGGTCATTTCACCGGTTTGTAGAAGCTCAGAGTCACCTGCCCGAGGTCGATCCCCCACTTGGACATGCGCGCACGGTTGAGCATCACGCGCTGATCCATGAGGAACATCCAGTCATCGAAGTCGACCACATACTGCTCGCCATCGACCTTGAGCAACAGCTGGTAGCGCCAGTGCAGGGCATTGCCGGACACCTCGCCGATGGCCTCGCCGACAACATCGCCGGCGGTTCCGCGCCAGCTGCCATCAGCCTGCCGGCGCAAGGTCCAGACGCGCCGCTCGGTGCTGCCGTCGCTGTAGGTGAAGCGTTCGTCGAGGGTACCGACATCGCCCTGCCAGGTACCCGTGAGGGCCACGTGAAAACGTTTGACCACTTCCCCGGAACGGTTCTGGAACATGCCCCAGGCTTCCAGCTCACCGTTCAGGTAGTCCGACAACTCAAGGGCCGGCTGCTCGGCGGCGTACTGGCGAACATCCGTGCCCGTGCAACCGGCCATGCACAGGGCGAACAGCAAGACGATCAAGGCACGCATGATGGGACTCCGGCAGCCGCAAGGTGTGCCAGGACTATGCCGCGCGCGCGGACCGCGGGCAACCGCCCGCCGTTACCGGCTATTGCGGATCAACTGCGACGCAGCAACTGGAACAGGCTGAACAGAATCATGCCGACGAAGGCCAGCAGGCTCCACTCCGGCACGCTCATGCCGAACAGCGTCCAGCTCACTTCCGCGCAATCGGCGGTGCCGTGGAACACCAGACGGACGATTTCCTGCAGCGGCAACGCATCGAGCATGAACTCCAGGCTCGGCAGACAGGCCTCGAGCTGATCCGGCGGCACGCCCTGCAGCCACACCTGGCGTCCGGCCGTGCCGGCACCCAGCGCCGCGAACAGCATGGCCAGCACCGCATACAGACGACGCCCCAGCCGCGCCGGGCCATGGATGGCGGCGATCAGGCAGACCACGGCGAAGAGGATCACGCAGACGCGCTGCACGATGCACATCGGGCACGGTTCCAGCCCGACATAGTGCTCAAGGAACAACGCACCGCCCATCAGGCCAAGGCAACCGAGAAAAGCGAGGAGAAACAGGGTACGCGGATTGGCCAAAGCCATGAGGACTCCGAAGCAGACGGGAAAGGCGGTTACGGTAGAGGAAAGCCGGTCAGGCTTTCAAGGCAACATGCGGCACCTCGTCCGTGACCAGGCGCCGCACGTCTAGTGGCCTGTGCGGCTAATCCGTGCATTCAAGTTCGAGTGCCAGGGTTTGCCAGACAAGGCGCCGCGACGAGTCGTAGCAGAGCTACGGTGAGGAGCGGCAACGCAGTATGGCGAAGTCTGGCGCCGAAATTGGATATTTGAATTAGCCAAACAGGCCACTACCCACGCGCTCAGACGCGCGTCGGCAGTGGCAGGTTCGGCAGTTGCTGATCGAGCAGGCCGAGGCCTTCCTGGAACAGCTGATTGCTCTTTTCCAGCTCGCCCAGATGGGCCAGCAGACGGGCCAGTTCGGCACAGGTTTCCGCGCTGCGGGAAAACTCCAGGCTGATCTCGAAGTACTCGCGGGCCTTGCCCCACAGGCTGTTCTGCAGACACAGGCGACCGAGGCTGAGCAGCAGCACGGGGTCCTGCGGATGCTGCTTGAGCAGGGCTTCGGCCGCCTGCAGCTGACGCGCCGGATCACGCCCGCGCAGCAGGCCATAGAGCCGCACCAGGCGGCTATCGTAAGCCTGCTTGAGGCCCTTGCGCAGGACCTCCTCGGCTTCTTCCGGGGCACCCAGCTGCTGCAGCTGACCGGCATAGGCGAGCAGCAACTCTGGCTCGCTGCGCTGGGTCGAGGACAACTGCTGCCAGGCCGCAGTCAGCGGCTGCAAGGCGGCCTCACCCTGGTTCAACCCGGCCTGCCCGGCAGCCAGCAGGCGACCTTGCCAGACCTGCCGCTCCAGGGTAGCCAGGTCCTCGCCGCCGAGCACCTGGCCCTTGCGCAGCTCGGGCAACAGATCGAGCAGGGCCGACCAGTCGGCCCGGGCCAGCAGCAGGCTCTGCAGCTGGCGCAGTACCTGACGGTGACGCGGGTGACGCTGGCGCATCACCTGCAAGGTTTCCTGGGCGGCGGCACTTTCACCACGCGCCTGCTGCAGTTCGGCATGGGTCAGGGCAATGGCCAGTTCGGCCTGCGGCTGACGCTGCAGGGCGCGCTCGAGAAAGCTGTCGCTCTGTTCGTAATTGCCCAGCTGCTGCGCCGCCCGGGCCGCGCCCAGGTAGTGCATCAGCGGCTGGCGCTCACCTTCGGCCGCCTGCTGCAGATGGCGCACCGCACGCTCCCAGCGCCCTTCGGCGAGATCCAGCAGGCCCTTGTCGGCCGCCAGCTGCTGACGCTTGCCATGATTGCGCCGCGACCAGGGATTGAGCAGGCCACCGGAAGCCACGAACAGCCGCCACAGCCAGCGCACGCCCCAGACCAATAGCCAGACCAGTGTCGCCAGGAGCAGAAACACCCACAGGCTGGACTCATAGCGAAAGCTCTTCCAGGCGATCAGCACATAGCCGCTGTGTTCGGCGATGGCCAGACCAAGCAGGGTGGTGGTGGCGACCACCAGAAGCAGCAGCAGGATGGCGCGGATCATTGCCCGCCCTCCTCGGTTTCCACTGCGTCCACCGCTTCCGGCATCAGCTCACGGGCCTCGCGCAACTTGAGGTAGGCCTGCAGGGTATTCAGCGCCGGATCCAGGCTAGGCAGCTTGGCCACGACCGCCTGCTCACCCAGCTCGCCGATGCGCTGCTGCATGGCCTTGACCGCCTGATTGTCACGATCGAAGTAGTTGTCGAGCACCGCATGCGCCGCCGTCAGGGCCTGCCGGTAGACCTCCGGCTGGCCATTCAACGCGCCCCATTGCGCCTGCTCCAGGGCCAGCGCCAGGGTCAGGCGCACCTGCGCCAGGCTCTGCCCGGCCAGTAGCGGACGCACATCCTGGTCGGCCTGCAGGTCGAGGCGCACATAGCGCGACAGCTTTGCCCACAGCTCGGCCCAGCGACTGCTGTCACTGGCACTGGCGGCCGTCGGCACTTCGCTCGGCAGAATGTATTCGGGGGCGAGCATCTGCAGCTGATCGACCTGCCCACGCAAAGCCGCCAGCTGCAGGAACAGACCACTGCGATCGACCTGCGGCAGGCTGTTCAGCGCCTCCAGCACCTTGATCAGCTCACCGCGCGCGGCGAAGGCCTGCGGATCATCCTGCGCCTGCAGGATGCTGTCGGCCCCCTGCACCAGCGCGGTGGCGCTGTTGACGTCCTGCAATGCGCTGAGACGCAGCATGGCCAGGCGCAGCAAGTGCTCGGCCTCGGCCAGGCGCCAGTCTTCGCGGCTCTTGCCGAGCAACCCGGAGAGGCTTTGCGCCAGGCGCTGCTGATCGCCCTGCAGGCTCACCAGCAGGTCGCGCTGGGCGCCCAGGTCGGCCGCAGTCGGCAACCCGGCCAGGCGCTGGGCGATGCGCTGCTCGCTGGCCTGCAGCTGTTGCTGCGCCGCTGCACTGCTCTCGTTGAAGCGGGCCAGCTGCTGCGCCGCCTGGTCCTGCTGCAGGTACAACTGCCAGCTGCTCCAGCCACCGGCAGCCAAGCCGGCGGCGCCGATCAGCAACGCCACTGCGGCGAGGCCACGGCCCTTGGCCTTGGGCGGCGCTACGGCGGGCGACTGAGCCTTGGTCAGAGTGTCCTGAGTTGCTTCGCTGATCTGCGGGGCTGTCTCGCTCACGTGTCCATCCTTTGCATCAGAGGGGCGGCGCGCTTGCACGCAAGGCCGCCAGAACAGCCGCAGCACTGGCGCCGCGACAATCGATTGGGTGCAGGGCACCGGCCGCCCGGGCCAGCTCGGCGACCCGTGGGCTGGGCACCAACAAGGGTAGCCGAGCCAGCTCAGGCCAGTCAGCCCCGGCCAGTTGCTGCAGATGTTCGAGGCCCTGAGCACTGCTGACCAGCAGGGCGTTGAGACGTTCCCCGCGCACGCGCTGCACCAGGCAACCAGGTGGATAGTCCGGCAGCACGCGGCGATAGAGTTCCAGATAATCGACCGCCACGCCACGTTCGCGCAGGGTCTCGGCGAGCAGTTCGCGCCCGCCCTCGCCGCGCAGGATCAGCACCCGCGGCGCCGGCGTAGCCAGTGCCTGCTGCAACTCGGGCAGCGCCAACAGGGCCTCACTGTCGTCGCCAGCAGCCGGGCAGGTAGCCCGCAGGCCGTGGGGTTCGAGGTACGCATCGAGGATCTGCGCGGTCGCCGCGCCAACGCTGAACCAGCGCTGACTGGCTGGAGGCTGTGGCCAGTAGCGTTCGAGCAGCTGCAAGCCCAGGCGTGCAGCCGGCTTGCTGACCACGATCAGTGCGCTGTAGCGCGCCAGTTCATCCATCGTCTTGCGCTGCTCGGCGATTTCCGCCAGCACCTCGATGGCCAATAGGGGCAGGCTGCTGCTGTACACCCCGGCTTCGGCCAGGGTCGCGGCCAGGGCCGCATTCTCGGCGGCCGGGCGGGTCAGCAGCAGGCGCCAGCCCGTCACTCGGCGGCGGCCTCGCCGTAGACCGCCTTGAGGATTTGCGCCGCGCCCTGCGCCAGCAGTTGCTCGGCCACCTGCACGCCCAACTGCTCGGCAGCGGCGCGTGGCGCACGGGCCTCGGCACGCAGCAGCAGGCCGCCATCCGGTTGGCCGACCAGGCCGCGCAGCCACAACTGCTCACCTTCGAGCAGGGCATAGCAGGCGATTGGCACCTGGCAGCCGCCATTGAGGTGCTTGTTCAGCGCCCGCTCGGCATTCACCCGGTCGGCTGTATCGGCATGGTGCAGCGGCGCCAGCAGGGCGTGAATCTCGCTATCGGCCGTGCGGCACTCGATCCCCACCGCGCCCTGACCGCCAGCCGGCAGGCTGTCTTCGGCGCTGATCGAGGCACGGATGCGGCTCTCGAAGCCGAGGCGAATCAGCCCGGCGGCGGCGAGGATGATGGCGTCGTACTCGCCGGCATCCAGCTTGGCCAGGCGGGTGTTGACGTTGCCGCGGAGGAACTGGATTTTCAGATCGGGCCGGCGCGCCAGCAGCTGAGCCTGGCGGCGCAGGCTGGAAGTGCCGACCACGCTACCGGCCGGCAGCTCAGCGAAATTGGCATAGGTATTGGAGACGAAGGCGTCGCGCGGATCTTCCCGTTCACAGATGCAGAACAGGCCGAGGCCGGCGGGGAAATCCATCGGCACATCCTTCATCGAATGCACGGCGATGTCGGCTTCGTTCTCCAGCAGGGCGGTTTCCAGTTCCTTGACGAACAGGCCCTTGCCGCCGATCTTCGCCAGCGGCGCATCGAGCAGCTTGTCGCCACGGCTGACCATCGGCACCAGGCTGACCTTGAGGCCGGGATGGGCCTGCTCCAGGCGCGCCTTGACGTGTTCGGCCTGCCACAGGGCCAGGGCACTCTTGCGAGTGGCAATACGGATTTCGCGGGACATGATCACTTCCGGAAACTGAACTGCCGGGAATGATAACAGGCTGGCTCGGCCGAGGTCGGCGCCGGATTGCCGCGGCCAGCGCCAACCCATGCGGCCACAGCCGGTTAGAGGTTGTTCATCAACTTGCGCACCCCGGCCACATGCCGGCGGCTAACGGTCAGGGCGTCGCCACCCAAACCTTTGAGGTACAGCTGGAAGTGCCCCAGCGGCGTGCGCTGCAGCCGCTCGATGCGCTCGCGGGAGACCAGAGCATTGCGGTGGATACGCACGAAGCGGTCACCGAACTCGTCTTCCAGCGCCTTCAGCGGCTCATCCAGCAGCACCTCGCCACCTTCATGGCGCAAGGTCACGTACTTGTGGTCGGCGATGAAGAAGATCACATGCTCCAACGGAATCAGCTCGATACCTTTGCGCGTGCGCGCACTGATGTGGCTGCGCGGGCCGGCACCGTTGGCGCCGGCCGGGCGGGTCAGCGCGGCGAGCTGCACGCGATTGGGCCGCTCGGCCTTCTTCAGCGCCTCGGCCAGCGCTTCGGGCCGCACCGGTTTGACCAGATAGCCCACGGCGCTGACCTGGAAGGCCTCCAGGGCGAATTCGTCATGGGCGGTGCAGAAGATCACCGCCGGCGGCGCCTCGCGCTCGCACAGCTTGGCCGCCACCTGCAGGCCATCGAGGCCGGGCATGCGGATATCCAGCAGCACCACGTCGGGCTTCAGGCTGTCGATCAGGGCCAGGGCCTCTTCGCCATTGCTTGCCGCAGGCTCGAGGACACGACAACCCTCGAGATCGCCAACCAATCGGCTGAGGCGCTCGCGGGCAAGGGGTTCGTCATCGACGATCAGCACATTCATATTGCTCTGGCTTCCTGCGTGAGTCTCTCACATGGATAGCGTAGACAGGTGAAGTGGCGCCCGTCACGGCGATCCACGCTGAGACTTGCGCGCGGCCCGAAAAGTGCCGCCAAACGCGCATCTATATTCACCAACGCCTGATGGGTGCCGCGCGACGGCCGCTGCTCGACACCTTCGTCATAGGGGTTGCTCACACAGAGCTGGAACACCCCGTCCTCATACTGCGCCTCAACCCGCACCAGCCCGCCTTCGATGCGCGGCTGGATGCCATAGATCAGGGCATTTTCCAGCAGCGGTTGCAAGGTCAGTTGCGGGATCGGCAAATCATCCGGTACTGCGTCCACCTGCCAATCCAACTGTAGCCTGTCGCCGAGCCGATATTGCTCGATCGACAAATATCTTCGCGCCAGCTCCAGTTCATCGTGCCAGGGCACCAGCGTGCCGGGCTTGGCCAGGCTGGCGCGGAACAGGTCGGACAGATCGAGCACCGCCTGCTCGGCCTTGTACGGGTCGATCACCACCAGGCTGGCGATGCTGTTCAGGCTGTTGAACAGGAAGTGCGGGCGGATGCGCGCCTGCAAAGCCTCGATCCGCGCGCGCAGTTCCGCCTGTTGCTGCCGACGCCACTGGCTCTGCAGATAAAAATAGCGCAACAGCAGCGCCGACATGATCAGGCTGATCAGCCCATGGCGCAGGTACAGGTTGACCTCGCCACTGCGCGGCAACGGCCCGCCCAGCTCGAAGTAATCCGCCACAGCGGTGCACGCCAGGGCCAGGCCGACCACGATGGCGCAGCACAGGCTGCCGGCCAGCGCCGCGCGCAGGCGCGCCAGCAACGGGCGCAGACGGCACAGCAGCGCGGCCGAGAGCAGCACGATCCACTGCACGAACAGCGAGGTCAGCGCCAGACGCACCCAGTTGAAGCCGGGCTGCATCGGCTCGGAGAGCACCAGCACCAGTACCAGCAACTCGGCGAGCAGGACCATGCTCAGCAGCGCTTCGGGCAGGCACAGCTCCGGCAGGAAGAAGTCGTCGTCCGGGCCGAGGCTGCGCCCTTGGTTGAACCATTTGATTTGCATCCCGGCAGTTTCCTTGTGCACCCCTCAGGCGGCAAGCCAGAGCGCTGCGGATGGGCGAAATAAGGCACCCAAGTGTCGTCCCGAGCTTAAAACTGTGAGCGCGGCGACATTTCCCTGCCGGCGGAACGGAACCTCGGTTTTACCGGCAAGGCTGTTATTATCGGCACACTTTTTCCTTTTCGCAGGCGCTGCGCCTGCCTTTCCCGCGAGTTCTGCCATGAGCACCGAGAAAACCAACCAGTCCTGGGGCGGCCGCTTCAGCGAGCCGGTCGACGCTTTTGTCGCCCGTTTCACCGCCTCCGTCGAGTTCGACAAGCGCCTGTATCGCCACGACATCATGGGTTCCATCGCCCATGCGAGCATGCTGGCCAAGGTCGGCGTGCTGACCGACGCAGAGCGCGACAGCATCGAGGCCGGGCTCAAGCAGATCCAGGCGGAAATCGAAGCCGGCCAGTTCGACTGGCGCATCGACCTGGAAGACGTGCACATGAACATCGAGGCGCGTCTGACCGACCGCATCGGCGTCACCGGCAAGAAGCTGCACACCGGCCGTAGCCGCAACGACCAGGTGGCCACCGACATCCGCCTGTGGCTGCGCGACGAAATCGACCTGATCCTCGCCGAGGTCACCCGCCTGCAGCAGGGTCTGCTCGGCCTGGCGGAAGCCGAAGCCGACACCATCATGCCCGGCTTCACCCACCTGCAGACCGCTCAGCCGGTCACCTTCGGGCATCACCTTTTGGCCTGGTTCGAGATGCTCAGCCGCGACTACGAGCGCCTGGTCGACTGCCGCAAGCGGGTCAACCGCATGCCGCTGGGCTCGGCGGCCCTGGCCGGCACCACCTACCCGATTGCTCGCGAGATCACTGCAGAACTGCTCGGTTTCGACGCCGTTGGCGGCAACTCCCTGGATGGTGTGTCCGATCGCGATTTCGCCATCGAATTCTGCGCCGCCGCCTCACTGGCGATGATGCACCTGTCGCGCTTCTCCGAAGAGCTGGTGCTGTGGACCTCCGCACAGTTCCAGTTCATCGACCTGCCCGACCGCTTCTGCACCGGCTCCTCGATCATGCCGCAGAAGAAAAACCCGGACGTGCCGGAGCTGGTACGCGGCAAGACCGGCCGCGTGTTCGGCGCCCTGACCGGCCTGCTGACCCTGATGAAGGGCCAGCCGCTGGCCTACAACAAGGACAATCAGGAAGACAAGGAACCGCTGTTCGACGCCGCCGACACTCTGCGCGACTCGCTGCGCGCCTTCGCCGACATGGTCCCGGCGATCAAGCCCAAGCGCGAAATCATGCGCGAGGCGGCCCGCCGCGGCTTCTCCACTGCCACCGACCTGGCCGACTACCTGGTACGCAAGGGCCTGCCGTTCCGCGATTGCCACGAGATCGTCGGCCACGCGGTGAAATACGGCGTCGACAGCGGCAAGGACCTGGCCGAGATGAGCCTGGCCGAACTGCGCCAGTTCAGCGAACAGATCGGCGACGACGTGTTCGCCGTGCTGACCCTGGAAGGCTCGGTCAACGCCCGCGACCATATCGGCGGCACCGCACCGAACCAGGTGCGCGCCGCCGTGCTGCGTGGCAAGGAGCTGCTGGCGACACGCTGATCGCCAGACGAGGGAAAGGGACTTCCCATGTTCGAACTGTTGTTACGCGGCCTGCTTTTCCTGGGCGAAGCCGTTCTGGAGCTGATCTTCAGCTACCTCTTCTATAGCGCGGGCTGGCTGGCGCTGCGCTTGCTGACCCTGGGCCGCTATCCACGCCTGCCGCTGCGCGTGTCCGACCCCATGAACTCGCACAGCAGCTGGATTGCCGCCTTTGGCTTCCTCTGCCTGGTCGGCCTGCCGCTGACTACCCTAGCCCTCCTCTACAGCTGAACACTTCGAGAGCATTCGCATGAGCCTGCATATTCGCCCCGCCACCGCCGACGACGCCGCGCTGATCCTGCGCTTCATCACCGACCTGGCCATCTACGAGAAGGCCGAGCACGAGGTGAAGACCGATGTGACCGGCATCCGCGACAGTCTGTTCGGCGCCGGCAGCACCACCCACGGCCTGATCTGCGAGCAGGACGGCGTACCCGTCGGCTTCGCCGTGTACTTCTTCAGCTACTCGACCTGGCTGGGCAAGCACGGCATCTATCTGGAAGACCTGTATGTCGCTCCCGAGCACCGTAAGCTCGGTGCCGGCAAAGCCCTGCTGCGCCACCTGGCCCAGCTGGCCGTGACCAAGGGCTGCGGGCGCATGGAGTGGGCGGTGCTGGACTGGAACACCCCGGCCATGGAGTTCTACGAAGCCTTTGGCGCCCGCCCCAAGGACGACTGGGTCTGCTACCGCCTGACCGGCCAGGCGCTGCTGGACTTCGCCGCCGGCTGAGCCCGGCGCCCTACCGCCCGGCGCCCGGCACTGGGGCGGTGGGGATCACTCGTCTATGTTGCATAGCCTATCCATCAGGTAGTCCCACCATGCGTTTGCTGCTCAGCCTTGCCACCCTGCTGTCCATCGCCGCCCCCAGCCTGGCCGCGCCACTGGCCATTCCGGCCAGCAGCAGCTGGCATCTGCAGCTCAATGGCACGTTGCAGACGCCCAACCGGCATGTCTACGACATCGACCTGTACGACACGCCCAAGCAGACCATCGGCAACCTCAAGGCCCAGGGGCGCATCGTCATCTGCTATTTCAGCGCCGGCACCTGGGAATACTGGCGCAGCGACGCCAAGCTCTACCCCAAGGCTGCCCTGGGCAAGCCGCTGCCAGACTGGCCCGGCGAGCGCTGGCTGGACTTTCGCCGCAGCGACGTGCGCGCGCTGCTGGCCAAGCGCCTGGACCTGGCACGCAACAAGGGCTGCAATGGTGTCGACCCGGACAACGTGGACGGCTACAGCAACGCCAACGGCCTCAAACTGACCCAGGCCCAGCAGCTCGACTTCAACCGCTGGCTGGCCAAGGAGGCACACAAGCGCAACCTCAGCGTCGGCCTGAAGAATGCCGTCGACCTGCTGCCGCAACTGGCCAGCCATTTCGATTTCGCCGTCAACGAGAGCTGCTACCAGTACAACGAATGTGCCGGCTATTCGCTACTGCGCAGCCAGGGCAAGCCGGTGTTCATTGCCGACTACCGGGCCTACAACAGCAAGCTGTGCAGCCAGGCCAAGGCTTCCGGCTATCGCCTGCAGTTCTTCAAGCTCGACCTCAAGGGCGTCGGCAAGCCCTGCCCCTGAAACGCGGCTACCCGCCAGATACTCCCGGGACGGGCCGCCCCGGCGCAGGGGCGGCACTCAGCCCTTGGCCTTGATCGCCGCGAGAAAGTCAGTCATCGCCGCCTGCTTGTCCGCGGCGATCTGCTGCACATGCGGGTTTTGCTCGAGCAGGGCGAACAGCGCACGGGCCTGCGGCAACTCGGCCAGCAGATCGAGGGCGAACAGCTTCTTCGCCACGATGCCGGCCAGATCCAGGCTGTAGAGGAAATACAGGTCGGCCAGGCTGAACTGCGCGCCGGCCACATAGGGCGCGAACTTGCCGTGTCGCTTGAGGGTGGCCACCCCGGCCAGCAGATCGGCCTTGGCCTTGCTCTTGGTCAACTCGTCGACCTTGCCACTGAAGAACACTTCCAGGTAGCAGCTGCGCGCGGGCAGCTCGATGTACAGCTCGATCTCCTTCATCAGCGCACGTACGTGGGCCCGCGCGTAGGGCTCGGCCGGCAGCAGCGGACGACCTTCGCCGCGCTCCTCCAGGTATTCGAGGATGGCACTGGTCTCGTTGATATAGCCCTGCTCGGTCTGCAGCACCGGCACCTTGCCGCGCGGACTGATGGCAAGGAACTCCGGGCTCTGCCCGCCATGCACGACGACCGTCTCGAAGGGCACGCCCTTTTCCAGCAGGGCCAGCTTGACCATATTGAAGTAGTTGCTGACGGCGAATCCGTGAAGCTTGAGCATAGCGCTCTCCATGGGCAGGGACTGCCAGAGTTATAGCCGAACGGGCGCGCTGCGACAGGCCTATCAAAACCCTGAATACCCAGGCAAGCAGCCACTCATGGCAAACTGCGCGCCTGCCACCGAGGAGTCGCCCATGAGCGAACATGACGACAGCGAAGAAGCCTTCGCTGAAGAAACCCTGATCCAGGCCATCGAGAACCAACTGGAGGCGGACAGCCCACCCGCCGCCAAGGCCACCTTCAACAAGCTGACCCTGGTCGGTTACGAGCGCGAGGAAGTTCTCCAGCTCATGGCCCTGGTACTGGCCCACGAGATCGGCGCCATGTTGCGCGACGACCGTGCCTTCGACATGGACTGGTACGAGCAGGCCCTGCGCGCCCTGCCCGAACTGCCAAGCGAAGACTGAAAAGCTGCACCGAGGTTCGGCAACTTTCTTGACCTCGGTCTATTCCGCGCCGAGCGCACGCTGCTATGGTGCGGCAATACCCCGGCCGGGATGCACATGTGTTGGATCGCCCCGCTCGCCACCTTCGTCTGCGCCTACTGAGCGCCCTGTTGTGCCTGTGCCTGCCGGGTTGGGCAGTGGCAGACGACGTGCTGCGCATCGGTGCGGAAGACGACTGGTACCCCTACACCGCTCTGCGCGACGGCCAGGTGCAGGGCATGTCGGTCGACATCGTGCGCGCCGCCTTCGCGGCCACCAACACCCGCATCGAGTTGCAGCCCTATCCTTATTCGCGCTGCATGGAGCTGACCCGCATCGGGCAACTCGCTGCCTGCTTCAATACCGCACCCGATGCGCGCATCGCCTCCGAGTTTCGCCTGCCCCAGGAAGCGCTGTTCAGCGATGACATCCTGCTCTGGGCCAATAGCAACCAGGCGGCACCCGTTACCGATCTCAAACAGCTGGCCGGGCGCAAGGTCGCCGTAACCATCGGCTACGAGTACGGTAGCGCTTTCGACAGCAACCGCGACCTGCTACGGGTGCCCGTGCGTCGCGACCGCAATGGTTTTCGCATGCTGCAGCACGACCGGGTCGAGTTCACTGCCGCCTACCGTGGCACCGCGCAGGCACTGTTTCGCGAAGAGCCGGAGCTGCGCGGCGCGTTCAGCCTGGTGGCCACCCTGCTGCAGGCCAAGCTCTACCTGAGTTTTTCCCGCTACCACCCGCAGGCCGAAGCCATGCAGCAGCGTTTCGACCAGGGCATGCGCATAATCAAAGACAACGGCCGCTACCAGCAGATACTTGCCCAGTGGCAGCATCAACAGGCGGCAGACTGAGCCGCGCCCGCTACACTGAAAACTGGTCGCGGGCGCGCCGACACGTCAACAGACCCTAGCCCCATAACAAGAACCCGGAGTCCTTATGGCCTACACCCCCGAACTGATTGCCGAGATGGAAATCCTCGCGCTGTACAACCTGGATAACGTGCAGGAGGGCATCAAAGTGCATAACAACGCCACCAACAAATGCCAGGCGGCCATCACCCGCCTGCACGAAAAAGGTCTGGTCACCCAGGCCGACGGCGGCTACCTGACCAGCCTCGGCCTGGATGCTGCCGAACACGCCCAGGCCCTGCTGACCATCCTCACCCCGCAACACGCCTGACCCGGTTCGCGCTGCGGGCCAGCCAAGCCCGCAGCGCCAAGGTTCTGCTTGCCCTACAGCTCAGCCAGCGCCCTGCCGATACACCGACAAGGTCCCCTGCCACGTCATCGCAACGACTGGTAGGCTTGCCGTAATCCCCGGCTCGAGCAGCACATGACGCGCACCCAGGAAATCCGCCCGGACATCAATGACGGCATCGACCGCAAGGTGCTGGGACAACTGCGCGCGCGCTTTCTCAAGGTCAACAGCGGGCGCCTGGCGCGGGCCATGCAGGCACTGTCGACACGCCAGCAACTGGTGCTCAAGCTGTTGCCACTGCTGCTGCATGTGAACCATCCGCTGCTCCCCGGGTACGTTTCCGGCACCGCGCCTGCCGGGCTGTGCGGCTTCGAGCCGAGTGACGAACTGCTCGCCGAAGCCACCCGCCTGACCCGCTCCTTCATCTACAAGCCGCGCCGCGGTAATCCGCCGCTGCCCATCCATGGCCTGTTCCTCATGGGCAGCCTAGGCACCGTAGCCCAGGCCGAACAGAGCGACATGGACCTGTGGGTCTGCCACGCGCCGAACCTGGACAGCAAGGCCCTGCACGAGCTGCGCAAGAAGTGCGACCTGCTCGAAGCCTGGGCCGCCACCCAGGGTGCCGAGGCACACTTCTTCCTGGTCGACCCGGCCCGCTTCACCATCGGCGACCGCGAGGACGCCCAGCTGACCTCCGACGACTGCGGCACCACCCAGCACTATCTGCTGCTGGACGAGTTCTACCGCACCGCGATCTGGCTCGGCGGGCGCACGCCGCTGTGGTGGCTGGTGCCGGTCTACGAGGAGGCCAACTACGCCGCCTACACCCACGCCCTGCTGAGCAAGCGCTTTATTCGCGCCGAAGAGGTGCTCGACCTCGGCCATCTGGCACGCATTCCGCCGGGCGAGTTCATCGGCGCCGGCATGTGGCAGCTGTTCAAGGGCATCGAGTCGCCCTACAAGTCGGTGCTCAAGCTGCTGCTCACCGAGGTCTACGCCAGCGAGCACCCGCGGGTGGAATGCCTGAGCCTGCGCTACAAGCAGGCGGTGTTCGCCAACCACCTCGACCTCGACGAGCTGGACCCCTACATCGTGGTCTACCGCCGCCTGGAGGAATACCTCACCAGCCGCGGCGAGCTCGAGCGCCTGGAGCTGATCCGCCGCTGCCTGTACCTCAAGGTCAACAAGAAGCTCAGCAGCCCGCCGCGCAACCGTGCCAAGAGCTGGCAGCGCCTGCTGTTCGAGCGCCTGACCGGCGAGTGGCACTGGAGCCAGCGCGAGCTGGCGATGCTCGACAGCCGCAGCCAGTGGAAAGTCCGCCAGGTCAGCGCCGAACGTCGTGCGCTGGTCAACGAGCTGACCTACAGCTATCGTTTCCTCTCCCAGTTCGCCCGCAGCGAGCAGACCGGCAGCCAGCTCAACAGCCGCGACCTCGGCGTGCTTGGCCGGCGCCTGTATGCGGCCTTCGAGCGCAAGGCCGGGAAGATCGAATTCATCAACCCCGGGATCGCCCCGGACCTGGCCGAAGACACCCTGACCCTGGTCCACAGTGCCAGCGCCGAGGCCGGCGGGGAAACCCAGTGGGCGCTGTACAACGGCAGCCTGAACGGCCAGGAATGGCCGGACTTCGCCCCACTGAAACGGGCCCGCGAGCTGATCGAACTGCTCGCCTGGTGTCACCGCAACGGCGTGATCGACAGCAGCACACGCCTGTCGCTGCATCCGGGCAGCAGCGACTTGAGCGAGTTCGAGCTGTCCAACCTGCTCAGCAGCCTGCAACAGACCCTGCCCCTGCCGATGCCGCCGGTGGCGGAAGAAGCCCTGCTGCACGGTGCCGAACCAGCCGAGGTGCTGCTGCTGATCAACGTCGGCCTCGACCCGCTGAAGGCGCACAGCCAGCTCAACGTGCACATGACCACCGGCCGCACCGACTCGCTGGGTTATTCCGGGGTGCGCGAAAACCTGGTGGTGACCCTCGACCAGGTCAGCCTGAACAGCTGGAACGAACTGCTGGTCAGCCGCTACGACGGCCCCAATGCCCTGCTCGACTGCCTGCGCGACTATATCAATGGCCTGTCCGCCGACGGCCGCCACCCCAGACTGCAGGTCCGCTGCTTCTGCCGTAACCGCGCCGCCGCCATCGCCCAGCGCGTCGAAGAACTGTTCCGCGATGTGCTGGTCAGTCTCGGCAGCCACCGCCATAGCCGGTACCTGTTGCAGGTGCAGCAGCACTATCACGTCCTCGAACTGCAACCGGGCCAGGTCAGCCACAGTGCCCTGGCCGACCTGCCGGCCCTGATCGAACACCTCGGCGAAGAACAGGCGGACTACAGCCCGCTGCAGGTCGACCGTTTCGCCCTGGAAGGCGAAGATCTGGCGCTGATCCTGCCGCTCGGCCGGCCGCAGTGCATCCAGGTTTTCTATCGCCTGGACGGCCAGCAGGCCGAACTCAGCGTGCTCGACGAGCACAACGCACTGTGGCGCCAACGCCTGCCGTATCGCGATGAGCAAAGCCTGCTCACCCCGCTGCAGCGCTTTCTGCAGTCGGTGCTGTACCGGCGCAACGCCCTGCTGCCGCTGGACAATCCACTGCCCGCAGCAGCGCTCGAAGTGCTGTATTACGAAGTGCTACCCGCGCCGCCCCACCGCGCCCGCCACCTCGAGCGCCGCACACCGCCACAGGCGCCGGTGAGTCATCCGTTCTACGACGTGCAGGCCATCGTCGAGCCAGCCGACCAGGCTCACGTGCATGTGACCCTGTACTGCAACCATCGCGAGTTTTCCGAGCTGGAATATGGCGCGGACCTGTTCGCCGCCGTGGCCCGGCACATCCTCGCCCAGCGGCGCACCAGCGAGCGCTATCCCTGCTACATCACCGACCTGGACCTGTCGCGCATTCTTGGCGACGGCCAGGCGGAGACCATTCACTACCTGCGTTACAAGAGCGAACTGGAAGCGGCGTTGAACAACGCCCTGCAAAACGCCTGAACCGGACAAGGATGCCACGATGCCCCTTACCCTCTCACTGCTCGGCGCGGCCGCCCTCGGCAGCGGCTACTGGTTTTGGCGCAAGCTGCGCCGCCAGCAACGCGATGCGTTCATCGCCGGCTTCGCCTTTCCCGACCGCCTGCGCAGCAAGCTGCAAGAGCGTTACCCGCACCTCACGCCGACCCAGACCGGCGAGGTGCTGCGTGGCCTGCGCGAGTACTTCCAGCTGTGCCGCCTGGCCAACCGGCGTCTGGTCGCCATGCCCTCGCAGGCGGTAGACCTGGCCTGGCACGAGTTCATCCTCTACACCCGCCAGTACCGGGCCTTCTGCCGCAAGGGCCTGGGACGCTTCCTGCACCATGTACCGAACGACGCGATGCCCAGCCAGCGCAGCGCCAGCGAAGGTATCCGCCGCGCCTGGCGCCTGGCCTGCCTGCGCGAGAACCTCGACCCAGGGGCACCCGCACGCCTGCCGCTGCTATTTGCCCTGGACGCCCAACTGGGAATCGCCGATGGCTTCCACTATCGCCTGGACTGCGGCGCCAACCCCGGCAGCTACCGCAGCGGCGATGCCTACTGCTCCAGCCACATCGGCTGCAGCTCGGGTTGCAGCAGCGGTTGCGGCGGCGACTCCGGCTCATCCTCCAGCGGCAGTGACGGCGCAGGCGATGGCGGGGGCTGCGGGGGTGGTTGCGGAGGCGGAGGCGGCGACTGAACCTCGCAGAACCTGTTTATGATCTTTTGAGCTAGAGCCAGGCAAGGCCGACGATCAAGAGATCCTAAACAGGTTCTCAGCCGCTCATTGGCGATTGCGGATTTTGCAGGGCATACAGGTAACTGCCCTCCAGGCTGTGATTGGCCAACACGCTGGCATAGCTGGCGGTAAAGCTCACCGCCAGCCCCAGGTGCAGGTAGAGGTAGTCGCCGGTGACCGCGGGTGGAATCTCCGGCACCAGGTCGCTGTCATTGACCACCCGGTAGGTCGGGATGCCCAGGCCGTTGTAGCCGGCGGCGAACTGCGGCGAGGCCAGCCGCGGGCTGGCGAAGTTGTAATGCTGCAAGGGCTGGTCGGGCCAGCGCTCGTGCACGTCGAGCACCGCCATGCTGCTCAGCGCACAGCCCAGGCTATGCCCGCAGACCCAGATCGGCCCGCGCGGCTGCAGGCTGTCGAGCGCCGCCAGGGCCAAGTCGCGCAGCGAGGTATAGAGCTTGAGGAAGCCATCATGCACCGGGCCGGCGCCATCGCCCCAGGGCCAGGCGCGCTGATCGACATCCAAGTCATCCAGCCAGTCGTGTACGGACTCGGTGCCGCGCAGCACCAGATAGGTTTCACCCTGGTCATTGGCGGCGGCGAAGCCGAACGGCTCGGACTCGTTGAGAAAGTGCAGCTCGCTGAGAATGCTCCACACCGGCGCGGAGAAGCGCCAGCCCGGCATGTCCGGCGGGGTCCAGTGGAAATCCTCGGGCCGATGCGGCTGACGCTGAGCCAGCCACTGACGATATTGCCCGTAGGCCTGATCGACCAGGCGCGCGCACAGCAGGGCGCGGTCGAGGGAAAAATCCCGGGGGAAGTACAGGGGTAGGCTGGACATACGGGGCCTCCTTGCCGGCGTGTGGCTTTGTCACTCTAGTCTACTGATGACTGGCAGACGCCGGCATCGTTCCATGCCGAACCGCTAACAATTAACGCAGCTGAGAGCTACTACGCAAACCTGCATTATTCAATCGAGCAGGCCTGAACGAGTCTAGCGCCAACCACCCCATACGGCGCCGGAGACGCGATAGGGCAAGGTCATACCCAGAACACCACGACAGGGGTTGGTCGGCGTGGGGCTGGCCGGCATCGCCTTCTGCGTACTGCCGAGCCTGGGCGCGAGCTGCCCTGCAGCCCCGGCAATGGTCAAGCGACGCTGCCGGCGATCGCCCGCAGCCTGCTATCCGACCAGCGCAGCGGTCACTGAGATCATGCATATTTCCACCCGATAGGTGCTTGGCGATGAGCGCATTCCGGCCGAGCGCCCTGGATTGCCCGCACACCACCATCGTGGCAGGAGACGTCCCGTCGGGTGCGCCCGACGTCCAATCGACAAAGCCCGCAGCCGCTATTCAGTACGCGCGAAACGCCTTGTGGCAGGTTTCGCAACTGTCTTCCACGCGCTGCACCAGTGGTGCCACAGCCTGCGCTGTCAGCGGCTGTTGCGCGCTGGCAGTACGCAAGGCTGAAGTGGCCGCCTCCAGCTCACGGGCCAGTTGCTGGAAGCGTTGCTGCTCCTGCCACACCTCGGGCTTGGCGCTGCTGCGCTCGCTTTCGGCAATCTGCGGGAAATGCTGCCAGGGCTGACGCGACAGTTCATCGAGCTGCTGTGCGCCCTGAGCAAAGCGCGGCGCGTCGAACGCCAGGCGCCCGCGCAGCATGCCGCCGAGATCTTCGCTGGTCTTCAGCATCTGCTTGAACAGGGTCTGGCGCTTGCCCTGCGGCGAATTGGGATCGACACCGCCACAGGCAACGAGCAGGGCACAAACACAGAACAGCAACAGGCTTTTGGCTTTCATGGTGAGCGCGGACAAACTGAAAAAGGGTCGCCAGTATCGCCACCCACCCGGCCGCGGCCAAGTAGGGCAATTGCCGCAGGTCGCCACAGACTGCGGATAAGCGACGGAAAGCCTTGGGCTTGCCTGCGCAGCTGGCTATAATCGCCAGGCTTCACGTGGCCGGCACAGCTCCGGTCGCTCCCGCCACCTGTCCGAGGGGCGCTGCAGCAGGTTCTCAACCATAGAGAACATGTCAGGCTCGGTCAGGGCGTTAACCATACGCATCAACGGCGCCCATTCGCAGACAACGAATGGAGAGCTATTGCATGAGCGCTGCTTTTAATGACTTCAAAGTCGCCGACATTTCCCTGGCTGCCTGGGGCCGTCGTGAACTAATCATCGCCGAATCGGAAATGCCTGCCCTGATGGGCCTGCGCAGCAAATACGCCGGCGAACAGCCGCTGAAAGGCGCGAAGATCATCGGCTGCATCCACATGACCATCCAGACCGGCGTGCTGATCGAGACCCTGATCGCCCTCGGTGCTGAAGTGCGCTGGTCGTCCTGCAACATCTTCTCGACCCAGGATCAGGCCGCTGCCGCCATCGCCGCCGCCGGTATCCCGGTATACGCCTGGAAAGGCGAGACCGAAGAAGAGTACGAGTGGTGCATCGAGCAGACCATCCTCAAGGATGGCCAGCCGTGGGACGCCAACATGATCCTCGACGACGGCGGCGACCTGACTCAGATCATCCACGAGCGCTACCCGGCCATGCTGGACAAGATCCACGGCGTAACCGAGGAAACCACCACCGGCGTGCACCGCCTGCTCGACATGCTGAAAGCCGGCACCCTGAAAATCCCGGCGATCAACGTCAACGACTCGGTAACCAAGAGCAAGAACGACAACAAGTACGGCTGCCGTCACAGCCTCAACGACGCCATCAAGCGCGGCGTCGACCACCTGCTGTCGGGCAAGCAGGCCCTGGTTATCGGCTACGGCGACGTGGGCAAGGGCTCTGCCCAATCGCTGCGCCAGGAAGGCATGATCGTCAAGGTTTCCGAGATCGACCCGATCTGCGCCATGCAGGCTTGCATGGACGGCTTCGAAGTCGCCTCGCCGTACCTCAATGGCCTCAACGATGGCAGCGAAGCCAGCATCGACAAGGCCCTGCTGGGCAAGATCGACCTGATCGTCACCACCACCGGTAACGTCAACGTCTGCGACGCCAACATGCTCAAGGCCCTGAAGAAGCGCGCCGTGGTGTGCAACATCGGTCACTTCGACAACGAGATCGACACCGCCTTCATGCGCAAGACCTGGGCCTGGGAAGAGGTCAAGCCGCAGGTGCACAAGATCCACCGCACCGGCGCCGGCAGCTTCGACGCGCGCAACGACGACTACCTGATCCTGCTGGCCGAAGGTCGCCTGGTCAACCTGGGCAACGCCACCGGCCACCCGAGCCGGATCATGGACGGCTCCTTCGCCAACCAGGTGCTGGCGCAGATCTTCCTCTATGGCCAGAAGTTCGCCAACCTGTCGGCCGCCGACAAGGCCGCGCGCCTGACCGTGGAAGTGCTGCCGAAGAAGCTCGACGAGGAAGTGGCCCTGGAAATGGTCCGCGGCTTCGGCGGCGTGGTCACCCAACTGACCCCCAAGCAGGCCGAGTACATCGGCGTGACCGTGGAAGGCCCGTTCAAGCCGGAAGCCTACCGCTACTAAGCAGCCGCATGCTGTGAGCCTCAGGCCGCCAGTGCCCCGCGCACTGGCGGCCTGCCGCTAAAGGGAATCTGCTATGAGTCAAGAACGCCGTTACAGCTTCGAGTTCTTCCCCACCAAGACCGAAGCCGGGCATGAAAAGCTGATGACGGTCGCCCGTCAGTTGGCGACCTACAACCCCGATTTCTTCTCCTGCACCTACGGTGCCGGTGGCTCCACCCGCGATCGCACCCTCAACACCGTGCTGCAACTGGACGGCGATGTGAACGTGCCGACCGCGCCGCACCTGTCCTGCGTCGGTGACAGCAAGGAAGAGCTGCGCAGCCTGCTGCAGCAGTACCAGAACTCCGGCATCCGCCGCATCGTCGCCCTGCGTGGCGACCTGCCGTCGGGCATGGGCATGGCCAGCGGCGAACTGCGCTACGCCAACGAGTTGGTCGAGTTCATCCGTGCGGAAACCGGCGATCACTTCCATATCGAAGTCGCCGCCTACCCGGAAGTCCATCCGCAGGCACGCAGCTTCGAGGACGACCTGGCCAACTTCGTGCGCAAGGCCAAGGCCGGCGCCAACAGCGCCATCACCCAGTACTTCTTTAGCGCCGACTGCTACTTCTACTTCGTCGAGCGCGTGCGCAAGCTGGGTGTGGACCTGCCGATCGTGCCGGGCATCATGCCGATCACCAACTACAGCAAGCTGGCGCGTTTCTCCGACGCCTGCGGTGCGGAGATCCCGCGCTGGATCCGCAAGCAGCTGGAAGCCTATGGCGACGACCTGCAAAGCATCCAGGGCTTCGGCGAGCAGGTGGTCAGCGAGATGTGCGAACGCCTGCTAGAGGGTGGCGCACCCGGCCTGCACTTCTACACCCTGAACCAGGCCGAGCCGAGCCTGGCCATCTGGAACAACCTCAAGCTGCCGCGCTGAAGGTTGTCCTGCACTGAACCAGCCGGGCACTAGCCATAATGCTGTTCACTTAAGAAAACGCCGCGATTTCGCAGAGAAATCGCGGCGTTTTTTCTGCCGCGGACAATCTGTAGGAGCGAGCTCTGCTCGCGAACGGGGCCTCGCATAAAGCTTCGCGAGCAGAGCTCGCTCCTACGGTCTGAGTGCTTTATCTACCCCGACACTGGTGCAACGGCTTTTTAGCCAGTCGTAGCCCGGATGCAATCCGGGAAGCAGGCAGCTCCGCTCCCGGATTGCATCCGGGCTACAGGACAGTCCCCTCTCCACCGGCATTTTTCCTGATGCCCCCTACTAGTGACAGCGACAACCTTCCCCTGAGATTACCGCCACCCAGCCACTGAATCGGCCGACGGGCAGGTAGCTGCGCAAGGACCTGGCTCTGTTATACTCGGGATTCCCGCCAGGCTTGCGCCCGGATGCTTGCCCCCGAGGCCAGCAGTACCGGTCGGGATTGCGCGCCCCAGTGCCGTGATTCAAGCCAGGCAATACACCCCCATAGGGCTTCGCCCTCACTAGACAGGATTTCACATGTCCTTTGCCTCCCTCGGTCTCTCCGAGGCTTTAGTCCGTGCGGTCGAAGCCGCCGGCTACACCCAACCCACACCGGTGCAACAGCGGGCCATTCCCGCCGCGTTGCAAGGTCGCGACCTGATGGTGGCGGCTCAGACGGGTACGGGTAAAACCGGCGGCTTCGCCCTGCCGATCCTCGAGCGCCTGTTCCCCAACGGTCACCCGGACCGCGAACAGCGCCACGGCCCCAAACAACCGCGCGTACTGGTCCTGACCCCCACCCGCGAACTGGCCGCCCAGGTGCACGACAGCTTCAAGCTGTATGCCCGCGATTTGCATTTCGTCAGCGCCTGCATCTTCGGCGGCGTTGGCATGAACCCGCAGGTGCAGGCCCTGGCCAAGGGCGTCGATGTCCTGGTGGCCTGCCCCGGTCGCCTGCTCGACCTGGCCAACCAGCGCGCCATCGACCTGTCGCACGTGGAAATCCTGGTCCTCGACGAAGCCGACCGCATGCTCGACATGGGCTTCATCCATGACGTGAAGAAGGTCCTCGCCAAGCTGCCCGCGCAGCGGCAGAACCTGCTGTTCTCGGCGACCTTCTCCAAGGACATCACCGACCTCGCCGGCAAGCTGCTGCACAACCCGGAGCGCATCGAGGTCACCCCGCCGAACACCACGGTCGAGCGCATCGAACAGTGCATCTACCGCCTGCCGGCCAGCCACAAGCGCGCCCTGCTCGCCCACCTGATCACCCAGGGTGCATGGGAACAGGTGCTGGTGTTCACCCGCACCAAGCACGGCGCCAACCGCCTGGCCGAATACCTCGACAAGCATGGCCTGTCGGCCGTGGCGATCCACGGCAACAAGAGCCAGAACGCCCGCACCAAGGCCCTGGCCGACTTCAAGGCAGGTGATGTGCGCATCCTGGTCGCCACCGACATCGCCGCCCGTGGCCTGGACATCGACCAGCTGCCGCACGTGGTCAACTTCGAGCTGCCCAATGTCGAGGAAGACTACGTGCACCGCATCGGCCGTACCGGCCGGGCCGGGCGTAGCGGCGAGGCGATCTCTCTGGTGGCGCCGGACGAGGAGAAGCTGCTCAAGGGCATCGAGCGGATGACCAAGCAGCGCATTCGCGACGGCAACACCATGGGCTTCGATCCGTCCACCGTCGAAGTTGAAAAACCGGAAGTGCGCGGCCCGCGCCCGGAGCGCCAGCCGCGCGCCGATCGCCCGCGTCACGAAGCGAAGAAGCCGGAAGGCGCCGCCGTGGACAAGGAAAAGCGCTCGAACAACCGCCGCGACCGCCTCAAGCCGCAAGGCCAGGCCGCCGCCGGCGAGCAGCAGCCACGCCAGGCCCGTGAGCCGCGCGAGCCCCGTGCTCCGCGTGAGCAGCGCGAACCCCGCGCCGCCCGCGAGCCGAAGGCGCCGCTGACGCCGCCGCCAAATCGTGATCCGGAAGAATTCCTCGACGACGAGTTCGACAACTTTGGCAACCGCGCGGACTACGTACCCGTGCCGGCCAAACCGCAAGGGCGCGCCAACCCGCGTCGCGGTGGCCAGCCGGGCCAACCCGCGCAGGGTCGTAGCCAGGGCAAACCGCAAGGTCAGGGCCAGGGTCCACGCCAAGGCGCTGGTGGCCAGGGCAGCGGCAAGCCGAAGACCGGCCAACGTCCGCAAGGCCAGGGCCGTAACGGTTCGGGCCAGGGCCGCGGCGCCGGTGCTCCACGTCGCGATGACGTGCGCCAGGAGCGTCAGGAACCGGCCGTGCAGACCAAGCAGCCGCTGATCATCCGCAAGGGTGAGCGCCTGCCGACGCCGGAACAGCTGGACAGCCTGGCTGCCAGCCGTCCGCGCGGCGAGAAGCCGGCACTACTGACGCGCAAGTCTGAGCAGGAATAAAGAACCTGCCTAGGATCTCTTGATCGTCGGCCATGCTTCGTTGAAATTGGGCTCGGGCTGCTCATTTACAGCCCGTAAACTCCGCGCCCTCGCCCAATTTCGCCTTGCCCGGCTCTAGCTCAAAAGATCCTAAACAGGCTCTGAAGCGTTTCACCTGCCCATGAAAAAGCCGGCTTAGTGCCGGCTTTTTCGTATCTGCAGCAGACTGCGGCGAAGTTACTCGCGCACACCCTCTACCGACAGGATCAGCTCGACTTCCTGGGAAGCCGGGCCGAGGTCCTTCTGGATGTCGAAGTCCTTCAGCTTGAGCGTGGTGCTGCCTTCGAAGCCGGCACGGTAGCCGCCCCATGGGTCGCTGCCTTCGCCGAGGAACTTGGCCTTGATCACCACCGGCTTGGTCACACCGTTGAGGGTCAGGTTGCCGGTGATATCGGCGGTGTCTGCACCGGTCGACTTGACCGAAGTGGAGGCGAAGCTCGCGGTGGGGTTCTTCTCGACGTTGAGGAAGTCGCCGCTGCGCAGGTGCTTGTCGCGCTCGGCGTGGTTGGAGTCGACGCTGGCGGTGTTGATGCTGACGTTGACCTTGCTCGCCTCCGGCGCCTTGGCGTCGAAGCTGAAGCTGCCGTCGAAGTCCTTGAAGGTGCCGTACAGCCAGCTGTAGCCAAGGTGGCTGATCTTGAAGTTGATGAAGGCGTGCTGGCCTTGCTTGTCGATGGCGTAGTCGGCGGCCATGGCCTGGCCGGCGAACAGGGCGGCACCCAGGGTGAGGGCGGCGAGGGATTGCTTGAGCATTGTTCAGTCTCCTTGTGGGTTAGGTTACTTGCTGGCACGACCGAGCATGCGCGTCAGCGTCGCATCACGGTCGATGAAGTGATGTTTAAGGGCCGCCAGGGCATGCAGGCCGGCAAAAACCACCAGCCCCCAGGCGAGGTATTCATGCACCAGGCCGGCGATATCGGCCTGATCGGGAATGCTGGTCAGGGTCGCCGGAATCTCGAACAGGCCGAACAGGCTGATGCCCCGGCCATCGGCGGTGGAGATCAGGTAGCCGGAGAGCATCAGCACGAACAGGCCCAGGTACAGCGCGGCATGGCCGAGTTTGGACGCTAGCTGGGTCAGCTTGCCGTGGTTGCTCGGCGCCAGTGGCGGCGGGCTGAGCAAACGCCACAGCAGGCGGGCCAGCATCAGGGCGAAGAGGGTCAGGCCGATGCTTTTATGCAGATCGGGCGCGGTGCGGTACCAGCTGCTGTAGTAGTCCAGGCCGACCATCCACAGGCCCAGGCCGAACAGGCCGAAAACCACCAGGGCGACAACCCAGTGCAGCAGGATGCTGACCAGGCCATAGCGGGAACTCGAATTGCGCCATTGCATTGCGAAACGTCCGTGAAAAGCGATTGAGCAAGCCTAGCGGCAAATCCATCGATTTAAAGCGGAAAATTTCGCTTCGAAATATCGAGTAAATAGATAGTTCTACGCAGGCGGCCAGGCGCGGATTAGTCCGGTGCGGAGCCGCAAGGTTCACCGGCAAGAGCCTGAACGGCCCCGTTCCACAGACAGACGGCGTAGCCCGGATGCAATCCGGGAGCAAGGTATCGACCTGCAACTTTCCCGGATTGCATCCGGGCTACGGATTTACCCGCCGAACAGTCGCGCGAAGAAACCAGGCTTGGCCTGTTTGTCGTGCTTGGTCGCAGGCGTGCTCGGCGCAGCAGATTTGGCGGCCTGGCCCGGCGCGGCGATGGTCTTGCCGGCCTGCAGCTCGACGGCCTGGCTGGCGGCGCGCTGGCCACTGCGCAGGGCGCCTTCGAGGGTGCCCGGATAGAGCGCATCGCTGTGCTCACCGGCGAACAGCACGCGGCCCAGCGGCTGTTCCCACAGGCGCCAGTACTGGCTGATCTCGCCCGGCCCGTAGGCCAGGTAGGCACCGCCAATCAGCGCGTCCTTGCCGTAGCGGCGCAGCTCGTAGCCGCTGAACTGCTCACGGGCGCCCGGGTAGTGTTCGTCGAAGCGGATCAGCACCTGGTCGACCATCTGCCGGTCGCCGAAGGCATTGAGCAGACGGGCGTTGTCACCGGACAGGTTGATCAGCAGGTTGGCCCCGCCTTTCGCCGCCGGCTCGACCCACAGCATGCCCAGGCCCTTGTCGCTGAAGATCTCGCCGGACAGGCGCGCCTTGCCCCACACCGGCTTCTTGAACTTGAGCAGCATCTGGTCGCGCCAGCCGTAGTTGATGTCTTTCAGCGCCTTGTGCTGCAGCGCGGTCAGCGTCGGCGTCAGACTGATCTTGGCGAGCGCCGGCAGCGGCACGGCGAGCACCACGTAGTCGGCGCTGTAGCCGGCGGCGCCGACCTTGACGGTAACCTTGCCCTGCTCCTGGACGATGGCCGAGACCCGCGCATTGGTCTTCACCTGCGTGAGCTGCTTGGCCAGGGCCAGCGCCAGCACCTGGCTGCCGCCGGGCAGGCGCGCGGCGCGTAGCTCGGTATCCGGCAGGCCACGGTAGACCCGCGCCTGCTGGGCCAGGTAGAGCAACGACAGGCGCGACGGTTCGTCGTAGCGCGAGCGAATCCGCTGATCGACCAAGGCACGCGCGATCGGCGGCAGCGCCAGCTTGTCCAGCCAGCGCGCGGCGGTCAACGCATCCAGGCTTTTCAGGGTGTGGCTGGCCAGCGGGTTGAGCGGATCGGCGATGGCCGCGGCCAGGTCATCCAGGCTCTGGTCGAAACGCGCCAGGGCCTCGCTGGTGCTCGGCGAGCTCTTGGCCAGATCGGCGGCGGACTGGTAACGCCCGTCGATCAGGTAGCCCGGTGTGCGCACATAGTCCGGGGCCGGCAGAGCCTTGAGCTTGAAACGTTCGAGGTAGGCATGCAGCACCGGCTGCAGCTTGGCGCTGCCCAGCCACTCGCTGCTGGCCAGGCCGGAGCGCCCGCCGATGCTCGGCTTTGCCTCCAGCACGGTGACCTGCCAGCCCTTGCCCTGCAGCTCGTAGGCGGCGGTCAGGCCGGCCAGGCCGCCACCGACCACGATGGCCGTGGGCTGCTTGTCCTTGCCCAGCGCCAGGCTGCTGAAGACGGCTAAAACCATGAGTGCGGAAGCGCGCAACCAGACTGCGGACATGCGGAAAATCCCTGGGGCCAGAACGAGGGCGCGCAGGATACGTCAGGGCCTAGTGGCAGGCCAGACGTATCCGTCGGCGGGCGGGCAGAAGCGGCGGTTGATCTGCTAGGCTGGCGCTCCCCCGAACAAGGAGACCCCGCGATGAGCCTGAATGCCGAGTGGATGCAGCGCGACCTGGCCGTGCTCTGGCACCCCTGCACGCAGATGAAGGATCACGAGCGCCTGCCGCTGATTCCGATCAAGCGCGGCAATGGCGTGTGGCTGGAGGACTTCGACGGCAAGCGCTACCTCGACGCGGTCAGTTCCTGGTGGGTCAACGTGTTCGGCCACGGCAACCCGCGGATCAACCAGCGCATCCGCGACCAACTGGACAGCCTCGAACATGTGATGCTCGCCGGTTTCAGCCACCAGCCGGTGATCGAGCTGTCCGAGCGCCTGGTGCAGATCACCCCGGCCGGGCTGAACAAGGTGTTCTACGCCGACAACGGCTCCTCGGGCATCGAAGTGGCGCTGAAGATGAGTCACCACTACTGGCTCAACTGCGACCAGCCCGGCAAGAAGCGCTTCATCACCCTGAGCAACAGCTACCACGGCGAAACCGTGGCGGCCATGTCGGTCGGCGACGTGGCACTGTTCACCGACACCTACAAGGCGTTGCTGCTCGACACCATCAAGGTGCCGAGCCCGGACTGCTACCTGCGCCCCGAGGGCATGGGCTGGGAAGAACATTCGCGCAACCTGTTCGCCGCCATGGAGCAGACTCTGGCCGAGCATGCCCACGAAGTCGCCGCGGTGATCGTCGAGCCGCTGATCCAGGGCGCCGGTGGCATGCGCATGTACCACCCGGTCTACCTCACCTTGCTGCGCGAAGCCTGCGACCGCTATGGCGTGCACCTGATCCACGACGAGATCGCCGTCGGCTTCGGCCGCACCGGGACCATGTTCGCCTGCGAGCAGGCCGGCATCACCCCGGACTTCCTGGTGCTGTCCAAGGCGCTGACCGGCGGCTACCTGCCGATGGCCGCCGTGCTGACCACCGACAAGGTCTACGCCGCCTTCTACGACGACTACGCCACCCTGCGCGCCTTCCTCCACTCGCACACCTACACCGGCAACCCGTTGGCCTGCGCCGCCGCCCTGGCGACTCTGGATATCTTCCGCGACGACAACGTCATCGAGAACAACAAGGCCCTGGCCGCGCGCATGGCCAGCGCCACCGCGCACCTGGTCGAGCATCCGCATGTGGCCGAAGTGCGCCAGACCGGCATGGCCCTGGCCATCGAGATAGTCCAGGACAAGGCGAGCAAGACCGCCTATCCGTGGCAGGAACGCCGCGGCATGCAGGTCTACCAGCACGCACTGGAGCGCGGCGCCCTGCTGCGCCCGCTGGGCAGCGTGGTGTACTTCCTGCCCCCTTATGTGATCACCCCAGAGCAGATCGACTTCCTCGCCGAGGTGGCCAGCGAAGGCATCGATATCGCCACCCGTACATCGGTCAGCGTGGCAGTCGCCAACGACCTCTACCCCAACCACCGCGACCCGGGCTGAGCCGTAGGGCGGGTGAAACCCGCGGGTTGCACCCGCCCTACGGACTTGGTGGACGGATAAAGCGCCGTCCACCCTACCCCCACCCAGACTACGCCGCTAAAATTCGCGCCTCTGCCCCAGGTTCTCGCCCATGCGCCTCTCCCGCTTCTTTATCGACGCCCCGCTCTCCATCGGCCAGCACGAGCTGCCGGAAACCCAGGCGCATTACATCGGTCGTGTCTTGCGCCACGCCGCGGGCGATGCCGTGCAGCTGTTCGACGGCAGCGGCCAGGAGTACCGCGGCGAGCTGATCGAAGTGGGCAAGAAGAACGTGCGGGTCGAGCTGCGCGAGCAGCTCCAAGGCCAGGCCGAGTCGCCGCTGCGTGTTCATCTGGGCCAGGGTCTGTCGCGCGGCGAGCGGATGGACTGGGCAATCCAGAAGGCCACCGAGCTGGGCGCGGCGGTAATCACCCCGATCGTCTCCGAACGCTGCGAAGTACGCCTCAAGGATGAGCGCGCCGACAAACGCCTGGCCCACTGGCGCCAGGTGGCGATCAGCGCCTGCGAGCAATGTGGCCGCTCGGTCGTACCGCTGATCCATTCGCCGGTGCTGCTGGCCGACTGGCTGCAACAGAGCGACGCCGACCTCAAGCTGGTGCTGCACCCGGTAGCCGAGCCACTGGCCAGCCACGCCAAACCCAGCACCCTGGCCTTTCTGATCGGCCCGGAAGGCGGCCTGTCCGACGCCGAAGTTGAGCAGGCCAAAACCGCCGGCTTCCACGCCGCCCGCCTCGGCCCGCGGGTGCTGCGCACCGAGACCGCACCAGTAGTGGCGCTGAGCGTGGCGCAGCAGCTGTGGGGTGATTTCTAAGGCGGATGGCGGAGGTTCGTCATGAAGCCCGGATGCAATCCGGGTGCGGAGCGGCCTGTTTCCCGGATTGCATCCGGGCTACAACTGGATAAACGGTATTGGCGCAAGTAAAGCCGCAGACCGTAGGAGCGAGCTCTGCTCGCGAAGCTTTATGGGATGCCCGGCTCGCGAGCAGAGCTCGCTCCTACAGGGGGCCGCAGCAGAAAAAACGCCGCGATTTCTGGGCGAAATCGCGGCGTTTTTTAAGTGAACAGCATTAGCGGGATGGTGCCTACGGTTCGCCAGGCGCTTCAGATCAGTCCGGCATCCGCCAGCTTCTGCTCCAGGCCGATCAGGTCGGGGATCTTCACTACCGCTTCGCCGAGCTGCACCGCGTCCAGTTCCAGCGGCGCCAGGACTTCATTGGCCCGGGCCAGGTGGCCATCAACCTTCAGCGAGCGCGGGATACCCTGCACCAGCAGGGCGATGAACTTGACCTGGTCACGCCCGCCGAGGGCGTTGAGCACCGCCACGCGCACACCGGGGCCGATCTGCGGCTGGCCATTGGAGGCGGCCTCGAACGACAGCAGTGGCAATTGCAGGTCGCGCCAGGCGATCTGGCCGAGAAACCAGGCCGGCAGGCCCGGCGTAATCTGCGGCGCCCGGTAGGGAATCAGCTCCGCCAGCGCCACGTTGGGCAGCATCAGGGTGCGATCGGCCAGGGGCACCAGCAGGGCGGTGAGGTTGCTGGTGCTGTTGGCGGTAGTAACGGCTTGGCTCATCGATCAATCCTTACAAAGGCGCAGCATGCGTCAGGCGCACTGTTTGGCCAGGTGGTTCACCAGCGCTTCGGCCAGCTCGCGCGGATCGCCGCTGAGTACGCTGTAGCCACCCTCGCGCAGGCTGTCAGGCATGCTCGGGCAGGCACAGCTGTCGGCGCGCTGGGTCCAGATCGCGCCACCCTGGCGGCGTACATAGGCTGCGGCGGCACTGCCGTCGCTACCCATGCCGCTGAAGGCGATCACGCCGCAGTTGCCGGCGAAGTGCTGGGCCAGGTTGAGCATCATCTGGTCAATGGAGGGGCTGTACGGTTCCGGCCAGGCGCGGTCAGTGACCTGCATGGCGCCGTTGTCGGCAAAGCCCAGTTCGTGGGAGACCGGGGCCACCACCACCTCGCCGCAACGTATCGGGTCGCCGTGGCGCACCGGATTGACGTGCCACTGGCTGTGGCGGCCAACGGCCTGCGGCAGCGCCGTCTCGAAACTGGCACCGATGTGCTGGGCATAAACGAAGCCGATCGGCAGGCCGCCGGGCAAGGCATCGAGGAAGGCCTTGACCGCCTCGGGGCCACCCAGCGAGGCCGCCAGCAACCAGACCTGGCGCGCCGGCTCGCCGGCCACCAGCGGGGTATCGGCCAAGGCGGCTGGCAGCTCCAGACGTCCGGGGCGCTGCGCCTCGGCGAGCAGGGCTTCGAGGCCTGGACCGATCACCTGGGCCGGGTCGCCGACCAAACGCTTGAGCTTGCCGAACAGGCTGCGCTCCCAGCGCGGGTAGTTCTCCGAATGGCGCTCCGGGGCATGGCCTTCGCCAAACAGCACCGGCGCATTGGAGCGCTCGAGCAGGTTTTCGACCAGCGGTGAGTCTTCCGACTGCGCCAGGTCGACCAGCCACAGGTCCGGCTCGCAGGCCGCCAGGGCCTCCTCATCCAGACGGGCCGGGTCGCTATTGAGCACCACCTGGTATCCATTGCCAGACAACGCCTGCTGCAGCACATGGCGCTGCAGCGAGGTATCGGCAATCACGGCAATCCTTGCAGCTGTGCGAGTCTCACTCATGGCGCTTGACCAACTTCTGGATGTTTTCGAGCAGATCGGATTCCTGGTACGGCTTGCCCAGGTATTCGTTGACGCCAATGGCCATGGCCCGCTCACGGTGTTTCTCACCGGTACGCGAGGTGATCATGATGATCGGCAGATCCTTGAGGCGTTCGTCGTGGCGCACCAGCGTGGCCACTTCGAAGCCGTCCATGCGCGGCATTTCGATGTCCAGCAGCATGATGTCCGGCTTGTGTTCCTGTAGCTGGGCGATGGCATCGACGCCGTCCTTGGCCGTCAGTACGTTCATGCCGTTGCGCTCGAGCAGGCGACTGGTGACCTTGCGCACGGTGACCGAGTCGTCGACCACCATGACCAGGGTCGGCCGCTCGGCTTCGATTTCCGCGGCGGTCTGCGCTACATGGCTGGCCAGACGCGGCTGCTGCAGCTGACCGAGCAGGTGCGCATGGCGCACACGGATGGTCGCCAGCAGGTCGAGAATGACCACCACGCGGCCGTCACCGAGGATGGTCGCACCGGAGATCCCGTGCACCGCAGAAAACTGCACACCGAGGCTCTTCACCACGATCTCGCGTGAGCCGGCCAGGCTGTCCACCTGCACCGCCACGGCATGCTCGCTGGAACGCACCAGGATCACCGGCAGCGGCAGGCTCTGGCCGATCAGCTTGGGCTGCTGGCCGTTGTTCAGCAGGTCGCCGAGGTACTTCAGTTCGTAGGCCTGACCGGCGTACTCGAAGCGCGGCGCATCCGGTGCGTAGTAGGCCTCCAGCTCGTACGGCGAGACCCGCACGATACCTTCGATGGTGTTCAGCGGGATGGCGTACAGGTCTTCGCCGGAGAGCACCATCAGCGCACGGTTGACCGACACGGTGAACGGCAGACGGATCAGGAAGCGCGTGCCCTCGCCCACGGTCGACTCGATGCTCATCGAGCCGCCGAGCTGCTTGACCTCGGAGTGCACCACGTCCATGCCGACGCCACGCCCGGAAATTTGCGTGACCTTTTCAGCCGTGGAGAAACCGGCCTCAAGGATGAACTGCAGGATTTCGTGGTCGGTGAGGTCGGAGTCGGCGTCCATCAGGCCACGTTCGATGGCCTTACGGCGCACCGCTTCGAGACGGATACCGCCGCCGTCGTCGGCCAGGGTCAGGAGGATGTCGCCACCCTCACGGCCCAGGCTCAGGCGAATGTTGCCGACCTCCGGCTTGCCACTGGCGCGACGTTGCTCGGCCGGCTCGATACCGTGGTCGACGGCGTTGCGCAGCATGTGTTCCAGCGGCGCGACGATGCGCTCCAGAACGGTACGGTCCATCTCGCCTTCGGCGTTGCCAACATGGAACTCGACCTGCTTGCCCAGCTCGGCCGCCACTTGGCGGACGATACGGCGCAGGCGCGGCACCAGGCGATCGAACGGCACCATGCGGGTGCGCATCAGACCTTCCTGCAGTTCGGTGTTGACCCGCGCCTGCTGCAGCAGCAAGGTCTCGGCATCGCGGTTACGCGTGGCCAGGGTTTCCTTCAGGTCGAGCAAGTCGGAGGCCGACTCGAACAGCGCGCGAGAGAGCTGCTGCAGTTGCGAGTGGCGGTCCATTTCCAGTGGGTCGAAATCTTCGTAGCCGGCACGCTCGGCCTCGGCCTGGTAGCGGCTGAGGATCTGCGCCTGGGTTTCGATATCGAGGCGGCGCAACTGGTCGCGCACCCGCTCGATAGTGGCTTCCATCTCGCCGAGGGTGAAACCGAAGTCGCTGACCTGCTGTTCGACCCGACCGCGGAAGATCGAGGTCTCACCGGCCAGGTTGACCAGGCCTTCGAGCAGATCGGCGGGGACCTTGACCAGCTCCTGCGGCGCACGCTGCGCGGCGACGCGAGCGGCAGCCTCGGCGGCGCGCTCGACGAACGGCAGCACCTTGAGCTGCTGCTGCGCCTGCGGCTTGCTGCTGGCGGCCACCAGCGGTGTGCTCAAGGCCACCGGCGCCGGCGCCAGGGTGCTCGGCTCAGGGGCGGCGAGCGGTGCGGTCTGAACTTCGGCAGCCTGGCTGTCGTCCAGGCGCTTGCGCAATTGGTCGAGTGCCGTCTGCAGCCCTTCGAAGCCGGACTGCACGTCGAGGAACAGGCTTTCCGGCCAGGGAGCGCTGTGCTTCTGGGCCTCGGTCAGGTGCTGCTCGAGGTCGTGACTGAGGTCACCCAGGCGCTTTTGCCCGGCCAAGCGCGCCCCCCCTTTGAGGGTATGCAGGATACGCAGCAGCTCATCGATGGCGCTGCCGTCTTCGCGATTGCTTTCCCAGCGCCCGAGGGTGGCTTCCATGGCCTCGAGCAGCTCGTCACCTTCCTCGAGGAAGATATCGAGAATCTCGGCTTCGGCGGCGGTATCTTCCTCCACCACCGGTTGCAGGTGCACGCTGGACGGAATGTTCAGCTGTTCGGCGGGGTTGGCACGAAACTGCTTGATGGTGGCGATCAGTGCCTCGCCATCTGGCACCGCACGGTGGTCACGTACCGCCTCGAGCATTTCTGCCAGGCGGTCGTGGCAAGCCTGGAGCAGGCCGAACAGATCGGTGCCGGCGCGCAGGCGACCGTCACCGACGCCTTCGTAGAGGAATTCCAGCTCGTGGGCCAGGTCGCCGATTTCACGAATTTCGGCCATCCGCGCACCACCCTTGAGGGTATGCAGATCGCGTTGCAGGGCTTCGACTTCGAGGGTGTTGTCGACATCCTCCATCCAGCGCTGCAGCGCCCCGCCGGCACTCTCGATGATGTCGAAACCTTCCTCGAGGAAGATTTCCACCAGCTCCGGATCGCGCTCATCCTCCACCACGCTCGGTGGGGAGACGGCCGCAGGCGGCTCGACGGGCAGCTCAGTGCTTTCGAGCGCAGGCAACTCGGCCATGGCCCAGTCGTCGACCGGCGCCAGCTCGGCGACGGCTGGCAGATCCAGTACTTCTTCGCTGACTGGCAGCTCGCTGAGCTCTGAGCTGTCATCCGACGCCCAGGCATCGACCGGCAGATCGCTCGCTGCGCTGTCTTCGACGGGCACGGACTCAGCCGGCAATGGCTCGCTGCCCAGTTCCGGCAGGGCTCCCTCCAGCGACCATTCGCTGTTGCTGAGACTCGGCAGGTCTTCCAGATGCGGTTCTTCGACCACAAAAGCGGCAGACTCGGCAGACGCACTCAGCCATTCGTCGTTGGCCGGAGCGGACAACTCGTCCAGCTGCGGCGCGGTGAACTGCACATCGGCCAGCTCGGCCAGGTCCATTTCCGCGGACTCGGCCAGCTCACTGACCAGCGGGCTATCGGCCTGGCTCAGCTCGACCGGTTGTTCTTCCACTTGCAGCTCAGGCAGGGCTTCGGCTTCGGCTTCGGCTTCGGCTTCGGCTTCGGCTTCGGCTTCGAAATCAGGCTGCACGGCCACAGCCGCAGCGGACAAGCTCGGCGCACCGCCACCCTGACGGAAACTGCGGATCGCTTCGATCAACGCAGTGGAGTCGGCCAGCGGACGGTTACCCTGGAGTTGCTCGAGCAACACGGCCAGGCGGTCATGGCTCTGCTGCAGCAGGCTGGCCAGGTAGGGCGAGTAGCTGAAGCGCCGGTCAACCAGGCCTTCGTAGAGCGATTCCAGCTCATGGGCCAGGTCACCGATGGCACGAATCTCGGCCATCCGCGCGCCGCCCTTGAGGGTGTGCAGGTCGCGCTGCAGGGAAGACAGCGCCAGGCTGTTGTCCGGTTCGCCCAGCCAACGATCCAGGGCCTGGCCGGCGCTTTCCAGAATATCCACGGCTTCTTCGAGGAAGATCTCGACCATTTCCTCGTCGATATCTTCCGGCATGCCGCTGCTGACTGGCACGGGCTCATTGAACACCGGCGCCGGCTCGCTGAACACAGCTGGCGGCTCAAGCTCAGCGCTGTCTACTACCGGCGCGGCTTCATCTATTTGCGGGGTATCCAGCTCGATACTTTCAAGCTCGGTGATTTCCAGGCTGGCCGCGGCCTCTGGCTCAAGCAGCGCCAGGGCAGCCGGGTCGATGGACTCAGCGAGCAACGCTTGCAGCGCCTCGACCCGCTCGGGCTGGGTGCTGACCTGCAGGCCGGCAGCCACCTGATCCATCATGCCGATCAGTACTTCATGGGCGGCTTCGGCTTCACTGAAGAAGCGCTCGCTGATGGCCAGGCGGCCTTCCTGGGCGGCCTGGTAGAGGGCCAGCAGGGCCTGACACAGCTCGTCGATCTGCGGCAGCTCAGCCATCTCGGCGCCACGACCGAGGGTGGTCAACTCTTCCAGCAAGGCGCTGAGTTCTTGCTGCTCACTCGGATGTTCGCGCCATTTGCGCAGCAGATCCTCGGCATCCAGCAGGATATCCATGCCTTCGGCGAGGAAGATGGAGATCAGCTGTGGATCGCGGGTCTCACCCTGTTCGTCGTGGCGCGCCTGATCGGCCGTGTCCAGACGCTCCTGGTGCAGCTTGTGCACATCGGCCAGTAGCTCGGCGGCACCGGGGATCGCTGCCAACGGCTGGCTTTCCAGCTGCTCCAGACCGGCGCGGAACAGTTGTTCGGCACGGTGCAGCAATTCGGCTTCGGCCAGATCCATGGGGATCAGATTGGCCTTGAATTCCTTGGCCAGTTTTTCCAGCGGCGTGGCGATCTCGGCGATCGGCAGGATGCCGGCCATGTACGCACTGCCCTTGAGGGTGTGCAGGGCACGTTGCAGGTCATCGGTGACCGGCTGCGGCAGCTCCTGGGCGCAGTCGGCGAGAAAGCCGACCAAGGCATCCAGGTGGGTCTCCGCCTCATTGCGGAAAATATCCAGCAGCTGCGGATCCAGGGCTTCGTCCAGTTCAGCGAGCGTTTGCATAGCCGGTCCATCCGGCTGCGGCTCGCCCTCGGTTTCCACTATCTCGACAGCCGGCAACTCGCTCTCGACGCTGGGTGCCGAGCCAGGACCGCTCGGCGGCGGCTGCTGGCCGCGCGCCAGGGCATGGGCGGTGGCAGCCAGCAGGTCGACATCGTCGCGCTGACGCTGGGCGTGAGCGGCGAATTCTTCGACCAGGGCCGGCATCAGCGCGACCACATCCTTGACCACCTGCTGCACCGGCGCATTGGCCTCGATGCTGCGGTCAAGCACGCGGTTGAGCAGGTTTTCGATCGACCAGCCCAGCTCTCCGATGATCAGGGCGCGGACCATGCGGCCGCTGCCCTTGAGGGTGTGGAAGGCCCGGCGGATTTCCGTCAGGGCATCCTTGTCGGTGGTATCGGCGCACCACTGCGGTAGGTACTCGCCAAGGGTTTCCAGCACTTCGCCGACTTCCTCGACGAAGACCTCCAGCAGCTCTTCATCCACCGGCTCTTCGTCGGCGGGTGGCGGCAGCAAGCTGGGCGGCACGTCCTGGGCGGGCGGGTTGATCGCCTGCACCGGGGCGGCCATCACATCGGCCATGGACAGCGGCTTGTCGACCAGCGGAGCAGGAACTTCGACGGCGAACGGCTCGTTGGACAACTCGACTTCCGGCAGGTCCAGTTCGGCGATTTCCGCCGTGTCCCAGCTGAGCGGCTCGTCACCGATTTCGTCGAGGTTCAATTCTTCCAGCTGCAGATCGAGATCTGCAGGCGCAGCGTCGGCGTCCAGCGCCGGCAGCTCGGCGACATCCAGGCTGGGCAAGTCGCCGCTCGGTTCGGCCTCCGCCAGCTCCAGCGGAGCATCCAGGCTGAGGTCGATGCCGGCGCCCAGATCGGTGTTGTCGGCTTCGCCCAGGCTCCAGTTGTCGTCGGTCACCAGCAACTCGGTATCGCCTGCCGGTTGTTCGAGCGCGGCGAACTCGCTGCTCAGCTCACCCATGCTGAAGGCAGCGGCGTCACTCAGCGGCTCGAGATCGAGAGACTCCACCTCGGCCAACTGCAACTCGGGCTCGGGCTCGGCAACAGCCTGCGGCTCTTCGGCGGACAGCACATCGATGTCGTGCAGCGGATCGGCCAGGGGGGCAAAGGTTTCGGCCACCGGCTCGATGCGGTCGAGAATCGAGGGCTTTTCCTTGAGCGGGTAGCCGAGGCTATCGAGACTCTCTTCGGCCACATCGAGGATCAGGTCACCCTGGGTCGCGTGGTCTTCGGCCAGGCGCTCGAGGTAGTACTCGACGCTGGTGATGGCGTCAGCCAGGGTGTCGAGGTTCTGCCAGTTGGGCACGGCCTTGCGCGCCAGCAACTGTTCCTGGATATAGCGGTTGCAGGCTTGCAGCAGGGCGGCGGCGCGGGTCAGCGGAATCATCGCCAGACCGCCACGAACCTGGGTCAGCAGTTCCGGCACACGGGCCAGGTGCTCATGGTTCCACTGCGAGGCGATGAACTCGATGATGGCGTCCTTGGCCTGTTCCAGCCCGGTACGCGCTTCCTTGATCACCAGCTGGTGAATCTGCGCCACATCGGTGGTCGGCAGGTGGCTCTGCTCGCCCTGACGATCATCGGACGGGCCGACCATGCCAGCCAGGGTCGCTTCGACATACAGCAGGGCACCGGCGACATCCATCAGCACGGCATCGCTGGGCTCGCGCTGACCCACGGAAAGACCATGCACTACGTCGAGCTGGTCGACGATCACCTTGCGCGGCTGGCCGAAACCCAGCACTGCCAGGGTGTCGGCGATCTGCTTGAGCGGCGCTAACAAGCCATCGAGCTCGGCAACCTGCTTGCGATCACTACGCACGAACAGGTCGAGGCTGTCCTTGACCCGTACCAGCTCCTCGCACAGGGCGGCGACCACCGAACGCATGGCGTCACGATCCGGACCAGCCAGGCGGGCGCGTTCCTCGTCGACCACGTTGCTGTCCGGCAGCGCGTCGTCGAGGCGGTATTGATCCTTCAGGGCACGGATGCGCGGCGATTGCGCGGGAGCCTTGGCCACATAGAACAGCAGGTTCTTGGCCAGATCATCCGGCGCGGCCTGGTTGATACCATCGGCGCCCTGTTCGAGCAGGCGCTTGAGCTCCTTGTCGACCTGGCGCAGCAGGGTGCGCACCGAGGCACCATTGGCCACGCTGCCATTGGCCAGGCCTTCGACCATGCCGGAGGCGATCTGCCACAACGGGCCGAGCGGGGCATCCTTGCACAGGGTTTCCAGGCGCGCGAAAACCCGCGCCATGTAGCCCAGGTTGGTGGCCAGATCCTGGTTGCGGATGATCCCGACCAGGGCCATCTGCAGCATCTGCCGCAGCTTGCGCAGCAGAACCGGCAACTCGGCGGTGCGCAATCTATCTAGGGAGTCGTGGGACAGGGCCGGTTGGCGACCGGACAGGTCTGGGGAGAACAGGCTGGTTTCCGACAGCAGCTTCTCGCCGCGGGCAGCGCGCAGGTCGTTGAGCAGCGGCAGCACCACCATCGGCAGGTCGCGGCGCGCGCTCTGGATCCGCTCCAGGTACGCCGGCAACTGCAGGATGGCCTGCATCAGCACTTCCAGGGCCTCGCCCTGGTTGCTCACGCGGCCTTCCATCAAGGCCTGGGCGAGTTGTTCCATCTCCTCGGCGAGCAGGGCTGCACCGTAGAACTCGACCATCTGCAAGGTGCCATGCACCTGGTGCACATAGGTCAGGCAGAAACGCATGCGCGTCGGATCCTGCGGGTTCTCGACGAACGCCTCCAGGGCCTGTCGTGCCTGCTTCAGGGTTTCCGCGATTTCGCCTTTGACCCACTCCAGGGCGACATAGTCGTGCCGATCACCCATACCGACTCCAATCATTCTTTTCTTAGCCCTTGCGGGTAAACGCCAGCACACGCTCGTCGGCCACCGGAACCAGATCCGGATGCTGCCAACCAACCACTTCCCCCACCCCGACGACCAGCAAACCCCCAGGCGCCAGGCGTTCGGCCAGACGGTTGAGGATTTCGCGGCGCCGCCAGCGGCGGAAATAGATCAGCATGTTCTGACAGAAGATAACGTCCATGCCGGACAGGGGCGCCTTGCCCAATTCCAGCACATTCAATCTGGCGAAACAGATACGTGCCGCCAGATCCGGCACTACCTTGAAGCGTCCATCAACCTCGGTGGCGAAGTAGCGCTCACAGAGGTCTGCATCCATTTGTTCCAGCTTGCGCGCGCCGTAGAGCGCTTCGCGAGCCTTGCTCAACGCATTCAGGCTGATATCCGTGCCGGTCACGCCGAACTGCTGCGCACTCTCGGTCTCACGCAGCACCTCAGCCGCGCAGATGGCCATCGAGTAAGGCTCTTCGCCGCTCGAGCAACCCACGCTCCAGAGTGCCCAGGGCTGTTGCTGTTGATCAGTGGCCAAACGACCGCGCAAATAACTGTCGAGTACGTCGAAGGAGGGCCGGTGACGGAAGAAGCGCGTCTCCTGCACGGTCAGACGATCCAGCAGGGTCGACCACTCCACGGCACCACGCGGGCCATCGGTGACCATGCGAAAGTAACTGGCGTAGTCGGCAACCTCCAGCTCACGCATGCGTGCGCTCAGGTTGGTCTGCAGAAATGCCCGCCGCTGTTCGTTGATCACCACGCCCGTGCGCTCTTCGAGCAGGGCCTGCCAGTCACGAAACTCCGCCTGTGACATATCGGCCAGGGGTTTCAAGGCCCAGACGCCGCTTGGCTGCATGCCGTGCCCCTCGCTCATGGCCGGGAACCCTGGGCGGCGGCCTTCTCAGGCCGCCGCGCCTCCGTTGATCAGACCTGACCGTCCGGCAGGGTGAAGCCGGACACCGACTTGCGCATCTCGCTGGCCATCTTGGCCAGGTTACCAATGCTCTTGGCGGTGGCAGTGGTACCGGCGGAGGTCTGCGAGGTGATCTCCTGGATCACGTTCATGGTGTTGGAGATATGACCAGCCGAAGAGGCCTGCTGACGAGCGGCGTTGGAGATGTTCTGGATCAAGGCCGCGAGGGTCTTGGATACCTTCTCGATCTCTTCCAGGGCCACACCGGCGTCCTGCGCCAGGCGGGCACCGCGCACCACTTCGGAAGTCGTTTGCTCCATGGAGATAACGGCTTCGTTGGTGTCGGTCTGAATCGTTTTAACCAGTGCCTCGATCTGCTTGGTCGCCGCCGAGGAACGTTCTGCGAGGCGCTGTACTTCGTCCGCTACCACGGCGAAGCCGCGACCCGCGTCACCGGCCATGGAGGCCTGGATCGCGGCGTTCAGGGCGAGGATGTTGGTCTGGTCGGCAATGTCGTTAATCAGGCTAACGATGTCACCAATCTCCTGGGACGATTCACCGAGGCGTTTGATCCGCTTCGAGGTGTCCTGGATCTGCTCACGGATGTTATCCATGCCGGTGATGGTGTTGTGTACAACCTCGTTACCCTTGTTGGCGATGGCTACGGAACGTTCCGCTACCGCGGAGGATTCCGAGGCGTTCGCCGATACCTGGTCAATCGACACGGCCATTTCGTTGATGGCCGCGGAAGCACCGGCGATCTCCTGGGCCTGGTGTTCGGAAGCCTCGGCCAGGTGCATTGCCGTGGCCTGGGTTTCCTGGGCGGCGGCGGCCACCTGAACAGCAGTCGAGTTGATCGTCACTACCAGATCACGCAGCTGGTCGATCGAGTAGTTGATGGAGTCAGCGATGGCACCGGTGAAGTCCTCGGTTACCGTCGCCGCTACCGTCAGGTCACCGTCGGCGAGGTCGGCGATTTCGTCGAGCAGACGCAGAATCGCGGACTGGTTACGTTCGTTCTTCTCGGCGGTCGAGGCCAGGCGGCGGTTGGTTTCACGCACCATCACCAGGCCGATCAGGATGATCGAAGCCAATGCCAGAGCGCCCAGCACATAACCGGCCAGGGTGTTGAAGTAGCGCCCGCTGGCCAGGTTCTCGAGCCCGCCGGTCAGACCGGAGGCTTTGTCCAGCAGGGTCTGCGACTCGCTGAAGATGGTGCTGGCGGATTCGCGGACCTGGAACAGTTCCGGCGACGTTTCCAGAATTTCGTCCACCGAGCCGGAGACGAACTGGAACAGCTCGGAAATCTCGGCCAGACGCTCGAGAGCATCGGGGTCGGTAACCTGGGAGATTTCCATAGCGGCGTTGCCTTCGGTCATCGCCTTGAGTACGCGACCGAACAGGCTGGCGTCACGGCCGAACATGTCGGCGGCCTGCACCGAGTCATCGTCACCGGCCAGCACCTTGTTCACCGAACCGAGGATACGTTCGGCCAGCAGCGACTGACGCTGGGCCACGGATACCTGGGCTGCCGGTGCACCGCTCTGCAGCAGGATGTCGACGACTTCTTCGTACTCGACCTGCAGCTGCGGAATGGTTTCCGCCAGGGTCGCGGCTACCTGGTGCAGCGAGAGTACGGTCTGTTCGCTGGCCAGAATGGCGTCGGCGTTTTTGCGCAGGCTGTCCCAGTCTTTCTGCACCGCGTCCATGTCCGCCTGCATCGAGGCCGGAGCAGGAGGCAGGCCAGTCGCTTCGTTACCCTCGGTGAGGAAACCCCAGCGCTCCTGGAAGCCGTTGCGTGCCTCTTTCAGCAGCGGAAAGGCTTCGGCCTTGCCGGTTGCCGCTTCGGTGGCGTTCTTCGCAATACGCTGGGACAGAACACGCAGCTCACCGGCGTGGCTGATGTATTCCTTGTCGTAGTTCGACTGGGTGTTGAGGTAGGCGAAGTTGGCGAACAACAACACGATGGAAATGATCAGGACGATGAACAGTCCGGCGATCAGCGTGTTACTGCGCACACCTGCCAAAAGATTGCCTGCATTGATTTTTTTCATTATCTGGCCCCCGCCTGGACCGACCGCACTACGGTTCCCATGTAACGCCAAAAGGCCGGCAAATGCCGACCCAACCGAAAAACTTTAGATCGCCACGGCGAGGAAGTCGTGATGCTGAGCCAGCGCATGCGGGCTAAACACCAGCCAGGGCTGTTCGCGCTGGAAGACACCGTGGATAAAAGGCTGAATTACCGCTTCGAGCGGTGGCAACTGCTCGGAGAAGGTATCCACCGGAAAGTGCTGCATGCCGAACACTTCGTCGACCGTCAGCCCGGCGAACACTTCCTGGTGGTCCACCACCAAGACGCGCCGCTGCTTGCGCAGCGGCGACAGCTCGGAACCAAAGAAGCCGCACAGATCCATGACCGGCAACAACCGGCCACGCACGTTGGCAACACCTTTGACCCAATTTTTCACGCCCGGCAACAAGGTGTGCCGCGGCTCATGCAGGACTTCACCGATTTCTCCCATGGGCGCCACGAAGTAGCGCTCGCCCATGCGAAAACCAATGCCGCTCCAGGTCTGTACCGCCTGCTGCTGGGACGGCAAGCCAGCCGCCAGCAACCGACAGCGCTGATCGATTTGCACGAGGAGCTGAAAGGGGGATTGAGCGTCCGACATGCCGGCCTTGGCCTTTTCTTGTTATTGGGCTCTACGCACTGTCACGGTCTCAGCCGGCCAGTACCGCATTCAAAGTTTTCATCAGCGTGTCTTCGTCCACCGGCTTGGTCAGGTAGTCACGCGCACCCTGGCGCTTGCCCCAGACCTTGTCGGTCTCCTGATCCTTGGTGGTGACGATGATCACCGGGATGTGGCTGGTATCCGCATCCTTGGTCAGCTGACGGGTGGCCTGGAAGCCATTAAGCCCCGGCATGACGATGTCCATCAGCACGGCATCGGGTTTTTCCTGACGGGCCAAGGCAACGCCATCGGCACCGTTTTCCGCTTTGAGCACCTGATGACCATGCTTTTCCAGCATGGCCGTCAGTTTGTACATTTCAGTCGGAGAGTCATCAACAATCAAAATACGAGCCATGGAGTTCCCCATACGGAATAGGCTTCACCGGCTTGTGGCCGGAAATCAGGAGGCTTGCTCCACCGGAACGAAGTCGGGGACATGCGTCTTGATGGCACCGAGCAGCTCTTCCTTGCTGAAGGGCTTGGTCAGGTACTGGTCGGAGCCAACGATTCGGCCCTTGGCCTTGTCGAACAGACCGTCCTTGGAGGACAGCATGATCACCGGGGTGGATTTGAAAGCACTGTTGTTCTTGATCAGGGCGCAGGTCTGATAGCCATCGAGCCGCGGCATCATGATGTCGACGAAAATGATGCTCGGGTGAGTATCAGCGATCTTGGCCAGCGCATCAAAGCCATCAACAGCCGTGATGACTTCGCATCCGACTTTTTTCAGTAGAGTTTCAGCGGTGCGACGAATCGTCTTCGAATCGTCGATCACCATGACCTTCAAACCCTCGGAATGCTGTTCCATGTCTGCCCTACCATCGCCTCGGTGAGTCATTATTCTTACGTTATACAGTGTGCCTGAGGCCCTGCCACCGACGGGCTGCGACCCAATCGTCGGGCCTTTTTAGCACACTCTCCAGATGCAATCTATAAGCCCCGTCTTTACGGGGTTTCCCTTGACCGGCAGGGCCACCAGCGCCACCCTTGCGCATCTCAGTATGGCCGCCCTGGCCTATTTGCCAGATTAATTTGCGGAGGTTTGCCCCGATGAGCGTGCGCCTGGGGATCGTCATGGATCCTATCGACCAGATCAGCTTCAAGAAGGACAGCTCGCTGGCCATGCTTCTGGCCGCCCAGGCCCGCGGCTGGTCGCTGTTCTATATGGAGCAGAAAGATCTCTATCAGAACGCTGGCGAAGCCCGCGGCCGGATGTCACCGCTGCGCGTCTTTGACAATCCACAAAAATGGTTCGAGCTGGATACCGAACAGGATAGCCCGTTGCGCGAGCTGGACGTGATCCTGATGCGCAAGGACCCACCCTTCGACAACGAGTTCGTCTACTCCACCTACTTGCTGGAACAGGCCGAACGCGCCGGCGTGCTGATCGTCAACCGTCCGCAGAGCCTGCGTGACTGCAACGAGAAGCTGTTCGCCACCCAGTTCCCCCACTGCATGCCACCGACCCTGGTCAGCCGCAGGTCGGACATTCTGCGCGAGTTTGCCGAAACGCAGCGTGACATCATTCTCAAACCCCTGGATGGCATGGGCGGCGCCTCGATCTTTCGCCACCGCGCCGGCGACCCCAACCTTTCGGTGATCCTGGAAACCCTCACCGCCCATGGCTCCCAGCAGTGCATGGCGCAGGGTTACCTGCCCGGCATCAAAGACGGCGACAAGCGCATCCTGATGATCGACGGCGAGCCGATCCCCTATTGCCTGGCGCGTATCCCGGCGCAGGGCGAGACCCGTGGCAACCTGGCCGCCGGCGGCACCGGCGAAGCCCGCCCACTGACCGAACGCGACCGCTGGATCGCCGCCCAGGTGGGCCCGGTGCTGCGCGAGAAGGGCCTGCTGTTCGTCGGCCTGGACGTGATCGGCGAACACCTCACCGAGATCAACGTGACCAGCCCGACCTGCATCCGCGAGATCGACAAGGCCTTCGATACCCGCATCGGCGAGCGCCTGATGGAGGCCATCGAAAACAAACTGCAAGCTGCCAAGCTCAAGCCACAAGCTTGATCCAGCTAACAGCTTTGGACGCAAGACTTGCAGCGTGAAGCGCGAAGTCGGCAGACTGCGCGGCAACCCGCTGCCCGCCGAAAGTCGATGAACGCTGCCACGCTCCCACCCCAATTGCCCAGCACCGGCGTCCGCCCCGCGGATCGCCTGGGCTTTACTCTGCTCATCGCGACCATCCTGCACCTGGCCGTGATCCTCGGCGTCAGCTTCACCCTGGCCAAACCCGGCACGCTGAGCAAGAGCCTGGAAATCACCCTCTCCACCTTCAAGAGCGAAGAGAAGCCCAAGGACGCGGATTACCTGGCGCAGAACAACCAGCAGGGCAGCGGCACCCTGGAGCACAAGGCCGCACCGAAGACCACCGAACAGGCAGTCTTCCAGGACACCCAGGTCAAGCGCATTACCCCACCCAGCGCACCGCCACAGGCGCAGCGCCAGGAAGCCGCACCCAAGGCCGCCATCGCCACCCGCAGCCCGCAGCAACAGAAGACCCCGAGCAAGACCGAGCGCACCCAGCCCGAGCCTGACGCCCGCCCGGCGCCGGTGTTCGACAGCTCGCAGCTGTCCGCCGAGATCGCCAGCCTGGAAGCCGAATTGGCCCAGGACATCCAGCAATACGCCAAGCGCCCGAAGATCCATCGCCTGAATGCCGCCTCGACCATGCGCGACAAGGGTGCCTGGTACAAGGACGAGTGGCGCAAGAAGGTCGAACGGGTCGGCAACCTCAACTATCCGGAAGAGGCCCGTCGCCAGCGCATCTACGGTAGCCTGCGCCTGCTGGTGTCGATCAACCGCGACGGCACTCTGTATGAAGTGCAGGTACTCGAGCCCTCCGGTCAGCCCCTGCTGGATCAGGCCGCCCTGCGCATCGTGCGCCTGGCTGCGCCCTACGCACCGTTCACCGGCGATATGGCCGAGTTCGACCGCCTGGAGATCATCCGCACCTGGCGCTTCGAGCGCGGTGACCGCCTGTCGAGCAACTGAGAACCGGCATGCAACGGCGCCAGACTTGAAGCCAGCGGCGCGAAGCTTGAAACTAGGCCCATGAAGAATTCCGCGCCCAGCTATCTCAAGCACCACTTCCTGATCGCCATGCCGCACATGGCCGATCCGCAGTTCGCGCAGACCGTCACCTACCTGGTCGAACACAACGAACAAGGCGCCATGGGCCTGGTGATCAACCGGCCGAATGACCTCAGCCTGGCCGACGTACTCGAACAGCTGCGCCCGGACGAAGAGCCGCCGCTGCGTTGCCAGAGCCTGCCGATCTTCGCCGGCGGCCCGGTGCAAACCGACCGCGGCTTTGTCCTGCACCCGAGCGGGCAAACCTTCCAGGCCACCCTCGAGCTGGGTGAGCTGGCCCTGTCGACCTCGCAGGATGTGCTGTTCGCCATCGCCGATGGCACCGGCCCGCAGCAGCACCTGATCACCCTCGGCTACGCCGGCTGGGAAGCCGGCCAGCTGGAAGCCGAGCTGGTCGACAATGCCTGGCTGACCTGCCCGGCCGCTGCCGACATCCTCTTCGACCTGCCGTTCGACCAGCGCCTGGCCGCCGCTGCCGCCCGCCTCGGGGTCAACCTGAGCCTGCTCAGCGCCCAGGCCGGCCACGCATGAGCGCCCCGGACAAGCCCCTGCGCCTGTTGCTCGGCTTCGATTACGGCAGCAAGCAGATCGGCGTCGCCGTCGGCCAGGTGATCACCGGCCAGGCCCGCGAGCTGTGCGTGCTCAAGGCCCAGAACGGCGTACCGGACTGGCAGAAGGTCGAAGCGCTGATCAAGGAGTGGCAGCCGGACGCCATAGTCGTCGGCCTGCCACTGAACATGGACGGCAGCCCAAGCGAGATGAGCGAACGCGCGGAGAAATTCGCCCGCCGCCTCAACGGCCGTTTCAACCTGCCGGTACACACCCACGACGAACGCCTGACCACCTACGAGGCCAAGGGCGAACGCATGGCCCAGGGCCAGCGCGGCGGCAGCTACCGGGACAACCCGGTCGACGCCCTGGCCGCGGCACTATTGCTCGAAGGCTGGCTGGCCGAGCACCCGTGACACCCTGCATTTAAACGCCTTCGAGCGCATTTGACGCAGTAAACGCCGCGCGCTCGGCTATGTTGTGCCAACAGCTTCCATTTGCACGAGGATCGTCCATGACCCTGCCCAACCCCGCCGAACTGTTGCCGCGCATGGCCACCGAGCTGCAGCAACTGCTGGCCAGTCGCGGCATCGAACAGGCCCACTTCATCGGCATCCGCACCGGCGGCGTGTGGGTCGCCGAGGCCCTGCTGGCGCAGCTGGGCCTGGATCAACCGCTCGGCACCCTCGACGTGTCCTTCTACCGCGACGACTTCACTCGCAGCGGCCTGCACCCGCAGGTGCGCCCCTCGCAGCTGCCGTTCGATATCGAAGACCAGCACCTGGTGCTGATCGACGACGTGCTGATGAGCGGGCGCACCATCCGCGCCGCGCTCAACGAGCTGTTCGACTACGGCCGCCCGGCCAGTGTGACCCTGGTCAGCCTGCTCGACCTGAACGCCCGCGAGCTGCCGATCCATGCCGATGTGCTCGGCGCAACGCTCGCCCTGGCGACCAACGAGCGGGTAAAATTGCTCGGCCCCGCGCCGCTCGCCCTCGAGCTGCAAAGCCTTTCCGCCTAGGAATCCTCCATGCCTATCGACGCCAAGCGCTCGCTGCAGCTCAACGACCAGGGCCAGCTGCGCCACTTCCTCTCGCTCGACGGCCTGCCCCGCGAGCTGCTGACGGAAATCCTCGACACCGCCGACTCCTTCCTCGAAGTCGGTGCCCGCGCGGTGAAGAAAGTCCCGCTGCTGCGTGGCAAGACCGTGTGCAACGTGTTCTTCGAGAACTCCACACGCACCCGCACCACCTTCGAACTGGCCGCCCAGCGCCTGTCCGCCGACGTGATCAGCCTCAACGTGTCGACCAGCTCGACCAGCAAGGGCGAGACCCTGTTCGACACCCTGCGCAACCTGGAAGCCATGGCCGCCGACATCTTCGTCGTGCGCCATGCCGACTCCGGCGCCGCGCACTTCATCGCCGAGCACGTCTGCCCCAACCTGGCGATCATCAACGGCGGCGACGGCCGCCACGCGCACCCGACCCAGGGCATGCTCGACATGCTCACCATCCGTCGGCACAAGGGCGGTTTCGAAAACCTCTCGGTGGCGATCGTCGGCGACATCCTCCATTCACGGGTAGCGCGCTCCAACATGCTCGCGCTGAAGACCCTGGGTTGCCCGGATATCCGCGTGATCGGGCCGAAGACCCTGCTGCCGGTCGGCATCGAGCAATACGGGGTGAAGGTCTACAGCGACCTCGCCAGCGGCCTCAAGGATGTCGACGTGGTGATCATGCTGCGCCTGCAGCGCGAGCGCATGCAGGGCGGCCTGCTGCCCAGCGAAGGCGAGTTCTACAAGCTGTTCGGCCTCACCGAGCAGCGCCTCAAGCTGGCCAAGCCGGATGCCCTGGTGATGCACCCGGGGCCGATCAACCGCGGCGTGGAAATCGAGTCAGCGGTGGCCGACGGCCCGCAGTCGGTGATTCTCAACCAGGTGACCTACGGCATCGCCATCCGCATGGCCGTGCTGTCCATGGCCATGAGCGGCCAGACCGCCCAGCGCCAACTGAATGCCGAGGAGCAGAACTGATGCGCACCCGTATCTTCGGCGCCCGCGTGATTGACCCGGCCAGTGGCCTCGACCAGGTCAGCGACCTCTACCTCGACGGCGGCAAGATCGTCGCCATCCACCAGGCGCCCAGCGGCTTCGTCACCGAGCAGGAAATCGATGCCAACGGCCTGATCGCCAGCCCCGGCCTGGTCGACCTGTCCGTGGCCCTGCGCGAACCCGGCTACAGCCGCAAGGGCAACATCGCCAGCGAAACCCTGGCCGCCGCCGCCGGCGGCGTCACCAGCCTGTGCTGCCCGCCACTGACCAAACCGGTGCTGGATACCTCGGCGGTGGCCGAACTGATCCTTGACCGCGCCCAGGAGGCCGGCCACGCCAAGGTCTTCCCGATCGGCGCCCTGACCAAGGGCCTGGCCGGTGAGCAGTTGGCCGAGCTGGTGGCCCTGCGCGACGCCGGCTGCGTGGCCTTCGGCAACGGCCTGGCGCCGATGGCCAACAACCGCACCCTGCGCCGCGCCCTGGAATACGCGGCGACCTTCGACCTGACCGTGGTGTTCCACGCCCAGGACGCCGACCTGGCCGACGGAGGCCTGGCCCATGAGGGCCCCACCGCCAGCTTCCTCGGCCTGGCCGGCATCCCGGAAACCGCCGAGACCGTGGCCCTGGCCCGCGACCTGCTGCTGGTCGAGCAAAGCGGCGTGCGCGCGCACTTCAGCCAGCTCACCAGTGCCCGCGGCGCCGAGATGATCGCCGCCGCCCAGGCCCGTGGCCTGCCGGTCACCGCCGATGTGGCGATGTACCAGCTGATCCTCACCGACGAAGCGCTGCAGGGCTTCTCCAGCCTCTACCACGTGCAACCGCCGCTGCGCGCCGCGCGTGACCGCGACGGCCTGCGCGAAGCGCTGAAGGCCGGGGTGATCTCGGCCATCGCCAGCCACCACCAGCCCCACGAAGCGGATGCCAAGCTGGCGCCATTCGGTGCCACTGAGCCCGGCATCAGCAGCGTCGAACTGCTCCTGCCGCTGGCCCTGACTCTGGTGCAGGACGGCCTGCTCGACCTGCCAACCCTGCTCGCGCGCCTCACCGCCGGCCCGGCCAAGGCTCTGCGCCTACCCGCCGGCCGCCTGGCCGTGGGCGCTCCCGCCGACCTGCTGCTGTTCGATGCCGAAGCGCAGACCCTGGCCGGCGAGACCTGGTACTCGAAGGGCGGCAACAGTCCGTTCATCGGTCACTGCCTGCCGGGCAAGGTGCGCTACACCCTGGTCGACGGACGCATCAGCTACCAGGGCTGAACCATCCGCCCATGAAAAAACCCGCCGATTGGCGGGCTTTTCGTTTGTGCTTCATCAACGTCAGCTGCGCGAGGCGTTTTCAATTGAAACCTGGGTATTAAGGGTCCAGAAATCGTAGAGCACCCCGATAAGGAACAGGCCGCCGGTGCACAAATAGATGATCCCGGTGATCCACTTGCCCTGGTACATGCGGTGTACACCGAACACACCGAGGAAAGTCAGCAGGATCCAGGCTACGTTGTAATCGGTATCCCCCGCCGTGAAGCGCAAATCGGCTTCGCGATCCATCGCTGGGATCAGGAACAGGTCGATGATCCAGCCGATGAACAGCAGACCCAGGGTGAAGAACCAGATGGTTCCGGTTACCGGCTTGCCGTAGTAGAAGCGGTGCGCGCCCAGAAAACCGAAGATCCACAATAGATAACCGATCAGCTTGCTGTGGGTGTCCTGTCGTTGCATGTCTGCCTCCTGCGCAATGTGCCTCTGTCTGACGCCACACTCTACCCAAGGTTTCCCTGCCAAGAGAAATCCATTGCGTTACAACTTCTGCCTTGCCGGATCAGGAGCAATCGAACTACTGTATATTTGAACAGTAAATGGATTGTGTCATGCAGTTGATCGACAAGCTCACCGTTCTCGCCGATGCCGCCAAGTACGACGTCTCCTGCGCCAGCAGTGGCGCGCCGAAGCGCAGCTCGAAGGGCAAGAGCGGACTCGGCGCAACCAACGGCATGGGCATCTGCCACAGCTTCACCCCGGACGGGCGCTGCGTGGCGCTGCTGAAGATCCTGCTGACCAACTTCTGCCTGTACGACTGCCAATACTGCGTCAACCGCCGCTCCAGCGATGTACCACGGGCGCGCTTCACCCCCGTGGAAGTGGTGACCCTGACCCTGGACTTCTACCGACGCAACTGCATCAGCGGCCTGTTCCTCAGCTCGGGGATCATTCGCTCGGCCGACTACACCATGGAGCAGTTGATCCGCGTCGCCAAACTGCTGCGTGAAGAACACCAGTTCCGCGGCTACATCCACCTGAAGACCATTCCCGATGCCGATCCGCTGCTGATCCCCGAAGCCGGGCGCTACGCCGATCGCCTCAGCGTCAACATCGAACTGCCCACCGAGAGCAGCCTGATCCGCCTGGCGCCTGAAAAGCAGGTGGGCACCATCAAGCAGGCCATGCACTCAATCCACCAGGGCGAGAGCGAGGCCCGCGCGGAAAAGGGCGCACCACGCTTCGCCCCCGCCGGTCAGAGCACGCAGATGATTGTCGGCGCCGACGACACCGACGACAGCACCATCCTGCACACCGCCCAGTCGCTGTATGGCGCCTACCGCCTGCGCCGGGTCTACTACTCTGCATTCAGTCCGATCCCACACAGCCCCAAGACCGTGCCCTTCGAGGCGCCGCCGCTGCTGCGCGAGCATCGCCTGTATCAGGCCGACTTCCTCCTGCGTGGCTATGGCTTCCAGGCCGGCGAACTGCTCAGCGGCCCCGGCAACCTGGCCCTGGATATCGACCCCAAACTGGCCTGGGCGCTGGCCAACCGCGAGCACTTCCCGGTCGATCTGAACCGCGCCGAACCCAGCCTGATCGCCCGTGTCCCCGGCATCGGCGTCCTCAGCGCCAAACGTCTGGTGGCGCTGCGCCGACACAAGCGCATCCGCTTCGAGGACGTCAGCCGCCTGCGCTGTGCTCTGGAAAAAGCCAAACCCTTTATCGTCACCCAGGACTATCGGCCCCTGCAGGCCGGCAACGAGTCGCAGGTACTGCGCCAGCAGTTGAGCGAAACACCGGCACAGATGGTGCTCTGGTGATGGTCAGCGCGCGCTTCGATGGCAGCTTCGCCGGCTGGCGCCAGGCCGCACGCGAGCTGTTGCAACAGGGTGTGACTGCCGACCAAGTCACCTGGTACAGCCACGACGGCGATACCGACCTGTTCGCGGCCGGAACGCCTTGCGCAACGCCGCACCTGGCGACCACCGCCATCCGGGTGCCACGCCAGCTGCTCAACCTGCTCGAAAGTGCCGCACGCTATCGCTGTGCAGACCGCTGGAGTCTGCTCTACCGGGTGCTCTGGCGGGTCAGCCACGGCGACCGCAGCGCCATGCTGGCGGGGGATGCCGACGGCAGCGAGCTGCACAAACGGCTCAAGGCCGTGCGCCGCGAAGCCCATCACCTGCATGCCTTTCTGCGCTTTCAGCCCTGCCACGTCGAGAACGGGCCGGACTTCGTCGCCTGGCACGAACCAGCCCATGACATTCTGCACAGCGCCAGCGGGCACTTTGCCGAGCGCATGGGCCAGCACAGTTGGCTGATCGCTACGCCACAAGACGGGGTGTACTGGGATGGCCAGCGCTTGCAGCACCAGCAGCACTGCCCACAGGAGTGGCAGCAGCTGGCGCAGGCGCCGGGGGATGAAGGCCAGCAGCTATGGCTGGCCTACTACGGCAGTACCTTCAACCCGGCGCGGCTGAATCGCAGCGTACTGGAAAACAACATGCCGGTACGCTTCTGGAAAAACCTGCCGGAAGGGCCGCTGATTCCGCAGCTGATGAGTCAGGCGCGAGCCGGAGCCCAGCGCGACGGCCAGGCCCAGGCTGTCGCACAGAGATCCGGGAAAATCATTCGCTACCGCAACGATAGCGAGCAGACGCCTAGCGGAAGCGTCGGCCCGGGTCTTCCTCGCTGACTTCCAGGCTCAGGCCCTGGCTCATGCTGGTCAGGTGGTCGCCGTCGGTTTCCGAACCGAGCTTGATCATCAGGCGCAGATCGTTCGCCGAGTCAGCGTAGAGCAGCGCATCTTCGTAGGTGATCTCGCCCTGGGTGTAGAGGTTGTACAGGGCCTGGTCGAAGGTCTGCATGCCCAGCTCGGTGGAGCGCTTCATCAGCGCCTTGAGCTCATGCACCTCGCCCTTGCGGATCAAGTCGGCGGCCAGCGGGGTGTTGATTAGTACCTCGATCACCGCGCGGCGGCCCTTGCCGTCCGGGGTTGGCACCAGTTGCTGGGCGACAATGGCCTTGAGGTTAAGCGACAGGTCCATCCACACCTGATTCTGCCGGTCAGCCGGGAAGAAGTTGATGATCCGGTCCAGCGCCTGGTTGGCGTTGTTGGCGTGCAGGGTGGCCAGGCACAGGTGACCGGTTTCGGCGAAGGCCACGGCGTGGTCCATGGTCTCGCGGGTACGCACCTCGCCGATCAGGATCACGTCCGGCGCCTGGCGCAGGGTGTTCTTCAGCGCCACCTCGAAGGATTCGGTATCGATGCCCACTTCGCGCTGGGTGACGATGCAGCTCTGGTGCTGGTGGATGTATTCGATCGGGTCTTCGATGGAGATGATGTGGCCGCTGCTGTTCTTGTTGCGGTAGCCGATCATCGCCGCCAGCGAGGTGGACTTACCGGTACCGGTGGCACCGACGAACAGCACCAGGCCGCGCTTGGTCAGCGCCAGCTTCTTCAAAATCTCCGGTAACTTGAGGTCGTCCAGGGTCGGGATGTTGGTCTCGATACGGCGCAGCACCATGCCTGCCAGGTTGCGCTGGTAGAAGGCGCTGACGCGGAAGCGACCCACGCCGCGGGCGCTGATGGCAAAGTTGCACTCGTGGTTCTCGGCGAAGTCGCGGCGCTGCTGCTCGTTCATCACCGAGTGCACGGTTTCCCGCGTTTGTTCCGGCGACATGGGGTTCTTGGTCACCGGCATGATCTTGCCGTTGACCTTCATCGACGGCGGTACACCGGCGGTAATGAACAGGTCGGAACCACCTTTTTCCACCATCAAGCGCAGCAGCTTTTCGAATTCCATCTTTCTCGCCCGTGTGTCCTGTGCGCTGCTGCCGGAGGACCGACAGCAGCCTGTTGCCGATGATCCAGAAGCTTAGAAGTTTTCCGGTGCCTTGGCTTTTTCGCGAGCCGCCTCGCGGCTGATCAGACCCTTGGCCACCAGCCCCTTGAGGCACATGTCGAGGGTCTGCATGCCCAGCGAACCACCGGTCTGGATCGACGAATACATCTGCGCCACCTTGTCCTCGCGGATCAGGTTACGGATCGCCGGGGTACCGATCATGATCTCGTGGGCCGCCACGCGACCGCCGCCGATCTTCTTCAGCAGGGTTTGCGAGATCACCGACTGCAGCGATTCCGAGAGCATGGAGCGAACCATGGACTTCTCCTCGGCGGGAAACACGTCGACCACCCGGTCGATGGTCTTGGCCGCCGAGGTGGTGTGCAGGGTACCGAATACCAGGTGGCCGGTTTCCGCGGCAGTCAGTGCCAGGCGGATGGTCTCCAGGTCGCGCATTTCGCCGACCAGAATGATGTCCGGGTCTTCACGCAGGGCCGAGCGCAGGGCTTCGGAGAAGCCGTGGGTGTCGCGGTGCACTTCACGCTGGTTGACCAGGCACTTCTTCGACTCGTGCACGAATTCGATCGGGTCTTCGATGGTCAGGATGTGGTGGTACTTGTTGCTGTTCAGGTGGTCGATCATCGCCGCCAGGGTGGTCGACTTGCCCGAACCGGTCGGCCCGGTGACCAGCACCAGGCCGCGCGGGACATCGGTGATCTTCTTGAACACCTCGCCCATGCCGAGGTCTTCCATGGTCAGCACTTTCGACGGAATGGTCCGGAATACCGCACCGGCGCCACGATTCTGGTTGAAGGCGTTGACCCGGAAACGCGCCACACCCGGCACTTCGAAGGAAAAGTCGGTCTCGAGGAATTCCTCGAAATCCTTGCGCTGCTTGTCGTTCATGATGTCGTAGATCAGCGCATGGACCTGTTTGTGGTCCAGTGCCGGCAGGTTGATCCGCCGTACGTCGCCGTCGACCCGAATCATCGGCGGCAGTCCCGCCGAGAGGTGCAGGTCCGACGCGCCTTGTTTGGCACTGAAGGCCAACAGCTCGGTAATATCCATGGGACTCCCCAATCACATGCAAGCAGGTAGAATGCCGCAAACCCATGATGGGCGGGCTATAGAGCGCGAGTAATGTCCACGATAGCAGAGAATATTGCAAAGGTTCGCGCGCGTATCCGTGAGGCGGCGCAAGCCTCGCAGCGTGATTGGACAGCTATCGGCCTGCTCGCGGTCAGCAAGACCAAGCCGGCGAAGGCCGTTCGCGAGGCGCATGTGGCAGGCCTCCGTGATTTTGGCGAGAACTACCTGCAGGAAGCTCTGGGCAAGCAGCAGGAGTTGGCCGATCTGGACTTGATCTGGCACTTCATCGGCCCCATTCAATCGAACAAGACCAAGCAGATCGCCGAGCACTTCGATTGGGTGCATTCGGTGGACCGCCTGAAGATTGCCCAGCGCTTGTCCGAGCAGCGCCCTGCGCACCTGCCACCGCTGAATATCTGCCTGCAGGTGAATGTCAGCGGCGAGGCCAGCAAATCCGGTTGCACAGCCGACGAACTGCCGGCACTGGCACAGGCGGTTACACAACTGCCGCAACTGAGATTGCGTGGATTGATGACAATCCCCGAACCGACCGATGATGCTCACGAACAACATCGCGCCTTTGCCCGCCTTCGCGAGCTGCGCGACAACCTGAACCTGGGCCTCGACAGCCTGTCCATGGGCATGAGTCACGACCTGGAAGCTGCCATCGCCGAAGGTGCCACCTGGGTACGTATCGGTACCGCCCTGTTTGGTGCCCGCGACTACGGCCAAACGCAGAATTGATGTGAAGGAAACCCGCTAAATGAATCACCCACGTATCGCCTTTATCGGTGCCGGCAACATGGCCGCCAGCCTGATCGGCGGCCTGCTCGCCCAGGGCACCCCGGCCAGCCATATCCGCGCCAGCGACCCGGGCGCCGAGCAGCGGGCGAAGGTCGCAGCCGAGTACGGCATCGAGCTGTTCGAAAGCAATGACGACGCCATCGCCGGAGCCAACGTGGTGGTCCTGGCGACCAAACCGCAGGTGCTCAAGGGCGTGTGCCAGGCTCTGGCGCCCAGCCTGAGCGACGGCCAGCTGATCGTTTCCATCGCCGCCGGCATCGGTTGCGCCAGCCTGGCCAACTGGCTAGGCCCGCGGCCGATTGTGCGCTGCATGCCGAATACACCGGCGCTGCTGCGCCAGGGCGTCAGCGGCCTGTACGCCAACGCCGAGGTCTCCACCGCGCAGCGCCAGCTGGCAGAGCAACTGCTCAGCGCCGTCGGTCTGGCCCTGTGGCTCGACGAGGAACAGCAAATCGACGCGGTCACCGCCGTCTCCGGCAGCGGCCCGGCCTATTTCTTCCTGCTGATCGAAGCCATGACTGCCGCCGGCGAACAGCTCGGCCTGCCCCGCGCCATCGCTGCACAGCTGACCGTGCAGACCGCCCTCGGCGCCGCACGCATGGCCAGCGAGAGCGATGTGGAGGCCGCCGAACTGCGCCGCCGCGTCACCTCGCCCAACGGCACCACCGAGGCAGCGATCAAGTCTTTCCAGGCCGGCGGTTTCGAAGCCCTGGTACAGCAGGCCTTGGACGCCGCCGCCAGACGCTCCGCCGAACTCGCCGAACAACTGGGTCAATAAGGAACTTCCATGTCCGGATTCGCTGAAGCCCTCATCTATATCATCCAGACCCTCGGCAGCCTGTATCTGCTGATCGTGCTGCTGCGCTTCATCCTGCAACTGGTGCGCGCCGACTTCTACAACCCGCTCAGCCAGTTCGCCCTCAAGGCCACCCAGCCGCTGCTCAAGCCACTGCGGCGGATCATCCCGGGCCTGGGCGGCCTGGATCTGGCTTCGCTGGTGCTGGCGATGCTGGTGCAACTGCTGCTGATGGTGGTGATCATCCTCATCGCCGGAGCCAATCCGCTCGCCTATGGTCTGCAGCTGCTGGTGTGGACGGTGATCGCAGTGACTTCGCTGTTCCTGAAGATCTTCTTCTTCGCCATGATCATCAGCGTGATCCTCTCCTGGGTCGCCCCCGGCAGCTACAACCCCGGCGCGCAGCTGGTCAACCAGATCTGCGAGCCGTTGCTGGCACCGTTCCGCAAGCTGATCCCGAACCTGGGCGGCTTGGATATCTCGCCGATCTTCGCCTTCATGGCCCTGCACCTGCTGGATCGCTTCGTGATCGGCAACCTCGCCGCCATGAGCGGCATGCCGGCCATCCTCAGCCCGTTCATCTGAATGGGCTGGTTCCGCTGGGACGGCGACGACCTGCTGCTCGACTGCCATCTGCAGCCCAAGGCCAGCAAGGACGAATTCGCCGGTCTGCATGGTGAGCGGTTGAAAATCCGCCTCACCGCACCACCGGTGGAAGGCAAGGCCAATGCTCACCTGCTGGCCTTTCTCGGCAAGGCCTTCGGCGTGGCCAAGAGCCAGGTCAGCCTGGAAAGCGGCGAGCTGAACCGGCAGAAACGCGTGCGCATTCACGCCCCGCAGCGCCTGCCAGAGCTGCCCGGCTTGACCGCTCGGTCACCTTGAGCAACCACCAGGCCGAAGTTGTGCAGCAGAACAATTGACGGCGCCCAAGCTCTCCGCATAATGCAGCTATCTCCGGCAAAGCCTCAGGCAGTGTGGCGGAGCAGCTCTTTATCGCATTGTGCCCTATCGAACCGCCTGACCACCGCAGGATGCGCTACCCGAGAGGAGTTACCGGATGAGCATGGAACGTCTCAGTCAACAGGTCGACGCCTACGTCACCTGGAAGCGCGAGTTGATGCGCGAAATCACCCGCTACCGTAGCTGGCTGGTGCACAACCGCCTCGGCTCGGAAGCGGTCGATACGCGTCTGGAGCGCGCCCTGCGCCTGTTGCGCACCGATCACATCACGCTGGCCTTCGTCGGCGAGTTCTCCCGCGGCAAGACCGAGCTGATCAACAGCCTGTTCTTCTCCGAGTACGGCCAGCGCATGCTGCCATCGCAGGCCGGACGCACCACCATGTGCCCCACCGAGCTGTTCTTCGACCCGCGCTCCGAACGCTCCTACATCCGCCTGCTGCCGATCGAAACGCGTACCGCCGCGGCCAGCGTGGCGCAGTTCAAGCGCATTCCCGGCAACTGGGTGAACATCCCGCTGGACATCAGCGACCCGGACAACATGGTGCAGGCCTTCGCCCAGGTGGCCAAGACCAAACCCATGCCAGTGGAACAGGCGATCCAGCTCGGCTTCCACCCGGACATGCTGGAAAGCGCCGGCAAACCCGGTCTGGTGCTGGTGCCGGCGTGGCGCCATGCCATGGTCAACTTCGACCACCCGCTGCTGCGCCAGGGCCTGCGCATTCTCGATACGCCCGGCCTGAATGCCCTCGGCAGCGAACCGGAACTGACCCTGTCGATGCTGCCCAGCGCCCAGGCGATCATCTTCCTGCTGGCTGCCGACACCGGCGTCACCGCCAGCGACATGGCCATCTGGCAGCAGCATATTCGCCAGCTCGACGAAGAAACCCAGGCCAGCCTGTTCGCCGTGCTGAACAAGATCGACGTGCTGTGGGACGACCTCGCCGGCGAGGAATTCGTACAACAGGCCATCGGCCAGATCCAGCTGGCCACTGCGCGCCAGCTGGGCATTTCCGCCGACAACGTACTGCCGCTATCGGCCAAGCAGGCAATGCTGGCCAAGGTGCGCAAAGACGAGGCACTGCTCGAACGCAGCCAGCTCGGCGACCTGGAAAACCTGCTCTGCGAACGCATCGTCGCGCAGAAGGAGCGCCTGCTCGAAGAGCGCGTGGTCAACCAGGTGCTGGCCCTGCTCAACAACAGCCAGCACGTACTCAACCTGCGCCTGGAGAAGGTCCGTGAACAGCAGGAGCTGCTCTCCACGCACCAGCAGGACAATGGCCAGATGCTCTTCGAGCTGACCGCCAAGACCAAGGAAGACCACAGCCAGCACCACAAACGCCTGCTCGGCCTGAAGACCAACCAGCGCCTGCTCCGGCGCCAGGGCGATCTGCTGCGCAGCGCCGTGCGCCCGGACAAGCTCGACGAGCACCTGGCCACCGTGCGCCAGGGCCTCAGCGGCAGCTGGACCACCTTCGGCATCAACCAGTCGATCCTGCAGTTCTTCCAGGCGGTGGAAACCGACCTGGGCAACCTGGCCCAGGAGGCCGGAATGGCCAACAAGATGGTCGCCGCCATCTACCGCCGGCACAACGAGGAAAACCCACTGCACGGGGTCGACGCGCCACAGTTCAACAGCCAGCGCTATCTGCGCGAGCTGAAACAATTGCAAGGCAAGGCAGACCAGTTCCGCCTGCACCTGAAAACCCTGCTCAGCGAGCAGAAAGTCCTGACCCGACGCTTCTTCGCCACCCTGGTGCAGGAAGTCATCGGCCTGCACCAGCGCCTGCGCAACGAGGCCGAGCAATGGGCCAACGATGCGCTGATGCCGCTGATGCAGCACACCCTGGAGCACAAGCAGCTGCTGGAAACCCACATGCTGCGCCTCAAGGCCCTGGCCCAGGACACCCAGCAAGCCCGCCAGCGCGGCCAGCAACTGGCGCGCTACATCGGCGAACTGGAAACCCAGCTGGCTCAGGCCAACGAGATGCTTCGCGCCCTGCGCCGACCAGCACCGATCCAGCGCCAGGGCAAGGTCGTCACCCTGCCTGGGATGATCCGCCAGCAAGGCACTGGCGAGCACGCCTAAGAAGCCGTTTAGGATCTCTTGATCATCGGCCAAGCCAAGTAATTCAAGACCTTAGCCCCTGCCCCCGGCGCTTGCTGCCGGGGGCCACGGTCTTTAGACTGCTGCACTTCCTTGATCGAGAGCAGGGTCGATGCCGACAGCCTTCCCCAAAGATTCCGTCGGTCTGGTCACACCGCAGACTGCCCATTTCGCCGACCCGCTCGCGCTGGTCTGCGGGCGCAGCCTGGCTGACTATCAGCTGGTCTACGAGACCTACGGCACGCTGAACGCCACGGCGAGCAATGCCGTGCTGATCTGCCACGCGCTGTCCGGCCATCACCACGCCGCCGGTTACCACAGCCTGGACGAGCGCAAGCCGGGCTGGTGGGACAGCTGCATCGGCCCCGGCAAACCGATCGATACCGACAAGTTCTTCGTCGTCAGCCTGAACAACCTTGGCGGCTGCAACGGCTCCACCGGGCCGGCCAGCCTCAACCCGGCTACCGGCAAGGTATTCGGTGCCGATTTCCCGGTGCTCACCGTGGAAGACTGGGTGCACAGCCAGGCGCGCCTGGCCGACCTGCTCGGCATCCGGCAATGGGCTGCGGTGGTCGGCGGCAGCCTCGGCGGCATGCAGGCCCTGCAGTGGGCCATCAGCTACCCCGAGCGCATCCGTCACTGCCTGTGCATCGCCTCGGCGCCCAAACTGTCGGCGCAGAACATCGCCTTCAACGAAGTGGCGCGCCAGGCAATCCTTACCGATCCGGAATTCCACGGCGGGCACTTCCAGGAACAGGGCGTGATCCCCAAGCGCGGCCTGATGCTGGCGCGCATGGTCGGCCACATCACCTACCTGTCGGACGACGCCATGGGCGAGAAATTCGGCCGCGGGCTGAAGAGCGAGAAGCTCAACTACGACTTCCACAGTGTCGAGTTCCAGGTCGAGAGCTACCTGCGCTACCAGGGCGAAGAGTTCTCCGGGCGTTTCGACGCCAACACCTACCTGCTGATGACCAAGGCGCTGGACTACTTCGATCCTGCTGCCGCTCACGGCGACGACCTGGCCACGACCCTGGCCGGGGTCAAGGCCGACTTCTGCGTGATGTCCTTCACCACCGACTGGCGCTTCTCGCCGGCGCGTTCGCGGGAGATCGTCGACGCCCTGCTGGCCGCCAAGAAGAACGTCAGCTACCTGGAGATCGACGCACCACAGGGCCACGACGCCTTCCTCATTCCGATCCCGCGCTACCTGCAGGCCTTCGGCGGTTACATGAAGCGGATCGAGGTATAAGCATGCGCGCTGATCTGGAAATCATTCAGGAGTGGATTCCCGCCGGCAGCCGCGTGCTCGACCTCGGCTGCGGCGACGGCGAACTGCTGGCCTGGCTGCACGCCAACAAACAGGTCAGCGGCTATGGCCTGGAAATCGACGGCGACAAGATCGCCACCTGCATCGAGCGCGGGGTCAACGTGATCGAACAGGACCTCGACGAGGGCCTGGGCAACTTTGCCAGCAACAGCTTCGACGTGGTGGTCATGACCCAGTCGCTGCAGGCCCTGCGCTACCCGGACAAGGTGTTGGCGGAGATGTTGCGGGTCGGCAGAACCTGCATCATCACCTTCCCCAACTTCGGCCACTGGCACTGCCGCTGGTACCTGACCACCAAGGGCCGCATGCCGGTGTCGGAATTCCTGCCGTACACCTGGTACAACACGCCGAACATCCACTTCTGCACCTTCGCCGACTTCGAGCGCCTGTGCCTGCAGCTGGGCGCCCGCGTCGAAGAGCGCCTGGCCGTAGACCATGAACATCGCCACAGCCTGGGCAGCAAGCTATGGCCTAATCTGATGGGTGAGATCGGCATTTATCGCGTCAGCGGTCCCGGCCTGGCCGATCACCGTGTAGCCGTCTAACCGCCTGACGCCTGGAGAACCACTATGCCTCGCCTCGCTTCCCTGCTGCTCTGCCTGCTCGTCGCCCTGCCCGCCTTTGCCGAACGCAAACAGACCTTCGGCGAGCTGGACGTGCACTACAGCGTGTTCAATTCCAGCTTCCTGCAGCCTGATATTGCCGCCGCAGCCGGCCTGACCCGCAGCAAGACCGGCGGCGTAGTCAATGTCGCCGCGCTCAAGGGCGGCAAGGGCGTGCCAGCCCAGGTCAGCGGTCAGATCAAGAACCTGCTGGGCCAGACCAGCACCCTGAGCTTCAAGCAGGTGCTGGAAAGCGGCGCGGTCTACTACCTGGCCGAATTCCCGCTGCGCGAGCGGGAAATCCTCACTTTCAGCCTCAGCGTGCAGGTCGGCGACAGCGCGCCGCACAGCTTTACCTTCAACCAGGAAGTGTTTCCGGACGAATGATGCCCTTTAGCGAACTCGTACTGGCCAGCCATAACGCCGGCAAACTCAAGGAACTCCAGGCCATGCTCGGCGACGCCGTGCGCGTGCGCTCGGTTAGCGAATTCTCCAGCATTGAACCGGAAGAGACCGGCCTGTCCTTCGTCGAAAACGCCATCCTCAAGGCGCGCAACGCCGCACGCCTGTCCGGCCTGCCAGCGCTGGCCGACGACTCCGGCCTGGCGGTGGACTTCCTCGGCGGCGCCCCCGGCATCTATTCGGCGCGCTATGCCGATGGCCAGGGCGATGCAGCCAACAACGCCAAGCTGCTAGAGGTACTGAAAGACGTCCCGGACGCCCAGCGCGGCGCCCAGTTCGTCTGCGCCCTGGCGCTGGTCCGACATGCCGACGATCCGCTGCCGATCCTCTGCGAAGGCCTCTGGCACGGCAGCATCCTGCATGCGCCACGCGGCGAGCAGGGCTTCGGCTACGACCCGCTGTTCTGGGTCGCCGAGCGCAATTGCTCCAGCGCCGAATTGCCGGCCGCCGAGAAGAACCAGCTCAGCCACCGCGCCCGCGCCATGGCCCTGCTCAAGCAACGTCTGGGGCTGGCATGAACATGCCCAGCGGCGGGAGCTTCCAGCTGCCGCCTCTTGCCCTCTATATCCATATTCCGTGGTGCGTGCGCAAATGCCCGTACTGCGACTTCAACTCCCACGCCGCCGGCCCGACGCTGCCGGAGCAGGAGTATGTCGACGCCCTGCTGGCCGACCTCGATGCCGACCTCGGTCATGTCCACGGCCGCGAACTGACCTCGATCTTCTTCGGCGGCGGCACCCCCAGCCTGTTCAGCGCCAACGCCCTGGGCCGCCTGCTGGATGGCGTCGAGCGGCGCGTGCGCTTCGCCCGCAACATCGAGATCACCCTGGAAGCCAACCCCGGCACCTTCGAGCAGGCCAAGTTCCGCGACTACCGCGGCCTGGGCATCAACCGCCTGTCGATCGGCGTGCAGAGCTTCCAGGAAGCCAAGCTCAAGGCCCTCGGCCGTATCCACGACGGTAACGAGGCGATCCGCGCGGCCGACATGGCCCGCGCCGCCGGCTTCGACAACTTCAACCTCGACCTGATGCACGGCCTGCCCGAGCAGAGCATCGAGGACGCCCTGTTCGACCTGCGCACTGCCATCGCCCAAGGGCCAACACACCTGTCCTGGTACCAGCTGACCATGGAGCCCAATACGGTGTTCTGGAGCCAGCCGCCTGTGCTGCCAGAGGACGACCTGCTGTGGGACATCCAGGAAGCCGGCCAGGCCCTGCTCGCCGAGCAGGGTTACGCCCAGTACGAAGTGTCGGCCTACGCGCAAACCGGCAAGGCGGCGCGGCACAACCTCAACTACTGGACCTTCGGTGACTTCCTCGGCATCGGCGCCGGCGCCCACGCCAAGCTGAGCAGCCCGAGCGGACAGATCATGCGTACCTGGAAGACCCGCCTGCCCAAGGACTACCTCGATGCGAGCAAGCCCTTCCAGGCTGGCGATCGGCTGCTGACAGCGGACGAGCTGCCCTTCGAGTTCCTGATGAACGTGCTGCGCCTCAGCGAAGGCGTGCCTGCCGCGCTGTTCAGCGAGCGTACCGGCCTGCCGCTGGCGCAGCTGGATGGCGCGCGGCGCGAAGCCGAGGCACGCAAGCTGCTGCTCGCCGATCCACAGCGCCTGACCGCCAGCCGCGAAGGCCAGCTGTTCCTCAACGACCTGTTGCAGCACTTCCTGCCCTGAGCCCGCCCCACCGGCGACAAACCGCATGCCAACGTCAGAGGGCAACGCCACGCCGTCCGCGCTAACACTGCCGCTGGGCACCGCCAGCAGCTTCGACCTGCGCCGGAACCGGCCTCATCTATACTTCCTCCGCCCCATGCCCCGATCAATCAGGAGATCACATGAAGCGTTCCTCCGGCTTGCATCTCACAGGATTGGCTCTGCTGCTGACCATTGCCGCTCCGCCCTTCATTTCACCGCTGGCTCAGGCGGACACCTATGGCTCCGAGCGCCGCCAGGACCGTCGCGGCGACCGCTACGATGCGCGTGACAACCGCCAGGGCGGCCGCGAGGAAGCGCGGGATCTCAAGCAGGAGTGCCTGGACGGGGACGACAGCCGCATGGATTGCCGGCAAGACAAGCGCGGCACCAAGCAGGATACGCGGCAGGAGTCACGGGAGATCCGCCGGGACGATTGATCCCACCCGGCGGCCAGCCAGCGAATTACACCGGGCAGGGCCGCTCGAGGCCTCTGATCGACTGGAGCAAAGTTGGGCGCCAACTCCTGGCGGAGCTAGCGCATGTGATGCCCACCATTTTTTCCACTACGACCTTCGGAAGACCTGCGCGGCACCACAGCCACGCTTTGCATTCGCGCCCCGACTAGGGTGCAATGGCAGCCCCCACATCCCGGCCATAGGACTTCCGATGGATCTGCTGCTCGACCTGATTGTCACCCTCTCGCGCTGGTGCCGCGGCAATCTGTACGACATCTCCCTGGCCATCATGGCCACCCTGTTCGTGCTGTTCGGCCCCGGCATCAATGCCTGGGTGCAGCGCTCGATCAGCAGCTTCAACTTTTTCCTGCGCACCCTGATCTTCGTTCTGGTCTGCGCAGTGGGCTATGGCCTGGCCATCGTCTTCCTGACCCCCTGGCTGGCCCAAGCGCTCGGCTACTTCAACAATTTCACCCTCTCACCGGTACTGCTACTAGTCTTCTTCCTGATCGGCGTACTGGCCGACCGCAGCTGAGCTGCCGGCGCTCCTCGCGCGGGCAGCACTGCCCCCCCCCAAGGAGAGCCGATGAAAGAACTCAAGCATCTGTACGTGTATTTCCAGGATGGCCAACGCCTGGCCCTGCGCATCCCCAAGCAGAGCGAAGACCTGACATTGATCGCCCGCAACTTGCGTAAACAGCTTGAGTCGCCTTACCTGAGCATTGAGGTGGACGGCGACCTGCTGATGATCCCGCGCGAGAGCATCAAGTACCTGCAGATCTGTCCGATGCCTGACGCCCTGCCCGAACTGACCATAGAGGGCGCGGAAGTGGTCGACTAAAACAACAATAAGCAGTCCCCCGCATCCACGGAGGCACCATGAAGCGTATCGCTCCCCTGTTGCTGATCCTCGCCAGCCTGCTCAGCCCAGGCGCTCTGGCCGAGTCCATCCGCTTCACTGACCAACGCCAGCCAATGACTGATCCGTAATTAACAAACCGGCTATTGCCAATCAATCTAATGCTCTCCCTCACCTAGTATTAAAGTGAAACTAGGCAATCAGAGGGAGATAGGCTCCTTATGCAGATCAATAGCTACAGCGGAAATCTGCCGCCTTCGACCCAGGTCATCAACAAGTACGGCCCGACCAGTCCCGAACAGGTGAACAAGGTTGTGGACGCTACTTCCGACCGAGTCGATGAGCGCCAGCAAAGCCGCGAACTGAGCCAGACCGCCAAGCGCGACGCGGCAGCACAGATTTACAGCGCCAATACTCAGCAACGGCAAATCGAAACGTATCTGGCAGTGGCCAGCGAAAGTGAAGTCGACAGCCAGCCGAGTCCCTTGGAGACCGCTCAGAATCTGAATGAAGCGCAGCAGCGTAACGACCGGGCCCAGAACATCGACGACCTACCCAGCCGCCCTGAGCGGCCTGAGAACGATCCGGCCAGGCCGGAGCCCTACGCTGCAACCCGTGCCTGATCGCTAGACGACAGCGCACAAAAAAGCCGCCCGAGGGCGGCTTTTTCTATGGCGCTACAGCTTACAGCTGAGGGCCGGCGCTGCGGATAGCGTCGGACACGTCGAACTTCTTGAAGTTCTCGATGAACAGTTGCGCCAGACCTTTGGCCGCCTCGTCGTAGGCATTCTGGTCAGCCCAAGTGTTGCGCGGGTTGAGCAGGTTGGTCTCGACGCCCGGAACGGCCTTCGGCACGCTCAGGTTGATGATCGGCAGCTGCTCGGTCTCGGTACCGATCAGCGCACCGCTCTGGATCGCTGCGATCACGCCTCTGGTAGTCGGGATGTTGAAGCGTTTACCCACTCCGTACCCGCCCCCTGTCCAACCAGTATTGACCAGGTAGACCTTGGAGCCGAAGCCACGGATGCGCTTGATCAGCAGTTCAGCGTACTCGCCAGCCGGACGCGGGAAGAACGGCGCGCCGAAGCAGGTGGAGAAGGTCGACTTGATGCCGCCGCCGCTGCCCATTTCGGTGGAACCGACCAGCGCGGTGTAGCCGGACAGGAAGTGGTAGGCCGCCTGCTCTTCGCTGAGGATCGACACCGGCGGCAGTACGCCCGTCAGGTCGCAGGTCAGGAAGATCACCGCGTTCGGCTCGCCGCCGAGGTTCTTCTCGCTGCGCTTCTCGACCAGCTCCAGCGGGTAGGCCGCACGGCTGTTCTGGGTCAGGCTGTCGTCGGTGTAATCCGGCAGGCGGTTTTCGTCGAGCACGACGTTTTCCAGCACGGCGCCGAACTGGATGGCTTTCCAGATCACCGGCTCGTTCTTCTCGGACAGGTCGATACACTTGGCATAGCAACCGCCTTCGATGTTGAACACCACGCCCACGCCCCAGCCGTGCTCGTCGTCACCGATCAGGTAACGGCTTTCGTCGGCCGACAGGGTGGTCTTGCCGGTGCCGGACAGGCCGAAGAACAGGGTCACGTCGCCCTCTTCGCCGATGTTGGCGGCGCAGTGCATCGGCAGCACGTCGGCGTCCGGCAGCAGGAAGTTCTGCACGGAGAACATGGCTTTCTTCATTTCACCGGCGTAGCGCATGCCGGCGAGCAGGACTTTCTTGGCGGCGAAGTTGATGATCACGCAGCCATCGGAGTTGGTGCCGTCACGCTCGGGCACGCACTCGAAGTTGGCGACGTTGAGGATCTGCCACTCGGCCTTGGCGCCCGGGTTGTAGGTTTCCGGGTTGATGAACAGGCAACGGCCGAACAGGTTCTGCCAGGCAGTCTGGGTGGTCATCTTGACCGGCAGGTAGTGGGCATCGGCCGAGCCGACGTGGACGTAGGAGACGAAGTGGTCCTGGGCGTTGTTGAACGCCTCGACGCGGTCCCACAGGGCATCAAACTTGTCGGCCGGGAACGGACGGTTGATCGAGCCCCAGGCGATTTTCGCTTCGGTGCTCGGCTCCTGCACGATGAAACGGTCAGCCGGGGAACGACCGGTGCGATGGCCGGTGCGTACGACCAGCGAGCCGTTGGCGGCCAGCTCGCCTTCGCCACGGCGAATGGCCTCTTCGACCAGTTGGGCAGCGCTGATATCGGTGTAAACGGCGGTATTGGCTTGCGTCATGAGTGTCCCCGTCGGCGGCTGGCCGAGTCTTCCAAACGTTGTGTAGTGCGCAGGCAGCCGCACTACAGCGATAAAAAAGTCGCGGGAGTATGCCAGAAAAGCTCGTACCTTGGCAGCCTCTTGTCTACTTAAGCGACCGATAGACGCACGCTATCGTGTCAGTGCCGGGTGGCCGAGGGCTCCTGGCTGTCACCACTGGTAAACAGCTGCGCTACATCGGCCGCATCGAAGGCATAGCGCTGGTTGCAGAACTGGCAATCGATTTCCACCTGCCCGCCATGCTCGGCCAGCAGCAGTTCGGCATCGCCCTGGCCCAGGCTGATCAGCGCCCGCGCCGAACGCTCGCGCGAGCAGCTGCAGCGGAACTGCAGCGGGCTGGGCTCGAACAGGCGCACCGCCTCTTCGTGGTAAAGGCGGTGCAGCACGGTCTCGTTGTCGAGGCCGAGCAACTCTTCGGCGGTCAGGGTATTGGCCAGGGTCAGCAGGTGCTGCCAGCTGGCTTCACGCTCGTCGGCATCGGGCAGGCGATCCACCGGCAGCTGCTGCAGCAGCAGGCCACGGGCGCGCTGGCCGTCGGCGTGCAACCAGAAGCGGGTGGACAGCTGCTCGGACGTGGCGAAGTAGGCGGTCAGGCAATCGGCCAGGGTGTCGCCTTCCAGGTCGACGATGCCCTGGTAGCGTTGGCCCTGCTTCGGGTCGACGGTCAGCGCCAGTACGCCATCCGGCATCAGCTCACGCAGGCCGGCATCGGCGCCGATCTGCTCGGCGTGGTAGCGGGCGATGCCACGCACTTCGCGCTCGCTGGAGCATTCGATCATCAGCAGCGGCACCGGCCCGGAGGAGCGCACCTGCAGGATCAGCAGGCCGTCGAACTTCAGGGTGCCGACCAGCAGCGCGGCGGCAGCGAGCATCTCGCCGAGCAGCTGGGCCACCGGTTGCGGGTAGGGATGCTTGGCCAGCACATGCTGGTAGCTCGCGCCGAGGCTGACCAGCTCGCCACGCACGTCGGCGTCGTCGAAGAGGAAACGTTGGGTAAAGTCGGCCATGGGCGAATGCTGCCTGAATACTGGGGCGGCGATTTTAGGCGCAAAGCCCGGCGCGACCAAGGGCCGGTTGTCTAGCGAACCCCCTCACTCCTGGCCGCCGCGAAAATTCTGGAGCTGGCGGCGCTGCTTCTTGCTCGGTCGACCATCGGTCTGCAGGCCCAGGGCGCCGGCCTTGCGCAGCTCGGCGCTAGCCTCGCGGCGATCGACACTGTCAGCGGTCTCCTCATATAGCAGTTGCGCCTCGGGAGCACCACGGCGCACAACGGACAGCGCGCGCACCTGCACCGTGCGTTCCTCGAAGCCGGTGCGAATCACGTACTGGTCACCGATTTTGGGCTCCTTGCCCGGTTTGCAGCGCTCGCCGCGGCAATGCACCTTGCCGCCCTCGATGGCTTCCTTGGCCAGGGCCCGGGTCTTGTAGAAGCGCGCGGCCCACAGCCATTTATCCAGGCGTACCTTGTCGTCGTCTTTGTCGCTCAAAACCAATCAGCTCCATACCCAGCGTTTCAATACCGCACGCAGCGGACAGTTGCAGGCCTGCGGCACAGCGTCCTCGACCCGGCGCAACTCGGCCCGATAGGGCAAGTCCAACGGCGTCTTCAAATCCCAGACCAGGCCCAGTCGGGCCAAGCCCTGCAGCACCCACCAGCCCGGGTCCCACTCGCCGGCATACAAGCCGAGGCGGGCCGAACCGGGAAAGGCGTGGTGATTGTTGTGCCAGCACTCGCCCATGGTCAGCAAGGCGGCAAAGGGCACGTTGTAACCCTGCACGCTGGCATCGTCGACCACATGATGTTGCGCGCCATGACGGTGGGCGAAGTGGCCAATCAGCCAGTGGCCAAATACCCCCGCGGTGACCCGCGCACACACGCCCCAGAATACCCAGGCCCAGCCACCCAGGGCGAAGAACAGCAGCGCCCAGGGCAACTGCTGGGCCATCCAGGTGCGCTGCAGGAAGCGATAGACCGGGTCGGCGGTGATCCGTGGCTCGACGCGGATATCCGGCGGATTGGCCAGGCGCAGCTCACAGTGCAACTGCCACCAGGCATCGAGCAGGGGCGCGCGGCGATGACCGAAGAAGTCATGACAGGCTTTCTGCCGCTGCGCGTAATCGCGCAAATCATGGGTGCGCAGCAAACCCAGCGGGCCTGACAAGCCGACCAGCACGCCACAATAGACGAGGAAGTACTCCAGCCACTTGGGGCACTGGAAGCTGTCGTGAATCAGCTTGCGGTGCATGCCCAGCGAGTGCCCGAGTAGCAGCACCAGCGCAGTGGTCCCGGCAAACAGGGCGAACGCCGCCCAGGTGAAGGTCAGCGCCCCACCCACCAGCGCGGCCAGCGCCATGCCACTGAACCACAGCGAGCGGATCGGCTCCCAGCGCACCTCGCCGTGGACGACATCGGCGCCCAGCTGCACGCGATGGTTCTTGAGACTCTCGGGTATCACATCCATGGCGCCTCCAAGCCCGAGCGGGCCTTTAGAACCTATCCACGATCTCCTGTCCGTCGGCCATACCGCGTTAAAAACAGGCTCGGAAAGCGGCTTGCCGCTAACGCGCTTTAGCGCGACCCGAAGGGCGAGTGAAACGAGTCATGCTCATTTACAGCTCGTAAACTCCGCTTCCTCGCCTGTTTGATTCGCTAGCGCTCACCCTTCGGGCCAGCCTGCGGCTGTTACTCCCGTTGGTCGTTGCGCCTTGTCTGGCTCTAGTCCAAAAGATCGTGAACAGGTTCTTAACATTACTTCTTGGCCAGCTCCGCACCCTCGCGCTTCAACTGGCTACCCGTCGGGCAGACCTCGAAGGCAAAGCCGAGCAGGGTATTCAACAGGCTGTCGGGGTTGAGCCGGTACAGCACGTACTGGCCTTTACGCTCGCCGACCACCAGGCCAGCCGCCGCGAGAATCGACAGATGCCGGGAGATCGCCGGAGCGCTCATCGCGAAGCGGCTGGCAATGTCTCCGGCGGTCAGTTGCTGGGCCGAGAGGTAGGCCAGAATCTGCCGCCGCGGGGTAGAGGCCAGCGCTTCGAAAACCTTATCTGTCGCCATGCGCCCACCGCTTACTTAACATTTTAGTTAATTGCTTTATAGCAGAGCCGCGGCGCTTGGCAAATCCTTGCTCTGGCACATGCAGCCAGGGGTGCGGTTGTCATCTGAGCTGTCTAGAATGCCTGCACCTCCTGGGGAAAGCCTGCATTGAAGACGTTCGACCAACTCGCCGTGATCGGCCTGCGTGAATGGATCAACCTGCCCGAACTGGGCATGGTCGGTCTGCGCGGCAAGATCGACACCGGCGCCAGCACCTCGACCCTGCATGCCAGCGATATCCAGCCGTTCGACCGTGACGGTGAACCCTGGGTGCGTTTCACCGCCCACTTCGGCACCCAGGTGCAGCGCCGCCACCCGTGCGAGGCGCCCCTGGTAACGGTGAAGTCGATCAAGAGCTCCAATGGCCATATCCAGACCCGCTACGTGATCCGCACCCTGCTCGCCCTCGGTGACCGGGCCTGGTCGGTGGAGTTCACCCTGGCCTGCCGCAAGACCATGCGCTACCGCGTGCTGCTCGGTTCCAAGGCACTGGTCGACGGCCAACTGGTGGTCAACCCGGCGCTGACCTACGTGCAAGACAAACCCCAGCTTTCCCTGCCTTCCGGTGCCCAATGAAGATTGCCATCCTGTCGCGCAACCCGCGCCTGTATTCGACTCGCCGCCTGGTGGAAGCCGGCACCGCGCGCGGCCATGAGGTGGTGGTGATCGACACCCTGCGCGCCTACATGAACATCGCCAGCCACAAGCCGCAGATCCACTACCGCGGCCGGCCGCTGGAAAACTTCGATGCGGTAATCCCGCGCATCGGCGCTTCGGTGACTTTCTACGGCTGCGCCGTGCTGCGCCAGTTCGAGATGATGGGTGTGTTCCCGCTCAACGAATCGGTGGCGATCAGCCGCTCGCGCGACAAGCTGCGCTCGCTGCAACTGCTCTCACGGCGCGGCATCGGCCTGCCGGTGACCGGCTTCGCCCACTCGCCGGACGACATTCCCGACCTGATCCAGATGGTCAGCGGCGCACCGCTGGTGATCAAAGTGCTGGAAGGCACCCAGGGCATCGGCGTGGTGCTGTGCGAAACCGAAAAGGCCGCCGAGTCGGTGATCGAGGCCTTCATGGGCCTCAAGCAGAACATCATGGTCCAGGAATACATCAAGGAAGCCGGCGGCGCCGACATCCGCTGCTTCGTGGTCGGCGACAAGGTCATCGCGGCAATGAAGCGCCAGGCCAAACCCGGCGAATTCCGCTCCAACCTGCACCGCGGCGGCTCGGCCAGCCTGATCAAGATCACTCCGGAAGAACGCATGACCGCCATCCGTGCGGCCAAGGTCATGGGCCTGTCGGTGGCGGGGGTGGATATCCTGCGTTCCAATCACGGCCCGCTGGTGATGGAGGTGAATTCCTCGCCCGGCCTGGAAGGCATCGAGACCACCACCGGCAAGGACGTGGCCAGCATGATCATCCAGTACATCGAGAAGAACGGCGGCCCGCACCTGACCCGTACCAAGGGCAAAGGCTAAGCCCCGCTCGCGGACCTCAGAAGCACCCTCTCCCCAGCCCTCTCCCGTGAACGGGAGAGGGGGCAAAAGCGCTCCGTACCCGTTCCACACTCTGCTATGGCGATGCAGAAAAGATCCGCACCCGACTCTGAGCCCCTACGCGCCCAACACGTAGCCCGGATGCAATCCGGGGCAAGTCTTCAGCCCTCCGCGGCCCTCCCGGATTGCATCCAGGCTACGGCTCATCACCGTGCTGCTGCAGCCAGGCGAGGAACTCCTTCTCGCCGAGCGGGCGGCTGAAGTGATAGCCCTGGCCCAGCGAGCAACCGTGCTGGCGTAGCCACTCCAGCTGGACGACGCTCTCGACGCCCTCGGCCACGCACTCCAGGCCCAGGTTGCGGGCGATCAGCAGAATCGTCTCGACCAGCATCTGGCCGCTGGCCTCGCCTTCCAGATCATTGATGAAACTGCGATCGATCTTCAGCCGGTCCAGCGGCAGGCGCTTGAGGTAGGTCAGCGACGAATAGCCGGTGCCGAAATCGTCGATGGCAAAGCGGATTCCCAGGCGTTTGAGGGCATGCATGGCCTCGATGCACTGCTCGACATCCTGCAACAGCACGCCTTCGGTGATTTCCAGCTCCAGGGCACTGGGCGGCAGACCGTGGCGCTGCAGGCAGCTGCTGATGCGCTCGGCACAGCCGTTCTGGCGCAGCTCGCGCGGGCTGAGGTTGACCGCCAGCACCAGCTGCGGCCAGTCGGCCTGCCAGCGCGCCAGGCTGGCGCAGGCATGCTCCAGCACCCAGTGACCGAGTTCCTGGATCAGCCCGGTCTCCTCGGCCAGCGGAATGAACTGGTCGGGCGGGATATTGCCCCGTTCCGGATGCTGCCAACGCAGCAACACCTCGGCCCCAGCAACCCGGCCAGTGGCCAGCGCCAGTTGCGGCTGGAACACTAGGTGCAGCTGATCGCGCGCCATTGCCTGGCGTAGCTCGCTCTGCAACTGCAGCCGCTGGTCGATCACCGCCTGCATTTCCGGGGCGAAGAAATGCAGGGCATTACGCCCGCCCTGCTTGGCCTGGTACATGGCGGTGTCCGATTGCTTCAGCGCATCGGCGGCATCCTGCCCCGGCAGCGGGTGCAGGGTGATGCCGATGCTGCCACTGACGGCCAGCTCGTGACCGTTAATCCAATAGCTCCCGCGCAGGTTGAGCAGCAGCTTCTCGCCCACTTCGGCCGCATGTTCGGCCGCCAGCGCGGGGCTGTCCGCCAGGTGTTCCAGCAGCACGACGAACTCGTCGCCACCCAGGCGGGCCAGGGTGTCCTCTGCGCGCAGGCAGTCGCCCAGGCGCGCGGTGACGGCCCGGAGCAGGGCATCACCGGTGGGGTGGCCGAGGCTGTCGTTGACCGTCTTGAAGTGATCGAGGTCGATGAACAGCAAGGCGCCGTAACTGCCCTCGCGCTGCTCGCGGGTCATCGCGTGCTGCAGGCGGTCCTGCAGCAGACGGCGGTTGGGCAGCCCGGTCAGCTCGTCACTGTAGGCCAGGCGCTCGATCTCGCGCTGGTAGCGCTGGCGCTCGGAGATGTCGGTGATGCTGGCGCGAATCAGCAGCGGCTTGCCGGGCATGCACACCAGACGTACTTCGCAGGGCAGCACGCGGCCGGCACTGTCGCGATGCAGCCACTCGAACACTGGCGTACCACCGCCGATCGCCGCCTGCAGATAACGCAGCCCGAGAGGCGTGGAGTCCTGGCCATCGGCCTGGCGCGGCGGGCTCATCTCGACCGGATTGCGCCCCAGCAGCTCGGCGTGGCTCAGATTGAACAGACGCTGGGCATTCTCGTTGGCCTCGATGATGCCGCCCTTGGGGCTGAACAGCACGATGGCCTCCGGGGCATGCTCGACCAGCGTGCGGTAGCGCGCTTCCGCCTCGTGGCGCGCAGTGATGTCCTCGATGATCGCCAGACAGGCCTCCAGGCGACCGCCCTGTGCACGCACCGCGCGCAGGCTCAGGCGGCTGTAGATCACCGAACCGTCGCTACGCAGAAAGCGTTTCTCCAGCTCGTAGTCATCACGCTCACCACAAAGAATGCCGTCGAACAGGGCCTCTTCGCGCTCGACATCCTGCGCGTGAGTGATCTGCTGCCAATTGCTGCTGCACAACTCCTCGCGGCTGCGGTCGAGAATCTGGCAGAGCTTGAAGTTGACCTCCAGCCACTGGCCCTGCGGGGTGATCATGGCCATGCCGATCAGCGGCGCCTCGAAGAACAGGCGCAGCCACTCGTCGCGTTCGCGTAACTGCTGCTCGGCGAGTTTGCGCGCGCTGATGTCCTGTATCGCGCCGTACAGGCGCACAACTTTGCGCCCGTCCATTTCCGGAAAACCCTTGAGGCGCACCCAGCGCGAGGTGCCGCGCAGCCCGGTCAGACGCACCTCCATGTCGAACGGCTGCCCCGAACGCAGGATCTGCCGGAGGGTCTGCTGGATCAGCTTGCGGCTCTCCGGCTCGTAGCGACTGAGCGCCACTGGCAGCGGCGGAGCACCGGCCGAGGGGTCCATCTCGTTCATGCGGAAGCAGCCATCGGTCCAGTACATGCGCTGGTCGGCCATTTCCAGAACCCAGCCACCGATATCGGCGATCGCCTCGGTCTGCGACAACAGATGGGTCTGCCGCATCAGCTCCTCGCGGCCCCTGGCCAGCTCCTTGGCCAGGCGCTCGCGCTCGCTGACATCCTGGGTGAGCGCGACGAAATGACTGACCTTGCCACGCGCATCGAGCAGCGGCGCAATGGTCACCTCGTTCCAGAACTCCTCGCCATTCTTGCGGTAATTGCGCAGCACCTCATGGTGCGGCAGGCCGCGACTGAGGGCCTGGCGCGCACGCTGCAAGGCACCGTGGTCACTGTTGCCGGCCAGCAGCAGGCGACTGCCACTGCCGAGGATTTCCGCACGGTTGTAGCCGCTCAGTTTCTCCATCGCCGGGTTGCAATAGATGAAGGGGTTACCGGGCTGGCGCGCGTCGGAAATCGACACACCCAGCGGGCAGGACTGCAGCGCCTGGTTGACCAGGGCCAGCTCCTGCTGCATCGCCGCACTGCTGTGCAGGGTCCGGCGCAGGTCGCTGAGGGCACGGCCGACCAGCAGCGTGGCGATCATCAGCAGCAACAGGCTGAAGTGCATTTCCAGGCGCTGCGGGCTGGCCCAGTCGAGATCGCTGACCAGCACCCCGGCCAGCGGCAGGGCCAGTACGCTGAGCACAGTCAGGACGGCGCCCCAGACGGCGCCACTGAAGCCCCAGAGCATGGCCAGCACCAGCATCATGGCGCCAATCAGCGGCAGGATCAGCAGCAGCGGCAACAGGCAGAGCAACACCGGCAAGCCCACCAGCAGCGCAAGCAAGGCCCACCAGGGCGGGGGCTGCAGCCCGGTGCTGGCCGCGCTGTCCGCTGCCAGCGGAGACCGCCGCGCCCAGCCACGCCGGACCAAGCGCGGGGTCAGCCCGGTCAGCAGCGGCAGCGTTACCCCCAAGGCAATCAGGCTATCGGCCAGCCACAGGGTCAGGCTCGCCTGGGCCCATTGCTCGCTCGCCAGCACGCCGGTCAGCAGCAGGTTGCTCTGTACGCCGAGCGCGGCCACCGCCGCCGGCACCAGCACGCCCAGGAGGATAAAACGCACCAGGCTGGCCACCGTGCTCAGCGCCGCATCGAACTGGCGACCGCGCAGAAACAGCCAGACCATGCCGACAGCCAGGGTTTCCGGTAGCGCATAGAGGGGCGCCCAGCGCCAATCCAGCCCCCACAGGGGGATGCTCAGCAGGGCGTTGAGGTAGAGCGCCGGCAGGATGCGCGGCCCCCACCACAACAGCAGCGTCAGGCCGAGTGCGAACGGCAGGTACCAGAGCGCAGCGCCACTGACAAACTGGGTCGACAGGGACATCCAGGTGCCCAGATGGAACAGCGGCAACGGCAGCCACCAGCTCCACCCCGGCAGTCGATCCGAATCCACAGGCATGCTGACCTCGGCTAATCCATTTGAGCAGCATAGATCAGCCGCCAATCACCGGATCCATGCAAAAGCCCGCCGGGTGGCGGGCTGTTGCAGAGCGTGGGATCAGCTCACTGCGGGTTGCTTTGCAGCTGCAGCGTGGGCTTCGGCGGTTCCGGCTGCGGCTGCGGCGCCTTGATCTGCAGTACCGGCTTGGGTGGTTCAGGCTGCGCTTGCGGTGCCTGCAGTTTCAGCTCGGGTTTCGGCGGTTGCGGCTCATTGGCCTTGAGCTGCAGTTTCGGCTTCGGCGGCTCGGGCTGCGGTTGCGGCGCCTTGATCTGCAGGCCCGGCTTCGGCGGCTCGACTGGCGCTACCTGCAGCTTGCCACTACCACCCGGTTGCACGTTGAGGGTACTGGTGCACAGCACCTCGACCTCGACCTTGCTCGACTGCTGCTTGTTCGGCGCCAGCACATGCAGGCGGTAGCTGCGCTTGACCAGCGTGCCCTGGCCCTGGGTATTGGCCTTGAAGCCGCCGATACCCTGCTGCGGCGGCTGCGCATCCGGCTTGATGGTGACCTTCTGGTTGAGCACACGCTGGGTCGCCTCGCCCACCTTGCCCGGCAGGTTGCTGGTCATCTGCAGGGCGGCACCCTTGCCGCCGACTTCTTCCAGCCAGTACTTGATCTCGCCGCCACCGACACCCTTGATGGTGGCCTTGAGGTTCACTTCCGCCGGGCACACGCCCTTGAACTTGGCAGGCTGGGCGACCAGCTCGACGCTGGTGACCTGGAACTGGGCCGCCAGACCTTGCGGGCCTTTCGGCGGCGCGACCTTGTCGGCGATGGTCGGGTTGCCCAGGCACTGGATGGTCACCGGCGCGCTCTTGTCCCACAGGTGGTACTGGTGGCTGCTGGCCGGCCGCGAGGTGTTCGGCCCGCCGCCCAGCTGGTAGAAGCCGGCCATTTTCAGCGGTACATCGAGTTTGACGTTGAAGCCCTGACGCAGCACCTGATTGAGGCCCTTGCCCTGCTTCAGGCGGTTGTTTTTTTCGAAGCCGCAGTAGAGGGCGATATCGGCACCGGGGATGCCGTCACTCACCAGCAACTTGAACGGCAGGTTGGCGTTGAGATAGCCACTGGCCGCCTTCACCTGGGCGGCACCGAGATCGAACATCTGCGATTTCTCGAAGTGCATCTCGCCATTCTTGGGGATCTTCGCTTCGCCGACGTAAATCCGCGCCCAAGGCTTGCTCGGCTGCTGCGACCACTGGTGGGTGTACTGGAAGCGCATTTTCACCGTGCTGCTGGGCACCACCGACCACTCGCCCTTCTGGTCCAGCTGGACCTGCAGGGTGTGCGGCTGGCCGCCATTGGGTGCGGCCTTGATGGTGGCGGTAGCCGCCGGGTTGTCGTCGACCGCCTGGGCGGCGGTGCTGGCCAGCAACAGGGCCAGGCTGAGGCTGCTGAGGGTGAAGCGGGCGTTGAGCGCTTTCATGGTAGAGATCCTTGTAGGGGGGCGATAAATTTGCCTTGCCACCCTCTGTCGTTGATCGCCACTGCAGCGGTTCAAATTATTTTTTGCCGCGCGCGATAATTCTTCTGAGTAAAGCCGCTAAGCCAGGATTGGCGAGGCCTGGTGGCCGATTTGGCTAATTCAAATATTCAATTTCGGCACCCAGAATCGAACAGGCCCTCTGGGGCGTTGGGGTGATCGGCACAAGGAGCAGGCGGAGCCTCGCGATTGAGTCCGACTAGCGGGCCTGCCACCGGATCACCGGGCAGGAACCATCCTTGCCAATTTTTCTTCTAATCTGCTTATGCGCATCCGGGTGGTAGCGAAGCCTCTTTTGCCAAGGAGCAATAAGCCATGCCAGCCCCTGTATGTGCCACTCAGACAATTCTTCAAGCGTTAACCCTAGGCCTGTTGTTGAGTTCGCCAGGTGCATTCGCCTCCGATCCAATCGTAAAAATCTTCGGGATTGGTCAGGGGTTTGTGGTGCCGCCTGACGAGCGGTTCAAGATCCAATACCAGGTGATCCCCGAGGTCTCTGGCAATCACTCCTTCTATCTCGACAACACGCTTGCCCTGGTTAAGGATGCGAGCCAGATTGAGCACAACACCTCGGGCGCCTACAGCATCAGCTACCCCACTGGCCTCGCACAGGATCGCCTGCTCGAACTGCGCATTTGCGTAGAGGCAGTACCGGTTCAGGTGTGCGATCAGGTCAGTATTCGCGCCGGCCAGGTTTTGCTGCCCGGGCAGACCATTGAGCTCAGCCCGATCGGCGTTGCCGGTCACGTGCCGCCGCAGACGCCCTTTGACATCGACTACACCATCCTCAAACCAACGACATCGGACCAGCTCTTCTATATCGACGACGTGTTGCGCGGCCGGCGAACGGCCTCCAGCACGCAATCCGGGCCCCAGACAGCCGGCTATCCAGGCGGCCTTAATGATGGGGAAAAGCGCCTATTGCGCATCTGCGTCGATGAGGCTTCAGCGACCTGCGGATATGCAGAGGTGGCGGGCGGAGACCCGCCCAATGGCGTCGATGTGCCTGAGCCATTCTCGGTAGCGGATCTGCCCAACTACTACCAAGTCGTCGCTGACTGCAACCCCACCTGCGGGTATTACTCGAATGTCTACTACGGCGATCCTGGAGTTAGCTGGGTTCCTGAGCGTGGCGATGGACTGCCGGATGGGCTGCGCATCGATCTCTACTATTCGGGTGCAGATGGCCTGCTCAACCCGAATGCCGCCGCCAATACACTGATCATTTATGCGCATTCGGCCGGTTCGAATAAGGAGTCGCTGCTGACGAAAAATCGCACACTGCTCCGCTATCTACTGGAAATTGCCGATTCCGGCGCGGGTGTGGTCGTTGCTTCGGCAGACTTCCGGCACCCGCTAAAACAACTCGAGAGCGACCGCACACCGTCTTCGGTCGCTGACCTCAGCTACCTCGTACAATTCGCTCGTCATTACGCCGCCGCACTGAATATCAACCCTGACGATATCTTCCTGGTGGGCACCTCTCTGGGTGCGGGAGTAGCGGTTCACGCCGCTGTCCGCGAAATCGCTAACCCTTCAGACATATCGCCAGTAAGGCGAAGCTCTTCCGCCGTCCGCGGCGTCATCACCCGCGATGCGCAGACTTCGTTCGCGACGCACTGGTTTCGCAGCCAGTTCCTCGAGGCGCCTCTCGCGGCTATCTATCAGCCCAACCTGCTGGATGACGAAGCGCGCTCGATCTACGGCCACGCGATTGCGCAAGTCCACAGCAACTCACCGCTGATGGAGTTGCTATATATCGGTCGCTACGTCGACCACAGGGTTACCCAAGCGGAATATCTCGACAGAACAGTCGACCTTGTTCATCTACCGAACTACGGCTTGGCGATGGAGGCGCAGTACCGTTTGCATGGCATCAATGAGCGTATTCGCCTGATAGAACGCTACACCGGTAACTTCGCTCATGATGCCGCACGATTTGTAGCGCAGTACCGGCTTGGTCGACAGTGATTTGACTACGTAGAGATGTTGGCGGCCTGCTCTGGAACTGCACAGGGTGCCGGCGCCAGGAGTCGCCGCACAGGCCACTAGCGACAGCCGGGCAGGTGCGCCAGGCCGGCGCCGTACTGCTCGTCACGGCCGCTGGCGCCGAGATCGCGGGCCTGCGCCAGCAGCGCTTCGGCAGAGGGCGCCAGGGCCAGGGCGGCGCTGACGAAGGGCGCGGCGAAGGAGGTGCCGCTGGCGTAGAAGCCCTGGCCATTGCCGTCCAGGGTCCAGATATCCTCGCCCGGCGCCACCAGCGCCAGATGCCGCCCGAAGTTGGACTGGCGTAAGCGCCGTAGCCGCGCATCCACCGCGCCCACCGCCAGCACGCCGGGATAGGCGGCGGGGTAACGCACCCCGGCCTGGCCGTCGTTACCGGCGGCCGCGACGAAGTCCATCCGTGCCGCCAGCTGCTCGAACAGCTCCGCCAGCAAACGACTGTGGGCCCCACCGAAGCTCAGGTTGACCGCCTGCGGCGCTGGCTGCAGGCCGGCTAGCTGCTCCAGGGCGGCGATCACCCAATCGCTGCGGGTGTGCAGGCCAGCCGTGCGGTCTTCACCAAAAATCCCCAGGGCCTGCAGGCGCGCGCCGGGCAGCAGGCCGGCAACCTGTTCGCGCCCGACCAGCAGCGCCGCCAGCGCGGTGCCGTGGCGCGCCGCCTCGCTACTGCGGGCCAGGTACTGCGCCGGCGGCAGGCTCTGGTAATGCAGATCGGCACCGGCAAACTCACTCAGCGCGCTGTTCACCGGACCATCGAGCATGGCCAGCAGCTTGCCCTTGCCGCAGTCGACGGCAGCCGGCTGCTGGCGGCCCATCGCGCGCTGGCCCCAGTTGCGTTGTTGCAGCTCGGCCGCGTCCGGCAACTGCAACGGCCGGTAGCGCTGATTGAGCTCCTGCTGCCAGTGCGGAAACTGCCGCCTTAGCTGTTCTTCAAGCTGCTCCAGGTCGAGCTGTGCAGGAATGCGGTAGACGCTGAGCACCCGCTGCAGATTAGGCAACTGCTGCCGGCGCAGAATCGACAGCTGGAACGCTTGCAGGGCCAGGCGCTGCTGCTCCGCTTCGGCCAGATTACGGCTGAACACCAGCCACTCGCGCAGCGGCGGCAGCTCCTCCGTCGGTGGCTGCACCACGCCGCGCCACTGCTGGGGTGGCGCCTGCAGCATGGGCTGATCGAGCAGGCTGCCAGTGGCGCGGCGCGGCGGCGGGATGGCTGCAGGAGCAGACGGAGCGACGGGTGGGATAGACACCGGCGCTGGCGCGGCAACCGGGGCGGCGGGAGTTGCCGCCGGCACGACAGGCGCCGGGGCAGGCGTCGGGGCAGGACCACCCGGCACGGGCGGCACAGCCGGAGCAGGCGGCGCACTGCTGGCGGGCGGGCCGCCCGGAACGCTGGAGCTTGTCGGCCCGCCTGCGGCGTCGCTGGCGGCCTGCAGCGGCAGGCTCAGGACCAGCGCCAGCAGCAGCCAGGGCTGCCTCATGGCTGCTCACGCGCCAACAGCGCGGCATGCTGCACCACCGGTTGCTGCTGCAACCACTGCAGCAGGGCCTGGCCATCGGCGAAGCGCCGATCATCTGGTACATGCACCTGCACGATACCCAGCGCCGAAGGGCCATCCACCAGCACCGCATCGACCTCCAGCAGCAACCCGCGTACCTGCTGCCACTGGGCATGCTCGACGAAACGCAGCTGCACCCGGTAGCCACCGCTAAGCACCTGCTGCGGGCCGCCACTCTGCAGTTGCCAGTCCGTATCGGTCGGCGCCGGGCGCATCAGGATGCCCAGCTGCAGCGCCACCGCCAGGGCTGCGGCGGCCGCTAGCGAAGGCTTCCACCAGTCGCGCCGGGCCGCCGTCGGCTCCTGCTGCAGGCTGCGCTGCAGGCGCGCCCAGCCCAGCTCGGCTGGCGCGCTGTGGGCGTTGCTGTGCTGCTGTTCCGCGTGTTTCAGTGCCGGCACCAGCTGGCGCAATCCGGCCAGCTCCTCGCGGGCTTCGGCAGAGCGTTGCAGCAGCGCCTCGACCCGTTCCCGCTCGTCTACCGCCAGCGTGCCGTTGAGGTACCAAGGCAGCAGGGCCCGTAAATCGTCGTCAGTTTCGCTGTTCATTGTTCACCTCCGCAGTCTGTACCCCTGAGTCGTCTGCGCCGGTGTAGCGGTTCAGTCTTTCTCATGTATCGGCCCCTCCCAGCAGGCGCCGCAGACACTGCAGCAACTGCTGTTTGGCGTGCAGCATGCGGGTCTTCACGGTGCCATTGGGGATGGCCATGATCTCGGCGATTTCCGGGTAGGACAGTTCCTCGAAGAAGGTCAGGTAGACCACCTGGCGATGGCTGTCCTTGAGCCGGTCCAGGCACAGGCGCACCTGCTCGCCCTGCTGGCCCAGCTCCATGGCCAGGCTCATAGGGCAGCTCGCCTCCTCCTCGCCTTCGTCCAGGCTGGCTTCGTCGAGCAGTTCGGTGGGGCGCTTGCGGCGCAACAGGTCGATCGACTTGTGCCGGGTGATGCTCAACAGCCAGGTGCGCACCTGCGACTGGCCCTGGAAGCTGGCGGCGCGGCGCCAGACTTCCAGCATCACCTCGTTGAGCACCTCGGCGGCATCGGCAGCGTTGGCCACCGTGCGCATCGAGAACTGGTAGACCACGCCGTGGAAGCGCTCATAGAACTGGCGCAAGGCGCGCTGATCCTGGCCGGCGATGCGCAGCAGCAGTTGTACGTCCGTGTCTTCGCTCATGGCTGGTAGCGCACTCTCCATTCCTGGCTCTTGCCGATCAGCGCGCCGCCCTGGTCATGGGCGGTCACGCGCCACAGATAGTAACGCCCCGGCTGCAGCTTGTTGCGCATCAGCGCCGACAACGGGGTCTGGGTGGTGCTTGCCGGCAGCAGCATGCCGGCGACGAAGCTAGGCGACTCGCCGAGCACCTCGACCTCGCCGGCATTCTGCTGGTCTAGACCGATGGCGAACAGCTGCAACTGGTAGACCACCGCGCCATCCACCGCCCGCCACTGGAAGGCCGTGGCCGCATCGACCGTGCCGCTCTGCGGGCTGGCGGCAATCGCCAGCTGGGCAGCGGGGCCGCTGCCGCCCAGCACCTCGTAGACGGTTTCCACGGTGAGGCTCTCGATCGGGCAGCCGGAGTCCAGCACCAGGGCATCGGCCGGCACCAGGTCCTGGTTGGTCACGCAGAAACGCAGCCGATACTTGCCGGCCTTGGCCGTCGGCAAGGGCGGGCTGAACAGCGTGCTCTGCTGGGCGCTGCCGAGCTGGCTGCGCACCAGGGTGAGGGTGCGGTAGAACGGTTTGCCCTCGGTGCTGCCCGGCTCGGCCACCTGCCAACGCCCCTCGACCAGGCCATTGCCGCTGTAGCCCAGCAGCACCTTGGCCTTCAGTTCCGTGGCCGGCGGCACCAGCTTGATCCGCTGGTTATCGAGGAAGCTCAGGCTCAGGCGCTGCACCAGCAGCTCGCCATCGCGGTTTTCCCGCGGCGCGCGCAGGCCGCTGCTGACCAGGGTGAGGACCACCTGGGCGCTCAGGCTCTGGCTGCCGCTGGAGAACTCGCGCTGCAGGATCAGCCGGCGCAAGCCACGGGCATACCAGCCCTGCACCTCGGCCGCCGACAGCTCCAGCTGCTCGCTGAGCAGGAAGGGCGTGCGGCCACTGGCGCTCAGGCCGTCGCCCAGGGTGGTCAAGACGCCGCCGCTGGCCGGGTCGATGATGCGCGCGCGGCTGGAACTGACCCGCCCGCTGAAGTCGTCGCTGGCCACCACCTGCCAGGCCAGGGCCAGGACATTGCGCTGGCTGGCCAGCACCTGGCGCTGCGCCGGCTGGATCTTCACCGCGCGCAAACTGCCCACCGGCTGGGTCGGCTGGGTCGGCGCGGGCAGCACCAGCACCTGCTGGCCACGCACCGCACCGCCCCCCGCCAGGTCGGCGAAGTCGCGTACCAGCAGAACCCGGCGCAAGCCGCTGCGCTGCCAGCCCTGCACCGTGGCCTGCGGCAGGCTGATGAACTCGCCGAACAGGAACGGCCCGCTGCCGCCCTGGCTGAGCGTGCCACCGACCGTGGCCAGGGTCGCGCCGCCGGACGGGTTGATGATGCGTGCCGAGCTGGAAGCGGCGCCGCCACTGTGGGCAGAGCCCGCCGTGACGCGCCAGTTGACCGCAAAATTGTTGTCCTGATTGACCTGCAACTGGCGCTGGTTGGGCTGGGCAGTCGCCGCCAGCAAGGCGGCCTGGGCAGACAGCACCGGCAGGCCGAGACATGCCAGCAGGGCGAGCAGCAGTGTGTGTTTGCACAAGAGGTTCATCGTTCACCTTCCTTTCCCTCCCCGGCCCGCGGCCAGGGCGGGGCATCAATATGTATGGGTATCCCAGCGCAGGTCGAAGCCCAGCAGCAGCTGCCAGTCCTCCAGGCCCTGGTCGTAGAGGTCGCTGTCCTGCTTGGCGTAACTGCTCTTTATGAACCAGTCGATGCCGGGGTTGAGGCCATCGGGCTGCATCTGCGTCCAGGTCAGCTGCAGGTTGGCGGTCTGCTGCAGCATGCTGTCGCCGAGGAAGTCGCCATCGCCGAAGTGGCTGGTATCGCGGCCGCGGTAGTAGGAGGCATTCAGCAGCCAGCGTTCGGGGACAATCTGCCAGGCCACATCCAGGCCCCGGCTGACGCTGCGGTAGAGATTGTCGTCGTCGCTTTCCTGCTGCTTGTTCCACTGCCAGCTGGTGGAAATGCTCAGCACGTCCCAGGGCATGTAGCCGACCTGCAGGGTGGTGAAGCGGTTGCGCTGGTCGGACGGCGGCTCGTAGATCAGGTAGCCGTTCTGCTCCACCGCCTGCGAATCGTCGCGGGTTTCCTGCAGCGTGTGCTGCACCGACCAGTTCCAGCGGTTGTGGTAGAAATTCACCCCGACCAGGCTTTCACGCGTCTCGTCGTTGAGGTCGAAACCGACCACCTGGGCGTCTTCGCGATCCTGGCGGCGGCGGGTCTCGGTCACCCCGGCATTCAGCGAGGGCATACCGAGGATGCGCCAGGGCAAGGCGTTGCTGTCAACCATCGGGTAGTAGTAGAGGTTGAGCACCTGGCGGTGGGCGACCTGGTCGGCGATGTCGTCCTGGTCATCGAGGTTGTTGGTCTCGCGCGCCAGCTCGGCCTCCACCTGCAGGTTGCCGACGAAGGCCTGCCAGTTGGCGCGATCCAGCTGCAGGTCGCCGGGTAGCGAGAGGTTGCCCAGGGTGAAGAAGTCCAGGCCCACCTCGCGCCGCTGCAAGGTCAGGTTCCACTGGTCGAACGGCCCGGAAGGGAACCATTCACCGGAGCTGAACTGGGTCTGCAGGTCGTGCGAGGTATCCGTGCGCGCGTCTTCGCCGATGCCGAGTCCGTCACTGTCGAAGCTGGAATGGGCGTAGTCGCCATGCAGCCACAGGCTGTTGTTGCCCAGGCGCGAGTCGACCGCGATGTTCCAGCTGTCGCCACCGTAGCGGGTCTGCTGATCCGGCGACCACCAGCCGACACCGCTGTCGGTGGTCTCGCCATTGAGGTAGGCGGTGCTGAACTGCAGCCACTGCGGGTTGTCCTGCAGCGGGGTGAAGGTCAGCAGGCCACCGGCACTGCGTTCCTCGCTGCTCTGCGGGTAGCCGAGGCGGCGCCGGTAGTCAGTCAGCGGCTCGCTCTGCAGGCCGAACACTTCCAGCTGCAAGGGGCTGTTCAACGCATCACCGAGGGTCAGCGCCACACCGCGGCGCTGGTAGGCGCTGAACAGCAGGTCCTCGCGCAGCACGTTGTAGGTGCCCAGGGCCAGGCCCTGGCGACTCAGGCCCGTGCCGCGCGACGCGGCCAGGCGGTAGTTGGGCAGCTCCCATTCATAGCCGTTGGGGTTGTTCTCGCTGAGGTTGTCGTACAAGGCATCCAGCTCACCCTGCCACTGCCAGTCGGCGCCGGCGCCCTCGCCGCGGTAGCTGACACCACCATTGCTGGTGTAGCGCGGGCTATCGGGGTAGTTGGCAGCATCCTTCTCGTCGACCCGGTAGTTGTTGCTGAGCAGGCCATAGAGGGTATAGCGGTGAGCGGCCGGGGCAGCATCCTGGGCATAGGCTTCGACCGCCGTGGCGGCCTCTTCGCTGGCCGGTTCCGCCGCCAGCACTGCGGTCGTGTCCGTCGCCGGATCGACTGCGGCCGGCGCCTCGTCGTTCGCCTGCGGCGCGCTGCCGGCAGCCACTTCGACGCTGGCTTCGAGCAGGGTGGCGACGTTGCCGTTGGCATAGAACACCAGCACCAGCAGCGGGTGGCTGCCGTCAGCCAGCGGGCTGGGCATGTCGAGGAGGAAATCGCTGTCGCTGCGGCTAATCAGGGCGCTGACGTCGTAGCCATCCAGTTCCACGGCCAACTGGTCACCGGCACCCAGCGTCTCCAGACCGAGTACGCTGAAACTCAGGCGGGTCTGCCCAGGCGCCAGGTTGAGCACGTCCTCGGCCGCAGCCTGGCTGGCCAGACTACCGAGCAGGAACACCGCGCAGCAGCGACGGGTGCTTGTAATCAGCCGGTGCACGATGCTCATGGCCATACCTGCTCCGTGGTGCCAGCCCAGCGACCACGCGCACCCGGCTGGGTAGCCGGCGAGGTTCACTGGAGCACAACCGCGGCGCGCAGCGGCGCACGGTCGGGTTGGGGTTTGCCACAGCCGCATACCGGCACTGTGGCCCATGCCGGCTGGCGGTCTTGCTGGCGCGTCGCCACACGTGCTGCCGGGCAACACACATCGTAGACCAGGGGCGGGGCGAGCAGGAAAACACGGGGTGAGGACATCGGGTGGCACTCCGGGCAGATGGCTGTCACCCCTCTGTCGTAGTTCCGCGTGTCAGCGGTTCACTTTATTTGCGTGGCTGAGTGATGAAACTGCGCAAAACGAAAAAGCCCGCCAAAGGGCGGGCTTTTTCATCTCGGTGCAACTCAGAACCTATCTACGATCTCGCGAGCTAGAGCCAGACAAGGCGAAATCGGGCGAGGGCGCGGAGTTTACGAGCTGTAAATGAGCAGCCCGAGCCTGATTTCAACGCCGTATGGCCGACGCGCAGCAGATCGTAGACAGGTTCTCAGGCCATGGCGGCCGGGCGCAGCGAATAGGTCTTAAGCTGCTCGGCGAACTCACGCAGCGACTGGATGCCACTGGCCTCGGCCTCGCTTACCCACTGCTTGATCGCTTCGAGCATGTCGTGGCCATTGCTGCTGGTTTTGACCCAGATCTGCTGCAGGGCCAGGCGCTTCTCGTAGATCACCTTGAGTGCCTGGCTCTGTTCCAGCATGCGCTGGATACGCGCCTGGTGGGTCTCGTCGAGCAGACTCGGCTCACGCGAGAGCAGACGTTTGGCACGGTGGAACTGGTGGCGGACCGAGGCGTCGGCCTTGGCCAGTTCCTGCTTGACCAGCGGTGCGATGACCAGCTTGCGGTACTGCGCCATGATCTGGAAACGGTTGTTGAGGATGGCCATGGCGGTGTCCATGTCCAGATTGCGCTTGCCTTCCACGCGGTGAGCGATCGGCGCCACGCGCTGTACCTTGGCCATACGCAGGAAGCTGAACAGCTGGATCCAGGCCCAGCCCATGTCGAACTCCCACTTCTTCACCGACAGCTTGGCGCTGTTCGGGTAGGTGTGGTGGTTGTTGTGCAGCTCCTCACCGCCAATCAGGATGCCCCAGGGCAGCAGGTTGGTGGCGGCGTCGCGGCACTCGAAGTTGCGGTAGCCGACGGCATGGCCGAGGCCGTTGATCACGCCTGCGGCCCAGACCGGGATCCACATCATCTGGATCGCCCAAACGGTCATGCCGAGCACGCCGAACAGAGCCAGGTCGATGATCGCCATCAGCACGATGCCGGCCATCGGGAAGCGCGAATAGACGTTACGTTCGACCCAGTCTTCCGGGCAGTTCTTGCCGTAGATACGCAGGGTTTCCGGATTTTTGGCTTCCTGCTGGTAGAGCTCGGCACCGGTGCGCAGCACGGTACTCAGGCCCTTGATCACCGGGCTGTGCGGGTCATCCACGGTTTCGCATTTGGCGTGGTGCTTGCGGTGGATGGCGGTCCACTCACGGGTATTCTGGCCGGTGGTCATCCACAGCCAGAAACGGAAGAAATGTTTGAGCGCCGGATGCAGCTCCAGCGAACGATGCGCCGAGTAACGGTGCAGATAGACGGTGACGCTGACAATGGTGATATGGGTGATCACCAGGGTCACGGCGATGAGTTGCCAGACCGACAGATCGAGAAAGCCGTTGTACCACATGGATGGTGTTGCCTCGCAGGGATATAGACGCCGGTCCGAACCACGGACCCATGGGCATTATCCTTATGCGCCTGGATAAAACCAGCACAGTATTGAGTTCAGCTTACACTTGTACTGCGCGCCTATAATGCGGGCTCGTCCATTCCTCCGCCATAGCCGGCCAGCGGGAAGTCGACGCAGGCGCCGCACTGGCGTGTATCTGCGTGTTACCGGCAACCACCTTCGATGCCTGCAGCACTTCAGCCCGAGCCTGGCCCGACGCATCCTCGCGCCTGGCTCAGCCCTGGCTGAACAGCTGGGATACCGGCATGGCTCAGAGCTTGGCGATCGACACCTCGGTGGATTTGACGAAGGCGATCACTTCGCTGCCCACGCCCAGTTCCAGCTCGCGCACGGAGCGGGTGGTGATCACCGAGGTGACGATGCCGGCGGCGGTCTGCACATCGATTTCCGACAGCACGTCGCCTTCGACGATTTCCTTGATGGTGCCTTTGAACTGGTTACGTACGTTGATGGCTTTGATGGTCATGGTATTGCTCCTTGGGTCATGGGTAGCCCGGATGCAATCCGGGACAGGGGTTTGCTCAAAGCGCCCAGCGCAATTGCGTGGGCAGGGGTGAAACGGGTTCCGCCTGGGGCGGCAGTGCGGGCAGCGCCAGCACGCGGTTGAGCACTTCGGCTTCCAGCGCAGCCAGGCGCGCCGAGCCACGCTGACGGGGCCGTGGCAGCTCGACCGGTAGATCGAGACCAATCTGGCCGTCCTCGATCAGGATTACCCGGTCGGCAATGGCCACCGCCTCGCTGACGTCGTGGGTAACCAGCAGCACGGTGAAACCATGCTGCTGCCACAGGCGTTCGATCAGTTGCTGCATCTCGATACGGGTCAGCGCATCCAGGGCGCCGAGCGGCTCATCGAGCAGCAGCAGGCGCGGCTGGTGGATCAGCGCACGGGCCAGGGCCACGCGCTGCTTCTGCCCACCGGACAAGGCCGCCGGCCACTCGTTGGCGCGGTCGGCCAGGCCTACGGCGGCCAGCGCGTCACGGGCCTTGGGCTGCCAGTTGCCGGACAGACCCAAACCGACGTTGTCGATCACCCGTTTCCACGGCAGCAGCCGGGCGTCCTGGAACATCAGCCGGGTGTCTTCGCGGGCGGCGGACAGCGGGCCTTTGCCCGCCAGCAGCTGACCACCACTGGGCGAGTCGAGCCCCGCCAGCAGGCGCAGCAGGGTGCTCTTGCCGCAGCCGCTGCGACCGACTATCGCGACGAACTGGCCGGCCGGGATATGCAGGTCGATGGCGCTCAGCACCTGGCGCTCGCCGAAGGATTTGTGGATGCCTTCGATGGCCAGGGGAATGCCCTGGCGAATGCTGTGCAAGGCGCTCATTGGTCACCTGCCTTGGCCTGGTAGGCCGGGTGCCAGCGCAGCCACACGCGCTCCAGGCCACGGGCGGCCAGATCCGCCAGCTTGCCGAGCACGGCGTAAAGCAGGATCGCCAGCACCACCACGTCGGTCTGCAGGAATTCACGGGCGTTCATCGCCAGGTAACCGATGCCGGCACTGGCGGAAATGGTCTCGGCGACGATCAATGTGAGCCACATAAAGCCGAGGGCAAAGCGCACGCCAACCAGGATCGACGGCAGCGCGCCGGGCAGGATCACCTGCCAGAACAGGCCGATGCCTTTCAGGCCATAGCTGCGCGCCATCTCCACCAGCGCCGGGTCGACGTTGCGGATGCCGTGGTAGGTGTTCAGGTAAATCGGGAACAGGGTGCCGAGGGCGACCAGGAAGATCTTCGCGCTCTCGTCGATGCCGAACCACAGGATCACCAGCGGGATCAGCGCCAGGTGCGGCACATTGCGGATCATCTGTACCGAGCTGTCGAGCAGGCGCTCGCCCCATTTTGACAGGCCGGTAATAAAGCCCAGCACCAAGCCCAGACCGCCGCCGATGGCGAAACCGATAGCAGCACGCTGACCACTGATGGCCAGGTGGGTCCAGATCTCGCCACTGGCGAGCAGCGCCCAGCCGGCCGCCAGTACCGCGCTCGGCGCCGGCAGGATGCGCGTGGACAGCAGGCCGGCGACCACAGCGATCTGCCACACCGCCAGCAGCGCCAGCGGCAGGGCCCAGGGCGCCAGGCGCAGGCCGATTTTGTGTAGCGTTTGCGTCGACATGCTCAACGCTCCTTCACTATGTGTATGGACAACCACCCTCTCCCCCAGCCCCTCTCCCGCAAGCGGGAGAGGGGAGCCAAGCCCGTGCCAGCGAACTAGCTGGCAGCGCAGATCTGCTCCCTCTCCCATTTATGGGGCGAAGGCGGAAATAGCGAAGCCCTGCTTCGCCCGCTGTAGCGCCCTGAGCCATGCGAAGGGCCGGGGCGCGGAGCGGGGCCGGGGGAGAGGGTGCCTTTCAACTCGCGGCTGCCGCCTTGGGCAGAATGTCGCTGGAGATCATTTCGCCGAACGGGCTGACGTAGCCGCGGCTCTGCGGGCGCTCCGGCTGGGCGACGTCCAGGTGCGGGAACAGCAGCTCGGCGACCCGGTACGACTCTTCCAGGTGCGGGTAACCGGAGAAGATGAAGGTGTCGATGCCCAGCGCGGCGTATTCCTTGACCCGTGCCGCTACGGTCGGGCCGTCGCCGACCAGGGCAGTGCCGGCGCCACCGCGTACCAGGCCGACCCCGGCCCAGAGGTTGGGACTGACTTCCAGCTTGTCCTTCTTGCCGCCGTGCAGGGCAGCCATGCGTTGCTGGCCGACCGAGTCGAAGCGCGCCAGGGAAGCCTGGGCACGAGCGATGGTGTCGTCATCGACATGGCTGATCAGCTTGTCGGCGGCCTTCCAGGCCTCTTCGTTGCTCTCGCGCACGATCACGTGCAGGCGGATGCCGAAGCGCACTTCGCGGCCCTGGGCCGCAGCCTTCTCGCGCACCTGGGCGATCTTCTCGGCCACTGCGGCCGGCGGCTCGCCCCAGGTCAGGTACAGCTCGACCTGCTCGGCGGCGAGGTCCTGGGCGGCATCCGAGGAGCCGCCGAAATACAGCGGCGGACGCGGCTGCTGGATCGGCGGGTAAAGCAATTTGGCACCCTTCACCTGGATGTGTTTGCCGGCGTAATCGACGGTTTCGCCTTCGAGTACGCGGCGCCAGATGCGGGTGAATTCCACCGAGGCTTCGTAGCGCTCGGCGTGGGACAGATTGAGGCCGTCGCCGGCCAGTTCGTCCGGATCGCCACCGGTGACCAGGTTGAACAGCGCGCGGCCGTTGGACAGCCGATCCAGGGTCGCGGCCTGCCGCGCCGCCACCGTCGGGGAAATGATCCCGGGGCGCAGGGCGACCAGAAATTTCAGGCTCTGCGTCACCGGGATCAGCGAGGCGGCGACCAGCCAGGAGTCCTCGCAGGAACGCCCGGTGGGGATCAGCACCCCGCCGAAGCCGAGGCGATCAGCCGCCTGGGCGATCTGACTGAGGTAGCCATGGTCGACGGCGCGCGCGCCCTCGGCGGTGCCGAGGTATTTGCCATCGCCGTGGGTGGGCAGGAACCAGAAAATATTCAGGCTCATGGAGGGGTCTCCTTGGTCATACGTAGCCCGGATGCAATCCGGGGCGGGATTTCCCGGAGTGCATCCGGGCTACTCGAAGCATTTGAGTGACAGTCGCCTCTCCCGGCCCTGCGGGCCACCCTCTCCCATTTATGGGAGAGGGGCTGGGGTAGAGGGAGGGCCGTTACTGCTGCGCCACCTTGACCGGCGGCGCCCAGATCACGTCCTTGATGGTCAGGCGCTTGGGGATCAGCTTGAGGTCGCTGAAGGTGTCGGCGATCTGCTGCTGCGCCGCCACCACTTCGGGGCTGATGAACTGCGCGCCGTAGGCCTGACGCTCTACTGCCGTGCGCGTGATCGCCGGCGACAGACCGAGCAGCGGCGCCACCTGGGCGGTCGCCTCGGCACTGTTGGCGCGGGTCCACTCGCCGATGCCACGGATTTCCTCGACCAGCACGCTGACCACCTCGGGGTTCTGCAGCGCATAGGGCTTGGCGGCCAAGTAGAACTGGTGGTTGGCCACCAGACCCTGGCCGTCACGCAGGCTGCGCGCTTGCAGCTGATGCTCGGCGGCTGCCTGGAAGGGGTCCCAGATCACCCAGGCATCGACGCTGCCACGCTCGAAAGCGGCGCGGGCATCGGCCGGCGGCAGGTACACCGGCTGGATGTCGCTGTACTTCAGGCCGGCGTCTTGCAGGGCACGCACCAGCAGGTAATGCACGTTGGAGCCCTTGTTCAGGGCGACTTTCTTGCCCTTGAGCTCAGCCACCGATTGCAGCGGCGAATCCTTGGGCACCAGGATCGCTTCGCTGGTCGGCGCCGGCGGTTCGTGGGCCACGTAGAGCAGGTCAGCCCCGGCCGCCTGGGCGAAGATCGGCGGCGCTTCGCCGGTGGTGCCGAAGTCGATGGAGCCGACGTTCAGCCCTTCGAGCAGCTGCGGGCCACCGGGGAACTCGGTCCACTGCACCTCGATGCCCTTGTCGGCCAGGCGCTTCTCCAGCGAACCCTTGGCCTTGAGCAGCACTAGGGTGCCGTATTTCTGATAACCGATTCGTAGCGTTTCGGCTTGAGCTTGAGTAATGGCGCCAAAGCTGATGGCCGCTGCAAACAGGGCGACCAGGCTCCGACGCAAAGTGATAGTGCGCATGGCGCTCTCCTTTGCAATTCGTGATTTAGGTGTCGACCTGCTCGCCCGTTGGCGGGTGAGTAAGGAGGGGTGTTGCTGTGTCTCACGGGTTTCACCCGCCCTACGCACCAGCGATCCGTAGGGCGGGTGAAACCCGCGTTGGTTCAGATACTCCAGCGGGCATTCACCAGCCGGTCGTTCAATAACTGTGGATCGATTGGCTGCGGCCGGCGGGCCAGGGCGGCGAGCAGTTGCTCGATCGACTCGTCCAGCCGCTCGACCAGCTCGCTATCCAGCTGCGCCGGACGCTCGCCCTCGGCATAGGCGATCTGCTTGTCCACGGCGAATACGCCATGCAGCATCTCCTGGGCCTTGAGCGCCGCCAGCACCGGCTTCAACGCGTAATCCACGGCCAGCAGGTGCGCCGGGCTGCCACCACTGGCCAGCGGCAGGATCACCTTGTGCGCCAGGGCGCGCTCCGGCAGCAGATCGAGCAGCACTTTCAGCGCGCCGGTGATCGAGGCCTTGTACACCGGCGTCGCCACCACCAGGCCATCGGCACTGGCTACCACGGCCTGCAGCTGCTGCACCGCCGGGCTGTCGAAACGGGCGTGCAGCAGGTCCTCGGCCGGGAAGTCACGCACCCGCAGCAGGGTCACTTCGACGTGCTGGGCGCGCAGGCGCTGAGCGACATGCTCCAGCAGCACTTCGGTGCGCGAACGCGCTGCGGGGCTGCCAGACAGCAGAACTACGTGCATGGCCAGTCCTTACCGGTTCGGCTGCGGGGTCAGGCGCAGGTAGGGTTTCACCGCGCGATAACCCTGCGGGAAGCGCCGGGCGATCTCGTCCTCGTCCTTCAGCGACGGCACGATCACCACTTCGTCGCCGTCCACCCAGTTGGCCGGGGTGGCGACCTTGTGGCTGTCGGTCAGCTGCAGGGAGTCGATCACCCGCAGGATCTCGTGGAAATTGCGCCCGGTGCTGGCCGGGTAGGTGATGGTCAGGCGCACCTTCTTGTTCGGGTCGATGACGAACAGCGAGCGCACGGTCAGGGTGTCGTTGGCGTTCGGATGGATCAGGTCATACAGGTCGGAGACCTTGCGATCGGCGTCGGCGATGATCGGGAAGTTAACCCGGGTGTTCTGGGTTTCGTTGATATCGTCGATCCACCTCAGGTGCGAGTCGACCGGGTCCACCGACAGGGCGATGGCCTTGACCCCACGTTGGGCGAACTCGTCCTTGAGCTTGGCGGTGAAGCCCAGCTCGGTGGTGCACACCGGAGTGAAGTCGGCCGGGTGGGAGAAGAGAATGCCCCAGCTGTTGCCCAGCCACTCGTGGAAACGAATGCGGCCTTCACTGGAGTCCTGTTCGAAGTCGGGGGCGATGTCGCCCAGGCGGATGGTCATGCTGCTGCTCCTTGAGAGTCGTGGCGTGGGGCTCACTATGCTCAGGAACGAAAACGAATAAAAAGAATAAATAATGATTTATTTATTCCATAAAGAGATATGCAGCGAATCATCGACCGCCTCGCACAAAGGCATAAGCATCAAATTATTTATTCTTTCAAAGAATAAAAACTCCCTCCTATAGTCGCTGCGTTCCCCTTCTTCCAAGGACGCCCGATGAAACGCCTACTGCCCGCCACGCTCCTCGCCACCGGCCTGCTCCTCGCCCCGCTGACCCAGGCCGCTACCCTGCTCAACGTCTCCTACGACGTGATGCGCGACTTCTACAAGGACTACAACGCCGCCTTCCAGCAGCACTGGCAGGCCGAGGGTGGCAAGCCGCTGCAGATCCAGATGTCCCACGGCGGCTCGAGCAAACAGGCTCGCGCGGTGATCGATGGCCTGGCCGCCGACGTGATCACCATGAACATGGCCACCGATATCAACGCCCTCGCCGACAATGGCGGGCTGGTGCCCAAAGACTGGGCCGAACGCCTGCCCAACCACAGCGCGCCGTTCACCTCAGCCACCGTATTTATCGTGCGCAAGGGCAACCCCAAGGGCCTGAAGGACTGGCCGGACCTGCTCAAGGACGGCGTGCAGGTGGTAGTGCCCAACCCGAAGACCTCGGGCAACGGCCGCTACACCTACCTGTCGGCCTGGGGCTATGTGCTGGAAAAAGGCGGCGACGAAAAAGCCGCCAAGGACTTCGTCGGCAAGCTGTTCAAGCAGGCGCCGGTACTCGACACCGGTGGTCGCGCCGCCACTACCACCTTTATCCAGAACCAGATCGGCGACGTGCTGGTGACCTTCGAGAACGAAGCCGAGATGATCGCCCGCGAGTTCGGCCGTGGCAGCTTCGAAGTGGTCTACCCGAGCGTCTCCGCCGAGGCCGAGCCACCGGTGGCAGTGGTCGACAAGGTGGTCGACAAGAAAGGCACCCGCAAGGAGGCCGAGGCCTACCTGAAGTACCTGTGGTCCGACGAAGCCCAGCGCATCGCCGCCAACAACTACCTGCGCCCACGCAACCCGGCGATCCTCGCCGAGTTCGCCGACCGTTTCCCCAAGGTCACCTTCTTCAACGTGGTGAAGACCTTCGGCGACTGGCCGGTGATCCAGAGCACCCACTTCAAGGATGGCGGGGTGTTCGACCAGATCTATGTCGCGCAGTAAGACGCGCCCGCACTGCAAAAGCCCGGCCCTGTGCCGGGCTTTTTCATACCTGCGACACAGACTTGCGGGCTGATTGCTTGCAGAGCTGAAATTGTCCGCGGCACAGCTCTTTGCCGAGCACCTCGACACTTTTGGTTTCGCCCCGCCGGGCGAGTCACTTTCTCTTGTCTGGCCAAGAGAAAGTAACCAAAGAGAAGGCCACCCCTACATCCGGCCCTGCGCTTCGCTCCGGGTTCGTTCGCTCCATCGCCGTTCCAGGGGCCCGCCGCGAAGGGCCATCCCTGGCCCATCGCGGCTCTCGCGGCATCCATGCCGCTCAACCCCTTCCACGACGATTACGTTCACCCTTCTGAAGGGGAATTGGCGTTGCCTGTCGAATTGTGCAGACAGAACAAAAAGCCTTCAGACAGCTCGGAGCCTAGAACCCGTCAGGAGGCCGAGCGTAGGTGTTGTGCAGGGGAAGCCGCATGGATGTGTAAGCGCACGCCACATTTGGCACCTCCTAGCTCTTCATTTGGCATAGACATCTGATGCGCCGGCCAGCAGATTTCAGTAGGTCAGTCGGCTGAATGCATTTTGTGTCGGTGATAGCTGCAGATCGGGCTGAATGCATCCTCGCCTTCGAGCAGTGTTCCACAGACCTCACAGTGGGTGTATTGCCCAGGTTCGTAATGGCAGGCTACACAAATTTGTTCGGCATAGACGTAGGCCTGTTCACCGCATCCAGGACACTCATCCGATGCCGGTGGTTGACCGGCTTTCCGCCGGTTGTAGTTTTCACCCAGCAAGCTCTCAACAATTGCCATGCCGATTACCACTTCATAATCAGTAAGCGCTTGGCAAGCTAGACACTCAAAGAAAGCGTGGGGGCCGGCCGTCTCGTCTTTAAGCTGTATAAGTTGAGAGTCACAATGGCCACACCGCATCTTGTCGATACTCGATGCAACAACTTTGTAAGGCCACTGAATTGCAGCGAGCTTCTTTTGGCATGCCGCGACTTCGCCCTCATGGAACGACGCTACCGCTAGCATCATGTCCCAGCACTCATCACCGAACAGATCAGCCGGTCTCTGCCCTAGGTGAGGTTCACAGAACTCAGTAAGCAATTGCAGCGAGCTAGCGACTACCTCCTTCATCAAATTCACAGGGTGTTTGCTGAAGTAGTGTTCGACGTCGTTGCGTATTTCCCGAAGCTTTTGCAAGCGCTTCCAGTCAATCCCTGAGATGCCTAGAGCTTTCAGCCGAGCTTCAATATCAGCAGCATCGACGCTGAGGTTCCCTTTCCCCTTCCAGATTGGGGCCCCCGACGGGTCAAGGGCCAGCTCTAGACGTGCTTTAAGCAAAGAGTCATTTGAGCCAGTAGGGCTCAGCGCTTGTAGCTTGTGCTTGAAGATCAGCAGAAGCCCGGCGTACACGTTCCGTATAGCTGAGAGCACCCTCCTTGGATCATCGCTATGGTAATCCTCCATGCCGATCTGGATCGAATCCACTGCATTTTTGAGAATCGACACGAACCCTCCTTGGGGAAGCGCCCATAAAGCGCGTCAGAAGGGCGTTAGGATCGTTCTTTTCGTATTTCAGCGCTACAGCTATGGCTAAGAGTCGGATTGGCATCGAGCGATCGAGGCGCAGGCCTTGTGTCGCGGATTCTTCCGGCTCATCTTGCCCCTGTGCCATACATCTACCCCCTCACAGGATGCGGCGAGAGGCGTAAAAAGCTAGGGATGGGCCTTGAACGCCGGCTCCCGGAGCGACACCGGAGGGAGGGAAGTTTCGCGCAGCGAAACCCGGATGCCGGGCGCGCTTTCTCTTTCGCGCGAGCAAAGAGAAAGTGACTCGCCCGGAGGGGCGAAACCAGAGGTATTGGAACACTCAGTAAACAGCCATGTGCAGAGAACGCTACCGGCACCAATCAGCTCAAAAGTGCTGAACATAAAAAACCGGGCCTTGCGGCCCGGAAACGTGCTTCCACCTTGAGGTTCTTTTACAGCGCGTGGGCCTGGTACAGCGCGGTCAGCGCCTCGCCGCGCAGGTAGGCCAGTTCCACCGCGCGGCGATCACGCGGGCGGGCCAGCGGGACATTCAGTTCCAGCTGCAGGCGGCTGGGTGTGCCACCGAGGATCAGCACCCGGTCGCTCAGGTAGAACGCCTCGTCCAGGTCATGGGTGACCAGCAGCAGGGCGATGCCGTAATGCTCGGCGAGGGCCACCACCAAATCCTGCAGTTTCATGCGGGTGAAGGCATCCACCGCACTGAAGGGTTCATCGAGCAGCAGCACCTGCGGCCGGCCGAACAGGCCACGGGCGATGGCCACGCGCTGGGCCATACCGCCGGAGAGTTGCTTGGGCAGTTTCTCGGCATGCCCGGCCAGGCCGACATCCTGTAGCAGCTGGCTGACCCATGCGGCATCGGCTGCGCGGCCGGCGGCAAAGCCAACGTTCTCCACCACCGTCAGCCAGGGCAGCAGGCGCGGCTCCTGGAACACCACGCCGATACCGCTGCCACGGCCGAAGCCGAGCAACGGGTTGAGTTCCAGACTGCCGGAGAAGTCGCGATCGAGCCCGGCGGCAATGCGCAGCAGGGTGCTCTTGCCGCAACCACTGGGGCCGAGCAGGCTGACGATCTCGCCGGGGGCCAAGGCCAGGCTGATTTCATCGAGCACCCGTACGCCGGCGAAGGCCTTGCGGATGCCCTGCAATTGCAGCAATGCGCTCATCTCATGCCTCCCCACCGCTGTAGCTGTCGCGCCAATGCAGGGCGCGGCTTTCCAGGTGTTTCAGCAGACCGTCGCTGAGCTTGCCGAGCAGCGCGAGCAGGACGATGGCGGCGAGCACCAGGTCCGGACGCGACGTCTCGCGGCCGTCGCTGAGCAGGTAGCCGAGGCCCTGGGTGGCCGCGATCAGTTCGGCGGCGACGAGGAACATCCAGCTCAGGCTGAGCGCCCCGCGCAGGCCGGTAAACAGGTTGGGCAGCGCCGCCGGCAGGAGGATGCGGCGGGTCAGAGCGAAGGCCGGCAGGCCATGCAGCTGGCCGACTTCCACCAGTTTGCGATCGACCCCGCGAATGCCGGCGAGCAGCGCCAGGTACACCGGGAAGAACGCGCCGAGGGCGATCAGCACGATCTTCGGCGTCTCGTCGATGCCCAGCCAGAGCAACAGCAGCGGCACCCAGGCCAGGCTGGGAATCGCCCGCAGGGCCTGAAAACTGGGCTCCAGGTAGGCCTCGGCACGGCGGCTGAGGCCGACCCAGGCGCCAATCAGCACAGCCAGGCCGGCACCGCAGGCAAACCCCGCCGCTACCCGCGCCAGGCTGACGCCGACATGCCCCCACAGCTCACCGCTGGCCGCCTGCCAGTACAGCGTCGCGCCGATCTGGCTGGGCGCCGGCAACTGGTGCGCCGGTACCCAGCCCAGGCGCACCAGAACCTCCAGCAAGCCGACCAGCACCAGCGGCAACACCAGGCCGCGCCAGCTCGCCAGGCCGGGGCGGCGCCAGCGCGGTAGGCGCATGGCACTGCGCAGGGCGAGCAGGCTGGACGCGGGCATGGCCGTTACTCCGCCTTGGCCACGGGCTGGCCGATGACGCTGGCCGCCAGTTGCGGGCTGATCAGTTGCTCGACGGTGGCGGCCACATCAGTGCCCGGACGCACCAGTTGCTCCTCGACCAGGATCGGCGCGGCTGCCTTCAGCGCGGCAATGTGCTCGGGCCCCGGCTGCGGGTTGCTGAAGTCGGTACGCGACAGCTGCAGCTTGGCCACTTCCAGCGGCAGCTTGGCTTCACGGGCGAGCAGCTCGGCGGTCTGCTGCGGGTGGGTAACGGCCCAGTGGCGGGCTTTCTCGTAGGCGCCGATGACCTTCTCGATCAGCTTGGGCTGCTCCTTGAGGAAGCTGTCGCTGACGTTGAGCACGCCATAGCTGTTGAAGTCGACATTCCGGTAGAGCAGGCGCGAGCCGGCTTGCAGCTGGCTGGCGGCCAGGTGTGGGTCGAGCCCGGACCAGGCGTCGACATCGCCGCGCTCCAGGGCCACGCGGCCATCCGGATGCTGCAGGTGGACGATTTCCACGTCGTTCTTGTCCAGGCCGGCCGTCTGCAGGCTGCGCAGGAGGAACAGGTAAGGGTCGGTGCCCTTGGTGGCGGCGATCTTCTTGCCCTTGAGGTCGGCCAGGGTGTTGATCGGCGAGTCTTTCGGCACCGCCAGGGCGGTCCATTCCGGGCGACTGGCGATGTACACCGTCTTCACCGGGCTGCCGTTGGCGCGGCTGAGTACAGCGGCCAGGCCAGCGGTGGAGGCGAAGTCGATGCTGCCGCCGTTGAGGTATTCGAGAGAGCGGTTGCTGCCCTGGCTGAACACCCACTTGACGCGGATGCCGTCGGCGGCGAGCTGTTTCTCGAGAATGCCCTGCTCCTTCAGCACCAGGCTGGTGGGGGCGTAGTAGGCGTAGTCCAGGCGGACTTCCTTGGGTGTTTCGGCCTGCACGCCGGCGGCTGCCAGGGCGGCCAGCAGGGCGCTGAGGCCGTGACGCAATGTGAAGTGTTTCATGGGGTTCTCCTTGGCTCTTGGGCAGATGCCTTCCGGCCCGATGGCGGGCTGGTCAGGAGGTGGCGCCGGCGGGGTTCGCCGGCGCTCTGGGTGAATCAGAGGATTGGCAGGCTGTAGCTGAGGATCAGACGATTCTCGTCCTGGTCAGCCGCCGCGTTGCCGCGCAGGCTGGCGTTACGCCAGGACACGCCAAGGCCTTTGAGGGCACCGTCCTGCAGGGTGTAGTCGAGACGGAAATCGCGTTCCCATTCCTGCTTGTCGCCGTCGACCGAGTCGATGTTGTCGCCGGACAGGTAGGTGACGGTGGCTTTCAGGCCCGGTACGCCGACTTTGCTGAAGTCGTAGCCGTACTCGGCCAGCCAGGTGCGCTCGCCGGCACTGAGGAACTTGCCGATCTGGCGATCGGTGATCAGGTAGGCAGTGGCGCCATCGCCCTGGTTGAGGAACGGGAAGTTGCTGTCACCCGAGACCTGCTGATAACCGGCACTCAGCGCGTGGCCGCCGAGGCTGTAGGTGAACAGGGCGCTCCAGGTGTCGTTGTCCACTTCACCCTTGGTCACGCCATTGCCGTAGTAACCGGTGCTGACATAGCCATCGGCGCGCCCGGCAGCGCTGCCGTTCTCGCCATCGGAGTCGCTCTTGAAGTAGCGCAGGTCGGACTTCAACGCACCCGAGCCCAGGGCCAGGTTGTGGGTCAGGCCGAGGAAATGCTGCTGGTAGAAGTCTTCCAGGTTGCCGTAGTAGTACTGCGCCAGCAGGTTCTTGCCGATCTTGTAGTCGCCACCGGCGTAGTAGAAGGTGTTGCTGAACTGACCGGTCTGGGCGTTGTTGGCGCCACCGATCGACAGGCTTTCGCTGCTGCTCGAGCTGCGGCCCTTGGCGTGTTCCAGTTGGCCACCGATCAGGGTCAGGTTGTCGAGTTCATTGGAGGTGATCTGCCCGCCGTCGAAGGTCTGCGGCAGCAGGCGGCCGTCGTTGAAGGTCACCACCGGCAGCTTCGGCTGCAGGGTGCCGATACGCGCCTCGGTCTTGGACAGACGCAGCTTGCCGGTCAGGCCGAGGCTGCTGAATTGGTCCTCGGCGCGACCGTTTTCGTCGGTGGGGAACACCGTGCCGCTGTACTTGCTGGAGTCCGGGTTGTAGTGGCGGCCCTTACCGGAATCCAGCTTGATGCCGAGCAGGCCGATAGCGTCCACGCCGACACCGACGGTGCCTTCGGTGTAGCCGGAGATGTAGTTGAACTGGAAGCCCTGGCCCCATTCTTCCTGGGTGTTGGCATCCGCGTTGCGGGTGTCCTGATTGATGTAGAAATTGCGCAGACCGATGGTGGCCTTGCTGTCTTCGATGAAACCGGCGGCGCCGGCCTGCTGGGCGATGGCGCCGAGGGCGACGGCCAGGGCCAGGGATGACTTGTTCATGCTCGATGCTCCAGATGCGTTCTTGGTCTCGTATGGGCTGGGGCTCGAGCCGGCGGTCTGTGTGCCGTGCTGCTTAAGGAAAGAGAGCCCCTTTGATCGGGCTCGGTGCGGTGGTCCGCTGTCGGCTTGGGGTGCAATCTAGGGGATTTTTTTAATCCCTAAAAAGAATTGTTTTTCACTTTTATGTAACTAAAAGGAATATGAAGATTGCAGCAACAAACCCATAAGCTAATTCCTGAAAAGTATTTGTAGAGCGCTTTTTAGATCGACTAGCTTGTCTCCACCGGATCACCGGACTTCCTTTTTCCCCGAAGTTTGCTGTGCTCCGCCGCCTCGCAATGGCCGGAGTGCCCCTTGCAGAGGTCTGCCATGTTCCCTCATTCGTTTACCCGTCGCGCCCTGCTCGGCCTCGGCTTGAGCCTCGGTTTGCTCGCCGCCCTGCCGGTTCAGGCCGAAACCCAGCTGCGCATCGGCTACCAGAAATCCTCCACCCTGATCAGCCTGCTGAAGAGCCAGGGCACCCTGGAGCAGGCCCTGGCCGGCCAGGACATTCGCATCAGCTGGCATGAATTCGCCAGTGGCCAGCCGCTGCTGGAAGCGTTGAATGTCGGCAATATCGACCTGTCCGCCGATGTCGCCGACACCGTGCCGGTGTTCGCCCAGGCCGCCGGCGCGCAGCTCACCTACTTCGCCCAGGAAGCGCCCTCGCCCGCCGCCCAGGCGATCATCGTGCGCAACGACTCGCCGCTGCACCGCCTGAGCGAGCTGAAAGGCAAGAAGGTGGCGGTGACCAAGGCCGCCGGCAGCCACTACCTGCTGCTCGCCGCCCTGGCCAAGGCCGGACTGCAGTTCAGCGACATCCAGCCGGCCTACCTGACCCCGGCTGATGGCCGCGCCGCCTTCGAGAACGGCAAGGTGGATGCCTGGGTGACCTGGGAACCCTTCCTCAGCAGCGCCCAGCGCCAGCTGCCGACCCGCACCCTGGCCGACGGCCAGCAGCTGGCCAGCTACCAGCGCTACTACCTGACCAGCAATGCCTTCGCCAAGGCCCATCCGCAAGTCTTGCAGGTGGTGTTCAGCGAGCTGGTGAAGACCGGCGAGTGGCTGCGTGCCCACCCGGCCGAGGCGGCCAAGGTGCTCGGCCCGCTGTGGGGCAACCTCGACCCGGCTATCGTCCAGCAGGCCAACCAACGACGCAGTTACCAGGTGCGCGCGGTGCAGGCGGCCAACCTCGGCGAACAGCAGAAGATCGCCGACGCCTTCTTCGCCGAAGGCCTGCTGCCCAAGGCAGTGGATGCCAGCCAGGTAGCGATCTGGCAACCGGCGGTGAACCATGGCCAGTGAAGCCCGCCACCTGCACCCACAGGCCGAGCCGCTGCTGGATGCGCGGCTGTTCCCCGTCGACTTCGGCACCCTCACCAGCAAGGTCGAGCGCCTGGCGCGCAAGCTGGCCGACAGCGCCATCGAACGCGACAAGCGCGGCGGCCATGCGCGCGCCGAGCGCGAGCTGATCCGCGACAGCGGCCTGCTCAGCCTGGCCATCCCGCAGCGCTACGACGGCCAGGGCAAGAGCTGGCCGGAGATATACCGCATCGTCCGCCACCTCGCGGCGGCGGACAGTTCGTTGGCCCATTTGTTCGCCTTCAACCACCTGCAGGTGGCCACCATTCTCCTGCACGGCAGCGCCGAGCAGCAGCGCCACTGGCTGAGCCGCAGCGTGCAGGAGCGCTGGTTCTGGGGCAACGCCAGTAACGGCCGCGACCTGGGCCTGCAATTGCAGGCCCGCGAGGAACACTTCGAACTCAACGGCAGCAAATCCTTCTGCTCCGGCGCCCTCGGCGCCGATGCCCTGCTGGTTAGTGCGCCACGCGGCAAGAGCGCGACGGAGCGGGTGTTCCTGACCCTGCCGGCGCAGCGCGAAGGCCTGGCGATCAACGACGACTGGGACGCCTTCGGCCAGCGCCAGACCGACAGCGGCACGGTGCAGTTCGAGAATGTCTTCGTCGATCGCGACGAGCTGCTGGTCTCCGGCGGCCAGAGCCCACGCAGCAGCCTGCGGGTCTGCGTGTCGCAGCTGATCCTCACCCAGCTCTACCTGGGCAACGCCCAGGCCGCGCTGAATGGCGCCCTGCGCTACACCCGCGAGCAGGCCCGCGCCTGGCCCGGCTCCGGAGTGGCCACGGCGAGCGAGGACCCGCTGATCCAGAAGCGCTACGGCGAACTCTGGTTGCTCTACCGCGGCGCCCTGCTGCTGGCGGAACACGCCGCCGAACGTCTGCAGCAGGCCTGGGAGAAACCGGCACTGGGCGCCGCCGAGCGGGGCGAGGTGGCGTTGCTGATCGCCGAGGCACGGGTCGCGGCGGCCCGCGCGGCGCTGGAGATCACCAGCCAGGTGTTCGAGGCCATGGGCGCCCGCGCCACGGCCTCGCGCTACGGCTTCGACCGTTTCTGGCGCAACGTGCGGGTGCACAGCCTGCACGACCCGCTCGATCACAAGGTGCGCGACATTGGCCACTGGCTGCTCAGCGGCGTGCCGCCGACGCCGTCGCTGTATTCCTGAATACGCGTTTACACGGGGGCCGTCTCAGGCAGGGCGGCTCCCGTTTTTTTGCGTGCTGTTTGAATGCCGGGCCAGTAGCCGCTGCCGGTATGCCTCGCCGTAGGGCGGGTGCAACCCGCGCAGCCTTCCTACGCGGGTTTCACCCGCCCTACGCATGAGGTGGGGCTGCTAACGAAGCAACCGTCAGGACGCCAGCCGCTGCCGCAGCTCCGCCCGCTCCTCCGCCGTCAGCCGCGCCAGCTGTTGCTCGATCAGTTGCAACGGCGCACCGGTCGGCAGATTGAGGTGCTGCGGCAGGATCTCCGCGCCGCTGCTGACCAGCAGGGCGAAGTGGATGACGTTCTCCAGTTCGCGGGTATTGCCGTACCAGGGATGGCTTTCCAGGGCGGCCTGCACGGCCGTGCCGAGCAGCGGAATGGCCAGGCCCAGGCGCTGGGCGTAGATGCCGAGGAAATACTCGGCCAGCGGCAGGATGTCGCCCGGCCGCTCGCGCAGCGCCGGCAGGTCCAGGCGGCCTTCGTTAAGGTACAGATAGAGGCGCTCGCTGAACTTGCCGGCGGCCACCGCCTGGGCCAGGTCGATGCTGGTGGCGACCACCAGGCGAACATCCACCGGGGTCGCGTGATGGGCGCCGACGCGCAGTACCTCGCGGGTTTCCAGCACGCTCAGCAGCTGGTCCTGCAAGGCGCGCGGCAGGTCGCCGATCTCGTCCAGGTAGAGAGTGCCGCCGGTGGCCGAACCGAACCAGCCGGCGCGACTGCTGGCCGCGCCGGCATAGGCGCCGGCGGCGTAACCGAACAGCTCGGCCTCGCCCCACTGCGGGCTGATCGCGCCGCAGTTGACCGCGACGAACAGGCCGCCGCGCTCACTTTCGCGGTGGATATGCCGCGCCAGCAGCTCCTTGCCGGTACCGGTCTCACCGAGGATCAGCACCGGCAGGTCGATGGCAGCCAGCAGGTTGGCCTGCTCGCGCAACTCACGGGAGCGCGGGTCGACGAACACCAGCGCCTTGGCACGGATGCTCAGCGGACTCTTCTCCGTGTCGGCAAAGGTCAGCAGGGCTTGCTGGGGGTAATGGGGGCGGCTCATGGATCGGTTTCTCTGTGCGAGGTGAGCCGCCGCACAGCAGCGAGCTCAGGGTAAATGAGGGGCGTAGACGGGCGTGCCGCCAGGCATTCGTGACGGGGGCGGACAGCACGTCCAGCGCTTCACGCGCGGCGTCTCGTCTGCTGTTCGATCTGGCTCTGCAGGCGGTACAGGTAGGCGAAGCCCTGCTCCCAGCGCTGATGGCCGGACTTCACGTTGATATGCCCGACACCTGTCAGCACGGCGGCCTGCGCGCCCCAGTCACGGGCCAGTTGCAGGGCGCGGGCGGCGCTCGCCGCGGGATCGTTGTCGGAGCCGACCAGTTGGCTGGGAAACGGCAGCAAGTCCCGCGGGATCGGTGCAAAGCCTTGCAGCGCCGGCGGGCAGCCGGGCCGCTCGACATCCGCCGGAGCCACCAGCAAGGCCCCCCGCACCTGGCGTAGCGAAGCCAGCGGCGCCTGCGCCGCCCAGCGCGCCACGGTGATGCAACCGAGGCTGTGGGCGATGAGGATCACCGGGCTGTTGGCAGCGCTGATGGCGCGTTCCAGGGCGGCGACCCAACTGACCGGATCGGGCTGATCCCAGTCGGCCTGCTCGACCCGCAAGGCATTCGGCAGGCTGCGCAGCCAGTGGCTTTGCCAGTGATTGTCCGGCGAGCCCTGCCAGCCCGGCAGGATCAGATAACGGATGGATTGGCTGCGCATCGCGGGCCTCCTTGAGCGGTCTATGGAGGCCAGTCTAGGAGGGCGAAACAGAGATGTTAAGGAATAAGAAATTATTTGTTTATAACTTAATTTTCATAAAGCCTGACGTGCTGCCCCCTCTCCCCAACCCTCTCCCGTAAACGGGAGAGGGGGCCAAGCGCTCAGCGCCTGCTCTTCATTGAATTGGGGGCGGGATCGCAAGAGCCTAGCCAGGGTCGCTACCTCAACCCAGCACGATGCAATTCTTGCCATTGCGCTTGGCGTGGTACATGGCCTCGTCGGCGCGCACGTAGAGCGCTTCGAGGCTGTCGTCCGGGCCCAGGCTGGTGAGGCCCTGGCTGATGGTCACGCCGAAGGTCTGCGCACCGGCGGTGAAGCTCAGGCGCTGTACTTCACGCTGCAGGCGCTCGGCCATCTGCTTGGCCTGGGGGGCATCGCAACCCGGAAAGATGGCGGCGAACTCTTCGCCACCGATGCGCCCGAACAGGTCATCGCGGCGCAGCACATAGGCGCCGCAGTGGGCGATGCGTTGCAGCACGCGGTCGCCGGTCTGGTGGCCGTGGCTGTCGTTGATCTTCTTGAAGTCGTCGATATCGAACAGCAGGAAGGCCAGCTCGTGACCATTGCCGCGCGCCTGCTCCAGGGCCCGCTCGGCGCTCTCGAAGAAGTAGCGGCGGTTGTGGATGCCGGTCAGCACGTCGGTGGTGGCCAGACGGTGCAGCTCACCCTGCAGTTGCTTCTTCTCGGTGATGTCCTCGGCGATGCCGACGATCAGCGGCTGGCCGTCAGGCGTCTGGCGCGAGCTGACGAAGCACTTGTCGCTGAGCCAGCGGATCTGCCCGTCGCCGCGGATGATGCGGTATTCGCGCTGCTCCACCGCGCCGCTATCGAGCACGGCGGCCAGGCTCTGCGCGGCGTACTCCATGTCGTCCGGGTAGATGCTGTTGAGCCACTCGCCGTAGTCGCTCAAGAGCAAGGCGGCAGAACGGCCGAACATCTGCTCGTAGGCCGGGCTGACATAAACCACCCGTTGCTGCTGCCAGTCAAAGGCCCACAGCACCACGTTGACGCTGCCGAGCAGGCTGCTGACCAGCTGTTCGCGCTCGCGCAAGCGTTCGACCTCGCCACGGCTGTGCAATAGGCCGAGGGTCAAGGTTTCCAGTTCACTGGGTGCCTGGGTGTTGTCGTCCATGATGTCATCTCCTGTCTTGCTGCCCACAGACTATTCCCCACGCTAGAGCCTGGCGATGGGTAGCGACGCACGATGTGACGAGCGGCAGAAAATCTATCAGCGCAGTCAGGAAAAGCGAACTGCTGGTCCTCCAGGTGCTCTGCTCGGGCGAAGAACGGCCCATCTCTTAGACGTTAAAAGAATATATAAATCGTTAAATATTATTTTTAAGAATATAAAACCACCCCCTACTATCCGCTCCACGCCCACCACCCATCCCGGTACGGGCACCTTTGCATAGGAGCGAATCATGAGCGCCACTCTCAGAAGCGTCGAAGGCCAGGACGAAGCCAGCATCCTGCGCGAGATCCAGGCAGCCCTGCAGGGCCTGCGCTTTGGTGCGGTGGAAATCACCGTACACAACGCCCAGGTCGTACAGATCGAGCGCAAGGAAAAATTCCGTCTGCAGGCCTCGACCAGCAAACAACCCTGAACACCTAACCCGACTGGACAACCAGAGGGTGCGCCAAACCTGAAACCCATAACGCCAACAAGCCAACACCGCAGAATTCTCAGGAGCACCACCATGTCCATTCGCCGTTTCGCCCTGGCCGCCCTGGCCTCCGCGCTGATCACCGGCCCGGCCGCAGCCGCTACGGAAATCCTCAACGTATCCTACGACCCGACCCGTGAGCTGTATCAGGAGTTCAACGCCGCCTTCAACAAGCACTGGACCGCCCAGGGCAAGGAAGCGGTGACCGTGCAGCAATCCCACGGTGGCTCGGGTAAGCAGGCCCGCGCAGTGATCGACGGCCTGCGTGCCGATGTAGTGACCCTGGCCCTGGCCGGCGATATCGACGAATTGAACAAGCTCGGCAAACTGATCCCGGCGGACTGGCAGAGCCGCCTGCCGCAGTCCAGCACCCCCTACACCTCGACCATCGTGTTCCTGGTGCGCAAGGGCAACCCGGAAGGCATCAAGGACTGGGATGACCTGGTCAAGCCGGGCGTGGAAGTGATCACCCCCAATCCGAAAACCTCCGGCGGCGCGCGCTGGAACTTCCTTGCCGCCTGGGCCTTCGCCCAGCAGAAGTACGGCAGCGAAGCCAAGGCTCAGGAATTCGTCGAGAAGCTGTACAAGAACGTCCCGGTGCTGGACACCGGCGCCCGCGGTTCGACCATCACCTTCGTCAACAACCAGATCGGCGACGTGCTGCTGGCCTGGGAAAACGAGGCCTTCCTGGCCCTCAAGGAACAGGGCGGCGACCAGTTCGAGATCGTCGCGCCCTCGCTGTCCATCCTCGCCGAACCGCCGGTGGCCGTGGTCGACAAGAACGTCGACAAGAAAGGCACCCGTGAAGTGGCAACCGCCTACCTCAACTACCTGTACAGCGAAGAAGGCCAGCGCATCGCCGCGAAGAACTTCTACCGCCCGCGTAACGAAGCGGTCGCCGCCGAGTACGCCAAGCAGTTCCCGCAACTGAAGCTGGTGACCATCGACCAGGACTTCAACGGTTGGAAAACCGCACAGCCGAAGTTCTTCAACGACGGCGGCATTTTCGACCAGATCTATCAGGCGCAGTAGGTCGTCGTCCGTAGGGTGGATCGCGCTCCACCGATCCGCCATCGACCTCCGCGAGGCCCACTGGTGGAAGTGAAAAGCGACTTCCACCCTACACGCGGCACGTCATTCCTTCGTCGCAAAACTAGCCAAGGCCAAAATCATGTCCCGCCGCATTTCCCCCGTCATACCCGGCTTCGGGCTGACGCTGGGCTACACCCTGGTGTACCTCAGCCTGTTGGTGCTGATTCCCCTGGGTGCCATGTTTGTCCACGCCGCCCAGCTCAGCTGGGGCGAGTTCTGGGCCATCATCTCCGCACCGCGGGTGCTGGCCGCACTGAAACTCAGCTTCGCCACCGCCTTCGCCGCTGCCGTAATCAACGGCATCATCGGCACGCTGCTGGCCTGGGCCCTGGTGCGCTACACCTTCCCCGGGCGCAAGGTCATCGACGCGATGATCGACCTGCCGTTCGCCCTGCCCACTGCCGTAGCCGGCATCGCCCTCACCGCGCTGTATGCCCCGGCCGGCCCGGTCGGGCAGATCGCCACCTGGCTCGGCTTCAAGATCGCCTACACGCCGCTGGGCATCACCCTGGCGCTGACCTTCGTGACCCTGCCCTTCGTCGTGCGCACCTTGCAGCCAGTACTGGCGGACATCCCCCGTGAGGTGGAAGAAGCCGCCGCCTGCCTGGGCGCCAAGCCCTTCCAGGTGTTCCGCCATATCCTCGTGCCGGCGCTGCTGCCGGCCTGGCTGACCGGCTTCGCCCTGGCCTTCGCCCGCGGCGTCGGCGAGTACGGCTCGGTCATTTTTATAGCCGGCAATATGCCGATGAAGACCGAGATCCTGCCGCTGCTGATCATGGTCAAGCTCGACCAGTACGACTACACCGGCGCCACAGCCATCGGCGTGCTGATGCTGGTGGTCTCCTTCATCCTGCTGCTGCTGATCAACCTGCTGCAGCGCCGTATCGAAAAGCCCTGAGGAGCCGCCATGACATCTATTACCCTCGGCGCTGCCGCCAGCGCCAATGCCGCCCGCCGCGGCAGCCATGCCGGCCGTATCGCCCTGATCCTCGGCGCCTGGCTGGCCTTCGTGGTGTTTCTCCTGCTGCCGCTGCTGGTGGTGTTGAGTGAGGCGCTCAAGCTCGGCCTGGGCACCTTCTTCACCGCGCTGATCGAGCCGGATGCGCTGTCCGCGCTGAAGCTGACCCTGCTCGCCGTGGGCATCGCGGTGCCGCTCAACCTGGTGTTCGGCGTGGCCGCCGCCTGGTGCGTGAGCAAGTACGAGTTCCGCGGCAAGAGCATCCTGGTGACGCTGATCGACCTGCCGTTCTCCGTCTCGCCGGTGATCGCCGGCCTGATCTACGTACTGCTGTTCGGCGCCCAGGGCTTCTTCGGCGAATGGCTGCAGGAGCGCGACATCCAGATCATCTTCGCCCTGCCCGGCATCGTCCTGGCCACCGTGTTCGTCACCGTACCCTTCGTCGCCCGCGAGCTGATCCCGCTGATGCAGGAACAGGGCACCCAGGAAGAGGAAGCCGCGCGCCTGCTCGGCGCCAACGGCTGGCAGATGTTCTGGCACGTGACCCTGCCCAACATCAAATGGGGCCTGATCTACGGCGTGGTGCTGTGCGCCGCGCGGGCGATGGGCGAGTTTGGCGCGGTGTCGGTGGTGTCCGGGCATATCCGTGGCTACACCAACACCCTGCCGCTGCATGTCGAGATTCTCTACAACGAATACAACCACGTCGCCGCGTTCAGCGTGGCCAGTCTGCTGCTGGCCCTGGCCCTGATCATCCTGCTGCTCAAGCAGTGGAGCGAAGCGCGTCTGTCCCGCCTCAAATCGAATGCCGACGAGGAATAGCTCATGTCGATTGAAATCCGTAACGTCAGCAAGAACTTCGGCGCCTTCCGCGCGCTCAACGACATCAACCTGGATATCCACAGCGGCGAGCTGGTGGCCCTGCTCGGCCCGTCCGGCTGCGGCAAGACCAGCCTGCTGCGTATCATCGCCGGCCTTGAAACCCCGGATAACGGCAGCATCCAGTTCCATGGCGAAGACGTATCGCGCCACGACGTGCGTGACCGCAACGTCGGCTTCGTGTTCCAGCACTACGCCCTGTTCCGCCACATGACCGTGTTCGACAACGTCGCCTTCGGCCTGCGCATGAAGCCCAAGGGCGAGAAGCCGAGTGAACCGGAGATCGCCGAGCGCGTGCACGAGCTGCTCGGCATGGTCCAGCTCGACTGGCTGGCCGACCGCTATCCGGAACAGCTGTCCGGCGGCCAGCGCCAACGTATCGCCCTGGCCCGCGCCCTGGCGGTAAAACCCAAGGTGCTGCTGCTCGACGAACCCTTCGGCGCCCTCGACGCCAAGGTGCGCAAGGAGCTGCGCCGCTGGCTCGCACGCCTGCACGAGGAAGTGCATCTGACCTCGGTGTTCGTCACCCACGACCAGGAAGAAGCCATGGAAGTGGCCGACCGCATCGTGGTGATGAACAAAGGCGTGATCGAGCAGATCGGCACGCCGGGCGAGGTCTACGAGAAGCCGGCCAGCGACTTCGTCTACCACTTCCTCGGCGACTCCAACCGCCTGCACCTGGGCGACGACCAGCACCTGCTATTCCGCCCACACGAAATCTCGCTGTCGCGCCTGGCGCTTGCCGAGCATCAGAGCGGCGAAGTGCGCGATATCCGTCCGCTCGGCGCGATCACCCGGGTGACCCTCAAGGTCAACGGCCAGGACGAGCTGATCGAAGCGGAAGTGGTCAAGGATCACGACAGCCTGCACGGCCTGATCCGCGGTGAAACCCTCTACTTCAGGCCCAAGGTCTGGCAGGCACAAACATCCCTCTAAGAACCTGTTTAGGATTTTTTGAGCTAGAGCCAGGCAAGGCGCAACGACCAGCGGGAGTAACAGCCGCAGGCTGGCCCGAAGGGTAAGCGCCAGCGAATCAATTGGGCGAGGGCGCGGAGTTTACGAGCTGTAAATGAGCAGCCCGAGCCCGATTTCAACGCAGCATGGCCGACGATCAAGAGATCCGAAGCAGGTTCTGAGCCCGGTAGCACATACAGAGCCGCAACGGCTCTGCGGCGCCAGAATTGCGACGCAAATCACTCTTTTGGCTCATCCTTTGCTATGACAAGCACAGTAGGCTGTTGCCACTGCGCGGCAGCTGCTCTTTGCCAACGCTCCCGCGGTTCACAAGAATAATAAGGAGTACCACGGCATGATCCGTAACCCTTTGATTACTAGATTCTTTCTTCTATGCATGGGGCTTTTGACGCTGCTCTCTGCACAAGCCTCTTCGGCTCAGATGACCGCAGCCGAACAGGTTCAGGTTTTTGCCAGCCGCGCCACCGGCAGCCTGCTGCTGCTGCGCGGCGAGGGCTTTCAGGAGGCCCATCAGGCACGCCTGGAGAAGGATATCGCCGACCTGGAAAGCGCATCGCAGAGCGCCATGAGCGCCAGCTCGGAAATTCCCGGATTGACAACCAAACTTGTTACCCAGTTACGCCTAGGTGTTTCCTTTGGCCCCAACGAAGACAACGTGCCATGGCGTTATCCGGAAGAACTGGCCCAGGCCCTGCGTGACCTGCTCACCGTGGCCCGCGCAGTACCCGACGCCACGTCGGAAGGCGAACTGCCAGGCAAGGTCGAATACCTCGCCGTGCAGTACCTGAGCCGCTCCTACATCGGCACCTTCGAGATTGCCCGCGAGCAGCCGGACAACTACATCGGCCAGGACGAGCGCGTGCTGGTACCGGACATCGACGCAGAAATGAAGAAGCTCGACGACAAGAGCAACCCGGCCCTGGCCAAGCTCAAGACCCGCTGGAACTTCCTGCGTGCCGCCCTGCTCGACATGAACAGCCAGAGCAACGCCCTGGCCAGCGCCTCCGGTCGCGCCTTCGCGCCGACCACCGTGGATCGCCATGCACGCTCGCTGAGCAGCCAGTGGATGGCCATCAACTCGGTCGAGCAAGCGCCCTGACAGCAGGCGCAACGGAGCCCCTGCCAGCTGGGCCCACGCGCTAACGCTGCTCACTTACAAGACGCCGCCTTCCTCTTGGAACGCGGCGTTTTTTTTGCGGCAACTGCAGTGGCCCAGGCGCGGGAGAGGGGAGTACAGCGCTTAAGCCGTAGCCCGGATGCAATCCGGGAAACAGGCAGCTCCGCTCCCGGATTGCATCCGGGCTACAGCGCTGGAACGCAGCGCCTTGCCTGGCGGCAACTGCAACGGTCCTGCCCCGGAAGAAGGGCGCAATGGCCTGCCCAACCCTCTCCCCCGGCCCCTCTCCCGTGAACGGGAGAGGGGAGTAAAGCAATCCGCACCCGAGCACCTGCAGATGCCCTGGCGCGCTTGTCAAAACATCGACAGGACTACGCCGCCCATAAAAAACGCCCGGCTGGTTCAGAACCAGGCGGGCGTTTGCATAAGGGGCGCGGCTCAGGCCAGGGCTTTGCCCGGACGGATACAGGTCGGCCCGGCGCGCTGCTCCACTGCCTGGCGCACTTCATCACGCAGGCCACAGAGGAAGGCCAGTTCGGCCACCACGAACAGCGGGCCGACCACCAGGCCCATCAGGTCGTCGACGAAGGCCGGCTTGCGCCCCTCGTAGTAGTGGCCGATGAACTGGATGATCCAGCCGACCACGAACAGGCCCAGGCCAGCACTCAACCAGACCAGGGTGGTCTGCTGCGCCAGCTCCGCGCCGGCCCACAGGCACAGCGCCAGCAAGACGGCCATCAGCAGGCCGAAACGCAGGTCCAGACGCAGGTAGAAAATGCCGGCGGCCAGCGCCGTGAGCAGCGCCGGCGACAACCACAGGCCGGCAAGTTCGAAACCGGGGCGCGACAACAGCACGGCGACGGCCACCACAATCAATGGAATACCGATGAAGTGGCTGAAGATGTTGCGCCGGTCGCGGTGGTATTCCGCGTACTGACCAAGGTGATCGACAAGGGACTTCATCGGCTATCTCCGCAATAATTCAGGCAGGTTGATCGATAATGGCCCTGTAGTGCTGATGGCCTCTGTCAGCTAGCCGACAAACCCAGGAGACGCGATGTCCAGCCCCGACACCCTGCACCAGCAACTGCTCGCCGGGCACTGGTTCAGTCACCTGCCCGCCGCCCTGCAGCAAGCCCTGCTCGACCAGGCCAACGAGCGCCAGCTGAGTGGCGGGCAGCGCCTGTTCCGCCGCGGCGATCCGCCCTGCGGCCTGTATGCCGTGCTCGACGGGGCAATCCGCGTGGGCGCGGTCAATCGCGACGGCAAGGAGGCCCTGCTGACCCTGGTCGAGCCGCCCTACTGGTTTGGCGAGATTTCCCTGTTCGATGGCCAGCCACGCACCCACGACGCCTATGCCGAAGGCCCGACCCGTCTGCTGCAGGTGCCGCAAGGCGCACTGCTGACGTTGCTCGAACAGCAGCCGCACTACTGGCGCGAATTCGCCCTGCTGATGAGCCAGAAGCTGCGCCTGGCGTTTATCGCCCTGGAGGAGATGAGCCTGCTGCCAGCGGCACCGCGCCTCGCCCGGCGCCTGCTGCTGATCACCGAAGGCTACGGCGAGACCGGTCCGAGGCGGGTGATCCACCTGGCCCAGGAACAGCTGGCCCTGATGCTGGCGCTGTCGCGGCAAACCACCAACCAGATCCTCAAGGAACTGGAAGCCCGCGGCGCCCTACGCCTGAACTACGGCGAGATCGAAATCCTCGACCTGGAGTGCCTGCGTCAGGTTGCGCAAATCGACTAGCAGGCAGTTGAAAAACTACCTGCGTTGCCATCGCTGCGTTAAAAACAGGCTCAAAATGCTCATTTACAGCTCGTAAACTGCGCTTTTTCGCCTGTTTTTGCCTTGCGCTGGCTGCCTCGCCAACGTTTTTCAACAGCCTGCTAGTGGCGCAAGGCCAATACCGGCAGCCTCGGCTAAGCTTGCCTAGGGTCGCCACTCGGGCCCGCATCATCGTCCCCACCCATTCTCCTGCGCCCAGGTGCCATGCATGCCATTTGCTTTTCGCTGGCTGAAACCTGTGTTGAGCCTGCTGCTGCTCACCTGCCTGATGGCCACTGCGCACGCCGAATTACCGCTCAATCAGCTGTGGTCGAAGCCGGACGATAGCGCCCTGCACGTGCGTCTGCTGGAAGAACCCCAGGGCCAGTGGGATGTACGCGAAGCCCGCGTACGCCTGCTCAGCGACGGCAGCACCTTAACCACTACCCCGTCCCTGGGCTGGAGCGCCAGCACCTGGTGGCTGGGCATGCGCCTGAGCGGTGTGCCCGGCCAGCGCCACTACCTGTGGCTGGACCACACCTACCTGGACGACGTGCAGCTGTGGGTCTTCAGCAACGACCAGCTGCAGCTGTACCGGCAGACCGGCGATACCCTGCCCTTCGCCCATCGCGATGAACCGCTGCGCGCCTTCCTGCTGCCGCTGCCGACCCACGGCACCGGCGAGATGGAAGTGATACTGCGGGTGCGCAGCAGCTCGTCGATCAGCCTGCCGCTGAAGCTGATACCGGCCGAGCAGAAGAGCCAGTTGCTGGCCAGCAGCTGGCTGGGCAACGGCCTGATCGTCGGCGCACTGCTGGTCATGGCGCTGTTCCACCTGCTCAAGTTCGTCTCCGTGCGCGAGCGCAGCCTGGGTTACTACTGCGCCAGCATTCTCAGCGTGGCCTGGTACAACGCGGCGATCAACGACCTCACCAGCCTGCTGCTGTGGCCACACTGGCCGGCCATGGCGCTGTTCGAGCTCAATATCAGCGGCGCCCTCACCCTGATTTTCAGCACCCTGTTCATCAGCACCTCGCTGAAACTCGACCAGCGTCCCGTACGCTGGCTGCGCAATGCCCTGCTGCTGATCCTGGTCGGTGCACAGCTGTGGGTGCAGCTGAGCCCGGGGCAGCACCTGCCAGCAGCCGTATTCAATCAGCTGATGCTCGCCACCGGCCTGTTCCAGCTGGCCCTGACCCTCTTCGCCCTGCACCTGCGCCGCCCCTATGCCGGCTGGTTCACCCTGTTCTGGGGGGCCGCCATCCTGCTCATGCTGCTGCTCTCGCTGAGCCGCAGCGCCGTGATCCCGCGCACCGCCTTGGTCGACACCCTGCATGCCTGGCTGCCGGTGATCAGCGTGTTCCTCTTCGGCGTGCTCAACGGCCGCCAGCTCGACCATGTGCGCAAGGCCCTGCTGGCTTCGCAGGGGCAGGCCATCGTCAACCTGGAGCAATACCGCGCGCTGTTCCGCAATGCCGCCGAAGGCATCTTCCGCTGCAACTTGCAGGGGGTGCTGCTGGAGAGCAACCCGAGCTTCCTGCGCCTGCTCAATCTGGACAACGGGCCGAGTACGCAGCTGCAAGGCCAACCCATGTACAACCTGATTGCCAGCAACGACTGGCAGCGCCTGCGCGCCCAACTCAGCCCCGAGCAACCCACCGCCAGTGGCGAAGTGCAGCTGCTGGCCTGTGGCGGCCAGGTGCGCTGGGTGCATCTGTCGCTGCACGAACAGCGTGAGCAGCATTGCATCGAAGGCATAGTCGTCGACCTCAGCGAGCGCCGCGCCCTGGAACAACGCCTGGCCAACCTGGCGGCACACGACTCGCTGACCGGGCTGATCAACCGCCGCGAGCTGGAGCGCCTGCTGCAAGAGAGCCTGCAGCAGCATGGCCGGCACTTCAGCCACCTGCTGTTTCTCGACCTCGACCAGTTCAAGCAGGTCAACGACCTTTGCGGCCACTCCGCCGGCGACCAATTACTGCGCCAACTGTCCAGCTACCTGCTCGGCCGCCTGCCCAGCACCAGCGAGCTGGCGCGTATCGGCGGCGACGAGTTCGCCGTGCTGCTGAGCGGCACGGATACCCAGCAGGCCCTGGTGCAGGCCGAGCAGCTGCGCGAAGCCGTGGCCCAGTTCGTGTTCAGCTACGACGGCCGGCCGTTCTCCCTGCACGCCAGCATCGGCGTGCTGGAACTGGACTCCGGCGTGGATGACTGGGAAATGGCGCTGAACTGGGCTGACAACGCCAGCCACATGGCCAAGGGCCAGGGACGCAACCGCGTGCACCTGTTCAACCCGGCGGACGGCGCACTGCTCGAACACCAGCGCCAACTGCAATGGATCAACCGCCTGCGCGAGGCCATCGAGCAGGAGCATTTCGAGCTGTTCTACCAACCGGTGCAAGCGCTGCAGCACAGTGAAAGCGGCTGGCATTACGAGGTACTGCTGCGCTACCGCGACCCGCAGTCGGGCGAGTGGATCGCGCCCGGGCAGTTCTTCGCCGCCGCCGAGCGTTATGGCTTCCTTGCCGAAATCGATCGCTGGGTGCTGCGCCGCTACTGCCAGTGGCTGGGCCAGAACCCGCAGCATGCGGCGCACCTGCAGCAGGTCAATCTCAACCTCAGCGCGCCCTCGCTACTCGACCCCGAGTTCCACCACCTGCTCGACGAACTGCTGGATACCCACCGCCTGCCCGCCGGCAAGCTGTGCCTGGAGATTACCGAGATGGTCGCCCTGGCCGAGCTGGGCACCTCGGCCAGCTGGATCGAGCGGCTGCGCAGCCGGGGCATCAAGGTGGCGCTGGATGACTTCGGCAGCGGCTTCGCCTCCTACGCCTACCTGCGCCACCTGCCGCTGGACCTGCTGAAGATCGACGGCACCTTCATCCTCGGCATCGAGCGCGACCCGATCAACCGCGCCATGGTCAGCTCCATGGTGCAGATCGCCCGGCAACTGGGTTTGCAGACGGTGGCCGAGTTCGTCGAGAACAGCGCGGGCCTGGAATGCCTGCGCGAGCTGGGGATCGACTTCGCCCAGGGCTATTTCATCGACCAGCCCAAGCCGCTGGTGGAATTGGCCGACCAGGCTGTCGAGCGTTCGACGGCTCCCGTCAGTCGCGCCTGAACAGACTCGGCGGAACCTGTCCGAGCACTGCCGCCGACAGCCGCAACATGCTCGCCGCCCGGCACTCCACCAACTGCTCCGGGCCCTGATTGGCCGGCAATGCGAGGAACTCGGCACTCAGGTTGAGCACCAGCGCCTCACGGGAGAACACCCCGCTACCCAGGGCATAGAAGGCCGCGATCAGTTCGCGCAGGCCGAACGGCAGGCGCCAGCGGATACGCAGGGCCGAACCGAAACCGGCGGCACGCTGGCGCAGGGCCGCCTCGATCTGCTGATTGCCCAGCTCGCCGCCGGCATCCAGCCAATCCTGCAGGCTGCGCAGCAGGGCCAGCTCGCCAATGTTGTGCAGCAGGCCGGCGGTGTAGCACAGCTCGTTATCCAGCCCCAGGCGCCCGGCCAGCCAGTAGGCCAGCTCCGCGCTCTGCTGAGCCTGGCGCCCCGCCAGCAGGGCCAGCTCGCTCAGGCGGGCATCCTGCAGCAAGGCATTGCGCTGCACGGCCAGGCCCAGCACCAGGTTCAGGCTGCGCGCCACGCCCAGGCGCTGCAAGGCCTGGGACAGGGTCTGACAGGCCACGCCACGGTGTTCGGCGCCACTGTTGGCGGCGGCGATCAGGCGCGCGGTGATCTGCGGATCACGCACAAACTCCTGCTCCAGCTCACCGAGGCTCAGTTCCGCAGCCTGCAGGCTGCGCGCCACCGCGTCACGCAGGTCACCCAGCAGCGGCGCGCCCTGGCCTTCCTCGCGCACGCTATCGAGGTATTCGTTGAGATCGCTGACCAGCAGTGGCTGGCGCGGCTGGGCGACGGCCACACCATGCGTCTGCAGCAGGCCTTGCAGGCGCTGGCGCAGGCTTTCCGCGTTAAACGGCTTGGCCAGGTAGGCGGTCGGGGCCAGCGGCAGGGCGGCCCGCACGCTGCGCGCATCGGTATGGCGGCTGATCAGGATGAATGGCAGGGCCGGGGTGCGTGGGTGGCGGCGCACCTGGCGCAGCAACTCGACGCCGTCGAGCGCGGCCAGCTCACCATCGGCAATCACCAGGTCCGGCAGCCTGCGCCGGCAACGGGCCAGAGCCGCGTGGCCATCGGCGACCTTGGTCACCACGGCGTCGCTGCGTACGTCGAGCACCAGCTGGGCAAGTAGATCGGCTGTCCAGGGGTTCGCTTCGGCAATCAGAATCTCCGGAGCAGCAACCGGGGCAGTCATGGAAACCTCAAAAGTGATGGCAAAATAGTGGCGTCAAACAGAAGGCGCGCAAGTCTACGGATTAAGTGCGGCGGCGCCAGGGCAATCCGACGAAATACCGGACAATTTGTCGGGTTAAGCGTTACATCGCCATCGTTGCCAGACAAGGCTCTATTGCAAGACTTGCAGAGGCGAATTGCCGCAGGTGACGCAGGCTTATGGCTGCACGATCCTCGCCAGCAGCGCCTTGCTGGCCGCCAGGACTTCTTCCTGGCGCTGTTCCGTGGCCAGCATGCGCGCCACCACCAGCGCGCCAACACACTGGGCGAGGATCGCCCAGGCCAGCTCGCCACTGCCCAGCACCTCGGCCCAGGCCTGCTGCAGGCGCACCAGCCAGTGCTCGGCCTGCTCGCGCACGCTGATATCGGCGCGGGCGATCTCGGCACCCAGGGTGGGGATGGCGCAGCCGCTGTCCGGATGCTGCACATGGGCCATGCTCAGGTAACGCTCCAGGCAGCGCTGCAGCTTGGCGCGGCTGGCTTCCGCGCTGTCACCGAGCAGCGCCACGCTGTGGCTCAGCTCGCGCTCGACGATGGCGCTGAACAGGTCGTTCTTCGATGGAAAGTGGCTGTAGAACGCCCCTCCCGTCAGGCCGATGGCCTTCATCAGGCTGTCCACGCCGGCCGCGGAAAAACCGCCCTGCTTGGCGATGGCGCCGCTGCTCTGCAACAGCTTCTCGCGGGTCTGGGCCTTGTGCTCGGGCGAATAGCGCATGGGAGTCTCCGCTGCTAAACCTGCTTGACGATGCGGCGAGCGTAGCATAACGTCCGTTTAGCTAACGATCGTTTAGTAAAGGTGAAGTCCATGAACACGCAAAACAACGACAACAAAGTGGTACTGGTGATCGGTGCCGGCGACGCCACCGGCGGGGCCATCGCCAAGCGTTTCGCCCGCGAAGGCTATATCGCCTGTGTGACCCGGCGCAGCGCCGACAAGCTGCAGCCGCTGGTCGATGAAATCCGCGCTGCCGGCGGCCAGGCCCATGGCTTTGCCTCGGATGCGCGCAAGGAGGACGAGGTTGCCGCGCTGGTCGAGCAGATCGAAAGCAGCATCGGCCCGATCGAGGCCTTCGTCTTCAACATCGGCGCCAACGTGCCGTGCAGCATCCTCGAGGAGACCGCGCGCAAGTACTTCAAGATCTGGGAGATGGCCTGCTTCTCCGCCTTCCTCACCGCCCAGGCGGTGGCGCGGCGCATGGTCACCCGCGGGCGTGGCACCATCCTGTTCACCGGCGCCACCGCCGGCCTGCGCGGTGCCTCGCACTTCGCCGCCTTCGCCGGCGCCAAGCACGGCGTACGCGCCCTGGCACAGAGCATGGCGCGTGAGCTGGGACCAATGAATATCCACGTCGGCCACGTGGTGGTGGATGGTGCCATCGACACCGCGTTTATCCGTGACAGCTTCCCCGAGATGTACGCGCGCAAGGAGCAGGACGGTATCCTCAATCCCGAGCATATCGCCGACAACTACTGGTTCCTGCACGCCCAGCCGCGCGATGCCTGGACCTTCGAACTGGATCTGCGCCCCTGGATCGAAAAGTGGTGACGTGCATCGACCCGCTGCGCCCATTGCGCGGCAGCGTCCATGCCTGAGTCCGTAGGAGCGAGCTCTGCTCGCGAAGCGGCCAAGCGAAAAGCTTCGCGAGCAGAGCTCGCTCCTACATTAGCGCTCACCCCCGCGCTCGGTGCGGTGGCGATACCCCGACAAGAACAATCAGCAAGCGAGAAAGCCTTATGAGCAAATCCGTCGAGTTCTACTTCGACTTCGGCAGCCCCACCACCTACCTGGCCTGGACCCAGCTGCCGGCGCTCTGTGCCGCGGCGGATGCCGAGCTGGTGTACAAACCCATGCTGCTCGGTGGCGTGTTCCAGGCGACGAAAAACGCCTCGCCGATCACCATCCCCAGCAAGGGCCGCTTCATGCTGCAGGACCTGCAGCGCTTCGCCCGGCGCTACCAGGTGCCGATGCAGTTCAACCCGCACTTCCCGATCAACACCCTGGGCCTGATGCGTGGCGCGGTGGCGGTGCAACTGCACATGCCGGAGCGTTTCGACGCCTATGTGACGACGATCTTCCGGGCGATCTGGGTCGACGCCTTGAACCTCGGCGACCTAGCGGTGCTTGGCAAGGTGCTGAGCGAAGCGGGTTTCGATGCGCAAGCGCTGCTGGCGCTGACGGCCGAACAGGAGGTCAAGGACCAACTCAAGGCCACCACCGAGGAAGCAGTCAAGCGCGGCGTGTTCGGCGCGCCAAGCATGTTCGTCGGCAACGAGCTGTTCTTCGGTCAGGATCGCCTGGATTTCGTCGTGGAAGCCCTGCAGGCCTGACAGCGCGCCTGGGTAGCCCGGATGCAATCCGGGGACGGAGCGGCCTGCTTCCCGGATTGCATCCGGGCTACGAGGTAATGCTCTTCACTTAAGGAAAATGCAGCGGACATGCAACGGGATAATGACTATCTGGCAACACGGACAGTCCCCTCTCCCACTTGTGGGAGAGGGTTAGGGAGAGGGGCGGCGTGGCCTGCTCAACCCTCTCCCCCGGCCCCTCTCCCGTGAACGGGAGAGGGGAGCAAAGCGTTTAAGTGAACGGTATTATGCATTCGCCAGGCAAAAAAAGACCCGCTTGCGCGGGCCTTGAAGAAACGCCTGGCCTGGTGAGCTTCAGGCGGATTCTGTGAGGCCTCCAACGGGGAGGAGGAAGCCTCGGCAGAGCAGTTACGCCAGCTCGTCGAAGCACTCGGCGACGATGGCCAGGCCTTTTTCCAGCTGGGCGTCCGGGATGGTGACCGGCATGAGGAAACGCACCACGTTGTAGTAGGTGCCGCACGACAGCAGGATCAGGCCCTTGTCACGCGCCTTGGCAACGATCTTGCCGGTCAGCTCGGCGGCCGGCTTGTTGGCGTCGCCGCCTTCGAAAAGCTCGATGGCGATCATCGAACCCAGGCCGCGCACGTCACCGATGACCTTGTGCTTGGCCGCGATCTCACGCAGGCCAGCCTTGAGCTTTTCGCCCACGGCTTGGCTGCGCTCCAGCAGCTTCTCTTCGTCGAACACTTTCAGCACGGCCAGGGCCGCGGCGCAGGCGATCGGGCTACCGGCATAGGTGCCGCCCAGGCCGCCCGGGGCGATGGCGTCCATGATCTCGGCCTTGCCGCACACGCCGGAGATCGGGAAACCGCCGCCGACCGATTTGGCGAAGGTGGTCAGGTCCGGCACCACACCCAGTTGTTCGCTGGCGAAGAAGGTGCCGGTACGCCCGGCACCGGTCTGTACTTCGTCGGCGATCAGCAGAATGCCGTGCTGGTCGCACAGGGCACGCAGGCGCTTCATAAAGGCCGGCGAGTTGACGTAGAAACCACCTTCGCCCTGCACCGGCTCGATGATGATGGCGGCGATGTCCTGCGGCTGCGCGTCGTTCTTGAAGATGCGTTCGATGCTGGCGATCGACTCGTCTTCGCTGACGCCGTGGATTTCGCACGGGGCGACGGCGCGGTACACGCCAGCGGGCATCAGGCCCATGCCGGCGGAGTAGGGAACCACTTTACCGGTCAGGCTCAGGGTCATCATGGTGCGGCCGTGGTAGGCGCCGGTGAAGGCGATCACGCCGACGCGGCCGGTGGCGGCACGGGCGATCTTCACCGCGTTCTCGACGGCTTCGGAGCCGGAGGTGACCAGCAGGGTCTTCTTGGCGAAGTTGCCCGGCACGCGCTTGGCGATCTCTTCACAGAGTTCGATGTAGGGCTCGTAGGCCAGCACCTGGAAGCAGGTGTGCGACAGCTTGGTCAGCTGCTCCTGCACGGCTGCCACCACTTTCGGGTGCAGGTGGCCGGTGTTGAGCACGGCGATACCGCCGGCGAAGTCGATGTACTCGCGGCCTTCGACGTCCCACACGGTGGCGTTCTCGGCGCGCTCGGCGACGATCGGGTGGATTTGACCTACACCGCGCGGAACAGCGGCAGCACGGCGTTGCAGAATGGATTCGTTGGTCTTGCTCATGGTTTCCTCATCGGCCGCTTGTGTTGGCGCGGCTTGGTCCAAGGATGATGACGATGGGGCGGGGCTTGGCAGCTAGCGATGATCGAACTGCCAGGCTCCTGCCGACTCGTCTGCAGGGTTCGCCGGTGCCACCACCGGAAACGCCGACGCCGGGTGACCACGGCTCCTGCCTGTCACCCGACACCCACGGAAATCAGTTAACTCAGATGCCACCCAAGCAGAGATATTTCAGCTCGAGATAGTCTTCGATGCCGTACTTGGAGCCTTCACGACCCAGGCCGGAGGCTTTCACGCCGCCGAACGGCGCCACTTCGGTGGAGATCACCCCGGTGTTGATGCCGACCATGCCGTACTCCAGCTTTTCCGCCACGCGGAACACGCGACCCAGGTCGCGGGCATAGAAGTAGGAAGCCAGGCCGAACTCGGTATCGTTGGACATGGCGATCACTTCGGCCTCGTCCTTGAAGCGGAACAGCGGCGCCAGCGGGCCGAAGGTTTCTTCCTTGGCCACGGCAGCGTTGTTCGGCACGTCGATCAGGATAGTCGGTTCGAAGAAGCTGCCACCCAGGCTGTGCGGCTTGCCGCCGGCAACCAGCTTGGCGCCTTTGCTGATGGCGTCCTCGATGTGCTCCTGGACCTTGGCCACGGCCTTGTTGTCGATCAGCGGGCCAGTGGTGGTGCCATCTTCCAGACCGTTGCCGATCTTCAGCTTGGCCACGGCCACTTTCAGCTTGTCGACGAAGGCGTCGTACACGCCATCCTGGATGTACAGGCGGTTGGCGCAGACGCAGGTCTGGCCGTTGTTGCGGTACTTGGAGATCAGCGCGCCTTCCACGGCGGCATCCAGGTCGGCGTCGTCGAAGACGATGAACGGCGCGTTGCCGCCCAGCTCCAGGGACACTTTCTTGATGTCCTGGGCGCACTCGGCCATCAGCTGGCGACCGATTTCGGTGGAGCCGGTGAAGGTCAGCTTGCGCACGATCGGGTTGCTGGTCAGCTCGGAGCCGATGTCGCCGGCGCTGCCGGTGACCACGCTGAACACGCCAGCCGGAATCCCGGCCTTCTCGGCCAGTGCGGCCAGGGCCAGGGCGGAGTACGGGGTCTGCGAAGCAGGCTTGAGCACCATGGTGCAACCGGCGGCCAAGGCCGGGCCGGCTTTACGGGTGATCATCGCCGAAGGGAAGTTCCACGGGGTGATGGCTGCGGTCACACCGATCGGCTGCTTGAGCACGATGATGCGCTTGTCCGGCTGGTGGCCGGGAATGGTGTCGCCATAGATGCGCTTGGCTTCTTCGGCGAACCACTCGAGGAAGGAGGCGGCGTAGGCGATTTCGCCCTTGGCTTCGCTCAGCGGCTTGCCCTGTTCGATGGTCATCAGGCGGCCGAGGTCGTCCTGGTTTTCCATCATCAGTTCGAACCAGCGACGCAGGCGGTTGGCGCGATCCTTGGCGGTCAGCGCGCTCCAGGCCGGCAAGGCGCGCTCGGCGGCTTCGATGGCGCGACGGGTTTCCGCGCGGCCCATTTTCGGCACGCTGCCGATGATCTCGCCGGTGGCCGGGTTGTTCACCGCGATGGTCTGGCCGCTGTCGGCGTCCAGCCACTGACCGTCAATGTAGGCTTGCTGGCGGAACAGCTGGGCGTCTTTCAGTTGCATATTGTTCTCCTGGTGCGCGGCGCCGCCGGGGCAGGCAGTCAAGCAAAAAGCGGGCAGCCGAATGCGGCTACTCAGCGTTTGAAATGTCAAACGAATCCTAGGGCCAGCTTCGGCAAAGGGCAATAGGGATGTTCGATAAAAACCACAAAATAGCAAAAAAGTATGAACAGCCGAGGTCAGCCACCGATTTCCCTGTTGCCCCTCCGCCAGCCAGCCCGGCCATGAGTGGCGCGGCTGCCGGGGCAGGCACAGGCGCGCCGCACGGGCGTTCAATATTCAGAACGAACGTGCAACAAGAGCCTGTAGTGCTGTTCGCCCTGCGCTACAGGCTTTCAGCGGCCGTGCAGGCTGTCGCGGTACTGGCTGGGGCTCTGCCCGCTCCAGCGCTTGAAGGCGCGGCTGAAACTGCTGCTGTCGGCGAAACCGAGCAGGTAGGCGACTTCGCTGATCGAGCAATCGGCTGCGCCCAGGTGTTGCACGGCCAGGGCATGGCGGGTCTCGGCGAGCACCTGCTCGTAGCTGCTGCCTTCCTCGCTGAGATGGCGCTGCAGGCTGCGCAGGCTCAGGTGCAGACCATGGGCCAGCACCTCGGCGGAGGGCTCGCCATTCGGCAGGCATTGTTCCAGGGCGCGGCGCAGGCGGCGGCCGACGGTATCCGGCTGCAGGGCGTCGAGGCGTTTGCGCAGCACCGCCTCGTTGTGCGCGGCCAGCTCCGGGTTGCCGTCATCCAGCGGGCGGTCGAGGTCGACGCGGGCGAAGCACAGCACGTCCTCGGCCGCGGCGAAATGCACCGGCGCGCGGAACGCTTCCAGCCAGGGCTGCGGATCGGCCGGCGGCGGTCGGCGCAGGTGCACGGCCAACGGCGCGTAGCTGCGCCCCAGGCGATTGCGGCAGGTGCGCACGTAGATCGCGGCGAAAGCATCGATGGCCTCGGCGGCCGGTGCCGAGCCGCCCGGCGGCAGGCGGAAATGCAGCTCGCAGCTGTCGCCGACATCGCGTAGCTCCAGCTCCAGGGCATCGCTGACCACCTGGTGGTAGCGCACGATGCGCTCGAAGATCTCGCGCAGGCTGCCACTGGCCATCACCGCCATGCCAAGGGCGTGGAAGGTGGTCGGCGCCACGTGCCGCGAGGTGTTCAGGCCCAGCGCCGGGTCGCCACTGGCGGCCACGGCCAGTTGCCACAAACGGGTGGTGGCCGACAGCGGGTAGCGGGCGTTGGCGTCGTCCAGCAGCAGCGGGTCGAGGCCGGCCTCGCGACACAGGGCGGCGCTGTCCAGGCCGAGGCCGTCGAGTTGGCGACGCAGGGCGCGGGTCCAGCTGGCCAGGGTGGAGGCTTCAGTCATGCAGGTTGGCATTCTCGGTCAACAGGTTGGCGTTATGGGTCAGGCGAGAGTGGCGGCAGGCGCGCACAGTAGCCTGGACGATTTCCCACAGACGTTTTTCCACAGATGTCTTCCCACAACAGTCCGCATGCCGACCCGCTGCCCCGCATGGCAACGCTCGGCGAACAGAGAAGAGGATGCGTGCATGACCCCGACTCCTGCAAGCCATGGCCTGCACAATGACCAGCAGCGCTCCGCGCATATCCGCAGCCAGGTACTGGCCCGCGGCGCAGCATTGCGCCAGCGCTACCCCATCCTGCAACACCAGGACGCCCTCGGCGCCGGCATCCTGGCCTTTGCCCTGGCCGGCATGCTCGGCAGTGCCTGGCTCTACCTGGACGGCGCCATTGCCTGGTGGGCGTGCCTGCTGGCCAACGCCTTCTTCGCCTCGCTGACCCACGAGCTGGAGCACGACCTGATCCACTCCATGTACTTCCGCAAGCAGCGGGTGCCGCACAACCTGATGATGGCGCTGGTGTGGCTGGCGCGGCCGAGCACGATCAACCCGTGGATCCGCCGCCACCTGCACCTCCACCACCACAAGGTGTCCGGCAGCGAGACCGACATCGAGGAGCGCGCCATCACCAACGGCGAGCCCTGGGGCCTGGCCCGCCTGCTGATGGTCGGCGACAACCTGATGTCCTCGCTGATCCGCTTGCTGCGTGCCAAGACCTGGGCGCACCGCAAGATGATCGTCAGCCGCACGCTGATCGGCTACGCGCCGCTGGGCCTGCTCAACTGGGGCACCTGGTATGTGTTCCTCGGCTTCCACCTGCTCGACTTCGCCGCCAGCGCTGCGGGCGCGCCAATCGCCTGGTCGGCCACCACCCTGAGCCTGATGCACGGCGTGAACATCGCCGTGGTCGTACTGGTCGGGCCCAACGTGCTGCGCACCTTCTGCCTGCACTTCATCAGCTCGAACATGCACTACTACGGCGACATCGAGGCGGGCAACGTGATCCAGCAGACCCAGGTGTTGAATGCCTGGTGGCTGTGGCCGCTGCAGGCGTTCTGCTGCAACTTCGGCAGCACCCACGGCATCCACCATTTCGTGGTCAAGGAGCCCTTCTATATCCGCCAGCTCACCGCGCCGCTGGCGCACCGGCTGATGCGCGAAGCCGGCGTGCGCTTCAACGACTTCGGCACCTTCGCCCGCGCCAACCGCTGGCAGGCGCACGAGAAGCCGACCAGCGCCACGACCCAACAGGCCGCCTAAGCCCCGCTTTAGTCCCCTCTCCCATTTATGGGAGAGGGCTAGGGAGAGGGTTGTTCTTCTATCGCCGCTCCCGGAATTGCCCATGAATATCCTGATCGTCCACGCCCACCCCGAACCGCAGTCCTTCTGCAGCGCGATGAAAGACCTCGCCGTCGCCACCCTGCAGCAGGCCGGGCACAGCGTGCAGGTCTCCGACCTCTACGCGATGAACTGGAACCCAGTGGCCAGCGCCGCCGACTTCAGCCAACGCAGCAACCCCGATTACCTGGTCTATGCCCTGGAACAACGCGAGGCGTTGAAGACTGGCAGCCTGGCACCAGACATCGCCGGTGAGCTGGACAAACTGCTCTGGGCCGACCTGCTGATCCTCAACTTCCCGCTGTTCTGGTGCTCGGTGCCAGCCATGCTCAAGGGCTGGATCGACCGCGTGCTGGTCTCCGGCGTGTGCTACGGCGGCCTGCGCTTCTACGACCGCGGCGGCCTGGCCGGCAAGCGTGCGCTGCTCAGCTTCAGCCTCGGCGGCCAGGCGCATATGTTCGCCGACGAAGACGCCGTGCATGGCGACTGGGAACCCATGCTGCGCCCCCTGCAGCGCGGCACTCTGGCCTACACCGGGCTCAGCGTGCTACCGCCGTTCGCCGCCTATCACGTGCCCTACGTCAGCGCAGATACCCGTGGGGAAATCCTCGAACAGTACGCCGACTACCTGAACAGCCTGGATGAGCTGCAGCCGCTGACCTTCCCTGCGCTCAGTCGTTTCGATCGTCACCTGCATCCGCTAAGTAATAAAGAACAGGTGCCGGCATGAAGACCTGGATCTGCATCATCTGCGGCCTGATCTACGATGAAGCCAGCGGCTGGCCCAACGATGGCATCCCCGCTGGCACGCCCTGGGCCGAAGTGCCAGACGACTGGCTCTGCCCCGACTGCGGGGTGAGCAAGGCCGACTTCGTCATGCAGGAACTCTGAACAAAAGGCCCAACGGCCCGCATGGACGCCCGCGCGACGGATGCGTATGATTGCGCCCCGCAACGCACCAGTAGCTCAGCTGGATAGAGTACTGCCCTCCGAAGGCAGGGGTCGTGGGTTCGAATCCCGCCTGGTGCGCCATATACGAAAAAGCCCCTGGTTTACGCCAGGGGCTTTTTTATGTCTGCCGTTTGTATCCAGCCAGCATGGTGCGACAGCTTGGATGAAAATAAATCTGTCCCCTTTTTCATACCACGCCGGCTTCCTTATGCCTGTCCCTTCTTGCCGCCGCCAGGCTGGCTCGGCAGCTGGTGCAAATGTCTAAAAATATCCAGCCTGCAGGATTTAGACATTCGTCTTCGCCGCCTGACTTTCCGCTAACTCATTGATTTGCCGATATTTACGGCCAGGGACAGGGCTGACCGACAATCTGCCGAATGTCTAATGGCTCGGCTAAGTCGTCTAGAGCTCTCTGTTCAGTCAAATGAGCGTTTTTTCCAACACCTTGAATTTACAGGGTTTTAGGGTTTTCCCTGACGGCGCTGGCCGCCTCAGTCAAATGGCCGGCAAATGAGATCGTGCCATGCCCATCGGGCATCCTTTGCTACGCGCAAGGCCATCCCCGCGCAGCTGGCGGATGTCTAAAAATGTCTAAAAATCAGCCTTTAGGCATTTGCCAAAGCTTGCCCTTTGGCTCGATAACACCCTGTTTTTTCAAGGCTTGCAGCAGGTTTTTGATCTTGTGGGCCTTCTGCTGAATGGTTAAAACATCAGGCAGTTTGTCTACGAGCAGTTTGTCGATGTCGGCGCGTTTGGCCGAACCGAATTTCTCGATCAGCTGGCAGATCAAGCGCTTGTAGTGATCATCATCGAAGCCACGGTTGAGGATGTACTGCGCCTTGTCATCGCTGTGCCGCGCCACTTGGGCGGAGATATGGAAATTGGGCTTGCGCCCCTCAATCAGCCCCTGCGCCTTGAGGTGGCGGACCTGCCCCTCGCTCAAGGATTTGTGCTTCTGCACCCGGTCCAGCAGGATGATGTCGTCCAGCGCCAGGTTGGGTAGCTCGGCCAGCTTGCGTGCATAGCTGATGTCCAGCACGCGCCCGGTGATGGTCACCTGCACGCGGTTCTGCTCCAACTGGTATTCCGGCAAGGGGAAGAAGCGGTTCTTCTGGATCAGGAACATCTTGCGGATGCCACTGCCGATGGTGTCGATCATGTTCAGGTTGACCATGGCATCGGTGAGGAAACGGTTGCGATAGCGGCTTTCCGGCGCATCAGCCTGGATCACTTGCTCAACCGAGCCCGGAATGAACGCGCCGGGGTTGCTGAAGCACAACTGTCCGTCCTCGAACTCCACCACCGAGACTTTGCCGCCCAGCTCGTAGTCCTGGTGGGCAATAGCATTGTTCAGTGCTTCGCGGATGATAAAAGGATCGTACTGATCGACCTCCTCAGGGAACAGCGAGCCCTCCGACATATAGCGGTATTTCAGGTTGCGAATCTTGCGGTAGAGCTCATCGGCGCCGACCAGCAGCGGGCAGGAGAAGTGCTGGTAGTCGCGCTCCAGGCCGTCGCGGTCCTTGAGAATCCAGCTCAGGGTAGGCGACGCCGGGTTAAGCCAGTGCGCCGCCTCCGGCTTACCCAGCAGCAGAATGGCGGTACGGGTGATCTGCCCCTGGATGGTTAGCTTGGCCTTGTTGAGAAAGGTCTCATCGCTCCAGATCGGCAACTCGGCCGTCATCCGGGGATGCTTAGTGGCGTATTCGCGGCGAGCCAGGGCGATGGCCTCTGCACTCAGGTCAGCCAGGCTAGCGCCGGGGCAAATGCCCGCACTCCAGTCCTGCAGGCGGTTCTGACTGCGGATACGCTCGATTTCCTCAAGTGATAGCGGCCCGAGGGACTCGCCGTCGCGGCCATAGTAGTGGCCGTCCCACGCCACCGGCAGACCTTGCGGGGCGGCGGGAATCTCGAACAGCAGCACCCGGCCCGCGGGATGTAGAACGGTATGAATGTCGATAAAGGTCAGGCGCTGACTTACCTTATCGGCAACCTCTTTCTTCAGCGACTGCAGATCCTTGAAGGCCTCGCGGAACTGGCTGCCCACCACTCGCTGGTTATCCTTTACACCAAACACCAGCCAGGCACTGTGCACACCCTTCAGGTTGGCCTCGTTGCTTAGCGCCGAGAAATAGCGACCGAGCTTGTCGAAATGGTAGGTGTTCTTGGCTTCCTTGAACTCCACCACCTCGCTCTCGCCACTGCCGGCTAGCAAACGCTGCAGTTGCTGCTGGGCATCCATCAGGCCACCTCCCTATCCTGCGTACCCGGCTCCACCACGCCCGGCACTTTGATCTTGCCGGTGACGGCGCTGATGATGTCACTGAAGCCATCGAGGTATTCCTCGACGTTGCTCAGGAGGATCTGCTGATTGTAGGTGGCGGTCTTCTGCAGCCGGCTCAAGGTCCAGGTGCTGGTGTTGTAGAACACATAGCCCGAGGCGTCGCGCAGGCAGTCGTCGGCACTCGACCAGATGAAAGAAACCTGTTTGTTGTGGACCGCGTGGTTCAACTGCAGATACTCCGAATCAAAACGCTTGCCACCAGAGCCCCAGGGCTTTGGTTAACTCACACATGCAATAGCTAGGTGCAGCATCTTAACCAATGGAGCAGGACCGGCGATGCAATCCGTGTTTCATTGCCTCCAAATAAAACGAAGGCCCCGTGGCGCAAGCCCGGGGCCTTCGGCGTTTCTGCGTTGGCGCTTGGCCTAGTGCCCGGCGTCGCTGCGTTTGCCGCCTGCCTTGGCCGCCTGCTGGGCCTGGAAGGCCTGCAACTGGTTGGGCAGCTCCGCCATTACGGCCTGTACCAGGCTGTGCAGGTAGGCATCGGCCTGTGCTTGATCCCAGTGTGCCTGGCGTTGCTGCTCGCGCTCGATGGCGGCGCGGTCGAGCAGGCGCAGGTCGAGACGGCAGGTACCGGCAATGGCGCCCTGGGCGTCGCGCAGCAGGCCTTCGCAGCTACGCCAGCCGGTTTCCAGGCGCTCCGGCAGATAGATCTGCGTGCTGAGCGAGTTGCCCGCGCCATCCTGGCAGGTCAGCGTCAGTTTTTCCGCCAGTTCGCCGCTGCTCGCCAGTGGGCAATAGAGCACCTGGTCGACGTGTCGGGTAAAGGCACTGGAGGGTCGCTGGCCGCTTTCTTCCAGCTGATAGTGCTGCTCGCCGAGGCTCAGGTTGAGAGGGCCTGGGCTGTCGGCGAAGGCCTGGCCGTTGAGCAGGCTGATCCCGAACAGCGTGACTGCCAGGGTGTCGCCTGTGGCGTCGCCGGGTTCGCGCCAGCCCAGGGCCAACTGGGCCAGTAGCGATTCGCCGAGACTGCCCAGCAGTTGCTCGGTGAGCAGGTTGAGTTGCCAGTTGAACGAGCTGCCCTCGGCGCTGGCACGCAGGGCCGGGCCGGGGGGCTGGGCAAGCAGGCTGAAGAAGGCGCTGGTGGCGCTATGGATATCCACTGCTGGCGTGCTGCGCAGCAGGGCTGCCTGGGGCCGGTTGCGCGCCTGCTGCAGAGCGGTGGGCAGCAGTTGGCTGTGCAGAGTCAGCGCCAGGTGTTCGAGGATGGGCGCCAGGTTGGCCTGGGACAATGGGGCGATGTCGCTGTGCAACTCCTCGTAGAGGCTCTGCGCGAGTGCGAAGAAGCCGGGTGCGATCTCGGCGTGGGCGCCGATATCGGGTATTTCCGCACTGACTGCCAGATAGGTTCCGTTGCCGCCGACCAGGTAGCCGGCCATTTCCGCGCCAGGTTCCAGCAGCAGGTCATAGAGACGCTCATCGGCGCTGTCGCTGCCGGGCAGGTGTTGCACCTGGGTGACCGGATAAGGCTGCGCGCTGTGGTTGGCGATACGCAGCAGCGTGCTGCCGCTGCTCAGCGGACCGATACCCAGTACGGCCAGGCCAGGGATGCGCGCGCTCAGTTGCAGCGGGTCGATACTGGCCAGAGTGGGCTGATCCGCCTGGGGAAAGCGCAGGAAGGGGTGGGTGGCGGTGACTCCGATAGGTAGATCGTCGATGCGGTACAGCGCGCGCCCGGCCCGGAACGGCTGGGCGACCAAGGCCAGGCGCCGCGGCCCGGCGGTGGTGGCCAGTTGATCACCGGGTTGCAGGGTTTCGATTGCTCGTTCGCTGCCATCGGCCAACAGCACACCGGTGCCGGCGGCAAAGCAGCAACCACCACCACCGCTCTCGCGGTAACCACTGCCGGGCTGGCTATTGGCGGTGAACTCGTAGGAGTTTTCCTCGTTCATGCACGAAGGCCCGTAGGCGCCGGGATAGTACGTGCAGACCTGTGCCAGGATGCCGCCCCGTGCAGCGCCGGCGATGTCGTTCCAGTCGAGTCGGCGGCGGTTCGGGTCGCCGGTGGACATCCAGGTGTTGTAAGCAAGCCAGGTGACACCATCGACGTTGCCGGGCAGCACGACCTGCAGCGCGGCCAGGTTGTTTTTCACCACGCTGATAAGGCTGCTGATGGTGGCGGTCGGGCAGCCGAGCACGCTGAGCTTGACCCAGTGGTGCCACATCAGCCAGTCGAAGTTGGGCAGGCCAGCCTGGCTGTGATACTGCACGGCCAGGGCGTTGAGGTAGTTGTTGCTCTGCAGCTGGGTGCTGTAGGTAGCCAGCGCCTGGGCCTTGTCCGGGCAGTCGTTGTAGGCCTGGGTGAACGCCGGATAACCCTGTTGCAGGGCCAGGCCATAGAGCGGCATGGCGCTGTTGCTGATCTGCCCGTTGCAGGCGTTTACCGCGTTGTCGATATCCCCGGACTTGAGCTGTTGGCGCAGACCCGAGGTGATGTTGTACATCGCCTGGCACAAGGCGGCGACGGCGAATCCGGACCAGAAATCATCGTTCAGGCCGGTACTGCCCGTGACGTTGCCGGTGTAGGCGGCCGGCGTGTAGCCGGGAAAGAAAATGTCGAGAAAGCTTGGCCCGGAAGATTGGGGCCACGGCTGGGTGTGTTTGCCCGGCGTGGCTCCTTCCAGACGACTGAGCAGGGCCGCCTTGGCCAGGATCCCGACCGGATTTGCGCCGATATCGGGCAGGGCGGAGAACATCGCTTCTACAGGATCATTGGACATGGTGGCGGCCCTCCTGGTCAGGCTACGGCGAATTGCAGGTCGTCATCGGCCCGCAGGTGTGGGTACACCGGCGGGATGTAGATCTGCACCCGGATCGAGAAACTGCACTCGGCCTCGCCGTAGTCATTGGAGACGGTGAGCTTGTAGCTCTTCGCCGCCATGCCACTGGGTGTCACGCCAGCTTTCTGCGAGATGGCGCCAGTGGCCAAGTCGAACTGCAGGAAGCTCGGCAACGCCGGGTCGATTTTCCATTTACGCGGCGCGCTGCCGGGCTGACCCAGGTAAGGGGTGTTGCGCTGGTCGCGGTTGTAGTCCCACAGGTTGAAGTTGCCCATGGCCAGCAGATTGGGCGCCATGGTGGTAAGGGCCACCGTCCAGGCCGTACCGCTGCCGCCGGCGGACACCGTCTTGCCGTCGCTGTTGAGGTAGAGCTTCTTGCCCTGGTCGTTCCAGTAGCAGTTGTAGAAGCGGAACTGCGCCGCCACCAGCGCGCCCTGGCTGTCGAACTGCGGGCTGCCGACATACTCGCTGGCCCATAATTGCTGGCTGGTTTTCTTCGCATCGCTGATTGGCGGCACGGCGCTGAGCAACTGGTTGTCGTCCAGGGTGATGCTCACCAGCTTTTGCCGCGGCGTGTTGTTCACCGTCTCGCCGCCCTCTGCCAGCAGGGTAGAGAGAGTGGCGCGGCCGAGGGCATCGGAACCGAGGAAGAAGTCGGTGCTGAAGTCCAGCTTCTGCGCGCCGATGGTCAGCGAGCCGTCGTTATTGAAGGTCAGGGTCTGCTGGTAGCTGGCGTTGTACTGCAGGGCGATGCCGACCAGCTTCGGCGAGGTCTGGTTGGTGGTGCTGCCGGTGATGTTGAGGGCATCGATGGAAGCCTTGTCTTCCATGTAGAAACCGGCTTTCTTCGCCTGGTCTTCGGCGAACTTCTGGATCGGCGATTTCTGCGGACGGAAGGCCAGCACCAGCAGGATGATGGCCCCGGCAATCGCCGCAAAGGCCGCCAGCACCGCCACCCCGGAGGCGATGGAGGCCACCGCCAGGCCGCCGATGGCCTCGATGCCGAAGGCGCCCAAGCCCCATTCGCCGAGAATGGCGATCAGCTCCAGCGAGGCCGAGGCCAGCAGCAGCGCATTGCCGGCGGTTTCCAGATCGGACTCCGAGTTGGCGATGGCGATGGCGCTGAGGACGATGTTGGCCACTGCGAACAGTGCGCCGAGACGGGTGGCGATGAACTCGTCGAGGTTGCGGCCGAAGATCTTCGCCACGACGCCCAGGTCTTCTTCCGCGCCTGCGACGAGCAGCTTGGCCTCCAGCGAAGCGTCACGCACCAGCCAGCGTGAAAAGCCGTTGCTGCCGCGAGTGTTGGCCAGCTCCAGCACATCGTTGCTCCACACGCTCTTGAAGAACGAGCCCCAGGTATTTTCCGTGCGGAAGATGGTGGTGTAGGCGGTGCCCTTGCGCAGCACGGTGCCGAGCAACTGGGCGAACACCTGCGTGCCGCCGATGATCACCTGGGCCTGTTGCGCCGAGTCGAGTTTCTTCCAGTCCATCACGCCGAAGACGAAGGCGGCGATACCCACGGAAGCGGCGGCCAGGGTGATCGCCTTGGCCAGGCCGAGGGAGATCTTGCTGCTGATGGGCCAGGAGGCGGCGAACTTACCGGCCAGCTGTTCCCACTCGTAGATACCGGCGAAGGTGGCAGACAGGCTGGCGAAGGTGTCGAGCACCTCGCGCACCTGTCCTTGGGCCTGGGCCTCACGCAGTTGCCGGATCATGTCGAGGATCTGCGGATCGGTTGAGCCGCCGTACTGCTTGATGAACGCGCTGATGATCTGGTTGACGGAGTACTCGTAGTCGTCGAGGTTGCCGCTGAAGTCGATCAGCGTCGGCAGGATATTGCCGATCTGGAAGGTCTGGATCACCTGGGTGTACTGGTTGCAGAAGAACCCGCTGGGGTCGAGTACGTTGAGCACGGCCAGGTTGGTCTGCACGCGCTGGGCGAAGGCCGAGCCATCCAGGCCGGTATTGCTGTTCATCGAGATCATGCGCAGGTAGTTGAGGGCCGACGGCTGGGTCGAGTAGCGGAACATCAGGTAGGCCCAGTACAGGCTCTGTTTGCCCTTGGTGGCGGCCTCGGTGACCATCTTCACCAGGTCGTCGATCTGCTCCTGGCTACCGGTGACGGTGGCGCGGATCTGCGCGATCCAGCCGCTCAGGTCCTGGTCGATCAGCGGCACGTACTGGCCGTTGTTGTTGATCTGATCCTGGGTGAACAACGCGGTATCGGGGAACTGCATCAGCCAGCGGTTGGCGTACAGCTGCGGTGCCTGGGCCTGGTACACCTGATCCGCGGCCACCTGCTGGGACAGCCATTTGCCGGCGCGGTCGCCGTTCAGGTAGGGCGCGCCTGGGTCGTCCGTATGTGCCAGGGCGCTGCTCAGGTAGGCCACGCTGAGGCTCTTGTACCAGTCCTGCGGCAGTTGCCCGTTGGCGCCCTTGATCGCGGCGATGTTCTTCAGCGCTGAGGAGAGTACCGGCGGGTTGGGCGAGATAAATTCGCTGCGCAGCTCGGGGTCCATGTAGTACTGCAGGATCAGGTAGAAGTCCTGCATCGAGTTGTCGCGCACCACCTCACTCCAGACCTTCTTCGGCACACCATGGTCGTCGACCGTGGTCTGCTGGAACGGCGACATGCCGAGCAGGGTATGGATATTCAGCGCGGTGTCGCCCAGCAGCTGACTGTGCAGGGCGCTGCGGGTGGTGTTGATGGTCTGGCTCAGGCTGGTCTGCGGCGCGCTGAGGTTGTCGGCCAGGCGAATCAGCGAGGCCGCGCAGTGGCGCTTGCCGACCCCGCCGTGGCTGCCGGTGAGAATCTGCTCGCCGTTGGCGGAGAACTCCAGGTGGCCATTGGCGCTCAGGCCGCAGGCTTGCGCCTGGGCGCTGCTGAGGCCCTGCCAGCTCAGGCGGTTGCCCTGGATTTTGGAGCCGGCGACGGGCTGGCCATCGATCACCAGCTGGCCGTTGTGAACCCGCACCAGGCCGCGGTGCTGGCCGCTATGGTGGTCGATCAGGCCGTAGAACCCGGCGATGGCCGGGTTGTCGACTACCCCGCGTATGGCGTAAGGCGTGCCGAGGATGGTGTTCTCCCCGGTCAGATAAGCGCCCTCGAAGCTGCTGGCGAAGCCGTCAAACGTGAAGGCCATCTGGTAGGGGAACACGCTTTTCACCGGGCTGCTGCCGCGGTCGTCGGCGTTCGGGGTGACGCCCTGGTTGGCACCGAAGATCAGGCGGAATTCCGGGGTCAGCAGCAGGGTGAAGTCGTAGTCCGGTTGCGGCGCCCAGTCGGTCTGGGTCTGCAGGTCGGAGAACTCCACTAGCACATTGGGGTCGGGCTGGCCGATGAACGGGCCGTTGTCGGTGAGGCCGTAGGTGAAACGCAGTGCGCCGTCGATCCAGGTGGCGTTCTTCCAATCCGTGGAGTTCACGTCCCAGTTCAGCTTCGGCCCGCTGGCATCGCCGGACACGTACTGGCCGGCGTTGGCCGACACGGCGCAGGTGTAGGACACCGGCTTGAGGTCGATTTCCACGGAGAAGTGCGCGTCGCCACGGTTGATGTAGCCATAACCCTTGCTGTTGTCCGGCAGCAGCTCGATGCGCCCGGAGATGGCCTCGGCACCGCTGCCCTGATGCCAGCTCAACACATGGTTGTGGGGGTCCCAGTTCGAGGCCTGGCGCGCGATCGGCTGGTCGCCCAGCAGCAGGTGATCCTGGCTGCGATCCTGCAGCGCCGGGGTGAGCAGCGTCAGCAGCTCGAAGTCCAGCGGACTGCTGCCGACGAAGTTGTTCAGCACCTTGATCGAATAGGTGCGGGCGAACTGGTGACGCGCGGCGAGCAGCGCACTGAAATGGCTGTGCTGTGGATTGATGGCCCGACGGGTGCGCAGTTGCAGACGAGCCAGCTCGCTTTTGTTAATCCCTTTCATTGCATAACCTCCGAGAAGATGTATGGGCGCCCACCGCAGAGAGCCAGGCGGGCGCATGCAGCCCTGGCAGTGACCAGGGCGCAACCAAACAAGGAGGTGCACAACAGCGACCCGCGATGGAGCGCAGGCTCAGTGACAGATGCAACGGCAGATGAAGGGGCAGATCGAACCTAGGCAGGTAATGCGGAAATATGACGTCCTTTCACCCAGCAAACTCCTTGTACCCCGGCCCTGGCATCCCGTGGCGGGTGCCGCTTGAGTCGAGTGAGCGACTGCCAGTCCCCTGCAGCGCTGTAGTACATCGGTTTAGTTGAAAGAAGCGCAGCGTCAAGCCTGCTGTGCTGCGGGCAAAAAAACCCGGATAACCGCCGTGAATTTTCAGCCAGCCGCTCTGCAACGGGCATTGCGGCACTGCCAAAGCATGCTGCGGGGGCATGCCTCAAGCGCCTCCAGAGCACCGGCCTGGCGGCTGCAGGTGGCGACCCGCCTGGCCTGCACGCCCAGCACTGAATCGCTAGACGGATTGACGATAACGCCGGGCTTATTAAAAGCCTTTGGCTTCACTCCAGCCAGCCCAGCGCCTTGGCCCGCGCCACCGCCTGGGTGCGACGTTCGACGCCGAGTTTGACGTTGATCCGCCGCGCGTGGGTTTTCACCGTGTGCAGGGAGATGTACAGCTGTTCGGCGATCTGCTGGTTGGAGCAGCCCTGGGCGATCAGGTGCAGTACCGCCGCCTCGCGTTTGCTGAGCAACGACTCGCACACCTCGCCCGCCGGCAGGGGAGTCGCCGTGCCGATGTGCTGCTGACACCACTGGGGGTCGCTCAGTTGCGGCACGATGCGTTCCAGCCAGGCGCCCTGGCGCTGCTGCAGGGCGAGCAGCGGGCGCGGTTGCTGCAGGCGCTCGGCCTCGCTCAGGGCCTGGCACACCAGGGCGGCAGCGGCTTCCTTGTGGCCGGCGAGAAACTGCGCTTCGGCCAGGCTGACGCGGATCACGCCCGCCAGGCTGTGGTGACCCGCCTGCCAGCATTCGCTGAGCAATGCCTGGAGCAGCTCGACGGCGCTGTCCACGCGTCCCAGCGCCAGCTCGGCCAGGGCCAAGCCTTGGCGCACGCGCAGCTGCAGGTCGAAGAAGCCCGAGGGCGCCAGCAGCGCATGGGTCTCGAAGCGCTGCTGCACCCGCAGGAAGTGGCTGCGCGCCTGCTCTACTTCGCCCTGGTGCAAACAGAGTTCGCCCTGGGCCAGCAGCAGGACCTCGCGGTAACGCACCTCGGGCACGTGCAGCCACTGCATCTGCCGTTCGGCACTGCGCAGCAGCTGGCGCGCGCGCTCGAACTCGCCGCTGGCGCTGGCCAGTTCGGCCAGGCTCAGGTAACCGAACAGCAGGTAGGCGTCCTGACATTGCTCGGCTTCCTGCAGCCCTGTGCGCAGCGCCTGCTCCGCTTCGGCGCTGCTGCCACGACCCGCCAGCAGATGGCCGCGCATCAGCAACAGACGCGCCAGCACGGGGCCGCGCAGAGCCGCGCCCTGCAGCTGCTGCAGTGACTGCTCGGCCTGTTCCAGGGCGCGCTCGCGCTCACCCAGCATGGCCAGCAGGTGGACGTGGTCGACGCTGATCAGCGCCTCGAACAGCACATTGCCGCGCAACCGCGCCAGGCGCAGGCCCTCGTGGCTGTGCTGCTGGGCCTGGGCCAGGTCGAGTTCGGCCATGGCCTGCTGGGCCAGGGCCTGGTGGCAGAGGATGTGTTGCGACCAGCCCGACTCGTCCAGCACGGCCAGTGCTTCCAGGCAGTGCTGGCGCGCGCTGCGCAGACCGCGCTGGCGCTGCAACACCCCGGTCACCGCCTGGTACTGGGCGAGCAGTTGCTGCTGGCGGCGGGCATCGGGTTGCGGCAGGAAGCGCGCCAGCTCGGCGATGCAGCGATCCGCCTCGTCCAGGCGCGCACAGATGATCAGGGCCCAGGCCTGCAGGCAGATCAGGCGGGCGGAGCTGGAGAACAGACTGGCCGGCAGTTCGTCGCGCCATTGCAGGAACTGCGAGACGCTGTGACCGATCAGCAACTGATCCTGGCCATAGCGCTGCACATAGCTGGCAGCCACCTCCAGTTGGCCGGCGCAGAGTGCATGCTGCACGGCCTCGCGCACCTCGCCCCGCTCGGCGAACCACTGGCAGGCACGCAAATGCGCCGGCAGCGGCGGCTGGCCGCCGGGCAAGCGTTTGAGCAGGCTGGCCAGCGGACGCCACAGGCGGAACCATTCGCCGCAGCCATCCAGGCCATGCAGGAACAGCTGGCGCTGGCGCAACTCGAGGAGCAGGGCCGCGCCGCCCGGTTCTTCCAGCACGTGCTCGCACAGGGCCGCGCAGAAGCGCGGCATATGCGCCAGGGTGAACAGCGCGTGCAGCAGCGCCGGTGGCAGGCCGGCCAGTACCTCGCGCTCGAAGTATTCCTGCAGCAACGGGGTACCGGCGACCAGGCGCTCGGCGAGATTGTCCGCACTGCCGCCCATCAACAGCAGGCAGACACCGGCCAGCCAACCCTCGCTGTGCTGCAGCAGTTGCTGGGCCAAGGCGCTCGGCAAGCGCTGCTGACGTTGCTCGAGCAGGCGTTCGAGCTCTGCCTCGGTAAGCGCCAGGGCTTGTGCGTCGAGCTCCTGCAGATCGCCCTGCAGCAGCAGCCGCGGCAGGTTCCAGGCCGGGCGCCGGCGGCCGCTGATCCACCAGCGCAGGGTATGCGGGGCGCGTTCCAGCAGTTGGCCAAGGCAGGCATCCAGTTCGGCGCAGGTTTGCCGCGGGTAATCGTCGAGAATGATCCATAGCGGTTGCTCGATGCGCCCGAGCAGCAGGTTCAGTTCGGCGCTGGGCTCGCCCGGCCCGGGGCTCAGCTGCAGGGACGCGGCCAGACGGCTGAGCAACTCGGTCGGGGTCAACGGCAGGCCGAGCAGCTCCAGCCAGACCACCCGCGTACCCGCTGGGGCGCGGCGCACGCACTCGTTGAGCAGCACGCTCTTGCCGAAGCCGGCCGGGGCGCAGACCAGGCTCAGGCGGCTGTCGCTGGCGAGCAGGGCCTCACCCAGTCGCGGCCGGGCGATATGCGCGGCGGGCAGGCGTGGCAGGGCGCTGTCGTGGGGGTGCTGGCGCAGCGCCATGGGCAGAGCGCGGACACTGTCATGCATGTTCTGGCCTCGACGCGGTTGTTGTATTTGTACGGTCGATGGAACGTCAGCCGATCATACCCACTAATCGGAGGGTCACCAGCGCCTGAATATCGGCAGTGGCGCTACATCAATAGTGCCAGGGGGCTGTTCCCGTTTCGTTCGCGAACCGCGTTGCTGCGCAACCCGCAGGGACGGGTCTGTTTTTGCGCGGGACGTCGTTGCTCGACGGCTCATTTGGACGACCAAACCTCGCGCCTCGCGCCTCGCGCCTAGCCCCGCGCAAAAACAGGCTCCGTCGCGGCCGTGAACGAAACGGGAACAGACCCTAGGCGCAGCCATAAAAAAGGCGACCACCAGGGTCGCCTCAAGCCAAGGAGCAGCGGCTTTTCTCTCAGCGCACGCCGGCGTTGCGCAGGGCGGCCGGAGTGAAGTCTTTGGCCGACGCGTGGGCGCCGTATTCGACCGAATGTTTTTCCTCGTTGGCCATGCCGATGGCCACGTAGCGGCCGACGACGATGTCGTAGAGGGCTTCGAAGGCATAGCCCGGTGTCTGTACGTGGAAGTTCTGCACGGCCATGGCCTGACCGATGCGCCAGAGCTGGCCACGACCGTCATAGTGCTCGGAGGCGACTATCTGCCAGGAGTCCTCGTCGATGAAGAAGCGCCGCTTGGCGTAGATGTTGCGCTCGCCGGCCCGCAACGTCGCTTCGACTTCCCAGACCCGGTGCAGCTCGTAGCGCGCCAGATCCTGGTTGGTATGCCCGGCCTGGATGATGTCGGCGTACTTCACCTCGGGTGAGGCCAGCTTGAAGTTGTTGTAGGGAATGTACAGCTCGCGTTTGCCAATCAGCTTCCAGTCGTAGCGATCCGGGGCGCCGTTGTACATATCGAAGTTGTCCGAGGTGCGCAGGCCATCGGCAGCGGTACCCGGACCGTCGTAGGCAACCTGCGGCGCACGGCGCACGCGACGCTGGCCGGCGTTGTAGATCCAGGCCATGCGCGGTTCCTTGATCTGGTCCAGCGAGTCGTGCACCAGCAGCACGTTGCCGGCCAGACGCGACGGCGCGGTGACCCGCTGCTTGAAGAACAGCAGGGCGTTCTCGGCCTTCTTCGCCGGCAGGTCGGGCATCATCGACGGGAAAGCCACTACGTCATCGAAGTGCACCAGGGTGTAGTCGCCATTGGTCTGCGGGGTGGCCTGGACGATGTTGCGCTGCAGGTTGCCGCCGCGGTAGCGGGTGATGTGGTTCCACACCACTTCCAGGCCGTTTTGCGGAATCGGAAAGGCGTAGTAGCGGCTGTCGGCGAAGTTCTGCAGACCGTTGCCGCCTTCCACCAGCGTGGTGTTCAGCGCGCTGCGCTTGGCTGCTGCGGCGACTTCTGGCGGGACTGTCGCCGTGCGGTGGCTGGGGTAGACCGGCATCTTGTAGCTCTGCGGGTAGCGCTTGAACATCGCCAGCTGACCTTCGTTCAGCTTGTCCTGGTACTGCTGCAGATTCTGCGCGGTGATGGTGAACAGCGGCTGCTCGCCGGCGAACGGGTCACCGAGGAAACCATTGGCGTCCACCGCGGCGGCGTCCTTGCTCAGACCACCGGTCCAGGCGGGGATACTGCCGTCGGCATTGCCGGCTTGCTCCGCCCCTAACGGGGTGAGGCTGCTGCCCAGCTTGGCCGCCTCCTCCGGCGACACGGCGGCGAACACGCCGCTGGCCAGCAGGCTGAGGGTGAGGGTACTGATGAGTTGCATTGTTGTTTTCATAGTTGGCTCGTTCCCTGGGTCGCGGTTCAGAAGTTCACGCCGAAGCTGAGGGCGAGAAAGTCACGGTCGACCGCGACGTTGTAATCACCGCCGAAGTAGTCGGTGTACGACAGGCTGGCGGTATAGGTATTGCGGTACTCGGCATCCAGACCGACGCTGACGGCCTTGCTGCCTTCGTTGAACACCGGGCCGTAGCCGTCGACGTCATGCGACCAGGACAGGTTCGGCTTGAGGTTGATGCCGGCGATCACGTTGTTGTAGTCCCAGATCGCCCGGGCGCGGTAACCCCAGGAGGTGGCGGTGAAGAAGCCGTCGTCGCCGTACTCCTGCGCGGACAGCAGGTTCGACGCACTGGTGCCGTACGGCGAGCCGTAAGTCCCGTCGCGGCCGTAGCGCAGCTCGTCCTGGCTCTCCAGGGCGCCGATGCGGGTCACGCCGATTTCACCGGCCAGGGTCAGGCGATCGGCACCCATGACGCGATCGAAGAAGTGGGTGAAGGTAGTCTGCGCCTGGGTCACTTCCTTGCGGTTGTAGCCCCGGTGCAGGGCCTCGGCCTGGGCCAGCGCGCCGGCGACGCCACCACTGGCCAAGCCGCCGGCAACGCTGCTGGCCAACCGGCTGGTCAGGTCGGTGGTGTTGATCTGCACCGGCATGTTGGGCCGGTAGCTGATCTCGCCCGACCAGGCGGTGCCGGTGGGCAGCGAGGTGGCGAAGCTCAGGCCGTAGAGGCGGATGTCTTCCGGATACTCCAGGTAGTAGCTGCCGCTGCCGAGCAGGATCGGCTGGGCCAAGGCCCCGCCGGCTGTGGTCAGGGCATTGCTGATGCCCGTCGCATTGGCGTTCTGGTAGCCAACATTCGGTGTGCGGCTGTGGTAGTTGAGGAGGTAGGCCGCGTATTCGGTGTCGTCGCCGAGCCAGCGCAGCGCCAGGCCGAACTGCCCGGAGTCGCGGGCGTCGCGGTCACCGCCGCGCGGCACCACCAGCCCCTCCGGCTCCACGGTCACGCCGAGGCCGGCCAGGGTCGACTGGAAGCCGAGCAGGGTCTGGATGCTGCTGAGGCCGAGGCCGTTGTAGTTGGTATCGCAGCCATCGGCGACCACGTCGGCACTGGAAAAGAAGGTGCCGCAGTTGTCGGCCACGGTCTGGTCCCACTCCAGCTGGTAGAAGGCTTCCATGCTCAACTGGTCGGTCAGGGTCTGCGACAGGTAGAGCATGTTGACCGGGATCAGCCCTTCCTTGATCTCCGAGCCGGGGCGGCGCAAGGCAGCGGCATCGATCGGGTTGATGGCGTTGATGCTGTTGCTGATGAAGGTGCTCTCGCCCCAGCTGACCACCTGCTTGCCCACCCGGGTCGAGCCCGGCAGATCGCCGATGGCGTAGTTGTGGTAGACGAAGGCGTCGAGAATTTCCGCACCGGATGATTGCGCACCCTCTTTGCGGTTGTGTTCGTCGATGTCCTTGAACAGGCGCTGCTCGTCCTTCAGTTCGAAGTCGTACCAGTACTTGCCGCGCACGAACACGCCGCTGTCGCCGTACTTCAGTTCGAGGTCATGGATGCCCTTGAAGATCTTCGAGAAGGTTTCGCCCTTCTTGAAGTTCAGGCGCCCGTCGTCGCCGGTCTGGGTGAACGCGCTGCCGCCGTTGGCCGTACCGATCAGGTCCGGATCGGCGCTACGCATCGACCAGCTGGCGCCGACCGACAGGGACGAGTCGAGCTGGCCCTCGATCTCGCCGATGTTGAAGGTAACGGCCTGCGCCGGCGCGACAGCACCGAGGGCGATGGCCAGGCTAAGGATGTGTGGCTGGAAGATTCCGGGCCTTGTTGTTTTTGTCATGCGGCTCTCCGATGTGAGTAAAACTGTCCAGCACCCTAAACAGGGGATGACACTCGGATAAGCGCCCGAAGGTTGGATTCGTGCCGTAGCCCGAAAGTATGAATAGCCCGGTGGCCAGGGCATTGCGCGCCATCAACACGGCGCTGAATGCAGCGCTATCAGCCAGCCGTCCCAAGCCCGTTCAGCGGGTATGAAAAAGCCCCGCATAGCGGGGCTCGTGGGGTGGTCGGCAGCGCCGCCGCTAGGCGGGCTTGAGGCGGGCCGGCGGGTTGTCGGCGACCGATCCCGGGTTCCATTGCTGCAGACGCAGCAGGCTCTCGCGATAGGGCTGCAGACTCATTCTCAGCAGCACCACCGAGGCCAGCACCGCCAGCGTGGTGACGATCAGCAGCGAATAGCGCAGCGCCTTGTCGTCGGCAAAGACGAAGTCGGTCACCAGCGCCACCGCCGTCGGCCCGATCCCCAGGCCGATCAGGGTGATGACGAACAGGTAGATGGCCGAGGCCTGGCCGCGCATCGAGTTGGGCATGATTTCCTGGATCGCCGCCGGTGCCACGCCGAACGGCATGCTCAGGAAGAATACGGTCGGCGCCAGCAGCAGGGCGGCCCAGAAGGCGCTGCCCATCAGCGGGAACAGCACCACCAGCGGCAGCGCGCCGAGGGCGGCAATCAAACCGACGCGCATATTGGCGTCGCTGTGCCCGCGCTTGACCAGCAGATCGGCCAGGCGTCCGCCACAGACGATACCCAGGCAGCCGAACACGGCGACGATGCTGCCGTAGACGATGCCCACCTGGCCGGCATCCCAGCCGTAGGTACGGATGAAGAAGCTCGGAATCCAGGCCGCGCTGCCGTAACCGGCGAAGGCCAGGCCGGCGAAGCCGAAGTTGTGGCACAGCACGGTGCGCCGGTTGCTGCGGATATAGCGCCCGACCTCGGCCAGCGGCACCGCCACCCCGGCGCCCACGCCGCGCCGCACAGGCTCGCGCACGGCGAGCATGAGCAGGGTGAACAGCACACCGGCGGCGCCGAGAATGAGGAAGATCAATTGCCACGGACGCACCTCACCGAGCACCGGCAGCACCAGGTCGCCCTGGGCCGAGGCGAACTTGATCACCAGGCCACCGAGCAGGAAGGCGATGCCGGAGCCGAGGTAGACGCCCATCGAGTAGACGCTGATGGCCGTCGCCCGACGCTCTGGCGGGAAGCTGTCGGCAATCAGCGAATAGGCCGCCGGCGACAGCGCCGCCTCGCCCACGCCAACGCCGATGCGGCAGATAAGGAACTGCCAGTACAGCTTGGCCATGCCGCAGGCGGCCGTGGCCGCACTCCAGAACAGCACGCCGATGGCAATCAGGCCGCGCCGACTGCGGGTATCGGCCAGGCGCCCGAGAGGGATGCCGCAGATGGTGTAGAACAGCGCGAAAGACAGGCCCATCAGCAGGCTCATCTGCGTGTCGCTGATCACCAGGTCACGGCGGATCGGCTCCACCAGCAGGTTGAGAATCTGCCGGTCGATAAAGGACAGCACATAGGCCACCATCAGGATGACCACAGTGGTCCAGGCGGACAGACCGGAGGGGTAGCCATTATTGTTGTTGGGCATTGGCATGCTTCCTCGACGCCACAGCACGGCGCGGATCGGGTTGAGTGTCACGCAGCTTAGGTCGAGATAAAGGCGCATGAGTATCGCCCTAAGGTGTTATCAGCGAGTTGAATTGGCGTGATGCCCTCACGCGAATGACGGAGCCTGGCACATCGCCAGCAATGGCAAAGCGCTTACAAAATCGATTAAAAAACTCTACTGTGGCGCCTTTCTCCTGGATCAGGCACAAACATGTTGACTCCAGTTGCTACCGATTCGAGCCCAGCACTCAGCCGCGTGCATGACCTGCGCCGGGCCGCGCTGAAGCACAGTGGGCGCCAGGCCAAGCTCGCCGAGCTGGTGGCCGAGGCGATACAGCAAGATATTGCCGCCCTCGGCTGGCCCGTCGGCAGCCTGCTGGGCTCCGAAGCCCAGCTGATGGAGCGCTACCGGATCAGCCGCGCTACCCTGCGCGAGGCGATCCGCCAGCTGGAGCGCAACGGCGTGGCCAGCATGCGCCGCGGTGCCGGTGGCGGCCTGATCGTCCGCCAGCCCGCCAATGACTCTGCCGCCCTGGCCCTGGCGACTTATCTGGAACTGACCGACGTCAGTTTTGCCGAGCTGTTCGAAGCCCGTGAGCTGATCGAATGCCTGATCGTCAGCCATGCCGCCGAACAGCTCAGCGATAGCGACATCGGCCGCGCGCGGCAACTGATCGACCTGCTGCGCCATACGCCGCCCTGCAGCTTCAACGAAGAACTGCAGCTGCACGGCCAGGTGCGCGAATTCATCTGCCAGGTGGCCGCCAACCCGGCCATCAGCCTGATCTACGTGGCGCTGTGCTTCGTCACCATCAATGGCCGTACACCGCAACGGGCGCACGTGCGCGCCAAGCTGGAGCAGGCCTTTATCACGGGCCGCCAACTCAAGCTGGAGTTGCTCGAGTTCATCGTGGCCGGTGATGCCCAGCGCGCCCAGGACAACGTGCGCGACTCGCTGCGCCAGCTCCGCGAGCTGATCGTCGAGCTCAGCGGCAGCCTGCAGCAGGGGCCGACATCCGACATGAGCAGCCTGCAACTGGCGCCTGATTTCGCCATCCGCAAGGTCTACGAGAAAACCGCTCACCGCCTGGCGGTGGTGATCGCCCGCAGCATCGCCAATTCCGGCTTGCGCGCCGGTGCCCGCCTCGGCGCCGAACCGGACCTGCAGGCCCTCCATCAGGTCAGCCGAGCCGTGCTGCGCGAAACGGTGCGCACCCTGGAACTGCACGCCATCGTGCGCAGTCGGCGCGGCCAGGGCGGCGGGCTGATCGTGGAAACGCCCGATCCGAGCTACACCATCAAGCTGGCGCTGAATTACCTGCGGCACAACCAACTGCCGCGGCACTACTTCTACTCGGTGTGGAAAACCCTGCAGCTGGCCGCCGCAGGCCTGACCGCGCAACGCCTGGATAACGAGGGCCGCGCGCGCCTGCAACAGCTGCAGGCGGCCACCGCGGCAGGACGCCTGGCCACCTCCCGCGAGCTCGACCTGTGCATTGCCGAGCTGAGTGGCAACCGCGCCCTCGCGCTGTTTTCCCATGTGTTTGGCGCCATGGCCGAGCACGACCCGCTACCCGCCGCCCTGGCGGACAAGCTGCGCGACAGCCAGACGCAACGCATCCAGGCCTTGCTGGCGCGCGATCCGAGCCTGGCGCGGCGCAGCATGCTGCGCTACTTCCAGCTGCTGGAAGGGGCGTTCGACGCAACCGCGCCGGGCGGCTCAGCAGGCTGAGGAGCGCCGCTGGCGGGCAGTGTAGGTCCGCGGTGTTGGCGCGGCATGAAAGGCATCGCGGATACATCCACCCCATCAAACTATAAATAACTAATTGTTTTACATATAAAAATTAAATCTGCATGGAGACTTGTAGGAGCCAGCTTGCTGGCGATCCCAGCAGGTCAAAAGCATCGCCAGCAAGCTGGCTCCTACAGAAGCGAGGCGGGGCGGCTGACCGGGTGCACAGGCGCTGCGCTCCGGCGGGGGCGAATGCATTGGCGATTGAGGGCTACCGCAGAGCTGCCCGCCCGAGCGCTGACAAGTCAGCACCGATACAGGTTCTCAGACCACGCCGGCCGCGCGCAGCTCGGCAATCTGCCCGGCATCCAGCCCCAGCAGGCGCTGCAGGATGGCTTCGCTGTGCTCACCGAGCAGCGGCGGCGCCAGGCGGTAGTCCACCGGGGTCTGCGACAGGCGCAGCGGGCTGGCCACTTGCGGGGTGACGCTGCCCAGGCTGTTGGGCAACTCCACGCGCAGGCCGCGGGCCTGCACCTGGGGATCGGCGAACACCTGGGCCAGGTCGTTGATCGGCCCGCAGGGCACGCCGGCCTCCTCCAGCAACGCCACCCACTCGGCGGTCGTGCGGAACACGGTGGCCTGGCGCAGCAGGGGGATCAGCTCGGCGCGGTGGGCCACCCGCGCCTGGTTGGTGGAAAAGCGCGAGTCACCGGCCAAAGCCGGAAGGCCGGCGACCTCGCAAAACTTGCGGAACTGCCCGTCGTTACCCACGGCGAGGATGAAATCGCCATCGGCAGTGGGGAAGTCCTGGTAAGGCACGATGTTCGGGTGGGCATTGCCCAGGCGCGTGGGCGACTGGCCGGTGGCCAGGTAGTTCATCGCCTGGTTGGCCAGGCAGGCCACCTGCACGTCGAGCAAGGCCACATCGATGAACTGGCCCTGGCCGGTCTGCTCGCGGGCGTTCAGCGCGGCCAGCACGCCGACCGTGGCGTACAGCCCGGTAAGAATATCGGTGAGGGCGACGCCGACCTTCATGGGGCCGGCGCCGTCCTCGCCATCGGGCTTGCCGGTCAGGCTCATCAGCCCGCCGAGGCCCTGGATCATGAAGTCATAACCTGCTCGCTTGGCGTAGGGCCCGTTCTGCCCGAAACCGGTGATGGAGCAGTAGATCAGTCGCGGGTTGACCGCTTTCAGCGACTCGTAGTCGAGGCCATAGGCCGCCAGGCCGCCGACCTTGAAGTTTTCCAGCACTACATCGCACTGCGCCGCCAGCTCGCGCACCAGGCGCTGGCCCTCGGGCTGGGTGAAGTCGAGGGTCAGCGACTGCTTGTTGCGGTTGGCGCACTGGAAGTAGGCCGCCTCGCGGCTGTCATTGCCGTCGGCGTCCTTGATGTAGGGCGGGCCCCAGTGACGGGTGTCGTCGCCCGTACCGGGGCGCTCGACCTTGATCACCTCGGCACCGAGGTCGGCCAGCGTCTGCCCGGCCCAGGGCCCGGCGAGCACGCGGGACAGGTCGAGAACACGGATATGGGACAGGGCGCCGGACATTGCGAGATTCCTTTGTAGGGTGGATGACGCTCTATCCATCCACCGGCTTTGGTGGAAAACGCTGCGCGGTTTTCCACCCTACGAAATTGCCTGCGGTGCGTTCCTGCCCCCTCTCCCGTTCACGGGAGAGGGCTGGGGAGAGGGCTGGGGAGAGGGTTAGTCAGCCAACGCCCTCTCCCCCGGCCCCTCTCCCACAAGTGGGAGAGGGGAGCCAAAGCAATCCGCGTCAGGCTCTTAGAAGAACGCCTGCAGACCGGTCTGGGCGCGGCCGAGAATCAACGCATGCACGTCGTGGGTGCCTTCGTAGGTGTTGACCACTTCCAGGTTAACCAGGTGGCGGGCCACCCCGTACTCGTCGCTGATGCCGTTGCCGCCGAGCATGTCGCGGGCCATGCGGGCAATTTCCAGGGACTTGCCGCAGCTGTTGCGCTTCATGATCGAGGTGATTTCCACCGCGGCGGTGCCTTCATCCTTCATCCGCCCGAGGCGCAGGCAGCCTTGCAGGGCCAGGGTGATTTCGGTCTGCATGTCGGCCAGCTTCTTCTGGATCAGCTGGTTCTGCGCCAGCGGCCGACCGAACTGCTTGCGGTCCAGGGTGTACTGGCGCGCGGTGTGCCAGCAGTCCTCGGCGGCGCCCAGGGCACCCCAGCTGATGCCGTAGCGGGCGGAGTTGAGGCAGGTGAACGGACCTTTCAGGCCGCGCACATCGGGGAAAGCGTTTTCTTCCGGGCAGAACACGTTGTCCATGACGATCTCGCCGGTGATCGAGGCGCGCAGGCCGACCTTGCCGTGGATCGCCGGGGCGCTGAGGCCCTGCCAGCCTTTTTCCAGGACGAAGCCGCGGATTTCGCCGGCGTCATCCTTGGCCCAGACCACGAACACGTCGGCGATCGGGCTGTTGGTGATCCACATCTTGGCGCCGGTCAGGCGATAGCCGCCGTCGACCTTCTTGGCCCGAGTGATCATCGAACCCGGGTCGGAACCGTGGTCCGGCTCGGTCAGGCCGAAGCAGCCGATGTATTCGCCGCTGGCCAGCTTGGGCAGGTACTTCTGCTTGGTCGCTTCGTTGCCGAACTCGTTGATCGGCACCATCACCAGCGACGACTGCACGCTCATCATCGAGCGGTAGCCGGAGTCGATACGCTCCACTTCGCGGGCGATCAGGCCGTAGCACACGTAGTTGAGGCCGCTGCCACCGTAGGCTTCGGGGATGGTGGCGCCGAGCAGGCCGGTTTCGCCCATCTCGCGGAAGATCTTCGGATCGGTCTGCTCGTTGCGGAAGGCCAGTTGCACGCGCGGCTTCAACTTGTCGGCGGCGAACTGCTGGGCGCTGTCGCGCACCATGCGCTCTTCTTCAGTCAGTTGCTGATCGAGCAGCAGCGGGTCGATCCAGTTGAAGGTTGCCTTGCTGGCCATGGGGCGAATCCTCGAAACGTTGGCAGTAGAGGGCCGCCACCTGCGAAGGGCGCGGCCAGTCGATGGAGCAAGACTAGGCCCGTAAACGGCACGGGGCAAACGAGGATTTTGCATGGTGTTGTGCAATAAGCTCACTCCGAGATAGCCTGAGAAGGCAATTCAAGCTCATGACTGTGAGGCTATCGCATAGATGCGCCGCAAGATCCCCAGCACCGTCGCCCTGGTGGCCTTCGAGTCGGCCGCCCGCCACCAGAGTTTCACCAAAGCCGCCGACGAACTGGCGCTGACCCAGGGCGCCGTGTGCCGGCAGATCGCCGGGCTGGAGGAGTTTCTCGGCATCGAACTGTTCCGCCGTTCGCGCCGCGGCGTGCAGCTGACCGAGGCCGGCCTGGCCTACAGCCGCAAGGTCGCCGCCCAGCTGGATGCGGTGGAGCGCGACACCCTGGCCGCCATGGGCCAGCAGGGTGCGATGAGCATCGAGCTGGCGGTGGTGCCGACCTTCGCCACCCAGTGGCTGGTGCCACGCCTGAAGGACTTCCAGCGCCTGCACCCGGAAGTCACCGTGCACCTGACCAACCGCACCCGGCCCTTCCTGTTCGCCGACACCGCCTTCGACGCCGCGATCTATTTCGGCGATGCCGACTGGTCCGGCACCGAGGCGCACTACCTGATGCCCGAGTACCCGCTGCCGGTGTGCAGCCCTGAGCTGCTGGGCGGGCGCGCGCAGTTCAGTGCCGCGGAACTGGCGGCGTTGCCGCTGCTGCAACAGACCACCCGCCCCTATGCCTGGCGCCAGTGGTTCAACGCCCAGGGTCTGAATGTGCCGCGTGACCTCAGCGGGCCGCGCTACGAGCTGTTCTCCATGCTGGCCCAGGCGGCGATCCACGGCATGGGCGTGGCGCTGATCCCACCGTTCCTGATCCAGCGCGAGCTGGCCGAGGGGCGCCTGGTCGCCGCCCACCCGCAGGCTTTTCATAGCGATGAGCGCGCCTATTACCTGATCATTCCCGAGCGCAAGCTGGAATCGGCCGCTCTGCGCGCGTTTCGCGACTGGTTGTTGCAGGCGGCCCGTGACTACCAACGAGAAAATCGCCTGTAGCCCTTGCCGTGCGCGGCCTGCGCCCATGTAGCACGGCGCCGCGAACACTACATCGGCGCAACCCGGTAAAACCCCTGAAAGCCCCGCCACAGCTGGCGCGAACAGGATTTCGCACAATCCGTTCGATACATTTCACACCGCATTGGAATCGACGAACGGTTATTCAGCTGGCGAATGCCAAAACACCCCTACAGGCACCGCCAGCTGGGGGCTAGGCCAGCAACAGCGCGGCCTGCAGCTGGTATAAAAGACAACGACAGCACCTATAACTTGTAGTAATCGAATTTCAAAACTCCATAAATTCTTGAAGGGCTCGCCGTTCACCTGCAAAATGCCGCGCCCCGCCATTATCCGTGCGGGTTTGTGCTGATCCGCCCTCACCCGCGTGCCACCCGCAGTGCGCTGGTTCATCAAAACGATCACGCAGGAGAATTGAAGTGCACATCGGTGTTCCTCTCGAGACCCATGCCGGTGAGACGCGCGTTGCCGCGACTCCCGAAACCATCAAGAAGCTGATCGGCCAAGGCCATCAGGTGACTGTACAGACCGGTGCCGGCGTCAGCGCCAGCATTCCGGACAGCGCCTATGCAGCCGTGGGCGCAGCCATCGGCAACGATGCCGCCGCCTTCGGTGCCGACCTGGTGCTGAAAGTGGTCGCCCCGACCGATGCCGAACTGGCCCACATGAAGACCGGCGCCGTGCTGGTTGGCATGCTCAACCCGTTCAGCAACGAGATCATTGCGCGCATGGCCGCCCGTGGCATCACCGCTTTCGCCCTGGAGGCCGCTCCGCGTACCTCCCGCGCGCAGAGCCTGGACGTGCTGAGTTCGCAAGCCAACATCGCCGGCTACAAGGCCGTGATGCTGGCCGCCAACCACTACCCGCGCTTCATGCCGATGCTGATGACCGCTGCCGGTACCGTGAAGGCCGCCCGCGTGCTGATCCTCGGTGCCGGTGTTGCCGGTCTGCAGGCCATCGCCACGGCCAAGCGCCTGGGTGCGGTGATCGAGGCCTCGGACGTGCGTCCGGCGGTGAAGGAGCAGATCGAATCGCTCGGCGCCAAGTTCGTCGACGTACCGTTCGAGACCGATGAAGAGCGCGAATGCGCCCAGGGCGTTGGCGGCTACGCCCGTCCGATGCCGGCCTCGTGGATGGAGCGTCAGGCCAAGGCAGTGCACGAGAAGGCCAAGCAGGCCGATATCGTCATCACCACCGCACTGATTCCGGGCCGCAAGGCACCGACCCTGCTGCACGCCGCCACCGTGGCGGAAATGAAGCCGGGCTCGGTGATCATCGACCTGGCTGCAGCCCAAGGCGGCAACTGCCCGCTGACCGTTGCCGAGCAGGTAGTGGTGCAGCACGGCGTGACCATCGTCGGCCACAGCAACCTGGCGGCCCTGGTGCCGGCGGATGCTTCGGCCCTGTACGCACGCAACCTGCTGGACTTCCTCAAGCTGGTCATCGACGGCGAAGGCAAGTTCCACCTCAACCTGGAAGACGACATCGTCGCCGCGTGCCTGATGTGCCGCGATGGCAACGTCGTGCGCACCAACGGCTAAGGAGTAGAGACATGGAACTGATTTCCCCAAGCATCTACAACCTGATCATCTTCGTGCTGGCCATCTACGTGGGCTACCACGTGGTGTGGAACGTCACCCCGGCCCTGCACACCCCGCTGATGGCGGTAACCAACGCCATTTCCGCGATCGTCATCGTCGGCGCCATGCTGGCCGCCGCCCTGACCGAAACCGTGCTGGGCAAGTCCATGGGCACCCTGGCCGTGGCCCTGGCCGCGGTCAACGTGTTCGGTGGCTTCCTGGTCACCCGCCGCATGCTGGAAATGTTCAAGAAGAAGGCGCCGAAAGCGCCGGTGGAGAAGCACTGATGAGCATGAATCTGATCACCCTTCTCTACCTGGTCGCCTCGATCTGCTTCATCCAGGCGCTGAAAGGCCTGTCGCACCCGACCTCGTCGCGCCAGGGCAACCTGTTCGGCATGATCGGCATGGGCATCGCCGTGGTCACCACCGTGTTCCTGGTGTTCAAGCTGGGTTCGCAGATGACCGAAGGCGGCGCTGCCAAAGGCCTGGGCTTCGTCCTGGTCGGCCTGCTGGTCGGCGGTACTGCCGGCACCATCATGGCCAAGCGCGTCGAGATGACCAAGATGCCGGAACTGGTCGCCTTCATGCACAGCATGATCGGTCTGGCCGCGGTATTTATCGCCATCGCCGCCGTGGTTGAACCGCAATCGCTGGGTATCGTCGCTCACCTGGGCGATGCGATTCCGGCCGGTAACCGCCTGGAACTGTTCCTCGGCGCGGCCATCGGTGCCATCACCTTCTCCGGTTCGGTGATCGCCTTCGGCAAGCTGTCGGGCAAGTACAAGTTCCGCCTGTTCCAGGGCGCGCCGGTGCAGTTCAAGGGCCAGCACCTGATCAACTTGGTGATCGGCCTGACCATCGCCGGCCTGGGCCTGGTGTACATGTTCACCGGCAACCTGCAGGCTTTCGCCCTGATGCTGGCCCTGGCCTTCATCATCGGCGTACTGATCATCATCCCGATCGGCGGCGCTGACATGCCGGTCGTGGTGTCGATGCTCAACTCCTACTCGGGCTGGGCGGCTGCCGGTATCGGTTTCTCGCTGAACAACTCGATGCTGATCGTCGCTGGTTCGCTGGTGGGTTCGTCCGGTGCCATCCTCTCGTACATCATGTGCAAGGCGATGAACCGCTCGTTCTTCAACGTGATCCTCGGTGGTTTCGGTGGCGCGGCTGAAGCCGCCGGCCCGGCGGGCGCTCAAGAAGCTCGTCCGGTGAAGTCCGGCTCGTCCGACGATGCCGCCTTCCTGCTGACCAACGCCGACACCGTGATCATCGTCCCGGGCTACGGCCTGGCGGTGGCCCGTGCCCAGCACGCGCTGATGGAGCTGGCCGAGAAGCTGACTCACCGCGGCGTCACCGTGAAGTACGCGATCCACCCGGTTGCCGGTCGTATGCCTGGCCACATGAACGTCCTGCTGGCCGAGGCCGAAGTGCCTTACGAGCAGGTGTTCGAGATGGAAGACATCAACTCCGAGTTCGGCCAGGCCGACGTGGTGCTGGTGCTGGGCGCCAACGACGTGGTCAACCCGGCCGCGAAGAACGACCCGAAGTCGCCGATCGCCGGCATGCCGATCCTCGAGGCCTACAAAGCCAAGACCGTGATCGTCAACAAGCGCTCGATGGCCAGCGGCTACGCCGGCCTCGACAACGAACTGTTCTACCTGGACAAGACCATGATGGTTTTTGGCGACGCCAAGAAGGTCATCGAAGACATGGTCAAGGCGGTTGATTAAGACGCTTTGTTCCAGACACAAAAACCCGGCCATGTGCCGGGTTTTTTATTGCAGTTTGGCTTGCAGGCTGATGCTGAAGCAACGACACCTGAGAGCCCATCTAGAACACGGATTGACTTGGCACTCACTCGACCCGACCATCGTTGCCAGAACCTATCACGAGACATCCAATGCACACCTGCATCATTCACATCGGCATGCACAAGACCGGCAGCACATCCATACAGCACTCGCTGCAGGGCTTTGCGGATCAGCACATCACTTATGCCGACCTGGGTGATAGCCCCAATCACAGCTATGCCATCTATGACCTTTTCACCCAAGGAGCGGAAAGAGGCTTCTTCGATGTCCAGCCCGACGTGTCGACTATCGACGCTTACGAAAAGCTTCTGCTGCAGGCCATAGCGGACACTGGAACGCGCGATCTACTCATCTCTGGCGAGCAAATCAGCTCAATGCCCCCAGCAGCACTGACTCGCTTGCGCGACTTCCTGGCGCCTCACTTTCAGAACATCCGTGTGGTCAGCTACGTTCGCCCGCCCGCCTCCTATCTCGCCAGCGCATTTCAACAGCGACTGAAAAAACGCAGCCCGAACTTCGAGCCAATGCGGCTCTACAGATCCTTCAAAGATACTTTTCAGAAATTCGACGACATTTTCGGGAGGACTAACGTCGAGCTTTGGAAGTTCGATAGCACCACCCTGCACAACCGCTGCGCGGTATCGGACTTCTGCCAACGACTAGGCTTGGAGTTTCCAGCAGAACGCATCAGGACAGAAAACGAATCGATGTCGAGGCAGTTTGTCGGGCTGCTGTATGTCTACCGGAAATTTGCCCCCGAGCTAGCCGCCTCCCTGCAAATCGCCGAGGTCGAGGGACTCAACCGCAAACTCTCCGGAATCTGGAGTGACAAATTCGCGTTGTCCCACGAACTGACTCAAGCCATACATCAGCAGCATGCTGCGGATATTGCGTGGATGGAGCAGCGCCTTGGCCAATCTCTGGAGGAGACTCTTCGGAAAGAGCCAAAGCATGCCATCAGTCGTGAGGAAGATCTGATCCAGACCCCCTCCGAAACCATCGAAGGGTTGTACTCGGCACTTGGAAAACCCCACCCTCAAACCACTTGCCAGATCCATCCGGTCGATGTGGCGGAGCTGTTCCATGAACTAAGAACCAAGCCACCTGGGCTCCAACCCAGCAGTTGGTGGGCATCGTACAGAGCTCGACTCAACAGCACCACACAGCGCCTGCGCCGCTTGGGCCGCACGTCCTAGTGGTTGCTCACAATAACCTGAATAGGCAAAGAGCGTGCTCGAAGGGTAAGCGCCAGCGAGTTAGATTGCCGGCCGAAGCCCTCCACCATCGACCCCATCTCAGCTGAGACATCACTTCTCTGGGCAGAGTTCGGCCAGCATATCCTGCGCATCATACCCAGACGTCGCATGGGACAGCTGCTTGCCAACTAGTAGCGGCGGTGGGATTACCCCCGAAAAAGGATGGCTACCATCAGCAGCCGCACCAATTGTGGTGGCATTGGCCAGTACTTGCTCATCGCTCGGCCGACTTAGAAGCTCGGCGCTATCAAGCACCATGACGCCGTTCAGAAGGACGGTGGTTCTGGCAGACGCCTTGGTCGGAAACGGGGTGGTCACTGCTGGCCTGATATTGAAACTGACAACCAACCCATTGCATGAGCGGTTAAGCGCCAAGGGACTACTCGCCATCTCCACACCCGAATGGCGCACCAGCAATCGCCTCGTCCCATCCAGGCGCATGCTCCACACACCAGGCTGATCCACTAATACCTGCTCCCCGCCCTGGGCGGACCACGCCGGCAAAGCCAAACCGATGGAGTATCCACCAAAGATGGGGGCTCGCTGCAGATCTCGCCCTTTGAGCTGTGCAGGCCACCACATACCCGCGGCCTGCCAGGTTAGGGGCACCCGTCTAACCCTGGTCTCCCAGGCCACCATTCGCTCCTCTATCTGCGCCTGGGATAGATAGTCACGCCCCTCGACCATCACAGGTTCGTTGCGACTAATCGGAGGAGACATGGGTTCTGCCAGCAATACGGCCTCGGCACCGCGAAAGTAGGTCTGCCGCGCCAGCAAATCATGCAAGCCGTATATCATGCCGCTCGATCCATCCTCCGCAGCCCACAACAACTGGGCTGGCTCGGCCTGCTGACGACCATCCATAAGCGGCTTGAGACTACGACCCTCAAGCCCCTCCTCGGCTTCGCCTTCGGCCAGGGCAATCAGGGTTGGGTAGAGATCCTTGAGAGTAGACGCCTCGAGCAGATCAGCATCCTCATAGCGGCCAGCCCAGGAGATCAACATGGGCGCACGCACCCCGCCCTCCCGGTAGGTGAACTTCTTGCCTGCGAAGGGGAAATTGTTATCCCGAGCCAGATTGGCTCCACCGTTGTCGCTGGCGAACACCACGATGGTGTTCTGCTCCAATCCACGGGCCTTCAATTCGGCAAGCAGCCTGTTGACGTTATGGTCCAGCTGCTTCAGAACAGCCATATAACGACCATTTAGCGTATCCGGAAACTGCTGCCGAAACTCGGGAGAGGGCTCGTACGGAGTATGCGGAGCAAACAACCAGAGGTTGATGAACCAGGGCTCTGAACCAGAGTCGCGAATCAGCTCGATAGCCTTGTCGGTAAGCACATCGTCCACATTGCCCATGTACTGGGTCGGTGGCTGTCCGTTCTCCTGCAACCAGGGATTGGTATGCGAGGGTCGCCGCCTGAGATGCTGGCCATCAGGCCCTGGCTCGCGCATCAGGAAATGGTTCAGATAACCCAGCCAGTAATCGAAACCCTGGGAGCCCGGCTCAATCTGCCGATACTCCAGAGCCTCACCGACATGCCACTTGCCCAGGTGCATCGTGCGATATCCCAGACCCTGCAGTGCCTCAGGAAGGACCCGCAGATCGCTCGACAAACCTGCGCCGGCGGCCTGGAAGCCAACAGCCACCGGGTCACGCCCAGTCAACAGCGCCGCCCGACTGGCCGAGCAGGTGCTATCTGTATAGTGCTGACGAAAGCGCACCGAACGCTTGCTCAGGCTGTCTAGGGTAGGCGTGGGGGCCTGGCCATCACCCCAACTGGCGATATCGTTGTTGCCGAGGTCATCGGTCAGGATCAACAGGATGTTGGGACGTGATGCGGTGCCCTGCATGGAAGCGTCGCAACCTACAAAAGCCATGCCCAGACTCGCTAGCACGACAAGACGGTAGAAACGCTTCAACAAACGGGACAAGAGAACATCCTTGACTCTGAATGGGCAGGTGGCCGGTATTCCGGAAGAAGTTGACTCGCATCATTGCCGTCAGAGCGCGTGCTGCGCACAATGCAGGCTCGCGGGCAGCGAGCGCACTATACAGAGCGCGATGGCAGAACCCAACAGGGCGACCTGCCGCAGGCATCAGACAATAGAATCGGACTGCAGACCCTTGAAAGAGCTAATAAAAACACTGCTTGGCGACAGCCCGCAACAACTGCAGGGCATCGACTATTCCACGCTGGTGGACTTTTCCAGAATTACCGAGTTGTTCATTTCCAAACACGGGGAATACACGGGTAACAACCCATTCCCACACATCGTCATAGATGACTTTCTCCCCGAGTCGACCCTGCAGCTCCTGCTCGACCAATACCCACTGGATCAGGATCGCAAGGAGTGGATCCATAGCACTCCCAATCTGAGCGCGGTGCAGACCGAGAAGCGACACCTGCGCGATGTTCTGGCCATGCCGAAGGCCTATCGGGAACTGATATGGGAACTGGGTTCCAGCCATTTCCTGGATGCACTGACCAAGCTGAGCGGTATTCGCCGACTGATCTCCGACCCCGAGCTGCAAGGTGCCGGTATCCACCAGATCTCTCGGGGCGGCTTCCTGAAAATCCATGCTGACTTCAGTACCCATCGCAAGTTCGATTTGGCCCGTCGCCTTAACTTCCTGCTCTACCTGAATCAGGACTGGCAGGAGAGCTGGGGAGGACATCTCGAATTGTGGGACAAGGATATGCAGGGGCCACCGGTGCGTATCCTGCCCAAATTGAATCGTTGCGTGATCTTCAGCACGACCGCGAACTCCTACCACGGGCATCCCTATCCACTGCAGTGCCCTCCAGGCGTGCATCGCAAATCCATCGCCCTGTACTACTACACCAACGGCCGCCCCGAGGGCGAAGCAGAGCCGACCTTCGCGACAACCTGGCGCGAAGTTCCGGAAGGCTATAAACAGCCCTAAAACCAGTCATCAAACCAACGTAGCCACCCGCGACAAAGAGCACATCGCATGACGCCCCCATCAGTTCTCATTGCTCCGATTCAGGCATCCAACCACCTGCTGAATGACCCGGCTGCACTGCGCGCCCAATTTCAGGAGCAGGGCTATCTGTACCTGCAGAACCTGCTACCTCGGCAGAAGATCCAGGCCACACTGGACGATATCTTCTCCGTTTGCCGCAATCAGGGATGGTTCGCCAGCGACAGCACATCGGTGCAGGCGGACCGCCCGCTGGTGCCTCCGGCCCTCGAGGGGGAGGCAGAATTCTTTCATGTCTACGACCAGGTACAGCGCCTCGAGTCATTCCATACCCTGGCCCATCAACCGGAAATACTTGCAGTGATGCGCCTACTACTGGACGAGAGTGCGTTCCCTCACCCGCTGTCGATTTGTCGCTTGATGTTCCCCAACAACCCCGAAACGACGACTCCGCCACATCAGGACTTCCCCAACAATCAAGGAACCACAGAGCTATACGCATGCTGGATACCCTTGAGTGATTGTCCAATCCGGCTGGGCGGCCTGGCCTTCATGCCTGGCTCGCACAAAAATGGCTTACTGCCACTGGAGTTCTCGTTGGGAGCGGGCAACCGCCAAGCCACGCTTCCCGATGAAATAAAGGAAAGACCCTGGGTAACAGGTGATTACCAGCAGGGGGACGTGCTGATTTTCCACAGCCTCATGCTGCATCGCTCTCTCGATAACCTGAGCGAGCACATGCGCCTATCTGTGGACTACCGCTACCAGTCCGTGCACAGCCCCCTGACAGAAGGGTGCCTGCATCCACACTTCAAGCGCCTGAGTTGGGATGAGATCTATAACAGCTGGGAATCGAAAGAGTTCCAATATTACTGGCAGCAACTGCCCCTGAGCTTTGCACCCTGGAGCACCGAATATCACGACATCCCCGAGGAGCATCTGCGAGAGGCCGTAAAACTGGCGCGCGCCTATCGCAAACGGCGAGAGAATTGCCCTACCGACAACTGATTATTCAGCCTGCCGATGCGACCTCTGCAGGGTTGGAGGGAGCGGGGTATAGACCCCACCCCATGGTCGCCGGTGCCGATCTTCTTAAGTGAATTTCTCCATGCCTCAGAAACGCCTCGCAGTGCTTGATGACTTCAGGGCCATCGCCATCACATTGGTGGTCGCCATGCACGGTTTTACTACTTTCTTCCCCCGAATCGAGACCAGCGAAAATCCCCTGCTGATCCTGCTGCTATCCGGCGGCACCGGGGTTACCTTATTTTTCATCCTGAGCGGTTTTCTTGTGACGCGCCCGTTTATTGAGGCAGAACTGTATGACAAAACCGTCAGCCTGAAAGACTATGCAATTCAACGCGCCCTTAGAATATTACCGCTCTATTATCTTGCGGTACTTTTCGCCACGCTGGCCATAGGCGATAGCAGCAAGACTCTTGACGCCATATTGTTCAATGCCAAAGGTTTTGATTTCGCACAATACAGTACTGTCTGGTGGAGTCTAATTGTTGAAGTCCACTTCTATATATTGGTTCCGCTGCTATACATGGCGTGCAAGCAGACAAACCGAAAAACACTCCTAAGTTTACTTCTCTTGGGCTGGCTTACATTCTACAGCTCATACGCACTCGAGCTTCTACCGATTAGCCCTACAGCTAGAAAACAACTCGGCAATAGCTTGCTCTGTCAGCTGCATGCTTTTCTGATCGGTTTCTTACTATCGATTATGTACTCCAGGAAAGTGTTCTTCGGTCAGAAGACACTGGCGCTTGCATCGACGCTTATCTCCGGCGCTTTGCTTGTAGTGATTTTGTTACCGCGAATGGAGACCGCAATCAATTTTCACTCAAAATTTCCGCTACATGCGCTGGGCGAGTCCGCTCTCTGGGGGGCGATGCTATATAGCTGCGTCATACTGGGAAAAAACTTTCTAGGTGCTCTTGGCCGCTTTCTGGCAAGAACTTCGTATTCACTTTATTTAGCGCATATGCCCGTATTCTATGCCTTCTTCACTTGGCACAAGGCACAGCCGCAAGAGACTGCTTTGGCACCGATTGCGGTACTGCTGATGGCCACCGCCACCGCCACTCTACTATCCACCGTTCTTTATTATTTAGTGGAAAAACCCTTCCTGAATCTGAAGGAGCGAGTGCGGCAACGGCAACCCGTGAGTAAGAGCGAACTGGGCAGCAGCTAGCCCGCCACAGACTAGACCGGCAAATTCTCGCGCTGCCCATCCCGCCGCTCGGTGTAGGTAGACAATCTCGATTTCAGCTGCAGCATGGGCCGCTCAAACCAGTGGTAGAGCACGAAAGACAACCCCCATATCAGCGCGAAGCTGAAACCAACCAACAGCACATTGCCCAACTGCCCATCGAGTGGAAGTGGGCTGTTTGACTGCGCCTTGAACCAAGTGACCGCGTAGAACTGAATAGGCACATGCAGCAGGTAGATCGAGTAGGACAACATACCAAAATGATTCAACAGGCGATTGACCAGAACCACTCTGAGCGACGACCGCCAAGCCACACAACAAAGCAGAAGCCCACCCCACAGCAGCGCTTCAATGTTGTGATACATAGGCAGGCTCTTCGGTGCAACCATTATTCCCAGCTGCGCATGCAGACTAAGCAGTTGGTATAGAGCCCACAGAAGAACCAGTAAAATCCCCCACACCAGCCATTGTCGGCGAACCAGATGATGGAAGTACGACGAGGCATACAGGCTCGCGCAAGCGGCACCAACCAGAAACGCCAAACCGCGGCCAAATACTGATGCCTGCAGAACCCAGTTTTGCGGGTTGGCTAGCCAACGCGGCTGCTGAAAATAGTAAATGTGGGCCACGCCCCAAGTGAGCAACCCCAGCCCAAGCAACCATCGCCCATAGCGGAAGTGCAATAACAGCATCAGCCAAGGTAACAAAAGATAAAACTGCATTTCCGTACACAACGACCACCACGATACGCTGAACGGAAACAGCGAAAAACCGACGTGGATAAAGGCGAATGCCTGCAAAGCGCCCATCGTATTACCTGTCGACCACCAGGCAAGGACGACAAACAGATAATAGAGGGGCACTATCCTCAATACCCTGGCGATATAAAATCGCTTAATATCGACTGAGCGCCCGCCACGCAGTGAGGCAATGAACGGCTGACTCAGCAAGAAACCGCTAAGCACGAAGAACAGGGTGACACCGGTATTACCTGACGCCACAACGCGCAACCAAGCTGGCGAGTCGCTCGCCAACGGCTCGGTTCCACCAGTCATGATGCCAAAGTAATGAAAGGCGACCACCAGAAGAATCGCCCAGCCACGCAGCGACTCCAGCTCCGGAATGAATTGGCCAGGCTGACGAAGGCCAGCCACACCCAGCGCCCCGCTCACAGACTCAGCCCCTGAGCCTTGAGCGGATCACGCATCACCAGAACACTCCATCCGGCCAAATCAGGATGCAGCCGCAACCTGCTTGCCTGGCTCTTTGCCCAGACGCTTGATCTTGCGATTGTTCTCCAGATGCTTGCTGGCATGCACATAGAAGGCCCGCAGAGCAGCTGCCGATTCGTCCGATTGGCCAGAGAACAGCAGCTTAAGCAGTTCCGGATCATTGCTACGATCGCCGCCAGCCTTGCGCAACACCCCAAGGCCGAAACCATGATTGAAGGTGAAAGTCTCGTACTGGCCACGAATTTCATCCCAGAACTTCCATGCACCGAAATCCTGCACGCGCGCCTGCACGTCATGGAACAGGATAATGCCGCCCGGTTTTACCTTGGGATACCAACTGGCAAAGTCTTCGCTGACCGCTTCATAGGTATGGAAGCCGTCGATGTGCAACAGCTCGATGGTGTCCTCGCTGAAATGCTTGAGGGCGTCCTGAAAAAACATGCGCATCAGATAAGAAAAGCCGTGGTAGTTCTGCCGATTATGGTCGTTGACCATATTAAAAACCGACTCGTCGTACTTATCGGTGTGCTCATCACCTTCGAAGGTATCTACGGCGTAGCACAGGCCATCGATCTCATGCTCTTTCATCGCCTGACAGAAGGTGAAGAAAGACAGCCCCTTGTGCGTGCCCAGCTCAACCAGCAGCTTCGGGCGAATAGCGGTAACCAGGTCATAGGCAAAGGGAAGGTGATCGACCCAGGTGCTGAAAACCATGTGCAATGGTTCAAAGCGGCGAATCGAGGGGGGCATATATACGCTGGTCATACACACTTCCTTTGAGGATCTTGTTGCTGTGGATTCAGGATGATTTTGTTTGTTATTCGGTAGCAATCGAAGTCTCGGCGCACTTCTTTTCGAAGTCATCCACGAACATTTGGCCAACCTGCCCCTTGAAGCGCCGGTGACGCTGTAGCCCCATCTCTGCAGACGTGATCAGGTAGGGCATTGCCGGGCCACGAAATTTGCCAAGAATGACTGGCTCCACTGCCGGCGAGCGGAAATCGTAACCCAGCAACTGGCAAAGCTGGGCATTCTGCTCCTTGAGCATCTCGTCGCGGCCTTCGACCTCCGACGTTGTGACGCCGCCGTGCAACTGATGAAAGGAGCCTTCACCGGCCAGCATGAAGCTCTGGGTGCGCGGATGAACGGCTGTTTTACGGTATAGAAACAGGTTGAGACTTCCACCACCAGACAGATTGAAGCGCTCATCAGCCTGACCGATATCACGAAAGATCTCTGCCGACATAAACAAGCAGTTGCTTTCCATGAACGGGCTGAAGAATCCTCGCGGATTGGCGCCACTCCAGCAGGCAATTTCAAACAGGCGATAGCCATTGTTGAGCCAGTCGATACCCTGCAGCAGTTGCTGCTCTGCCTCTTCGGTGTAGCCATTGCTGAAATGGAACTGCTGCTCGTCCTCACCCAGGTGATAACCCGGCACGACCACCATGGCGTCGGCGCTGATACGGAAAGCCATCAGGGCATACTGCACCACACCGGGACTAACCAGGCGTGCGCCATCAATCATAAGGCCGATGAAGCGGCCACGCGCCTGCTGGAAGCCGAAGTTGATCGCGGCAGCGGGAGACACACCTGCCTCGTCGCGCAGAAAGTAGCGGAAATTCCCCGGCAACGCCTCTACGGCAGCGACATCCATGTTCCGCCGTGAGCGATTCTCGACCACGATCACTTCGTATTCGTCGCCCGTCACGCCCTGCTGATAGACAGGACTCAGGCTGCGCAGAGTGTTCAGCGCCTGACGCGGCATATCGTATGCAATGACAATGATGGACAGCAGGGGCTGGCTCACTGTGGATTTACCTTGTCGAGGGAGTAACGGATAAAGCGATAGACGCTGGGGTGAGGTGCTCCAAACAAAATGGGACGCACATTTGGCGGATCCCGGCGATCACCGCGAATCTGCCGATCTTGCTCTTTGATCTGCTCGAACACCCTGTCACGTTCTTCCTTCAAGGTGCCGGTGGTGACGCCGCCATGGAACTGGTGGAAGGATCCTTCGCCAAAGAGCAGATAGAAGGCGGTTCCTGGGTGTTCGAGGAGCCGCTTGTAAAGATCGAGGTTGGCCATGCCGCCGCCGAAATCGTCATAGCGCGCATCCATCCCACCCAGCGCCTGCCATTTACGCACGGACATGGCGATGAAGTTGCTTTCATAGTTCGAGCTGAAGAAGCCGCCCTGGCAGGAGCCACTGAGCACCGCGATATCGAACAAACGATAACCGTCCCTGGGCCAGTCAATACTCTTCAGCAGCTTGGCTTCCGCTTTCTCGTCGTAGCCTTCGTTGACTGCGACCTGCTGCAGCTTGTGGCCAATGTGATAACCCGGTGCGGAAACAGCCGCTTGAGGTGACATGCGAAAAGCTTCCAATGCCAGCCTGACCACGCCCGGAGTTACCATCCGCGCACCATCGATCATGATGGCCAGATGGCTGCCAGTTGCCTGAGCGGCACCGAAATTGATGGAGTTGACCGGCGAGCGGGTTGTTTCGTCGCGAAGGTGATAGCGCACGTTGCTCGCATACTGAGTAGCACGTCGCTCACCGAGCAGGCGATCCGAGCGATTCTCCACTACTATCACTTCATAATCATTTTCACTGACCCCTTCCTGATAGGCCGGACTCAACGAATAGAGCGTTTTTTCTGCCTGGTCAGGCATCTTGTAGACAATCACTACGATAGAAAGACGGGGGATTCGCTGGAAAATCGACATTTGTTAAGTCACCCGTCAGCGCGCACAACGGCACAGTTCGCGATAAAGCTTCTGTAACTCGGCAGGAAGCGGCTGGCGCACCTGCTTGTGATGTTTCAGATCAGCACTGAAGAACCGCTCCGGCGAAGGCTCGAGCCCCAGCTCGTCCAATACGACATCCAGCTTGCGGTGCAACACCGCCTCGTCCTCGTCGAAGCACAACAGAGGAAACTTGGTCTGCCGGTACAATTTCAAAAGCCGCTTGTTATAGGCCAGCCAAAGGGCGAATGCCTGCTCCTGCGGCATCTCGCCGCGCGCAGCAAGAGATTGGGCAACCGCCGTAGGGTGACGGAAGATTCCAACGAAACGCAATTCAGGAAGCAGATGCTGCCAGCCCTCGACCAGCAACAGGGTGCGTGGGTCCTTGAAGCCCCAGCGGGCCACACCATCGTAATAGACAATCAATTGACGCGCCCTGGCGTACTCCGCCTCGGTCCACATCACCGGAGCATCTGGCGGGTTATCCCAGGCAAATCCGCGGGCTGCCAGAACCTCGTCATTGAATGCGACGATCTCCAGGTTCTCCCGGTTGCCCTTAAGGTTGTGCGGATTCCACGCGCTGATATTGCCGAGTTCGAGACCCGCCTGCTGCAAGGAACCTGTCAAAAAGCTAGTGCCACTGCGGTGCATCCCCACCACCATGACGGTTGCTCGTTCGGGGCGAGGCTTGGGGGCCTGAGGACGGGCGAATAAGGATCGGATGAACCGCATGACGCTCCTATTTCTTCTTATAAGGGCCTGGCACGACCATCTGGCAGCAAATCGCGCTGCAGTGCCGCTAACGTGATGAAAAAGGAGTGCATTGTGGTTAAATGGGCGCCCCTTTTCAATTGGCCTCTGTCGTAGATGAACTACAAGGAAATCCTGCTTTACGGGGTGTACAGCGACCTCCGTACAGAAGTGGCCCGACGCTTCCTCGGCTTTCTCTGGTGGGTCATCGAACCCATCATGTATATGGCTACCTTCTACTTGGTTTTCGGCCTTGCTCTGCGCCAGGGAGGCCCGGAATATGTACCGTTCCTGCTCACCGGCATGGTGGCCTGGAAGTGGTTCGACGGCTCGGTACGCCAGGCCAGTGTGGCAATCACAATGAATGCCGGCCTCATTCAGCAGATTTACGTTCCTAAAAGCCTCTTTCCGCTAATCCAGATTTTCAGCAACACCTTCAAATTCCTCATCGTTCTGCTATTGCTGCTGGCCTTCGTGCTATTCCTTGGCAAGAAGCCATCGCTGCACTGGTTTGCGCTGATACCGGTCATTTTCACCCAGCTGTACCTGATCATTGCTTTTGGCTTGCTGCTGGCGGCTCTCATCCCCTTCGCCCACGACCTCAAGCAAGTAGTCGACAACGCCCTGATGCTGATGATGTTTCTTTCTGGCATCTTCTTCAGCGCAGACAGGCTTCCAGAGTCAGTACGCTGGCTGTTCGAGTTAAATCCCATGGTCCTGATGATCGATGCCTATCGCACCGTGCTGCTTAATAATCAGTGGCCAGATGCCAAGCATCTTCTATACGTAGTGGCGATTGCCACTCCTCCCCTGGTGTTCGCCCTGCTGTTCATCCGCAAGAATGAACGGCGCTATCCAAAGCTGATGCTCTGAGCAAAACCATGAGTGAAAAGATCATCTTCGAAGCCAAAAACGCCGGCATCTCCTATCGCCAACGCGCGGGCGTGCTGCGCTATGACAACTACTGGGCACTGAAAGATGTGAGTTTCACCCTGCACGCGGGTGAAACGCTGGGGGTCATTGGCTCCAATGGCGCCGGGAAAAGCACACTACTGCGGATGATTGCTGGCATCATCGAGCCGGACAGTGGACAGGTGTGGCGGCAACCCAATACCAGTGCCAGCCTGCTGGCGTTGAATGTCGGTTTCAAGCCGGAGCTGTCGGGGCGCGAAAATGCAATTCTCAGCGGCCTGTTGCTCGGCATGAGCGTGCAGCAGATCAAGTCACAGATCGACGCTATACACCAGTTCAGCGGTTTGGGTGACTTCTTTGAGCGCGCAGTAGGCACCTACTCAACCGGTATGCGCGCACGCCTGGGCTTTGCCGTGGCCATTCAAGCTGACCCAGACATCCTGCTGATCGATGAGGTACTGGGCGTGGGCGATCAGAACTTCAAGACAAAATCTCACGCCGCAATGAGAGAGAAGATTGACTCGAATAAAACCGTCGTTCTGGTTTCTCACAGCATGGATGCCATCAAGTCGCTCTGCGATCGAGTCCTCTGGCTCCATGAAGGCCGCAGCATCATCTGCGATGACACTGATTACGTTACCGATGGATACCTGGAATCTGCCCGTATGGCCCTCGCGGATGAGCGGGTAAAGAAAAGCACTGGCACCGTCGCAGCACTCTGAAGCAGGCCTTCGGCTGAATAAAAAGCAATCAGGCACTAGCCGATAGAGAGTACGTATGAGTACTGAGCGCAAAAAAATTTTAGTTGTTCTGGGCATGCACCGCAGCGGCACCAGTGCTCTCACCCGAGGTCTTCAGGTGCTGAGGGTATCGCTGGGTGACAATCTGATGCCAGCCTTCGAAGGCAATAACAGTAAGGGTTTCTGGGAGGACCTGGAGATCGTTGCCCTCAACGACGCACTTCTCGCCGAACTAGGGATGAACTGGCATAGCCTGGGCTCTCTCCAACGGGAGCATGACTGGGCGGGCTTACTGGGGCACCCATTGGCCGCTCAGGCAGAAGCCTATTTGCAAGCCCAAACCGAGCAGTACCCGCTGCTCGGCCTAAAAGACCCCAGAATGACTCGCCTACTACCTTTCTGGCTGGAGATATTCAGACGCTGCAGTGTTGAACCAATCTTTCTGATCAGCAGCCGCGATCCTATTAGCGTTTCTCGCTCACTGGAAAAACGCGACGACTTCCTGCCTGGGAAAAGCTACTTCCTATGGCTAGAACATGTTCTTCCCGCCTTACTGAATACCACCGGCTACAGACGACTGGTGGTCGACTTCGACAAGTTGTTGGAGCAGCCGACCAGAGAGCTGAAACGGATTGCCCGACTTGCAGGCCTGCAGCAACCTGCAGACGCCGAGCTGAAGATCTATCAGGAGAGCTTTTTGGAAAGTGGCCTGCGCCACTACCAGCACACCCCGAATGATTTGAAGGCAGACCCTAACTTAGCTCGAGAGATTGCCCGAACCCATCAGTTGCTGCTGCAGCTGGCAACCGACGAGGTAGAGCCTGAAACTCCAGCCGTACGCACCCAGCTGCAAGAAACCGCGACCTGGCTAGACACTCTGGGCTCAACATATCGACTGGTAACTGAACAGAACGCCCGTATCGCCTTGGCCAACGAACACTTGGATAAGCTGCAGAAAGAAAACGCCCACTTACATCACGTGACAAAAGCGTTGGCTGAGACCCAGCAAGCACTGGTTGACACCCAGCAAGCACTGGTTGACACCCAGCAAGAACTGCATGATCTCTCCCGTGCTATTGAGGCCATCCGGCAATCCGCGTCCTGGCGTCTCACCCGCCCCATACGCGCCATCACAAGTAAGGCACGCCAATCCGGACAGCGCTTGAGAGGCTCGGCCAGACTGATGGCCAAACGGCTCTACCATAGACTGCCCGTAGAATTACGAGAACCCAGCCTACGCTTGGCCTACCGCTACTTCGGTATCTTTTTCCGTGGCATGGGTCATTACGAAACCTGGCGGATGGCCTGGAGTCCTGGTCAGACCAAACCTTTCAGCTTCATCTATAAGCGCGCGGGACTTGAAAGCACTGGCCGCTATCAATTGGAGCAGACGGCTTATCCCGTTTATTGCTATCTACCTCCACGCCGCACGCATGCAGTGGACAAGACACTGGCTGAGTTCAGCAGTAAGCCGCTGATATCCATCATAACCCCGGTGTACGGTATCGAACCCCACTATTTGCAGGCTTTGATCAGCTCAGTGGAGCAACAATGGTACCCCTATTGGGAGCTGATCCTCGTCGAGGATGCAGGCCCTAATTCTGCTACCCGTGACTTCCTGGCAAAGTTGAATGACCCACGCATCAAAGTAACTCTCTGCAAGAAGAACGGCGGCATTTCTGTGGCAAGCAACATTGCACTGGGCTTGGCCAATGGCGAGTATGTGGCCTTTCTCGATCATGACGATGAGCTGACGCCCGATGCGCTCTTCGAGCTAGTGAGCGCAATTAACCACCACAATCCTGACTTCATCTACAGCGATGAAGACAAAATCGACGATGCCGGCAATTACAGCCAACCGTTCTTCAAGCCAGATTGGTCACCCGATGCTCTCATGAGCATCATGTATACCTGCCACCTGGCTTGCATGCGCAAAAGCTTGGTAGAGGAGCTCGGCGGCTTACGCTCATGTTTCGACGGCGCCCAGGATTATGACCTTGCACTGCGCCTGACAGAACGCACTCAACGTATCCACCACATACCCAAAGTGCTGTATCACTGGCGCACATTACCCTCTTCGACGGCCAGCGGCCTGGATGCCAAGCCGTATGCCAGTGATGCCATGCGCCGGCTGAAGGAAGAAGCCTTGGTACGACGGGGCCTGAAAGGTAGTGTCGAGGACGTTGCAGAGATGCCGAGTCAATGTCGGGTCAACTACCTCCCAGTCGGCACGCCTCTCGTCTCGATCATCATCCCCAGCCGTGACAACACGACGATCCTGCAGCGCTGTGTCAACTCACTACTGCAGCAGACCCGCTATGGGCGCTTCGAAATCATCCTGATCGACAATGACTCCGCTACCCCGGAAGCGAGTCTGTATTTTGACCAGATAGTCCAGGATTCGCGGGTAACCGTGCGGCGTTACCCGCATCCGTTCAACTACTCAGCAATCAACAACTTCGGAGTGCGTGAGGCCAAAGGCGACTACCTGCTGTTTCTCAATGATGATACCGAAACGCTAGCCCCAGATTGGCTAGAGCGCATGCTGGGCTTTGCTCAGCTGGATCACATCGGTGCAGTCGGTGCAAAACTGCTGTTTCCCAAGAGCAACAGCATCCAACACTGCGGAGTGCTCAACCTCGCTGCGGGTCCCGGGCATGCATTCTATAACGCTCCAGCCGATGCACCGATCTACTTCGGCCGCAATATTCTGGAGTGGAACTGGCTCGCAGCCACTGGAGCCTGCCTTCTGGTCAAACGCAGTAAATTTGAAGCCATTGGTGGCTTCGACGAATCCTTCCCAGTTGCCTACAACGACATCGACCTATGCTGGCGCCTGCATGATCATGGCTTGAAGAACCTAGTGTGCAATGCCGCACGCCTGATTCATCACGAATCAGTCTCCCGTGGCGTTGACGACGAGGATCCACTCAAACTGAAGCGACTGGCACAAGAGCGCCGACGCCTGTACCAGAAGCACCCGGGTTATTTCATGCACGACCCCTACTTCAATCCGAACCTGCATGGCAGCAGCGTGAACTTCCTTGCCCAGAACTTCTGAAGGCCTGTTCCCCATGACTCAGCGCTACCAAGCCATTGTTGAGGCCTTCCGCGGTCATCTGCCGCATATTAGGGCCGTATCGTTCGACGTTTTCGACACGCTGTTTCTCAGAGTATTGCATGAGCCTGAGGCACTATTTGACCTGCTCGGGCTCAAACTGCAGATCAATGATTTCCGCCAGCAACGCATCGCGGCCCAACGCCTGGGCTTCCAGCGCATGCACAATGATGGCCGCAACGAGATTCACCTGGGAGATATCTACTCCAGCATGCCCAGCACACTGTCCAGCCTTGCCGAGCATGGTGCCTGGGAGCAACGCCTGGAGCAGTTAGTGCTGCGAGTCAACCCGGAGGTGCTTGCACTTCTAGAGGAAGCACGTGTCGCCGGCAAGAGCATAGCCCTGACATCAGACATGTATCTGCCGGAAAGCTTTTTCCGCGCTCTGGTCGAACGCGCTGGACTCAACATTGAGCACTTCCTGATTTCCTCTGCCTGCAACAGTACCAAGCGCGATAACGGAGAACTTTTCATTCAATTGCAGCAACGACTAGGTGTTCAGCCCGCAGATATCCTGCACGTCGGAGACAATCCCTTGGGCGATGTACAACGCGCCCAAGAGAAGGGGTTGCGCTGCCTGCACTACCAGGCACCAGCCTTTGTTGGCCCTGGCGACACCCTTGATGCCCTTAGCTCAATCCGTCTCGGACTATCTCGCTACGGGGCCTATTTTCCCGAAAAGAGCTGTTGGTGGCAGTTAGGTTGGCAGTTTGGTGGGCCAATCCTGCAGGAATTCCTGCACTGGATTCAGCAACAGGCACGGCTCGACCAAGTAGATCGCATACTCTTCGTATCACGCGATGGCTATCTAATGCACCAACTGCATCAATCCTCACCAGGCAAGCATCTGGATGCGTACTATCTGCGTGGCTCACGTGTGTCGTTCACGCTCGCAGGTCTGACCGAACAAAACTTCCTCAAGCACGTCACTTTTCTGATGTCCGGTGCCAATAACATCACCTTGGAAGATCTTTTTTCCAGGATTGGTCTCGATCTGCCGGATGAGCAGGTGCTAGAGGATCTGGGGTTGAGCAATGCAACCCTCCTGACAAAGAACAGCTATGAGCGCGTCCAGCAGTTCCTAATCGCCATGCGCCCGAGCTTGCTCAAATCCGCACAACAAACCCGCAAAGGCCTCTATCGACACCTTCTGGATCTCGGCATCCGCGATGGAATGCGCATTGCATTCGTCGACGTTGGGTGGAGCGGAACCACCCAACAAGCCTTCCAGACGGCGTGCGAAGGCATGTTCGCGCTAGACCTGACGGGCTATTACCTGGGGCTTTCAGAACACTCCAGCAAATTGGCCAGCCACAAGAAAATCAAGCTCCGTGCCTTCACGGAGAACACCGGCGCCAGCCACGCACAATCCCAAGCACTGTATCGAAATCGCGCCGTCGCCGAACTCTTTTTCTCGGCCCCCCATCCAACTACTATCGGCTATCGCTTGCCATCTAACGAGCCTCTGGAGTTTATTGAAGATCGGGAGCGCGGTGTTGACTATAACATTGCCACCATCGTCGAAGAGATAAACCAAGGAATTAGCGACTTCGTCATTCATTCAGAGCAGCTATATAAGGATATTGACCAAGCCGTGACATATTCTGGAGCTCTCGACAATCTCCTGCAGCTGCTGGATAACCCCAGTCAGGAGCAAGTGCGCCTTATTGGCGAGATATACAACTGGGATGCCTGGGCCAGTAGCGAAAATCATCATACTTACTTCGCCTGTGCGAGCAGACAGTCGGCAAACCACATCAAGCCAGACCTGTGGCCAGCTGGCTGGAAAGCGCTTAAAAGCTAAGATTGAAGGCTGCTATCCACTGAGGAAATGCGGCGAATTACGACAACCAATACCCATCCGCCACCTGAAAGGCCATGGATCCATGTACGTCAGCGTAGAGTCGCCGCCCCGCGAAATAGCCAAGTCCGCTTGCATAGAGCCGCGGGTTGCTATCCTGCTGGCAACTTATAATGGTGAGCGCTACCTACTTGACCAACTTGACTCGCTGCTCGCACAGACCCATCGGAACTGGGTGCTGTATGTGTCCGATGACGGGTCCAGCGATACTACTCTGAGTATTCTTGAGCAGTACCGAACTCGCATGGAGGACCGCCTGCACATACGACCGGGCCCTCGACAGGGGTTTGCCGCGAACTTCCTGTCTATGCTCGCCGCTGACGACATTACTGCCGACTATTTTGCTTTCTGCGACCAGGACGATCTCTGGCATTCGGACAAATTGGAGCGTGCAATCGTCTGGCTGCAGCAGCAGGCGCCGGAATATCCCGCCCTATATTGCTCACGAACTCGCTTGGTCAGTTCAACCGGAGTTCCTCGGGGACTCTCGCCATTGTTCTGCAAACCGCCCTCGTTCCGTAATGCCTTGGTGCAAAGTATTGCCGGTGGCAACACCATGGTCTTTAACGCTGCATTGAAAACACTTGTCTCCCATGCCGGTGATCAGCCGATTGTTTCGCATGACTGGTGGTTATACATATTGACCAGTGGCTCTAGTGGAGTAGTTAATTACGATACGATCCCATCAATTGATTACCGGCAACACAGTACCAACTTGGTTGGCTCCAACAACTCGCTGCGCAGTCGTATTAAGCGACTTAAAAGCGTCATGTCGGGAAATTTTCTGAAGTGGAATGAAATAAACTTGAATGCCATTGAGGCCTGCAAGCATCTCCTGAGCGATGAAAATCGCAGGGTATTGGAAAGCTTTGCGCGCGCACGGCATGCCAATATGCCGAGTAGAGTTATTGGCATACTGCACTCTGGCGTCCACAGACAAGGGCGCTTGGAAAATCTCGCCCTAATCGCCGCCACACTGTTAAGAAAAGTGTGACGCTTTCTTTTGGGCAACACAGTTCGGCCACCATGCCGAAAAACCCTGACAAGTCAAAAGTGCATAAACTATTCGCTCTCGCCGAACTCTTAATTGCGCTAGAACATTATCAGGATTTCAGGGTTTAACCCTGCTGCCACCCAAACAGCCCTGTGTAACTTAATTGTCAAGCCACACAACTCTCGACCTTGCTTGATCCCTGGCCAAAACTACCATTAACTATTGCGTATAGCCGGCACCACCTCGGTCGCCCCAGCCATAACCTACACGCGTCAGGAACACACACATGAAGCATCTTTCATTCACCACCATTATCACCGCACTGATGCTGACCGGCACCGCACAAGCCACCAGCTTCGTGGTCACCACCGATGCCCTCGGCAGCGCCACAGTCGGCAGTACCGACTCCACCTCGGATATCTCTTCCTCCTTCGGTGACGACAAGATCGTGCTGGCCGCCCGTGACGATGCCGCCAGCTTCGTCGCCAGCCAGGGCGAGATCCGCGGCGCGCGCCTGGAGGCCGCCCTGCAGCACATTCGCCAGCAGGTACCCCAGCTGCAAGCCGATGACCTGCAATTGGCCCAGGCCATTCTCGTTCTCTGAAGGCTGCCCGCGCCGGCTTAAGTCGGACACGCCTCTGGGAGAGTGGATTTATCCGCAATGCCGTGCAGCTTTAGCCCAGCGGGGCTAAAGGCGCTCCCACAGCAACATCGGGCAGACTGGCGCTGACCCGCGTGAACGCCGTCGCGGCAACGGGCCATCAGACTTGAACTGGTGCAGACTATTTTCGTCCAATGGATAGGTTCCCCACTTATCTGGAGTTGTCATGCGTAACCTGTTGCCCACCCTGCTCGCCGTCACCCTCTGCCTGGGTGCCTTCAACGTCCAGGCGCAAACCCTGGTGGCCACCAGCAATATCATCATCCGTGCGCTGGATCGCAGCTTCGACTTCACGTCGGACACCACCACCTCCGCTCGCGACATGAAAGTCGTGCGCGCCGCCCAGGACGATGCCGCCAGCTTCGTCGCCAGCGCAGGGGACATCCGGGGTGCAGAGCTGGAGGCCGCATTCGTCACCTTGCGTGAACGTCTGCCGGAAGCCCGCAGCGCCTCAGATCAGGAACTCGCCGAAGCCATCCTCGCCCTGTGAGGGTAGCCGTCGTGCGCTGGCTGCTGGCCGTGCTGCTGGCAACCGCCACGGCAGCCCAGGCCGAACTGCGCCTGAGCCTAGACAGTGCAGGGCTCAGCGCCGCCGAACGCCAGCTCAGTCAGCAGCTGATCGCAGAGGCCATGGCCACACTGCCGCCCAGCTTCATCCAGCGCCTCGATCGACAGATACGCGTGCGCTGGCTGGACGATCTGCCGGCCAACGCCTACGGGCGCATCAACCGTCTCGACGCCCTGAGTCTCAATGCCAACCTGCTTCCGCGCCTGCTCGACCCGCAGCAGGCCAGCGCGCCGAGTGGGCAGCCCCACGGCAACCTGCGCCGCGAAGTGCTCGCCACCATCGTCCACGAGCTGACCCACCTGTATGACCGCGCGCGCCTCTGGCCTGATGCCGACAAGAACCTGCTGCAACGCTGCCAGGCCCGCGTCTCCAGCAGCGGTATGGTCGGCCTGGCGGATGAATGCCGTGGCCAGAGCGCACGCCGTTTCACCCTCAGCGACGACCCGCGCCTGCTCGATCTGGCCGGCTGGCAACAGGCCGTCGGCAAGCGCGGTAAACGCGAGCAGGACAACGGCCAGAACAGCCGCAGCCCCGACCTGTACGAGCTGAGCAATTCGCGCGAGTTCGTCGCGGTCAACCTCGAATACTTCCTCCTCGACCCCAGCTACGCCTGCCGCCGACCGGCCCTGCAGCGCTACTTCGCCGCGCATTTCGCCTGGACGCCGGTCAAGCAGCAGACCTGCGCCGACGGCTATGCCTACCTCAACGCCGGTCGCGACTTCGCCCGCCAGCCCCTCGGCCAACTCGACCCCGCACGGGTCTACGAAGTGGACTACCTGCTCGCCGAACCCAACCAGCAGTGGGCCAGTCGCTGGGGGCACAGCATGCTGCGCCTGGTCATCTGCGCACCGGGGCGGCCGCGTGGCCCGGAATGCCGCCTGGACCTGCAGGAGCACCTGGTGCTGTCCTACCGCGCCTTCGTCGGCGACGTGCAGCTGTCCAGCTGGGACGGTCTGACCGGCGCCTACCCTTCGCGCCTGTTCGTCCTGCCGCTGGCCCAGGTGATCGAGGAATACACCAAGGTCGAGCTGCGCGGCCTGGCCTCGGTGCCGCTCAAACTGCAACGCGCCGAGCTGGAGCAACTGGTCGAACGTGCCGCCGAGCTGCACTGGAGCTACGACGGCGACTACTGGTTCCTCTCCAACAACTGCGCGGTGGAAACCCTCAAGCTGCTGCGCAGCGGCACCGGCCGCGACGAGCTGCAGGCCCTCGACAGCATCATGCCCAACGGCCTGCTGGAGATCCTCGACGGCCGCGGCCTGGCCGACCGCAGCGTGCTGGCCGACCCGCGCGAGGCGCTACGCCTGGGCTACCGTTTCGACTCCTTCCGCGACCGCTACCAGGCCATGTTCGCCGTGTTGCGCGCCCAGCTGCCGGTGCCGCAGGAGCAGGTCGAAGACTGGCTGCAGCTGCCGGCCGAGCAACGCCGCAGCTGGTTCGCCCGCGCCGACCTGCGCACCAGCGCGGCCCTGCTGCTGCTCGAACAGGCCGCCTTGCGCCGCCAGCTGCTGCTGGCCCAGGAAGACCTCAAGCAGCGCTACCTCAAAGCCCGCGAGCAGCAACAGCCCGGTTTCGGCGAGGCCGACAGCACGTTGCGGCAGATCCTCGCCAACAGCGGCTTCCTCAGCCGCCCGGCGGAGCTGCTCGACGCCGGCTACGGCCTGCCGCAGCGCAACGAATGGCAACGTCTGGAGCAGGAGAGCACGACGCGCCAGCAGACCCTGCGTCAGCTCAGCGACGACCTCGACCGCGAAGTACGGCGCCTGCTCGAACCGCAGCGCCTGGCCGAACTGGAAGCCGGCGAAGCCAACCTCAAACAGCTCGGCACGCACCTGCGAAACCTGCACAAGGCCAGCGGCGGACTGGTGCTGCCCTGATCGTCGTCAGGGGATGAACTCCTCGCCTTCTTGCGGCAAGTGCGGGTCCAGCTGCAGCCAGGGCAGTCGACTCTTCACCCAGATATGCCGCTCGGCTGGGGCCAGCTCCGGGAGGTCCAGACTGGCCACGGTGATATCCAGACTGTCCGGGCTGAGCGTGGTCAACAGCGTCAGGTGACAGCCACAGTGGCCACAGAAATAGCGCGTGCAGCTGGGCGAAGAGGCGTAGGCCGCCGGCTCACCGCTGCGCCAGCGAAAGCTCTGTGCCGGCACCGTCAGCCAGGTAGTGACGATGCCGCCACTGGTACGCCGGCAGATCGAACAGTGACAGTGCGCGATATCCTGCAGGGGCGCCTCGAAGGCATAGCGCAGCCGGCCGCAATGGCAGCCACCGCTGTAGGTATCGGTCATGGGTGCTCTCCCGAAGTGTTTCACAGACCCTAGCCTGAGCGCCGGCTTTTGCCCAAGATGACGGCTCGACCGCCGTGGAAGTCGCCGTGACCACCCTCCTTTACAGCCTCTGGCCCCTCTTTGCCCTGATCCTCGGCGGTCTCGCCCTGCGCCGCTGGAACTTCCCCGGCGAGGCCTTCTGGCCGGCCGCCGAGCGCCTCAATTACTTCATCCTGTTCCCGGCCCTGCTGTTCAGCAGCCTGGCCAGCGCACCGCTGGACAACCCGGCACTGCCGCGCCTGGCCCTGGCCGTGCTGCTCGCTCTCGGTGGTGCCTGGCTGGCCCTGCTGCTGGTTCGCCGCCTGCGCGGCTGGCCGGCGGCACGCTTTGGCGCTTTCAGCCAGGGCATCCTGCGCTTCAACACCTACCTCGGCCTGGCCGTGGTCGGCAGCCTGCACGGCCAGCCCGGTCTGGCGCTCGCGGCGCTGCTACTGGCACTGATGGTACCGGCAGTCAACGTGCTGTCGGTCTGGTCGCTCACGGCCGAACAAGGCGTCAGCGTGCGCAGCCTGCTCTGGCCAATCATGAAGAACCCGCTGATCCTCGCCTGCCTGGCTGGCGTTCTGGTCAACCTGGCCGGGGTCGGCCTGCCTGGCGGCAGCGATCGCCTGCTCGGCCTACTGGCCGCCGCCAGCCTGCCGCTGGGCCTGCTCTGCGTCGGCGCGGCCCTGCGCCCGCAGGAGCTGCATGGCGAAACCGCCGCACTGGCCTGGAACTGCGGCCTGCGCCTGCTGGCCATGCCCCTGCTGGCTTATGCAGTGGCCCATCTGCTGCAGCTGCCGTCCCTGGAAAGCAGCGTGCTGGTGCTGTTCTTCGCCCTGCCCACGGCCCCGACTGCCTATGTGCTAACCCGCCAGCTGGGCGGCGACGGCCACCTGATGGCGGCCATCATCACCCTGCAAACGCTCATGGCCGCGGCTTCGCTGCTGGCCGTGCTGTTCGTCCTGGGCAGCTGAAGTGACAGCCGGGGAAAGCTGCGCGCCGAAGAATCCTTCACCGTTCGGCGGTGAATTGACGGAAATTTCATGCAAACCTCGATAGAATCGCGCGCCCGCTCGACAGCCTGTCGACCCAACAAGACCAAGGAACCCCTATGGAATGGCTGACCAACCCGGAAATCTGGGTTGCCTTTCTGACCCTGACCGCCCTGGAGATCGTCCTCGGCATCGACAACATCATCATGATCGCCATCCTGGTCGGCCGCATGCCGCCGCACATGCAGGCGCGCACCCGCCTGTTCGGCCTGGCCCTGGCGATGATCACGCGCATCGCCCTGCTGCTGTCGATCACCTGGATCATGCGCCTGACCAGCGACCTGTTCGAACTGTTCGGCCAGGGCATCTCCGGACGCGACCTGATCCTGTTCTTCGGTGGCCTGTTCCTCCTGTGGAAGAGCAGCACCGAGATGTATCACAGCCTGGAAGGCGAGGATGAAACCGAGCAGACGCCGGGCAACACCGCCGCGCGCAACTTCATCGGCACCATCATCCAGATCGCCATCATCGACATCGTCTTCAGCCTCGACTCGGTGATCACCGCCGTCGGCATGGTTGACCATGTACCGGTGATGGTCGCCGCGATCATCGTCGCCGTGCTGGTGATGATGCTGGCTGCTGGCACCATCAGCGACTTCATCGACAAGCACCCGAGCCTGAAGATGCTGGCGCTGTCCTTCCTCACCGTGGTGGGCACCGTGCTGATCGCCGAAGCCTTCGAAATTCACGTGCCGAAGGGCTACGTGTACTTCGCCATGGCCTTCTCCCTGGCCGTGGAGGCGCTGAACATCCGCATGCGCACCGCCCGCGGCCGCAAGGAAGACCCAGTCAAGCTGCGCAAGGATATTCCGGGCGAGTAAGCCGGAGTTGCACGAATACAAAACGGGGCCGAAAGGCCCCGTTTTGCTTTCTATCCCGCGCCGGCCGCCGCGCCTATTACGATCTGCACTAACCTGGATTGCACAAAAATCTAATGCTCTTTGGCCACTAGTCCTAACTGTTCAAGTGATCGGCGCACAGTCGATCACCATTCACTACAGGGACAAGGAGGCAGTTATGAAGAAGATACTGAGCATCGACGGCGGCGGTATCCGCGGCATCATTCCCGCACTGATTCTGGCGCGAATCGAAGAGCTGACCGGCGAACCGGTGGCCGACCTGTTCGACCTGATCATCGGTACCTCGACCGGCGGCCTGCTGGCGCTGGGGCTGAGCATAAGAGACACAACCGGCAAGCCACAGTATTCGGCCAAGCAGTTGGGCGAACTCTACGAAACGCGGGGCCGCGATATCTTCCAGCGCTCCCTCTGGGACGGCATAACCGCCGGCGTGCTGGACAACGTGTATGAGGCCGATGGACTGGAGCAAGTCCTGCAGGACTATTTCAAGGACGCAAAATTCAAGGACCTGCCCCCCCAGCCAAAAGTGGCTGTGACCACCTACGATATCCGCCTGCGCAGCCCGCTATTCCTCAAGAGCTGGCATGCAAATCACCACGACATCAGGCTCCGCGAAGCGGCCCGCGCGACTTCGGCGGCACCCACCTATTTCGATCCGCTACGCCTGAAAGTCCGTGATGTGGATAGCGTCCTAGTGGACGGTGGAGTGTTCATCAACAACCCCAGCGTCTCCGGCTACGCCGAGGCGCTCAAAGAGTTCGGGCGCCAGGAGGACTTCTTCATGCTGTCGCTGGGAACCGGCGAGCTAACCCGAACAATTGCCTATGATCAGGTCGCCGGCAAAGGCAAGATCGCCTGGCTGTTGCCTCTGCTGAGCTGCATGTTCGATGGTGTTGCCGACGCAGCCGACTACCAGATGCGCCAGATATTGCCAGAGACCGCCTACTTCAGACTGCAAGCCAGCCTGGGCAAACGCGACGACCCGCTATGCGCCAACGACGACATGGACGATGCCACAAACTTCAATATCCGCAGCCTGAAGGAGATCGCCGCAAAGCTGATCTGGGAACGGGAAGGCGAGCTGGGCAAGATCTGCGATGCACTTCTGGCCTGAAGCGGAGGAAAACGGCATGGAAAGACTGGAAATCGGCCAACGCAAAGACGGTATAGAGGTGAACTCAGCATTGCGCTGGAACCGCTCCGGCATCCGCGTCATGTCGGGAGAGCATTATCAGGTACAGGCATCCCTGGACATCTGGCGGGACGCGAGCATCCCCTCGGACGCCAATGGCCAGGCGGGAAGCGCCTTGCAGAATTGCTTCAAGTGGCTGATCCGCTGCAAGGCGGCAACCTGGTTCCAACTGGTTGCCGCCCTCGGCGAATCGGATAAGCAATTGTTCCCGCTCGGCCTGGATGCCCACCTGAACATTCCGGACGGTACGGATGCAGAGCTGACCCTGTTTGCCAACGACGTTTCCCTGGCCTACGGCAACAACCGGGGCAGCGTCTGGGTCTCGCTCACCCGCCTTGCCTGAGCGGGGCAGCCGGGCGGGATTGATGCGCTCCCGCCCGGCGATCTGGGAGAGCTATTCCAGGGTGAACCACTGCACCTCGACGCGGCGGTTCTGCTCGCTGTCCTGGCCGATCGGTTCTTCCCAGCCGCGACCGACCAGCTCGATGCGGTCGTCGGCGATACCGGGGTGGCGGGCCAGCAGGGCCTCCTTGACCGACAGGGTGCGCTGGCGCGACAGCTCCATGGCCTTAAGCGCCATGCTCTTGACCAGCGCCGGGCCGCCCTGGCGCTCGAAGTCGGCGACCATGGCGTTGTCCACGTGGCCGCGCAGCAGGACGATGGAGCCGGGGCTGACCTGGAGGAATTTCTTGATGGTGTCCAGGTAGTCCTGGTTGGCCTTGGCCTGCTTGTCCAGCGCGGCCGAGTTGGCCTCGAAGAAGAAGCGGATGTCCTTGCTCAGCAGCGCGTCGCCTTCCAGGGCGACCTTGCCGCTGGTGCGGATCGGCGCGATGGAGATGCTCTGGCCCTTGAACTGGCCGCCGGCCTCCAGCGCCTTGAGGTGCTGCACATTGGCGAAGCGCGCCGGGTCGGCCGGGTTCTTGATCAACGCGCCGTAGGCCAGCACCGAGGACTGGAAGATGCCCTGGAAGGAGCCGGCCGAGTCGATGCTGCCATCGAAGAAGGCGAGGTTTTCCGGCAGGTTGCTCAGGTGCACCTTGGCCAGTTCGTCGAGGGTTTCCTGCTGGGTCCAGCCGAACGCCTGGGCGACCACACCCGCGTGGGTCTGCGGATCGTCACGCAGCAGGCGGTTGCCTTCCAGCAGGCCGTGGACCAGGCCCTTGACCTTGTCCGGATGGGCCGTGGCGAAGCCCTTGTTCACCACCAGGATGTCGGCGACCACCAGCAGGTTGCGGTTGGATACCAGCATCTTCGCCGCACCCGCAGACTCGGCGACCACTTCGTCGGTACGCGGCGACCAGCCGACGCAGCCATTCAGACGGCCATTGCCACTCAGCTCGGCGGCATAGGCATCGCAGGCGATGAAGGCGTCCTCGTAGAACACCAGGCCCAGTTCGTTGGCTGCCGGGCGACTTTCCAGGTCGCGCAGGACCTTGACCGGCACGCCGGCCTCGGAGGCCAGGTAGCGAATGAAGAACTCGCTTTCGTTAAACTGGCTGGCGCCGAGCACCTTGCCCTTGAGCTGGTTGATGCTGGCGATATCGCTGTCCACCACCACCTGATCGGCGCCACGGGAGAAGGCGATCTGCGCCGGCACCGTGACTTCGAACTGGCGGCCGAGCACGGCCAGCACATCGGCGGTGGTCGCCACCGCGGCCATCTGGCCGTTGTTCAGCGCCGACCATTCCTCGCTCTCGCCCTTGTTCAGGCGCACCTGGAAACCGTACTGCTTGGCGAAGATCGACTCCGGGTTGGGCGCCAGGCCGCCGTTGGCGACGATCAAGCCGCCGTAACCGGCGTACTCGCTCATGTCGATGTCGATGATGTTGTTCTTCATCTCGTAGGGCGCGGCCGACTGCAGCACCGGCGTACCGATGACCGGCTCGGCCGGCTCGGGCACCGCCACGCCGCCACCGAGACTGCTCGGCAGGCTGCTCAGCGGGCTGTCGCCGCCCTGCTTGAGCATGTCCTTGCTGACCAGCCAGCCGCCGAGGCCGAGCAGGCCAAGCACCAGCACGATGGTCAGCAGCTTGCCGGCGGCATTGCCGCGTTGGCGCTGCAGGAACGAGGATAAATACATGACGTGTCTCCCTGTCGGTTGCGAGCCGAGGGCCCGCCATTCTGTGTGCAAATCTTCGCGGTGGCGTCAGCCGTAGCCTGGATGCAATCCAGGAAACCCCACACGTAATCCCCCGGATTGCATCCGGGCTACCCGCCCAGTCAGTGTTTGACGGCTTCCCTGGTGAGCGGCTTGCCGCCCTCCTGCAGCACGTAGCTTGGCAGGCTCTGTTGTTCGTTGAGTTCGAGCACGCCGAGCAGGTCGCGCTGGTCATTGAGCCAGCGGCTGGCCTCGTTGAACGAGGAGGTCAGGGCGTTGAGCGCTGTGCCGATCTGCTCCTCGTCGGTGGCCAGCAGGGTCTGCTCGCGGATCAGGGCGATCTGCTGGTCGATGCGTGCCAGCTCGGCGTCCACATGCTCCTTGCGCCGCAGCCCTTCGGCATGGGCGGCCTGGCGCGCGTCGATCACCTGCTTCTGCTGTTCCAGGCTGCGCCGCAGCTCGTCACCCAGGTCGCTGGCGGCCAGGCGCTGGTCGATCTGCTCTTCCTGACGCTGCAGTTCGGCGCTGTCCTGGGCAGCGGTGTCGACCACCACGCTGAGCGCCTGCCCGGCCACCAGCAGGCGCAGGTTGAGCCACACCAACTGCTCCAGGCTGTCGGCGTGCGAAGCCATCAGCGGCGAACGGGAGAGCAGCTGCAGCACCTCGCGGGCGCGGCCTTCGATGCGCTGCTGGCGCTGGCGCTGGCTGTCACCGAGCTGGGCCAGGGTGTTTTCGTAGCGCTGCTCGGCCGGATCGACCCGTACTTCGCCGGCATCCACCGCATTGCGAAAGCGCTTGCTGCTGGCCAGCAGGCCCAGGTAGGCCAGCTCCAGCCCGGCACCCAGCACCCAGAAACCGGGGCTGATGAACGCGCCGAGCAGGCCCACGGCAGCCAGCGCCAGCCAGTTCGGCGGCAGCGGCATGCCCAGCGGACGGGCATTGAAGGCGGACCACAGATAACGCCCGACACTCATGGACTGACGCTCTCCTGGGCCAGGTGACGCAGCGTTTCGGGGACGAAGGCGACGTCGGTGGCCTCGCGGATGGCGAGAATCATCTGCTGGCGCAGCACCTGCTCCGAGACCGGCGGCTGGTAACCCTGCAGGCACTGCTTGAGCGCGGCCAGGGCCGACAGCTTGCTGGTGCGCACCTGGCGGTAGATCTTCACCGCCAGCGCCTCGGCGGCGCCGGGAGTGAGCAGCAGCGGCAGGTCGAGCTTGACCAGTTCGGCCTGTTCCAGCTTGAGGTCGAAGCGCTTGAGCAGGGCCTTGAGCAGCGCCGCGCTTTCCTCGACCGTGGTGCTCGGCAGCAGTGGGATCTTCACGTCGACCCGGCCAGGGCGCTTGAGGTCGACTTCGATCAAGTCCGGGCGCGAGGAGGCGAGAATCCAGATCACCTTGCCGCGGTTGTCGGCGTCGCCCATCTCCTGGGCGATCATCGAGTAGATGCGCCCGGACAGGCCGCTGTCGCCGCTGCCACCATCGCGCTTGCCGAGGGTCTGGTCAGCTTCGTCGATGAATACGATGCAGCGGCCGAGGCCGCGGATCAGGCGGAAGATCTTCTCCAGGTTGCCTTCACTGGAACCGACCCAGCGATCGCGGAAGTTCTTCAGTTTGACCACCGGCACCCCGGCCTCGCCGGCCAGGCACTCGACCAGGTAGGTCTTGCCGGTACCCACCGGGCCGCAAAAGATGTAGCCCTTGGGCAAGGCGCGCAGATCACTGGCCTGCCACAGCGCCATGTCCTGGCGCAGCCAGGTCTTCAGGGCGTCCTGGGCGTGATAGTCATCGAGGGTACGCTCAGACTCGATGAATTCGACCAGGCCGGCGCTATCGGCCTCGACCAGTTCCTTCTTCGCTTCGGCCCAGTCCTGCGCGCCGAGCACCTGGCCCTGGTGGGCGCGGCGTTTGACCAGGCTGGCCAGGGCGCTGAGGCTGACCCCGGCCAGGGCCTGCACGGCACCGGCATCCTCGGCGGCGAACGCCTGGGGGTGCTCGACCTGCAGCTGCGCCAGGCACTGCTGCAGGCTGGCGGCGTCCGGCAGCGGCACTTGCACCCGGTCGATGCGCGGGTTATTGGCCACCAGCGGGTGCAGGTCGTTGAGGTTGTCGGCCAGCAGCAGGCTGGCGAAGGCCATGTCGCAGAACGGCGGCTCGGCGGCCCAGTCACGCACCAGGCTGGCCAGGCTGGCGGTGGCGAAATCGCCCTGCAGGCTGGCCGGCAGCAGCAGCTCGGCGCCACGCAGAATCACCGCCACATGCTCGCTGTCGCCGCGGCCGAGGGCCCGCAGGTTGGCGCGGTAGCGCAGGTAGCGGCTGATCAGCTCGACCGCCTCGCGCGGGTCATGCGGCCAGGGCTGGATCTGCGCCGCGGCCGGCCATTCGGCAAAACGCTCACCGCCGCGCAGCAGGCTCAGGCCATTGCCCGGGTCGTAGAGGAAGACGATATCGAAGGCGGCGAGCAGCTTGGCGTCCAGGTAACGGGTCAGGCTGACCAGGCGGCCGTCCAGCGGGAAGCGGTCGGCGACGTTACCGTACAGCACGAACTGGCCATGGGCGCCACTTTCATAGGCCAGGCGCAGTTCGTCGAGCCAGTTGGGTACTTCCTGTGCCCCACTCATGGCCTACTGGCTTTCCGACTGCGGATTGCTACCCATGCTGCGATTGGCCTCGGGGGCCACGCTGGCTTCTGCGCCAGGCAGGGCAATGCCTTCCTTGGCCGCGAACTCGGCCAGGGCCTGATCGGCGAGGGCGTCCATCTCGGCTTCCTTGATATTCACTTCGCTCATGTCCATCGAATCGCGGGCCATGCGCGCGCGGCCGGCGGCCTTGGTGCGCTCTTCCTCGACCATCTCGTGCAGGCGGCTGAGGGTGTCGCCCGAGCCGCCGATGGTGCTGACCATGCCGGCGGCCATCTCGTTCATCTCGGCCATGGCGGTCTTCATGCGCATGTCGTTGATTGCGCCCTTGAGCGCCTCGATCTTGCTGCGCGCGGCATTCACCGCGACTTCGCGGGCCTTGGTCAGGTTCTGGTAGGTCTCTTCGGCCTGGGCCAGTTGGCGACGATTCTCTTCCAGCTCGCGGGCCAGGCTCTGCAGGCGCAGGGCGTTCTGTGCGGCGGCGGATTTGTTACCAGCACGCAGGTGCGCGGTGGTGCGCGCATGCAGCTCACGCTCCTCGGTTTCCTGCTTGCGCACCTGGCTCATCAGACGCTCGGCCAGGCCGGCGTGGGCGGCCAGGCCCTGGTTGAAGTTGGCGATCTGCTTGCGCAGGTTCTCCTGCTCCAGTTCCAACAGGGCTTCCGGGTTCTTGCGCTCCATGTCCTTGATGAACAGGGAGAAAATGCCTTTGAAGACATTGGCGAGGCGGCTGAACATGAACAACTCCTTGCGATCTGCGTGCAATCCATCGTGCACCGGCGCCACGGCCGGCAGGGCTTGGCGCATTCTTCGCGAGCGGGCGGGCAGATGCAACCGGGGCAGGCGAGTTTAGCCAAGTGACCTGCCGACACTTGGCGACAAGTCACGTCCTATCGAGATAACTGGATCTATGCCGGTATAGCGGCTGTTGCCCCAGATAAGCCGAGAGCGGGCCAACTACCGTCACGGCCCGGTTTGCGCATTCAGGTAGTTGATAACCAATTGTTCGTACTGGTTGCTCGTGCGCAGCGACGCCAAGCCACGGTTGAACACGGCGATAAGCTGCTCGGCTCGAGGGTGCTGACGAGACACCAGAAGGTGCAGGCTGGTTGCCGGGAAGGTGCTCTTTGAGCGGTGGAACTGGCTAGGCGCAGCACCTGCCTGACTGAGCGCGCCTGCACCGATCATGCTATCGGCAACAAAGACATCATCGCGGTTGAGCAACAGCAGACGGGCACACTGGGGCAGCCCTATCGGGGAGTGACGCGTCAGCAAGCCCTGTTCGATCATCTGGTCAATCGCCGGCGGCAACTGCCAACCCAGGGGGTAACACAGACGTTTACCGGTCAACGCGGCCAGGTTACTGACTTCGTAGACTTCTCCTGCGCGACTGAACAGATGCTGTTCGATCACCGTGATAGGTTCGCTGTACAGATAGTCCTGTCCACGCTCAACCGTGTAGACATAGGGAAAGGTGGCGTCGTATTCAGCCTTCAGGGTCATTTGCATACCGCGGTTCCAGGGGTGCCACTCCAGCTCGGTTTTAACCTCGACCTGAGCCAGCGCGGCCTGCACCACCTGCGTCAGCAGCCCACCCCCGGACAACTGCTGGCCGGTGAACGGCGCATAATCGTCACCGGTTACTAAACGCATGGTTTCGGCGGATGCCAGTGCCGGGCGGCACAGACAAGCAAGCAGCAAACACAGCACAACTCCACGCATGCGCATTCCTTAACCTGGCAAACCAAGGCCGAGCTGAGCGGGATTACCCGCCCCGTATTCAAGGTGCTATCAGCTTAGCCAAACAAGTCCAACTGTCCCTGCGCCGGTGGTACACCAGGCCGCACCTCTTGCATCCCCAAGCGCTCGGCCAAGCCCGCCGCGCGTTCGGCCTTGGTGTTCACCGCCTCGCTCAGGCGCGCCGGCAGGCCCCAGATTTCCACCTTGTGCTTGGCGCGGGTGATGCCGGTGTAGAACAGCGCGCGGGTCAGCAGCGGGCTGGGCAGTTCGGGCAGGGCCAGCAGCACTTCGCTGAACTCCGAGCCCTGACTCTTGTGCACGGTCATGGCGAAGGCGCTGTCGTGGCTGGGCAGGCGCGCCGGGGCGAAAGCGCGGTAGCCGTCCTCGCCTTCAAAATAGACGCGCAGGCCGTGCTCGCCGTGCAGGCACAGGCCGATATCGCCGTTGAACAGGCCCAGCGCATAGTCGTTCTGCCGCACCATCACCGCCCGGCCGGGGTACCAGCGCTCGCGCTCGGCCAGGCTGTAACGCCGTTTGATCCGCGCCTCCAGCGCCTCGTTGAGGCCGCTGACGCCCCACGGCCCTTCACGCTGGGCGGTGAGGGCGCGGAAGGCATTGAAGGCGGCGAAGGCCTGGGCCGGATCGCCCGCGCGGGCGGCCTGCAAGTAGGGGCGATAACCCTGGTCCAGGCGATCCAGCAGCTCGGCCGGGGTCGGCGCACCCTGCCAATGCAGGTCGGCGCGCTGTTCCTTAAGCAGGGTCAGCGTGCCGGCGGCATCGCCGCCGTTGATCCGTCGCGCCAGCTCGCCGATGCCGCTGTCGCCGGCGAAACGGTGGCTGTGGCTCAACAGCACCACGGCGTCGCCCAGCCTGGAGCGCGGCGGCTCGACCGGCACGGTTTGCCCGGTGATGCGCTGCAGCTCGGCCACCGCCTGGGCGTCGAAGCCACGGCCCTCGCACAGCTCGGCGAACACCGCGCCGGCTTCCACGGCGGCGAGCTGGTCCTTGTCGCCGAGCAGGATCAGCCGCGCGTGCGGCGGCAGGGCATCGACCAGCTTGGCCATCAGCGCCAGGTCGACCATCGAAGCCTCGTCGACCACCAGCACGTCCAGCGCCAGCGGCCTCGCCGCATCGTGGCGCACCTTGGGCGTATCGCCACGGCTGCCGAGCAGGCGGTGCAGGGTGCGTGCCTCCTCCGGCAGGGCCGCCTTGATCGCCTCGCTGACCGGCAGCGCCGCCTTGGCGTTGCGGATCGCCTCGGCCATGCGCGCCGCCGCCTTGCCGGTGGGCGCGGCCAGGCCGATGGCCAGCTGGGCGCCGCCCGGCTGCTCAAGCAGGGCAGCGAGCAGGCGCACCACGGTGGTGGTCTTGCCGGTGCCGGGCCCGCCGGAGATCACCGCCAGGCGCCGACGCACCGCCTGCGCGGCGGCCAGGCGCTGCCAGTCGGGTTGCTGCTGGTTGAAAGCGAACAGACGCGCCAGGCTCTCCGTCAGCACGCTTTCGTCGACCTCTGGCAGATCGCTGGTACGGGCCAGCAACTGATTGGCCAGCTGGCTTTCATAGGCCTGGTAGCGGGCCAGATAGAGGCGCGAACCATCGAGGATCAGTGGGGCGAAGGCGCCGGGTGCGCCGCCCAGCGCAGAGGCTTCCAGCTGCGTGCGCCATTCGCCCAGCGCTGGCAGGACGAAGGCGAATTCCGGCCAGGGCCGCTGTCCGGCCAGGCGCGCCAGCGGCAGGCACACATCGCCCTTGCCCAGCGCCTCACAGCACAGGGCGGCGGCGGCCAGCACGCTGTCCGTTGCCGTCGGGTCGAGACGGCGCAGGCTATCGACCAGCGCTCGCTCCAGCGGGCCAAGGGGCAGATCCAACAGACTCATCGCAACCACTCCAGACCAGCCGTAGCCCGGATGCAATCCGGGAGCGGAATTCCCCGGATTGCATCCGGGCTACGCACGCGCCGCATCACTGGCCCTCCGCAAACAGTTGGTCCAGCGCATCCAGCAATTCATCACTGGGCCGGGCGAAATACACCCCGGCCTGGGGCATGCCGCGCAGGAACAGGTAGTAGGCGCCGCCGAGCTGCGCGTTGTCGAAGTCGGCCAGGCGCTGACGCAGGAAGCGCCGCAGCGCCACCAGATAGATCAGGTACTGCAGGTAATAGTGCTCGCCAGCCAGGGCCTGCAGCAGGCGCTCGCCGCCGTAGTGGCTGGCGTCCGGGCCGAGCCAGTTGGACTTGTAGTCGAGGATGTACCAGCGCCCGTCATGCTCGAAGGTCAGGTCGATAAATCCCTTGAGAAAGCCCTTGAGGCTGTCGAACTCCAGGCGTTCGGCGGCCTGGCGTAGCGGCTCGGCCAGGCCCATGGCCGGGTCGACGAGGATCGCGCGCAGGCGCTGCACGTCCAGGTCGGCCACCGGGAAGGTAAAGCCCAGCTCGGGCAGACGCCGCGCTGCCTGCAAGCTGGAGAGCGTCAGGCCGCTGCCGTCCAGGTCGCTGTCCAGCACCTGCTGCAGATGAGCACTGGCGATGGCCGTCCACAGCTCGGCGCTGATGCCGTGGGCGCTCAGCGCCGGTTCGACCAGGTCGGCCAGGGGCGCCTTGCCGCGCGCCCAGTCTTCGAGGATGGCGTGCAGGCAGGTACCGGCGCGGGCGCCGCGGGGGAAGGCGAAGAAGCCGCTGCCCGGCTCGCTGGCATCCGGCATCACTAGGCCGTCGCGATCCGGCGCTTCCATATGCATGCCGGCGGCCAGGCCGGAGAAGCTGCCGATGCGCCAGGCGCTGTGCAGGCTGCGCTGGAACTGCTGCAAGCGGGCCGGCGGCGCGGCGCGCTGCTCGCCGGCGGCATTGGCCTCGCGGTTAAGCAGCGGTACGCGGGCGATCATCCCTGTGCTGCCCTCGGCCAGCTGATCCAGCTCGCTAGCCAAGGCGCCGGCGGACTTGTCGTTGAGGTGGCCGGCCAGCTCAGCCAGGGCGTCGGCGCCGCCCAACTCGCGGCCGTGCAGCAGCCAGGCCAGGGCGCTGCTGTGCAGGCCTTCGTCGGGCAGGCCGCCATCCTTCTTCGGCTTGGGCACGGCGACCGGGCCCCAGTGCAGCCACAGCCGGTGCTCGGCGCGGGTCAGGGCCACGTAGGTCAGGCGCAGCTTCTCGGCAAACTGTTCGCGCCGCGCCGTCTGCAGGCGCTCGTCGAGGCGGGCGCTGCCGAGGTCGAGCAGCGGCTGGCCGTGTTCGTCATGGCAACGGGCGCTGTCGGTGTGCTGGCCGAGCAGGCGGCCGTCCCACAGGAAGGGGCAGAACACCAGCGGGTATTCCAGGCCCTTGGAGGTGTGGATGGTGACGATCTGCACCCGCTCGGCATCGCTTTCCAGGCGCAGCAGGGCATCCTCGCCGGCGCCCTCGCTGCCGCGCTGGCCGTGGAACCAGGCGAGCAAGGCTTCCAGGCCGGGGCGCTGCAGGCTCTCGGTCTGCAGCAGCTCGGCCAGGTGCAGCAGGTTGGTCAGCCGGCGCTCGCCGTCGATACCGGCCAGCAGGCGCTCGGCCACCTGTTCCTGATCCAGCCAGGCGCGGAACACGCGCATAAAGCCGTGCTGCTGCCACAGCTGGTGGTACTGCTCGGCGTCGGCGCGCTCCTTGTCCCAGGCGCGTTCGTCGTCCTGGCAACGCGCCAGCTGCGCGGCATCGCGGCCGAGCAGGCGGCTGGCCAGGGCATAACGCAACACGCCCTCGCGGCCCGGCTCGGCATAAGCGGCCAGCACCGCGGCCAACTCGGCGGCTTCTTCGCTGTGCCACACACTGTCGCGGCCGCGGCGCACGCTGGGCACGCCACGGGCGGCCAGCTCCTCGGCGATGCTGGCCGCCTCGCGATGGCTAGCCACCAGCACGGCGATATCGCCACCGCGCAGCGGGCTGCGCACGCCCTTGTCATCGAAATAGGCTCTGCCCTCGCCACTGGCGGCCAGCAAGCCGGCGATGCGCTGGGCGGTGTCGATGGCGGCGATCTCGCCGGCGCGGCCCTTGTTCAGGCCATCGTCGCCCAGCCAGACCAGGGCCAGCGGCGCACCGTTGGCTTCGTCCGGCAGCACCAGATCAGCCCGCGACTTTTTCCCGGCGCTGACCCGTGGGTAATCCAGACCCTGTTCGGCGAACGGCTGCGGACGGTCGAACAGGCAGTTCAGCGCGTCGATCAGCTGCGGCGTGGAACGGAAGTTGAACGGCAGGTCGTAACGCCGCGCGGCGGCATCGCGGGCGGTGAGGTAGGTGGCCAGATCGGCGCCACGGAAGGCATAGATTGCTTGCTTGGGGTCGCCGACAAAACACAGGTCGCCGCCCTCGCGGTAGATGCGATCGAAGATCTGGTACTGCACCGGATCGGTGTCCTGGAATTCGTCGATCAGCGCCAGCGGGTATTGCGTGCGCAGGGTCATGGCCAGGTCGCCGCCGGCCGGGCCGTGCAGCGCTTCGTTGAGGCGGTTAAGCAGGTCGTCGAAGGCCAGCAAGCGCTGCGCCGCCTTGCGCGCCGGCAGTTCGGCGTTGAGCTTATCGAGCAGCTCGACCTGCAGGGCGATTAACCGCTGACGACCGGCCGGTACGGCGACACCGAGCGCCTCGGCCAGCAGGTCGAAGGCCTCGGCAAGGGCACCCTGCGGCGCGTCGAAGCCTTTCTTGGTGGCCTTGTGCAGCGCCGCCGCGCCGAACTTGACCAGGCCATCGGGCTGCTCGAACAGCGCCGCCGGGTCGGCGAGATAGGCGTCCAGCTCGGCCGTCCAGACTGGCAACTTGCCCAGCTTGTGGGTGCTCTGGCTCAGCCCGCCATGCTCGCGCAGCAAGGCGACGAAAGCCGCGCCCTGCTCGCGCCACAGCTGTTCGGCGCGCTCCCAGGCACTGCTGGCGGCATTCAGCTCGTCGCCGCTCAACGGCTCGCGCGGCTCGATACGCAGGTAGGGTTTCCCCAGGTGGCTGCGCAAAGCCTGGCGCAACGTGGCCGGGGTGACTTTCTGCTTGGCCAGGAAGCGCGCCCAGGCCGGGTCGGCCGCCGCCAGCACATGGCGCCAGGCATCGGCGAGCAGGGCGTCGAGCACCTCGCGGTCATCCTGAGTCAGCTCGCTGTCGAAGTCGCCACCGGCCTCGAACGCGGCGTCCTGCAGGGCGCGCTGGCAGAAGCCGTGGATGGTGAAGATGGCCGCCTCATCGAAACCGTGCACGGCCAGCAGCAGACGGCGGCGTGCCTCTGCGCCGGGATGACGGCTATGCAGCTCGCTGAGGAATGGATCATTACTTGGCGTGCCTTCATAGAGCGCTAGCAGCTCGGCCAGGCGCGCGCGGATGCGCTCGCGCAGCTCGGCGGTGGCGGCGGTGGTGTAGGTAACCACCAGGATCTGGCTGACACTGAGCTGCTGCTCCAGCAGCAGGCGCGCGTACAGCGCGGTCAGGGTCCAGGTCTTGCCGGTACCGGCGCTGGCCTCGATCAGCGAGCGGCCGCTGAAGGAGGAGGTCTGCAGGTCGAGGCTCATGCGTCCAACCCTTGCGGTGAAGTCGCGCAGCAGGGCTTGGCATCAATCATCACGCAGGTTCTCCCCGGTCAGAATCGCATTGAGGCCGAGGTTGATGTAGTAGTTGCAGCGCCCCACTTTGCGCTTCTCGACAAAGCCGCTGGCAGCCAGGGCATCCAGGTACTTGGTCGCGGTCAGGCGGGAGACCTTGAGGTCACGCATGACGAAATCGATCTTGGTGTAGGGGTGGGTGAACAGGTTGTTGATCAGATCCTGGCTGTAGAACTTGTGCTGGTCGCGGATACGGTGCTTGTAGTCCATCAGCACCTGTTTGATGGCCTGGATGGTTTCTATCGCCTGGCGTGCCGTGTCCTCGATCGCGGTGAGCATGAACAGCACCCAGTCCTCCCAGCAGTCCTGCTCGCGCACCGCCTGCAGCAGGCGGTAGTACTCCGCCTTGTGCCGCACGATGTAACGGCTCAGGTAGAGCACCGGGATATCCAGCAGGCCGCACTTGAGCAGGTAGAGCACATTGACGATGCGCCCGGCGCGGCCATTGCCATCGTAGAACGGGTGGATGCTCTCGAACTGATGATGGATCAGCGCCATCTTCACCAGCGGATCGGCATCGAAACGCTCATCGTCGTTGATGAATTGCTCCAGATCGCGCATCAGTTCGACCACCTCGGTAGCCGACTGCGGCGGGGTATAAACGACCCGGCCATGGCCATCCTTCAGCGTGGTGCCTGGCAGGCAACGCAGGCCGGCATTGTTGCGCTCCAGCTCGGCCTGAATCTCGATGATCTGGTTGGTGGTCAGCAGGCCGGTTTTGCTGACGCCGGCAAAACCGATGCGCAGCGCCTGCCGATAACGCAGTACCTCCTTGGCCGCCAGATTGTCACCGGACTCGGGGAAAGCATCGTCACGAAACAGGTCGTCATGGGTGGTGACGATGTTCTCGATGGCGGAGCTGTCCTTGGCCTCCTGCATACCCAGGGTATTGATCAGGATGCCCTGGTGCGGGATAGACGACGCCACGCCCTTGAGCTCGGCCAGCATACGGCTGGTGGTGTTGAGCCTCTTCAGGATGGCGCGGGTCTCGAATCGTTCGGGGGCGAGGAGCTGTAGCGCCTGCATGTCAGCCATCCTGATGTTCATCATCTGTAAAACAAACAGACGGTTGCTATAAGGGTTAAGCACTATATGTATAGATAAGCGCTATTTTCTATACAAATTACCAGCCATCTGCATAGCGCGTGGCCCGTTTCGTTACAGGTCCGCCCAGGCATCCAGGTGCATGCCCCGTCACTCCTCGTCATCCGCGGCCAGGGCCAACAGCGCCGGGCCGAGCAGTTGTTCGGCCAGTTGCTCGAAGCGCTCGCCGAGCGGATCGCGCTCGCGGAAGGCCAGGGCGTTCCAGGGGTCGAAAGCCTCGCCGGGGATCGGGTTGAAGTCGGCGCCGAGCCAGGCGCTCTGCGCATTGGCGCGTGCCACCTCGATGGGTTCTTTCTTGCTGCGCGCGCTGGGGGTGACCAGCGCCTTGGCGAATTCGTAACTGCTGCGCGGCAGGAACGGCAGCGGCGCGCTGAGCGCCTCGCGGTAGGCGGCCAGCCAGGGCTCCAGCAGCTCGCGCGGACTGGCCAGGGCGCCGAGCTGCCAGTCGCCGGCCGGGCTAACCAGTAGGCTGTCGCGGGCGATGCCGTCGCTGGCGGCGACATTCAGCAGCAGGTGACGCAGCCAGAAGCCGGGCAGGTCCCAGGCGCTCGGCGCATTCAGTCGCCAGTCGAACAGGCCGGCACTGGTCACGCCGTCCAGCCAGCCATGCAGGCGCACGCCGGCCAGGGTGATATCCACCAGCAGCGGTTGCGGCGCTTCCTCGGGGCGCGCCTCGAACAGCCGCGGGGCGAAGGCGCGTACCGGGCCGCGCAGCTTGCCCCACAGAGCGTGGCCCAGCTCGCCGGTGGGCAGCCAGCCGGCGGCGCGGGCGATGCGCCGTTCCTGTTGCTCACTCCAGTCGCGCTCCACCGCCTGCAGGGCCAGGTGGCGCAGGCCGCGGCGGGCCGGGCCTTCGAGGGCGAAAGGCTCGTCGGCGGCGATGGCTTCCTCGGCGTCGGCCAGGCGCAGGCCGAGGCGCTGTTCGAGGAGGAAACGCGCCGGGTTACGGAAGCACAGCAGCAACTGCGCCGGCTCGATGGTTAGCCAGTCCTCGCCCGGCTCTGGCAGCTGGCTGATGAACGGCGGCGGGGTCAGCAGCGGTGCCTCGGCCAGGCGCTGGGCGGCGCGGAACCAGGAACTGGCGAAGCCCAGTTGCTGGCCGGTCTGCTGGAAGTTTCCGGGGGCAAAGGGCTGCAGCGGGTGGGCGACGGTGATCGCGGCGCTGGCTTTCTGCTCTGGTGGGAGCGAGCTCTGCTCGCGAAGCGCTTGCTCGGCCTGGGTTCGCGAGCAGAGCTCGCTCCTACAAACAGCCGTGATGTCGACGGCTTCGAGCAGTTCGCTGACCAGCACCGAAGGCGGCAGCACCGCGTTGTCGCGCGGGTCGCGGCCGACGTAGCTGAGGTACAGGCCGTCGCGTGCCGAGAGCAGGGTTTCCAGCAGCAGGTAGCGGTCGTCCAGGCGCCGCGCGCGGTCGCCACGCCGCGGCTTGTGGCTGATCAGGTCGAAGCCGGCCGCCGGAGTACGCCGCGGCAGGGCGCCGTCGTCCAGGCCGAGCAGGCAGACCAGGCGGAACGGCAGGCTGCGCATCGGCACCATGGTGCAGAAGGTCACCGCGCCGGTGAGAAAGCCCGAGGCACCACCGCCGGCTTCCAGCGCCGTGCCGAGCTGCTGGCGTACCAGGGCCAGCTCCAGCGGCCGCACGATGCCGGCATCCGCAGCCTGGCGGGCGAGGGCGGCGCAGGCCTGGCTGAGCAGGAGCAAGGTATCGCCGGCTTCGCGCTCGTCGAACAGGCTGTCGATCAGCGCCTGCAGATCCAGCGCCCAGTCGGCCAGCGGGCGCGGCCGCTGCAGGCTCTCGGCCAGGCCGGCGAGTTTGCCGACGAAGGCGCACAGGCGGCCGAGCAGCTGACCACGCGCACCTTCCAGGGCGTCCAGCGGCAGGCTGTCGCCAAGCAGGGGAATGCCGTCGCCAGCCAGTTGCGGTGGCGCGGCGAAGCCCAGCAGCAGGCGGTCGAGGCCCTGGGCCCAGGTGAAGGCGTTGTCCGCCGGCAGGCCGAGGGCGGCATGGTGGCCGGCGTCGCGGCCCCAGCGCACGCCGGCGTCACGCAGCCAGTCGCGCAGCAGCGGCAGGTCTTCCTGCTCGATGCCGGCGCGGCGGGCGATGGCCGGCTGCTCCAGCCAGGCGAGGATTTCCTCGGCGGCGAAGCGGCTCTCGGGCAAAGCGAGCAGGTCGACAAAGGCTTCCAGCAGCGGCAGCTCGGCACGCAGGCTGCGGTCGGCCAGGCTGAAGGGGATACGTGGCGCGCCTTCGCGCGGGGCGAACACGGCTTCGATGTAAGGGGCGTAGCGCTCGATATCCGGGGTCAGCACCACCACCTGATCCGGCGTCAGGCTGGGCTCGGCTTTGAGGCGGGCGAGCAGCTGGTCATGCAGGATTTCCACTTCGCGCAGCGGCGAGTGAGCGATATGCAGCTCCAGCGAACGGTCGTCTTCGCGCAGCTCGATGCGCTCGTCCGCACTACGCGTTCTGAGCCGCAGGATATCGTGCTGCAGGGCGTGCAGCAGGCTGTCGTCGACCAGGTCGGCGTCTTCGCTGTACAAACCGGTTTCCTGCCCGCCTTCGGCCGAGGCCAGGCTGAACAGGCTGTCGAAAAAGTCGCGGCCCTGCTTGCCGAGGCTGGCCAGCAGCGGGTGGCCAACATCCAGATACCACTCGTCCGGGCTCATCGCTTGAGCAACCGCTGCGCTGTGGGGCTGCTTGGCCAGCTCACGGATATCGCGAATCTCGCCCCAGGCCTCGCGGCACGGGTTGAGCGCAAAGATCACCACCTCGGTATGCCGCGCCAACCCCTCAAGCACGCGCAGGTGATGGGGGGCCAGCGCACTGATGCCGAACACCAGCAGGCGCTCGGGCAGCCCGGCAAGCGGTGCGGGGTCGTACAGGCGCTGCAGCAAGTCATCGAGCAGACGCGCCCGGTGCGGGTGGCCGTCGGCGGTGAGTTCGCGCCAGAGCAGGGCCTGCCAGGCTTCGTCGGCGCCGAGGTCGCACAGTTCGCCACGTTCCCAGGCGGCCAGCCAGTCGTCGCGATAGAGCAGGTACTGGTCGAACACGTCGGCGATGCGGCTGGCCAGGGACAACCGCCGGCGTTCGTCGCCACCCTCCAGATAGCGTTGCAGGCGTTCGGCGCGCTCAAGGTTGGCCGGCTCGCATAGCCAGTCATAGAGGCGCCAGCTCAGGGTCAGCGGGGTGAAGGCGGACTGCTCCGGCAACTGGCCGAGCACCAACCGCGACAGCTCCCAGACGAAGGCCGAGGGCAACTGCACTTCCAGCTGCATGGCGATGCCCTGTTCGCGCGCCAGCTGCAGGGTCAGCCAGCGGCCGATGCCCTGGCTCGGCACCACCACCCGCGCCGGAGCGAAGGGGTCGCGTTGCGGCTGAGCGAGCAGGCTCGTGGCCAGGGCGCCGAGGGTTTCCAGGTCGGGGGCGTGGAAGAGGTTGAGCATGGGGCGGCCAGGCAGTTTGCAAAGAGCGTCAGGTTACCAGCAAGGCGCCGGAGCGAGCACGATGAAAGCGTGGCAACGGCGCCTACCCTGCGAGAACGGCAAGCGATCGGCGGCAACCCTGGCCTTGACTCAGGTCAAAGTCAGCTGGCCAGAGGCCACCTAAAGTGGCACCACGAAAACCAGCGCGCGTCCCGCAGTCATGCCGCGAACGACCCCCAGCATCCTGATCACCCATGGCGACCCCCAGATGGCCTGCCGCGTGCGGCGTCTGCTGCACAGCGACGGGCTGGACTGCGCCGTGCTGGCACGCGCGCAAGACTGCAGCCAGGCGCCGCTGTGCGGTTGGCTGCAGGACCAGCCGCTGCCGGCCCACGCCGCCCTGCATGCCGGCCTGGCCGATGCCATCGAGGTGCTCGAACGCTCCCGGCATGCCTTCAAGTCGCGCGAGCTGGCGGATCTGCGCCAGCGTCTGCAACAGCTGTTAGGCGAATTGTCAGCACCCACGCAATAAGGTAGAACAGACCGCAGTAGGTTCCGCCACCCGCGGAGACCGGCTTTGCCGGGCAGGACACATGGGCCTGCAAGACGAAGCGCCGCGACACCGCGTTCCCCGAGAACGCGGCGTCCGGCGCTTTTTTTATGCCCGCAATAAAACAACAGGGAGGACATATGGGCCCGATTGCAGCACTCCAGGAACTGATGCGGCGCATCGGTCTGGATCAGGCCGAGGCCGATGAGCGCTGCCGCCTGCTCGACTGGCAGGCCGCCGATGCGGCACGCCTGAGCGCCGCGGCCGAGACCATGGCACCGGCGCAACAGGCCTTCGTCGAGCGGCTCTACCAGCACCTGGGCGAGTTCCCCGGTCCGGCCAGCCTGCTCAGCAACGAAGCCACCCTGGGCCGCCTCAAGCACAGCCAGCTGGACTACTACCAGCGCCTGTGGCGTGGCCCCTATGACGGCGACTACCTGGCCAGCCGCCTGCGCATCGGCCTGATTCACCAGGTCGCCGGGGTGGAGTTGAAGTGGTACCTGGGTGGCTACCGCCTGTACCTCGACTCGATGCTCACCGAGCTGTTCCCCGATGACGCCCAGCGCACCTTGTACGCCAGCCTGCTGAAGGCGGTGTTCTTCGACATGACCCTGGCCATCGACACCTACAGCGCCGCCCAGCGCAAGGCCCTGGAAGACAGCGAGGCGCGTTTCGCCCGCGCCCTGCGCGGGGCCAATGACGGCATCTGGGACTGGCACCTGGAGCACGACCGGCTGTACGTCTCCGAACGCTGGGCGGGCATGCTCGACCTCAGTCGCGACAGCCTCGGCGAAGGCAGCGCCAGCTGGTTTTCGCGGGTTCACCCGGACGACCTGCCCGGCCTGCGCCAGGCCATCGACGCGCACCTCAGCGGTGCCAGCGCCCTGGTGCACCACGAGTACCGCATGCGCCGCAACGGCGGCGACTACCTGTGGGTGCTGGTGCGCGGCGTGGCGCAAAGCGATGCCGATGGGCAACGCCGTATCGCCGGCTCGCAGAGCGATATCAGCGCGCGCAAGGCGGTCGAGCAGCAGCTGCGCCACGCCGCCCGCCACGACCCGCTGACCGGCCTGGGCAACCGCCTGCGTCTCGACGAGCTGCTGGCGCAGGCGCTGCAGCAACTGGGCAAGGTCGGTGCGCGCCAGGCGGCCCTGCTGTTCATCGACCTCGACCGCTTCAAGCTGATCAACGACAGCCTCGGCCATGCCTGTGGCGACCAGGTGCTGGTCGAGGTCGGCCGGCGCCTCAGCCAGTGCCTGCGCCCCGGCGACCACCTGTGCCGTTTCGGTGGCGACGAGTTCGTCGTGCTGCTCTGCGACCTGGCCTGCGCCAGCGACGCCGAGCAGGTCGCCCAGCGCATGCTCGACAGCCTGCACCTGCCGCTGCACCTGGCCGAGCAGACCCTGGTGGTCAGCGCCAGCATCGGCATTGCCGCGCTGCAGGCCAGCGATGCCTCGCAGGATGCCCTGCAGGCCGCCGACCTCGCCCTGTACCGCGCCAAGCAGGCCGGCAAGGCGCAGTTCGCCCGCTACAGCGCCGAGCTGCAGACCAGCGCGCGGCATCAGCTGGAGCTGGAAAGCGCCCTCGGCCAGGCCCTGGAGCGCGACGAATTCGTCCTGCACTACCAGCCGATCTACCGCATCGACCAGGACCGGCCGCAGCTGGTCGGCGTCGAGGCCCTGCTGCGCTGGCGTCAGGACGGCGCGCTGGTGCCGCCGCAGGAGTTCATCGCCTCGCTGGAAGAGTCCGGCGAGATTCTCCGCGTCGGTGACTGGGTGCTCGAGCAGGCCTGTCGCCAGGTGCGCGCCTGGCAACTGGCCGGGCAGGCGCAGCTGCGCTGCTCGGTGAACCTGTCCAGTCGCCAGTTGCAGCAGGACGACTTTGTTGCCCGGCTCACCGAGATCCTCCAAGGCAGCGGCCTGCCGCCGGCCAGCCTGATTCTCGAGATCACCGAGAGCCAGCTGATGCAGGACTGCACCGCCACCCTGATCACCCTGCGCGAACTGGCCAGCCTCGGCGTGCGCCTGGCCCTCGACGATTTCGGCACCGGCTATTCCTCGCTCGGCTACCTCAAGCGCTTCCCCCTGCACATCCTCAAGGTGGACAGGAGCTTCATCGACGGCGCCCCGCAGGATGCCGAGCTGGGCGCGATCAGCAGGGCGATCATCGGCCTCGGCCATAGCCTCGGTCTGGAGGTGGTCGCCGAGGGCGTGGAACAGGCCGCGCACCTCGACTTCCTGCGCCAGGAAAGCTGTCGCCTGGCCCAGGGCTACTGGTTCAGCCGGCCCTGCGCGGCCAACGAACTGGAGCGCCTGTTCGACCAGACCATCCCCCCCGTGAATCACGCCAGCCAGTCGGCGCATAGCAAGGAGCTCAGCCCATGAAGATCAACCTGCCGGTCAGCCAGCGTGCGGTGGACGTACCCGCCCACGCCAACATCCTCTCCACCACCGACCTCAAGGGCGCGGTCAGCTACGTCAACCCGGACTTCATCGCCATCAGCGGCTTCAACGAGGCGGAACTGCTCGGCCGCAACCACAACATTGTGCGTCACCCGGACATGCCGCCGGCGGCCTTCGCCCATCTCTGGCAGACCCTGAAAAGCGGCCGGCCGTGGATGGGCCTGGTGAAGAATCGCTGCAAGAACGGCGACCATTACTGGGTCAGCGCCTATGCCACGCCGGTGCTGCGCAATGGCCAGGTGGTGGAATACCAGTCGGTGCGCACCCGCGCCGAGCCGGAGCTGGTGGCCCGCGCCGAACAGCTCTACGCCGAGTTGCGCAGCGGACGTACGCCACGCCAGTTGCGTCCACCGCGGCTGGCCCTGGCCGCGCGCCTGAGCCTGCTGACAGCCGCTCCGCTGCTGGCAATGGCGGCAGCGCTCGGCGTGAGCGGAGCCCTGCCACTGCTGCCGGCCGTGGCCGCTGGCCTGGGCTTGTCGGCCCTGCTGGGCAGCCTGCTGCACCTGGGCCTGCGCCCGCTGCGGGCACTGACCGAACAGGCCCGGCGCATCGCCGACAACCCGCTGAGCCAATGGGTGTACACCGCGCGCAACGACGAGTTCGGCCAGCTGGCCTTTGCCCTGCGCAGCCTGCAGGCCGAGTCCGGCGCGGTGGTCGGGCGCATCGCCGACTCGGCGCGCCAGCTCAGCCAGGAAGCCAGCGAACTGGCCGCGGCGGTGGACAGCAGCAGCCAGGCCAGCCTGCGGCAACAGGGCGAGACCGCTCAGGTGGCCAGCGCCATCGGCCAGATGGCGGCCAGCGTGCAGGAAGTGGCGCGGCATGCCCAGCTCAGTGCCAGCGCCGCCAGCGCGGCGGACATGGAGACCAGCAACGGCCTGCAACTGGTCGAGCAGACCCGCCAGCTGATCGCCAGCCTGGCCGGCGAGGTGCAGCAGAGCAGCCTGGTGATCCACCAGCTGGAACTGCACGGGCAGAAGATCAACCAGGTGCTGGAAGTGATCCAGGGCATTGCCGAGCAGACCAACCTGCTGGCGCTCAACGCCGCCATCGAGGCGGCCCGCGCCGGTGAGGCCGGGCGTGGCTTCGCCGTGGTCGCCGATGAAGTGCGCGGCCTGGCTTCGCGCACCCAGCAGTCCACCGCCGAGATCAACGCCATCATCGCCACCCTGCAGCAGGGCACCGCCCAGGCGGTGGCGGCCATGCAGCGCAGCCAGCAGCAGGCCGGCGCCAGCGTCGAGCAGGCGCTGCAAGCCAGCCAGGCGCTCGACGGGATCACCCAGCGGGTCGGCCAGATCAGCGACATGAGCATCCAGATCGCCGCCGCCGTGGAGCAGCAGAGTGCAGTGGGCGACGATATCCAGCGCAACCTCTACGGCATCCGCCAGGCCAACGAAAGCACCGTGGTGGCCAGCGACCAGAGCCGCAGCAGCGCAGAGCATGTGGCCGGCCTGGCCGAGCGTCTGCAGTTGCTGGTGGAGCAGTTCTGGGGGCGCCAATCGCCGCGTTGAGGGCGCGCGCACTGGCGCCGATGGACAACAGCAACTACAGCTAGATCAAGGGAGGCGGCGCACGGCGCAAGCCCGACGACAAGCCACCCCCGCCCATCGAGCGAGCCCCACTGGAGGCTGCGCCATGCTGACCTTGCTCAATTTGCTGTCTGCCATCGCCCTGCTGGTGTGGGGCACCCATATCGTGCGTACCGGCATCCTGCGGGTGTATGGCTCGCAGTTGCGGCGCATCCTCAGCCACAGCGTGGCCAAGCGGCCGCAGGCGTTTGCCGCCGGCATCGGCGTCACCGCGCTGGTGCAGAGCAGCAACGCCACCGCCATGCTGGTCACCTCCTTCGTCGCCCAGGGCCTGATGGGACTGGCCCCGGCGCTGGCGATCATGCTCGGCGCGGATGTCGGCACCGCGCTGATGGCGCGGGTGCTGACCCTCGACCTGTCCTGGCTGTCGCCGCTGCTGATCTTCGCCGGGGTGGTGCTGTTTCTCTCGCGCAAGCAGCGCCGTGCCGGCCAGGTCGGGCGGGTGGCCATCGGCCTCGGCCTGCTGCTGCTCGCCCTCGACCTGATCGTCGAGGCCGCCAGGCCGATTGCCGAATCCAACAGCCTGGAAGCGCTGTTCGCCTCACTGACCGGTGACCTGCTGCTGGATGCCCTGGTCGGCGCGCTGTTCGCCCTGCTCACCTATTCCAGCCTGGCCGCCGTGCTGCTCACCGCGACCCTGGCCAGCAGCGGCATGATCAGCCTGCCGGTGGCCATCGGCCTGGTGATCGGCGCCAATATCGGCAGCGGCGTGCTGGCCCTGCTCAACAGCAGCATGCAGTCGGCGGCCGGGCGCCGCGTGGCGATCGGCAGCCTGCTGTACAAGCTGCTCGGCCTGCTGCTGGTGCTGCCGCTGGTGACCCCGCTGGTGAACTGGATGGATGGCCTTGAGCTGTCGGCGGCGAGCCTGGTGATCGGCTTCCACCTGCTCTACAACAGCCTGCGCTGCCTGCTGATGCTGCCCACGGTGAACCTGATGGCGCGCCTGTGCACCCTGCTGCTGCCGGAGCGCAAGAGTGCGGAAGGCGTGGCCGAGCCGCGCCACCTCGACCGCAGCGCTCTCGACACGCCAAGCCTGGCGCTGGCCAACGCGGTGCGCGAGACCCTGCGCATCGGCGACCTGATCGAGCAGATGCTCGGCCACCTGCAGGAGGTGCTGCGCGAGGGCTCCTCGGAAGCCGGACGCCAGCTGCGGCGCCTGGATGACGATGTCGACGCGCTGTACAGCGCGGTCAAGCTGTACCTGGCGCAGATGCCGCGCGAAGACCTGGCCGGCCACGACAGCCGGCGCTGGGCGGAAATCATCGAGCTGGCGGTGAACCTGGAGCACGCCGGCGACCTGATCGAGCAGATGGCCGGCAAGCTCGACAACCACAAGCGCTCGCGCCACTACAGCTTCTCCGCCAGCGGCCTGGAGGAACTGACCGGCCTGCTCGGCCTGCTGCAGGACAACCTGCGCCTGGGCCTCAACGTGTTCCTCAATGGCAACCACGCCAACGCCCAGCGCCTGATTGCGGAGAAACGCCGTTTCCGCCAGGAGGAACGCAAGCTGGCCCACGCCCACGTCGGCCGCCTCAGCCAGCAGGTGGTGCAGAGCATCGAGACCAGCTCGTTGCACCTGGAGCTGATCGCCGACATGAAGCGCCTCAACTCGCTGTTCTGCAGCAGCGCCTATGCCCTGGTCGAAGCGCTGGAAGGCAGCCAGCCCAGCGCGCAGATGCCACCGCAGGAGACAGCCGCCGCCGCGCCGCTGGCCGAGCCCGCCGAGGTCGAACCCGGGCCGCCGACCCAGCACTGAGCGTACGTTCGGGTGGATTTGTTGCACACCACAACGGCGTGCAGGGCCGCCACGGAGCGCTTTGCTCCCTCTCCTGTTCACGGGAGACGACTGCATGGATGCAGTCGTCTCCCAAGAGGCAGGCGCTAAGCGCTCAAACGCACTGACGAGTCCGAACCGGCATGCGATGATGCGCGCCCCGCAACACCTCGCCGCCGACGCCCATGCCACACTGGAAACCCCACTTCCTGCGCCTGCTCGCCCTGCTGCAGCGCTATCCCGGCCTGATTGCCGCCTTCGGCTTCTGCTCCGGGGTGGCCAGCTTCATCCTGGTCGATCGCCAGGAGGGCGTGGGCCGGGTGATCGCCGTGCTGATGCTGCTGAGCTGGGCCTGGCTGCTGCTCGAAGGCCTGCTCACGCGCAGCGCGGCGCGCTGGCTGGGGCTGGAAATTCCGCCCACGCTGCTGCGCTATCTGACCCAACTGATCCACCAGGAAAGCCTGTTCTTTGTCCTGCCGTTCTTCTTCATTACCACCGCCTGGAACAGCGGCCAGCTGGTGTTCACCAGCCTGCTCGGCGCCGCCGCCCTGCTCGCCATCATCGATCCGCTGTACTACAAGTGGCTGGCCGCGCGGCGCTGGCTGTACCTGAGCTACCACACCCTGACCCTGTTCGCCGTGCTGCTCACCGCGCTGCCGCTGCTGCTGCAGCAGACCACCGCCGAGAGCTACCGCCTGGCCCTCGGTATTGCCCTGCTGCTGGCCGTACCGAGCCTGGCCAGCGCGCTGCTGCTGCACGACTGGCGGCGCTGGCTGGCGATGTTCGGCCTGCTGGCGGCGCTGGGCGTCGGCGGTTGGTGGGCGCGGCCGTGGATTCCGCCGGCCACCCTGTGGCTGACCGACGTGGCGGTGAGTGCCGAGCTGCACCAGCGCACTCCCGGCCGCAGCCTGCAGCAGGTCAGCGTGCAGCAGCTGCGCAGCGAGGGCCTGTATGCCTACACCGCGATCAGCGCGCCGCGCGGGCTGAACGAACGCATCTACCATGTCTGGCGCCATGCCGGCGTGGAGGTCGACCGCATCGCCCTGGATATCAACGGCGGGCGCAAGGGCGGCTACCGGGCGTGGACGCACAAGCGCAACTTCCCCGAAACGGTGGTCGGCAACTGGCAGGTGCACGTGGTGACCGAGACCGGCCAGCAGATCGGCGTGCTGCGCTTCAAGGTGGTCGAGTAGGCCCAGGGCTTGAACTGGGCTATGGGCTACGCACTGTGGGAGCGCAGTTATCCGCGCCCAGGCCAAGCCCCGCCCAGGCAGTAATGCCGTTCACTTAAGAAAAATGCAGTGGCCATGCACGGGGTAAGGACCTTCAGGCAACACGGACAGTCCCCTCTCCCACTTGTGGGAGAGGGTTAGGGAGAGGGGCGCACTTGACCACTACAAGTAGCCTGCTCAACCCTCTCCCCCGGCCCCTCTCCCGTGAACGGGAGAGGGGAGCAAAGCACTTATTACCGCCCAGGCAGCGGCTACAGACGGAAGCGCTGCACCATGCCGTTCAGATCACTGGCCAGGCGTGCCAGCTGATCGCTGGCCACCGAGGTTTCGTGGGCGCCGGTGGCGTTCTGCGAGGCGATATCGCGGATCGCCACCAGGTTGCGATCCACCTCACGGGCCACCTGGGCCTGCTCCTCGGCGGCACTGGCGATCACCAGGTTCATCTCGTTGATCTGGCTGATGCGCGCGGAAATCACCTCCAGGGCGCTGTCCGCCTCGCTGGCCATCTCGCTGCTGCGGCTGGCGTATTCGCTGCTCTGGCCCATGGCATCCACCGACTCGCGGCTGGCGCTCTGGATCGCGCTGATCATCCGCTCGATTTCCTGGGTCGAGGTCTGCGTGCGCTGGGCCAGGGCCCTTACTTCGTCGGCGACCACGGCAAAACCGCGGCCCTGATCACCGGCCCGCGCCGCCTCGATGGCGGCATTCAGCGCGAGCAGGTTGGTCTGTTCGGCGATGGTGCGGATCACTTCCAGCACCCGACCGATGGCGATGGCTTCTTCGGCCAGGGTGGCGATGGTGCTGGAGGTGTGCTGCAGGCGCTGGCTGAGCTGCTCGATGGTGCTGCGCGTGGTGCTGACCTGCTGGCGTCCGCTCAACGCGGTCTGCTCAGCATCGCGCGAGGAATCGGAGGTGTGGTTGGCGTTGCGCGCCACCTCGTCGACCGCCGCCGACATCTCGGTCACCGCGGTGGCGGCCATCTCGATTTCATCGTTCTGCCGGGTGATGCCGCGGGACGATTCCTCGGTCACCGCATGCAACTGCTCGGCGGCCGAGGCCAGCTGCACCGCCGCGCCCTGGATGCCTTGCAGGGTCTCGCGCAGGGTCTCCTGCATGAGCTTGAAGGACTCTTGCACATCGCTGATCTCGTCATGCCCGCTGACCTTCACCGGCAAGGTCAGGTCGCCGCCGGCATTGCGCGCCACTACTTCGCGCAGCTCGGTGAGGCGCAGGTTGATGCCACGGCTCATCATCCAGGCCTGCAGGCCACCGCCGAGCAGGATCACCAGCAGCAGCACGCTGATCAGGGTGAAGTTGCTTTCGTAGAGAGCCAGGCCGTCGTTGTACTTACGCTCGGACTCGTGCAGCTGCACTTCGATCAGCTTGGAAAACTGCTCGGAGAGCGGGTCGATGCGCGGGTACAGCTCCTTGGCGGTATAACTCGCCAGGGCCTCGGCATCGCTGTCGCGCAGGATCGTCTTGAGTCGTTGCAGCGGATCACGCGCGGCCTGCATCAGCGGCTCGATCTGGGCGATCAGCTGCTCTTCCTCGGCGATCAGTTGGGTCTGTTTGTAGGCCTGCCAGATCGTGCCGATCTTGCCTTCGGCCTCCTCCACCTGGCGCAGCGCCTCGGCAGGCGTGATCCCACCATTGCGCGCCTTGTGGCTGGCATCGACGATATTCACCGCGTAGAGGTCGGCGATCACCTTGAGGTCGCGTAGCGGCACCACGCGGTCCAGGTAAACGCTGTTGAGGTCGGCCAGGACGCCGCGCAGGCCATGCAGGCCGCTGACACCTATAGCCAGGCTGCCCGCCATCATCAGGACGATGAGGACGAACAACCTTGTCCGAATAGTCCAATTTTTCATGGTCGGTCACCCGCAATCACAACAGGCTCATACCTAGATAAACCATAGTCGTAAATTGCCAGCAGTGCCCGGCCGCCACGGGCTGCAGGCGGCCGGGAGCGACCCTCAGGCGTCCAGCGCGGCGGCCGGGCCGAAGAACTTGTAGCGGCTCTGCTGCGCCGGCACGCGCAGGTCGCGCTTGAGCTGGGCCATAAACGGCTTGGGCCCGAGAAAGTAGGCATCCACATCACGCGAGCTGGGCCTGGACCGCGCCAACCTGCACCGGCTGGCCACGCGTCTGGGGCTGAAGTAGGGAACGCGCCCCGGATTGCATCCGGGCTACAGTGACTGGCTTTTCCGTAGCCCGGATGCAATCCGGGAAGGCAGCTCGCAAGAGCCAGAGGTGTGTCCAGCTCCATGTCCGCGAACGCCCATTGCGGGCTCGCGGGCCGCTGCTACAGGCGGAAGCGTTGCACCATGCCGCTGAGGTCGCTGGCCAGGCGCGCCAGCTCGTCGCTGGCCACCGAGGTCTGGTGCGCGCCGGTGGCGTTCTGCGCGGCGATGTCGCGGATCGCCACCAGGTTGCGGTCCACCTCGCGGGCCACCTGGGCCTGTTCCTCCGCCGCACTGGCGATCACCAGGTTCATCTCGTTGATCTGACTGACGCGCTGGGCAATCACTTCCAGGGCGCTGTCCGCCTCGCTGGCCATGTCGCTGCTGCGGCTGGCGTACTCGCTGCTCTGGCCCATGGCATCCACCGACTCGCGGCTGGCACTCTGGATCGCGCTGATCATCCGCTCGATCTCCTGGGTCGAGGTCTGCGTGCGCTGGGCCAGGGCCCTTACTTCGTCGGCCACCACGGCAAAACCACGGCCTTGATCGCCGGCCCGCGCCGCCTCGATGGCGGCATTCAGCGCCAGCAGGTTGGTTTGCTCGGCGATGGTGCGGATCACTTCCAGCACGCGGCCGATGGCGATGGCCTCTTCGGCCAGGCGGGCGATGGTGCTGGAGGTGAGCTGCAGGCGCTGGCTGAGCTGCTCGATGGTGCTGCGCGTGGTGCTGACCTTCTGCCGCCCGGCCTCGGCAGTTTCTTCCGCCTCGCGCGAGGAGTCGGAGGTGTGGTTGGCGTTGCGCGCCACCTCGTCGACCGCCGCGGACATCTCGGTGACCGCCGTGGCGGCCATCTCGATTTCGTCGTTCTGCCGGGTGATGCCCCTGGACGAGTCTTCGGTGACCGCGTGCAGCTCTTCGGCCGCCGAGGCCAACTGGGTGGCCGAGTTCTGGATACTCTGCAGGGTCTCGCGCAGGGTGTTCTGCATGCCACCGAGCGAACGCTGCACCTGGGTCACCTCGTCGGCACCCTCGGCACTTACCGACTGAGTGAGGTCGCCGCCGGCGATACGCTGCGCCGCCTCGGCCAGCTGCGCCAACGGCTGGGTGATGCTGCGGCTGAGCAGCCAGGCGGCCAGCATGGTGAACAGCACGCTGGCCGCGAGAATCAGGCTGAAAACCCAGGTGGCGTTGTCGGAATTCTTTTCCGCGCGCGCGCCGGCAGCCGCCGCGCCACGATTGTTCAGCTCGATCAGCTTGTCCAGGGCCGTGGTCAGTTCGCCGAAGCGGGCCTCCGATTCCTCGGCCGCTGCCGGATCCAGCTGGCCACCGCGCACACTGGCAACCACCTTGGCGAGGGCAGCTTCATAGGCCAGGCTCTTGTCGTGATAATCACCGAACAGACGACGATCTTCGTCATCGATGATGGTGTCCTCATAGTTCTTATCGTAGCCCGCCACCCGCTCGCGAATAGCCTGGGCCTCGGCACTGAGGCGCTGGTCGTTCTGCGGATGGGTGACCAACTCGTACTCGGCCAGGCGCAGCAGCTGGCGCTCGGACTTGATCTTGCCCATCAGGTCGAGGCCGAGCATCCACACATCCTTCACCTCCAGCAAATCGCTGCGCAGGCTGGACATCTGGCTGAGCGCGACGCCACCGGTGACCAGCAGGATCAGGGTGAGCGCACCGAAACCAATCAAGTTGCGCAGACCGACGCTGACCGAACGTAGGATCATGACCTACTCCTAGGTGAAATAAGGGATGCCCAAGGGTTAGCGTCAGTATTGGTCGAATGTTTAGGCTGAGCGAATACATCTTTTTAGGCGAAGAACCAGTAGCACACAGCAATGGCCGCCAGCACCCCGGCCAAATCGGCGACCAGCGCGCAGCCCACCGCATGGCGGGCACGCTGGATGCCGACCGCGCCGAAGTACACGGCCAGCACATAAAAAGTGGTCTCGGTACTGCCCTGGATGGTCGCCGCCACCAAGGCCGGGAAGCTGTCGACACCGTGGGTCTGCATGGTCTCGATGAGCATGGCGCGCGCCGCGCTGCCGGAGAACGGCTTGACCAGGGCGGTGGGCAGGGCATCAACGAAGCGGGTGTCCCAACCCAGCCACTCGATCAGGCTGCGGATGCTGTCGAGGCCGAAATCGAGGGCGCCGGAGGCACGCAGCACGCCGATCGCGCAGAGCATGGCGACCAGGTAGGGCAGCAGGCTCTTGGCCACATCGAAGCCTTCCTTCGCCCCTTCGACGAAGGTTTCGTAGACCGGCACCTTGCGCAGCCAGCCCACCAACAGGAACAGCAGGATCAGGCCGAACAGCACCAGATTGCCGAGCAGCGACGACAGCGCCGCCAGGGCCGTGGCGGACAGCCCGCCGAGCAGGGCCATAAAGCCGCCCAACAACAAGGCTCCTGGAATCAGGTAGGCCAGCACTACCGGGTCCCACAGGCGCAGGCGCTGCATCAGCGCCACCGCCAGCAGGCCAGCCAGGGTCGAGGCGCTGGTGGCCAGGAGAATCGGCAGGAATACCAGGGTCGGGTCCTCGGCGCCCTGCTGCACGCGGTACATGAAGATCGACACCGGCAGCAGGGTCAGCGACGAGGCGTTGAGCACCAGAAAGAGGATCTGCGCGTTGCTCGCCACCGTGGTGCTGGGATTGAGTTCCTGCAGGGCCTTCATCGCCTTGAGGCCGATCGGCGTGGCGGCGTTGTCCAGGCCCAGGCCGTTGGCGGCGAAGTTGAGGGTGATGAAGCCGAGCGCGGGATGGCCGCGTGGTACATCCGGCATCAGTCGCGCGAACAGCGGACCGAGGGCGCGGCCGAGGAGGTCGACCAGGCCGGCCTTCTCGGCGATGCGCAGAAAGCCCAGCCACAGGGTCAGGGTGCCGAACAGCACCACCATCAGCTCGACCGAGACCTTGGCCATGGCGAACAGGCTCTCGACCATGGCCGCCCACACCGCCACGTCGCCGCCGATCCAGCGCGCCAGCGCGGCGAGCGTCGCCACCACGAAGAATCCCAGCCACAGGCCATTGAGCATTGCTTACCCCCCGATCGATGGCGGCGATGATAGCGGCAGCCACGGACAGCGGTCACCTGCGCGGCGCGCCATCAGCGGCATTGCACATAAAACTGCAAGCAAGCTCGGCCACACTGCATATAGCGTCTAGAGTTAATGCGTTTCCCAACCTCAGGAGTACATGGATGAAATCCCCCCTCATGCTGTCCCTTGGCCTCACTGCAGGCTTGCTGCTGGCCGGCTGCGCCAGCCAGACCACCCAGCCCGACCAGTATTCGGGTTTCCTCGGCGACTACTCGCAACTGCAGCCGGCCACTTCGGCCAGTGGCGCCCCCGTGATGCGCTGGGTCTCGCCAGACTACAAGGCGGGCCACTATCGCTCGGTGTATATCGAGAAGCCGGTGTTCTATCCCACCCCGAAACCGAGCGACCAGGTCAGCCAGGCGGTCCTCGATGAAATTTCCGACTACCTGTACCAGGCCATGCGCCGTGAATTGCAGGGCAGCATGACGGTGGTCAGCCAGCCCGACATGGACAGCCTGGTGCTACGCACGGCGATCACGGCCGTGGACGTATCCACCGAAGGACTGAAGGTCTACGAAGTGATCCCGATTGCCCTGGTGGTCGCGGCCGCCAGCACCGCCGCCGGCACCCGCGACCGCACCACCGAGGTGTATGTCGAGATGGAGGCAATCGATGCGCGCACCAGCAAGCCAATGGTTCGCGTGGTACGCAAGGGCCATGGCCAGGACCTGGAAAACAGCAGCACCCAACTGACCCTGAAAGCGCTCAAACCAGCCCTGGATGTCTGGGCCGCCGATGCCCGTGCCTTCCGCCCTTGAGCCACGCATAGGGCGGCAGCCTGGCTGCCGCTGATGCTCGTCCCTGCTGGCCGGACACTCATGTCCGGCCAGTGTTTGTTGAGGGAAGTCACGCGCCATGCCCAGCCTCAATCCCAGCCGCGAACAACTGGCCGCCTTCGCCGCACAGATGCCCAGTGGCGAGCCCATCATGATGCTCAACCTACTGCGCTATCACGCCGTGGCGGTGTACCCGGAGGCTTCTGCCTACCCACCCTGCAGCGGGCGTGAGGCCTATGCCCGCTACAGTCGTACGGCACTGGCCAAGGTCAGGGGTGTCGGCGGTCAGGTGGAGCTGCTGGCACAGGCGCGTGCGGCGCTGATTGCCCCGGCGGAGGAAGCCTGGGATGAAGTGCTGCTGGTGCGTTACCCATCCCCCGAGGCCTTTCTGTCGATGTTGGCCGACCCCGATTATCGCGCCGCCACCGTGCACCGCACTGCCGCCCTGGCCGACTCACGACTGATCGGCTGCCAGGCACCCTCAACCCCAGACTAGCGGGCAGCTGCTCAGGGCTTTTGGTTGAGCACCTGGAGGATCGCCGCGCTCTGCGCATCGGGCTCGCCGTCGTAGCGCGCCGGGCGGTATTTCATCTGCAGGGCCGCCAGGACATTGCGCGTGGCCTTGTCCAGCTCACCGCTCTGCGGCGTCGAGTAACCCAACTGCTGCAACTGCTGCTGGAACCAGCGCACATCCGGTAACGCCACGGCGAAGCGCGCCTGCTCACGCGCCACGGCGGCGGAATCCGGCCAGCGGATCAGGCCCGCCTCGGCCAGACGCTGCCAGGGGAACAGCGGACCCGGATCGACCTTGCGCTGCGGCGCGATATCGCTGTGGCCGATGATGCTGTCGATGGGCAGTTCATGCCGCTTGACCAGATCCTTGAGCAGGGTGATCAGGGCTTCGATCTGCGCTTCGCTATAGGGCTGCCAGGCGGCAGCGTGCGGCCCCTGTTCGTAGCCCTGATTGACCAGCTCGATACCAATGGTGCTGGCGTTCAGCCAGGTACGCCCTTGCCACGCACTATCCCCGGCGTGCCAGGCGCGCCGGCTTTCGTCGACCAGGCGGTAGACGGTGGCCGGGCTGTCGCCGATCAGGTAGTGACTGCTGACTTCGCCCTGGGTCAGCAGAGCCAGGGAATGGGCCAGATCGGTGGAGGTGTAGTGCACCACGATGTATTGCACGCGGCTGCTCTGGCTGCGCGAGCTGAAGCTGTCGTCGATGACTTGGCCGCCCGTGCAGGCGGCCAGTAGCAGGGCGGTGAGGGCAAGCAGGGCAAATCGCATCGAATTCACGGCAGGCATGGCAGTCGGGTCGGCAGTTTAACCCGGCGCAACGCGCATGCATGCCGGGTCAGGGAGTGATGTGTAACACGCTTTGCAGGTTGTCCAGCAGCATGTCGACGCTGAGCATGATCAGCAGCATGCCGGTCAGACGCTCTACTGCGGTGAGACCGCGGGCACCGAGAAAACGCTGCAACCAGGAGGCCTGCAGAAGAATCATGGCCGTGGCGAACCAGGCCAGGCCGACCGCCAGGTACAGCTCCCACAACGCGCCTTCGTGGGTATTGCGCAGGGTCATCAGCACCGCCAGGGCCGACGGGCCGGCTACCGCGGGCGTGGCCAGCGGCACCAGCAGCGGCTCGCCATCCGGCAGATCACCGAGCACACCTTCGGGCCGGGGGAAGATCAGCCGCATGGCAATCACGAACAGGATGATGCCGCCGGCAATCGCCGTGGCCTCGCGCGACAGGCCAAGGCCGCTGAGGATCTTGTCACCGAAGGTGAGAAACACCATCAGCAACACCAGGGCCAGCAGCAGTTCACGCAGCGCCACGCGCATGCGCCGCTCCGGCGCGACGTTTTTCAGCGCAGCCAGGAAGATGGCGATGTTGCCGAAAGGATCGGTAACCAGAAACACCAGCACGGCAATGCCGAAGATATCCATGACGAACTCCAGAAGCAGATGCGCACAGTTTAGGGTCTGTTGCCGTTTCGTTCACGGCCGCGACGGAGCCCGTTTTTGCGCGGGGCTGGGCACGAGACGCGAGGTTTGGTCGTCCAAATGAGCCGTCGAGTAACAACGTCCCGTGCAAAAACAGGCCCGTCCCTTCGGGTTGCGCGCAAAATCGCGCCATGCGTCGTTGCGGGACTTAGCAAGGGAATGCCATTGCCTGCGTCCCGCGCTTAGCCTGGCGCGATTTTGCGCAGCAACGCGGCTCGCGAACGAAACGGCAACAGACCCTAGAAGCCAGCCGTCTGGGCGTCTGTCGTCGAAGCGTCCGCCACCAGCGCAAACGGGACAGGCCAGGGCGTTGTCAGGGTAAAAATGCCAAATACGTCACAAATGCCCCCCATGATCGGACATGGGGATCGGCGGCGGGGATAAACGGCGCAATGCCCGGTCTACAGCAGCGTATCGTCAATGGCATGCCTCCCCGAGGATAACCGTCATGCACCGCCAGTTGCTCTGGTTCAAACAGGATCTGCGCCTCGATGACCACCCGGCGCTTCAAGCCGCCATGGATGCCGAGCGCGTGCTGCCGCTGTTCATCCTCGACCCGGCGCTGCTCCAGCCGGGCCCATTCGGCTGCCGGCGGATGGGCGTGCACCGTGCACGCTTCCTCCTGGAGAGTCTCACCGCCCTCAACGCCGAGCTGCGTCAGCGCGGCTCCGGCTTGCTGGTTCTGCATGGCCGCGCCGAGCAGCTGATTCCGCAACTGGTCGAGCAATTCAGCCTGCAGGAAGTGCTGACCCTGGACGAAATCGCCCCCGAGGAACGCAGCCAGCTCGACGCGGTGCGCCAGGCGCTCGGCTGTGTGCCGCTGCGCGTACTGCCAGGCAACCATCTGCTGCGCAGTGAGGAGCTGCCCTGCAGCCTGGAAGAGCTGCCGCAGGTCTACAGCCAGTTCCGCGAGCTGGTCGAACAGCGCTTGCCGGTGTTCCAGCCGCGCCCGGCACCGGCCCGCCTGCCAGCCCTGCCGGAAAACGCCGAGCCGAGGTTCGCGCCACTGCCCAGCCTGTCGCAGCTGGGCCTGGGTGAACCGCTCAGCGTGGCCAACAGCGCATTCCCTTTTTCCGGCGGCGAGCCCGCTGCCCAGGCACGTCTGCGCGACTACCTGTGGCAACGCCAGGGCGTGCGTCAGTACAAGGACACCCGCAATGGGCTGATCGGCAGCGAGTACTCATCGAAGTTCTCGCCCTGGCTGGCCAACGGCAGCCTGTCCGCGCGGCGGGTGGTGGCCGAGCTGCGGCGCCACGAATCGCAGTTCGGACGCAACGACTCGACCCATTGCCTGTGGCTGGAAATGCTCTGGCGCGACTTCTTCCGCTGGACCCTGGTGCGCCATGGCAGCGCGCTGTTCCAGGCGGGCGGCCTGAAGGCCACCGCGCGCGCACCGCGGCAGATCGACCAGCGCTTCAGCCTGTGGTGCCAGGGCCGCACCGGCATGCCACTGGTGGATGCCAACATGCGTGAGCTGCTGAGTACCGGCTTCATGTCCAACCGCGGTCGCCAGGTGGTGGCCAGCTACCTGGTCAATGACCTGCAGCAGGACTGGCGCCACGGCGCGGCCTGGTTCGAAGAGCATCTGCTGGACTACGACCCGGCCAGCAACTGGGGTAACTGGGCCTACCTGGCCGGCGTGGGCAGCGACCCGCGCCACGGGCGCCTGTTCAACGCCCTGCGCCAGGCCCGTCAGTACGACCCGGATGCCGCCTATGTCAGCCTCTGGCTGCCGGAGCTGCGCAGCGTGCCCCAGCACCTGCGCCATACCCCGTTCCTGCTGTCGCATCTGCAGCTGGACGCCATGGGCTACCCACGTCTGGAAGAGATCCCCGAGCAGTGGAAGCCCTATATGCCGGACGCGGCTTAGAGGCGGTTTACGATCTTTTCCAACCGAGGCAAATAAGGGCTGCCCAGACTTGGGGCTAGAACGCACCCTTTGCGTAGGGTGCGCCGCGCGCACCAGCGCCCCCGCAGGACCTCTAAGGCACCCGGCGCGGCCTACAGACTCTTAGAGCAGAAGCGGGCTCGTCAGCCCTGCTCGATGCGGTTGCGCCCGCTGCGTTTGGCCCGATACAGCGCCTGGTCGGCACGCTCGAAGACCACTTCACTGCTCTCGCCAGCGGCGAATGCGGTCAGCCCGGCGGACAGGGTGATGGTCACCCGCTCGCCACGGAAGTGAAACGGGCAGTGCTCGATCGCCGAGAGCAAGGTCTGTAACAGCTGTGCGCCACCCTCCAACGGGGTCGCCGGAATCAGCAGGACAAACTCCTCGCCACCGAAGCGGGCAATGAAGTCGGTCTTGCGCAGGCGCTTGTTCAACTCGCCAGCGATGATCTTCAGCACCTTGTCGCCTGCCAGGTGGCCATAGCCATCGTTGATCCGCTTGAAGTGGTCGATGTCCAGCACCGCCAGCAGCAGCTCACCGCCATAACGCTGCCAGCGCGCCACTTCCAGTTCCAGGCGCTCACTCCAGCCGGCGCGGTTGGCCAGCCCGGTGAGCGGGTCGATCAGGGCCTTCTGCCGCTGCTCTTCGAGGTGGTCGCGGAAACTCTGTGCTTCCTGCTCCATCTCTGCCACTTTCTGCGCCAGGGCCTGCAGGCGCTCGGCTACCTCATCCTCATGACCGTCACGCTGGCGCTGATGCTCGGAAACCGTGTTGAGCAAGCCGTCGAGGCGCGCCTCCAGGGCCTGCTTGAGGCTTTCCAGATCCGCCGCCTCCTGCACGCTGGCTTGCAGACCGCTAACCTGTTCACGCAACTCCTGGTTGAAGCTGCGCGCGCTTTCGAGCGACTCGCTGTAGCCCTCGTGGGCTTCGCTAAGGGTGCCGAGAAAGGCTGCCAGGCGCTCGTTGAGCTGCTTGAGGTAACCGGCGAACTCGCGCTGTCCACTGTCGGTGACGGCCAGCACCAGCACGGCCAGATCATCCAGCACCGGCACCAACTCGTACCAGTTCAGGCCACCCTGCATGCGCGCGCGCAGCTCTTCGCCCTGGGGCTGGTGACGCAGCGGCAGCTCCAGCTCATCGAGCAGGCCGAGCAGGCTCTGCGCGACATGCGGCGCCACGGCGCTGTAGCCAGGTTCGGCCGCTTCGGGCAGGGCATAGGCCGGATCATCATCGCCACTGAACACCCGCGCATCCAGCGGCAGACTGTCTAGAGCGGGGGTGGGCCTGGTTACAGCCGGCACAGGTGCGACCGGCTCCGAGCCAACTACAGGGGTCACAACCGCCGTGGCCGCCGCGACCGGCTGGCTGGCTGGCTGCGCCGATGCAGCGGGAGCAGCGGGAGCAGCGGGAGCAGCGGGCTGATCATCCTCGTCCGCCGCCAGGGACTGCGGCAGAGCGACTTCGTCGTGCGCCTCGGCAACTTCACTGCCGGGTGCCGTCTTTTCCGACTCCGGCGCCTCATCGCGCCCACCGAAAAGGCGTTGCAACAGGCCCGGCCGGGCGACCTGATCGCTGCCCAGCACCGCCAGCACCTTCTGTTGCAGGCTGCTCAGCTCTGCCAGCACGGCCGGCATCTCGCGTGGCTGGCTGGCCCGTTCATCGATGCGCTTGGCGAATTGCTTGAGTGCCCGGCGCACCTCACGGGGCAGATCCAGGGTCAGCAACTGCTGGGTCAGATCGGTGATCCCGGCGACGTTCTGCTCGACCCGCTGCTGACGCCGCTGCTCGGAGTCGAGCACGGCCTTTTCCAGACGCGGGATCAGGGCGGACAGGCCGGCATCCATCTGTTCGCCGCGGATGATCTCGCGCAGCTCCTGCATGCACTGGTCGACTGCCTTGTCCGACCCTTCAGCCGCCAGCGAGCTGCGCACCAGGCCGCGGCGCAGCAAATCGAGGCGGGCGTCCCAGCGGCGCTCGAGCTTTTCCTGTTGTTCCAGGCTATCGAGGTATTTGGCTTTCCAGCGCTGGGCATCATCGGTCATGGGGGCGATCCAGTGGTAAGCGTCTTCAGCGTAGTAGGCGGCGCACCGGTCAGCCCGGCCGGCAAGCGAATATCGATGGCAACCGGCAGGTGATCGGAAATCGGCTGGCTGAGCACCGCCACCCGTTCCACGGCCAGACCGGGACTGAGCAGAATATGATCAATACAGCGCTGTGGCCGCCAGCTCGGGAAGGTCGCTTCAATCTGCGGCGCAAGCAGGCCGAGGTCCCGCAGCGGCGAGTGCTGCAGCAGATCAGCTGCATGGGTGTTCATGTCACCCATGAGGATCTGGTGCCGGTAACCACCGATCAGCTCGCGGATATAGGCCAACTGACGGGTGCGGGTACGCGCGCCCAACGCCAGGTGCATCACGACCACCACCAGGGCTTCGGCGCCCTCACCAAAACGCAGCAGGATGGCACCGCGCCCCGGTGGCCCGGGAAGAGGATGGTCTTCCAGCTGCTGCGGCTGCCAGCGACTGAGCATGCCATTGCTGTGCTGGGCCAGGCGACCCAGGTTGCGATTGAGCTGCTGGTACCAGTAGGGGAAGGCGCCGAGTTCGGCGAGGTGCTCGACCTGATTGACGAAGCCGGAGCGCAGGCTGCCGCCATCCACTTCCTGCAGGGCGACCAGGTCGTAGTCAGCAAGCAGGGCACCGATCTTTTGCAGATTACCGGCCCGCCCCGGGTGCGGCAGCAGATGCTGCCAGCCACGGGTCAGGTAGTGGCGGTAACGCTCGGTACTGATACCGACCTGGATATTGAAACTGAGCAGGCGTAACAGCCCGCTGCATGGCAGGCCGGCAGAGTCCAGGCAACGACCGTTGACCTGCGGTTGGTGCAGACCGATCGAACGCCCGGAACTCCAGCGGCGCAGCATGATGAGTTACTCAGCGAGCGGCACGCTCTTTGTCGATAAGGTAATTGGCGACCTGCAGCAGCTGTTTCTCACCACCAGCAGAACGCACATCGAAACGGTATTTGCCGTTGACGATCAGCACCGGTACGCCCGTGATCTGATAGGCCTTGGCCAGTTGCTTGGCCTTGGCCATCTGGCCCTTCACGGCAAAGGAATTGTAGGTGTTGAGGAAGGAGTCGCGATCCACACCCTGCTCGACGAGGAAGTCGGCCATTTCTTCCGGATCCTTCAGTTCCTTGCCTTGCTTGTGGATGGCATCGAACACGGCCTTGTGCACACGCTGCTCGACCTTCATCAGGTCGAGGGTGATGTACAGCTGGCCATGGATATCCCAGGTACGTCCGAACAGGGCCGGTACACGAGTGAAATGGACGTCGGATGGCAGCTTCTCGACCCAGGCATTGAGGGTCGGCTCGAGTTGGTAGCAATGCGGGCAACCGTACCAGAACAGTTCAACCACCTCGATCTTGCCTGGCTGGGAGACCGGGACCGGCTTCTGCAACTCGACATAGTGCTGGCCGGCCTTGACCGGTTCGGCTTCGACCGATTCGGCCTGAACACCAAAACTGAACAGGCTGAGGCTGGCGATAGCAGCACTAAACATCAGGTTACGCATGCATGACTCCTTGGCAAATGGATGCCGCTCGGGGCGGGCCTGGGTTCGACCGGCGGCCCGGGTGCGGGTTCCGGCATTGTAGCGGCGACGCCCATAAAAAAGGGCGGCCGTAGCCACCCTTTTTGCGAGCGTTCATCCGAGCTTAGTGCAGGCCCTGGATGTAGCTGGATACTGCCGCGATATCCTTGTTGCTCAGCTTGGCAGCGATGGCACGCATGATCAGCGTGTCGCCATCGTTGGTGCGGTTGCCTTCGCGGAAGTCGGTCAGCTGCTTGGCCACGTACGCGCCATGCTGGCCACCCAGCTTGGGGTAACCGGCAAGCGCATTGCCCGCGCCGTTTGGCGAGTGGCAACCGGTGCAGGCTGGCATGCCTTCTTCCAGCTTGCCGCCGCGGAACAGTTCGGCACCACGGGCAACCAGCGCCGGATCGGCAGCGCCGACGCTCATGCTCTGGCTGGCGTAGTAGGCCGCGATGTCGGCCAGATCCTGATCGCTGAGGTTGGTCAGCAGGCCGGTCATTTCGACGATCTGGCGCTTGCCGGACTTCACATCCTGCAGCTGCTTGAACAGGTATTTCTCACCCTGGCCAGCCAGTTTCGGGAAGTTCGGGGCGGCGCTGTTGCCGTCAGCCCCGTGGCACGCGCCACACACGGCGGTTTTCGTCTTGCCAGCTTCGGCATCGCCAACGATCGCGGCGCCACCAGCAGCATATGCTGCGGAGGAGAGGCCCAGGCTCAACAGCAGAGTCACGAGTACTTTGTTCATCAGCTAATCCAATAACGGCTAGAGGTAAAAGAGTTTCTGCGGGATTACTCGCTCATCACCTTGATGACGGCCTGGTAGTCCTCTGCAGTGCAGTCCATGCACAAACCACGCGGCGGCATGGCATTCAAACCATTGGTCACGCTGGCTACCAGCGCGTCCATGCCTTTGGCCAGACGCGGCTCCCAGGCTGCCTTGTCGCCACGCTTGGGCGCTATCGGCAATTGTCCATCGTGGCAGGCCGCGCAAGCCTTGGCATATACCGCCTCGGCATCCTGTGCAGCCTGTACATTAGCGGACAGGGCACAAAGTGCCGCTACTGCGATCAATACTTTTTTCATGGGCCAACCTCATCAGGTTGGGAACGATCTGCGTTCTATCGCGCAGCTGATTTGTTCGTTCCCGGAACAACGGACGGGACAAAGCGCACACAAAATCTGCGGCATTATATACTGGCGTCGCTGAAACGGAAGCGACACCATGCCGCGCCTCACGCGGCGCCCGCCCCAACCGGAACCTCCCATGCAACCCAAGAATCCCATCATCGGTCTGTGCCAACAGGCTACGTTCATGATCAGTGCGGCCAAGGTCGACCAGTGCCCGCCAGACGAAGGCTATGAAGTGGCCTTCGCCGGGCGCTCCAACGCCGGCAAGTCGAGTGCGCTGAACACCCTGACCCATGCCAACCTGGCCCGCACCTCGAAGACGCCGGGCCGCACCCAGCTGCTCAACTTCTTCACCCTGGACGAAGAGCGCCGCCTGGTCGACCTGCCCGGTTATGGCTATGCCAAGGTGCCAATTCCGCTCAAACAGCACTGGCAGCGCCACCTGGAAGCCTACCTGAGCAGCCGCGAGAGCTTGGTCGGGCTGATCCTGATGATGGATATCCGCCATCCGTTGACCGAGTTCGACCGCATGATGCTCGACTGGTCAAAGGCCAGCCACATGCGCCTGCACATTCTGCTGACCAAGGCCGACAAGCTGACCTTCGGCGCCGCCAAGAACGCCCTGCTCAAGGTGCGGCAGGATATCCACAAGGGCTGGGGCACAGACGCCAGCATCCAGCTGTTCTCGGCACCCAAGCGCCAGGGCGTCGAAGAGGCGCAGGCGGTGCTGGCGGGTTGGATGGAGCTGATCGAAGATGCCGAGGACGATCAGGAGTCGGCCGAGTAAGAGCCGGCTTGCTGCGCCTGCACGCGGCAAATCGCAGGCAAAAAAAACCCCGGGCTTCGTATGGGGAGGGAAAAGACCGGGGTTCAATTCTGAACCGCTAGGGCGGGGTTCAGAGATCTGCCAACACTAAACACACATAGGAGCATCGAAGGGCTTCGTGCCATTCGTAAATTCTGACCGGTGTTTCAGGCAGATAGTTCAGGCTTTTTTAAACCGCGTTGCGATAAGTAGATAATCGTTAATGCGGAAACGCTTCTAAAAACGAGCCAGCTGCGACTCTATGCCGCAGAGCGCCTGGACCTTGTTGTAGAGCGGGTGCCCACTCGGCAATGAAAACGGTTGCGCAGTTTTTCACCCCACGCGGCGCCTCAGGCACGGCAGGGTGGATAACGCTCTGTTATCCACCAGGGGCCTGCCGGCAGAGGTTGGGCAGGCGCTTAGTGCGCCTCATCCCAGTTGTTGCCCACTCCCGCCTCGACCAGTAACGGCACATCCAGCTCGGCAGCGCCGCTCATCAGCGGCAGCAGACCGGCCTTGAGTGCGTCGATCTGATCCTCGCGCACCTCCAGCACCAGTTCGTCGTGTACCTGCAGGATCACCTTGGCATCCAGGCCGGACTGCGGCAGCCAGGCGTCCACGGCAATCATCGCGCGCTTCATGATGTCTGCCGCGGTGCCCTGCATCGGCGCGTTGATTGCGGTGCGCTCGGCGCCTTTGCGCAGTGACGGGTTCTTCGCGTGGATATCCGGCAGGTACAGGCGGCGGCCGAACAGGGTCTCGACATAACCTTGCTGCGAGGCCTGCTCGCGGGTGCGCTCCATATAGGCCAGCACTCCGGGATAGCGGTGGAAGTACACATCGATATAGGCCTGCGCCTGCTTGCGGTCGCAGCCGATCTGCTTGGCCAGGCCGAAGGCACTCATGCCGTAGATCAGGCCGAAGTTGATCGCCTTGGCGCTGCGCCGCTGGTCGTTGCTCACTTCGTCGAGGGCCACGCCGAACACTTCGGCGGCCGTGGCGCGGTGCACGTCGCGGCCATGGCGGAAGGCATCCAGCAGGCTTTCGTCCTTGGCCAGGTGGGCCATGATGCGTAGCTCGATCTGCGAATAGTCCGCCGCCAGCAGCTTGTAGCCCTTGGGTGCGATAAATGCCTGGCGAATGCGCCGGCCTTCGGCGGTGCGAATCGGGATGTTCTGCAGGTTCGGGTCAGTCGAGGACAGTCGTCCCGTCGCCGCCACCGCCTGGTGGTAACTGGTGTGGATGCGCCCGGTGCGCGGGTTGATCTGCTCCGGCAGGCGATCGGTGTAGGTGCTCTTCAACTTGCTTAAGGAGCGGTACTGCATCAGCACCTTGGGCAGCTCGTAGTCCTGCTCGGCCAGTTCGGCGAGCACCGCTTCGGCGGTGGAGGCCTGGCCGGTGGCGGTCTTGCTGATGATCGGCAGGCCGAGTTTCTCGTAGAGGATCGCACCGAGCTGCTTGGGCGAGCCCAGGTTGAACTCTTCGCCGGCGATGGCGAAGGCCTGGCGCTCCAGCTCGACCAGGCGCTCGCCCAGTTCGACGCTGTGCTGGCCGAGCAGCTTGGCGTCGACCAGCGCGCCCTGGCGTTCGATGCGTGCCAGCACCGGCACCAGCGGCATCTCGATCTCCTGCAGCACCTTGGCCAGCGTTGGCGTTTCCTGCAGCTTGGCCCACAGCGTCTGGTGCAGGCGCAGGGTCACGTCGGCGTCTTCAGCTGCGTAGGGCCCGGCCTGCTCCAAGGCGATCTGGTCAAACGTCAGCTGCTTGGCACCCTTGCCGGCAATGTCCTCGAAACGGATGGTGCTGTGGTCGAGGTACTTCAGCGCCAGGCTGTCCATATCGTGGCGGGTGGCGGTGGAATCCAGCACATAGGATTCGAGCATGGTGTCGAAGGCCACGCCCTGCACCAGGATCGGCGTCGAGGCATTGGCCAGCACGTTCATGTCGTACTTGGCGTGCTGGCCGACCTTGGCCTTGGCCGGGTCTTCCAGCAGCGGCTTGAGCGCACGCAGTACCGCGTCGCGATCCAGCTGCGCCGGCACGCCCATGTAGGAGTGCGCCAGCGGCACATAGGCCGCCTCGCCAGCGCTGACGGCGAAGGACACGCCGACCACCTGGGCCTGCTGCGGGTCGAGGCTGGTGGTTTCGGTATCGAAGGCGATCAGCTCGGCCTGCTCCAGCTTCTGCAGCCAGGCATCGAACTGCGCCTGTTCCAGCACGGTTTCGTAGCGCGATTCGCTGGCGGCGGCCTGCTCTTGTGGTTGCTCCTCGACTTCAGTGGCGGCCGGTTCAGGCTCATCGAACAGCCCGCCGCTGCTCACCACCGGCTTGGCCGCAGCCTTGGGCGCCGGTTTGCTGCGCGCCTGCTCGCGCTGCAGCTCATCCAGCCAGCTCCTGAACTCCAGTTCGGTATAGAGAGTGGTCAGAGCCTCGCGATCCGGCTCGCCCGGATGCAGATCGTCGACGCCGACATTCAGCTCGACGTCCAGCTTGATGGTCGCCAGCTGGTAGGACAGGAAGGCCATGTCCTTGTGCTCGGCGAGCTTGGCCGGCAGGGTTTTGGCCCCGCGAATCGGCAATTCCGGCACCTTGTCGAGGTTGGCGTAGAGCACGTCGAGGCCGCCACCGACGCCGACCAGCAGGCCCAGCGCGGTCTTCTCGCCGACGCCCGGCACGCCGGGAATGTTGTCGACCTTGTCGCCCATCAGCGCCAGGTAGTCGATGATCAGCTCCGGGCCGACGCCGAACTTGGTCTTCACCCCTTCGATGTCATACACGCTGCCGGTCATGGTGTTGACCAGGGTCACGTGCTGGCAGACCAGCTGAGCCATGTCCTTGTCGCCGGTGGAGATCACCACGTCGCGGCCCAGGGCCGCGGTCTGCCGGGCCAGGGTGCCGATTACGTCGTCGGCCTCGACCCCTTCGACGCACAGCAGCGGGTAACCGAGGGCGCGCACGGCCGCATGCAGCGGCTCGACCTGGCCGCGCAGCTCGTCCGGCATCGGCGGGCGGTTGGCCTTGTACTCGGCGAACATGGCATCGCGGAAGGTGCCGCCCTTGGCGTCGAAAACCACCGCGAAGGGGCTGTGCGGATACTGTTTGCGCAAGCTCTTGAGCATGTTCAACACGCCCTTTACCGCGCCGGTCTGCAGGCCCTTGGAAGTGGCCAGCGGCGGCAGGGCATGGAAGGCGCGGTACAGATAAGAAGAACCGTCGACCAGAACCAGAGGGGCGTTAGACATGCGCAGGATCAACCTTTTCCTGAGGGTCGGGGGTAAACTGAACCGACCATTGACGACAAAGGGACAAGGTTACCATGCGCGTACTCAACCGCCTGTTGCTCACCAGCCTGCTGGCCATCAGCCCGCTGTATGCCATCGCCGCCGACGATGCGCCGAGCGCCGATCCGGACGTGACCATCCGCCAGGATGGCGACAAGACCATCACCGAATACCGGCAGAACGGTTTCCTCTATGCCATCAAGGTCACCCCGAAAGGCGGCAAGCCCTACTTTCTGGTGCGTGCCGACGGCAGCGAAGGCAACTTCATCCGCTCCGACCAGCCGGACATGCTGATTCCCGCCTGGGAAATCTTTAAGTGGTAAACCACCGGGCAACCGGCCAACCGCCTGCCCCCTGATAAACGGACGCACACGCCATGTCGGTCTTCACCCCCCTGGAACGCCACGAACTGGAAGCCTTTCTCGCGCCCTATGGGCTGGGGCGGCTGAAGGACTTCCAGGGCATCAGTGCCGGCACCGAGAACAGCAACTTCTTCGTCAGCCTGGAAGGGGGCGAATATGTGCTGACCCTGGTCGAGCGTGGCCCACGGGCCGACATGCCGTTCTTCATCGAGCTGCTCGCGCGCCTGCACCAGGCCGGCCTGCCGGTGCCCTACGCGGTGCCGATGCAAAACGGCGAAGCCCTGGGCGAGCTGGCGGAAAAACCGGCGATCCTGCAGCCGCGCCTGGCAGGCAAGCACATCAGCCAGCCCAACGCGCACCACTGCGCGGAGATCGGCAGCTGGCTGGCGCGTCTGCACCTAGCCACCCGCGACAGCATCCTCGAACGGCGCAGCGACCGCGGTCTCGACTGGATGCTCGAAGAAGGCCCGATGCTAGCCCTGGAGCTGCACGACGAGCAGGTGCCGTTGCTGCGTGACAGCCTGCACGAAGTAGCCGAGCTGAAGGCGCGCATCCTCGCCCTGCCGCGCGCCAACCTGCACGCCGACCTGTTCCGCGACAACGCGCTGTTCGACGGCAACCAGCTGGCCGGGGTGATCGACTTCTACAACGCCTGTTCGGGGCCGATGCTCTACGACCTGGCGATCACCCTCAATGACTGGTGCTCGCAGGCCGACGACAGCCTCGACCTGCCGCGCGCCCGCGCCCTGCTCGGCGCCTACGCCGCGCTACGGCCATTCACCCGCAGCGAAGCCGAGCTGTGGCCGGCCATGCTGCGCATCGCCTGCCTGCGCTTCTGGCTGTCACGCCTGATCGCCGCGCGGCGCTTCCAGGGCCGTGATGTGCTGGTCAAGGATCCCGGCGAGTTCCAACGCCGTCTGGCGCAGCGGCAGCAGGTGGCCCTGACTCTACCGTTCGCCCTCTGAGCTGTTCCTACAGGCTTTCCAGACAGTCGGCCAACTCGTTGGCCAAGTCTTCCAGCAACTGCTCGTAGCTCTGTGCCTCGGCGCCCAGCGCATCCATTTCCGCCAGTTTGACCGGCAGACCGGCGCTCAGGGTTTGCGCCAGGCGCGGGCGCAGCGGCGGCTCGCTGAACACGCAGCTCGGCCCGGCCGCCTGCAGGCGCTCACGCATCGCCGCCACGTGCCGTGCACCCGGCTGCACTTCGGCGGCCACGCTGAACACGCCGGCGTGCTTGAGGCCATAGGCGGCCTCGAAGTAATCGTAGGCCTCGTGGAAGACGAAGTAGGGCTTGTCGGCCACCTTGCTCAGGCGCGCGTGCAGACGCTGGTCGAGGACGTCCAGGCGCGCCTCGAAGGCCGCCAGGTTGCTCTGGTAGCGCGGCGCATTGCCCGGGTCGGCCTGGGCCAGGTCGGCAGCCATCTTCGCCGCTATCACCTTGGCGTTGTGCGGCAGCAGCCAGAGGTGGGCGTCCAGCGTGCCGGGGCGATGATCGTGGTCGTGCTCGTCGTGGGCCTGCTCATCGTGGCCGTGCTCGTCGCTCTCTAGCTTGGAAAAGTGGCGCAGCTGCAGGCCGGGCAAGTCCTGCAGCGCCACGCTCGGCAGGCTGCGCGCCTGCAGTACACGCGGCAGGAAGCTCTCCATGTCCGGGCCGATCCAGTACAGCAGGGTCACGCTCTGCACCCGCCGCACATCCGACGGGCGCAGGGCGAAATGGTGCGGCGAGGCACCCGGCGGCAGCAGCACGGCGGGCGGGCCGACACCCTCCTGCACCGCGGCGGCGATCAGCTGCAACGGCTTGATGCTGGTCAGCAGCTGCACTTCAGCGCGGGCGCAGAGGGAAAACAGGCACAGCAGGGCAACCACGGAAAGACGCAACACGACGGCAAGACTCGGCAGGCAAAGAGTTATAGAATAACGTCTCTTCACCCGGACGTCCTCGTCATGTTCAAACCACACACCGCCAACACGCCCCTGGCCTGCCTGCCACACGACCATTCGCACTGCGTCAGCAGCGCCCTGGCCGAGGCCGATGCGCTCTGCGCCAAGCAGGGCGTGCGCCTGACCGCCCTGCGCAAGCGCGTGCTGGAGCTGGTCTGGGCCAGCCACAAGCCACTCGGCGCCTACGACATCCTCGGCGTGCTGAGCGAGACCGATGGCCGGCGCGCCGCACCGCCAACCGTGTATCGGGCGCTGGATTTCCTCCAGGAAAACGGCCTGGTGCACCGCATCGCATCGCTCAACGCCTTTATCGGCTGCGTGCGGCCGGAACATGCGCACCAGGGCCAGTTCCTCATCTGCCGTAATTGTCATACCGCCATCGAGCTGGAGCTGCCGAGCATCAGCCAGGCGATTGTCGCCGGCGCCAAAGCAGTGGGCTTCGCAGTGGAAAGCCAGACCGTGGAAATCGTCGGCCTGTGCGCCAGTTGCCGGGAGGCGGCATGAGCGAGGTGCTGGTCCAGCTCGATGGCGTCGGCGTCGGCTTCGCCGGGCAGCGCGTGCTGCAGGATGTGCAGCTGACCGTGCGCGCCGGCGAGATCGTCACCCTGATCGGCCCCAACGGCGCCGGCAAGACCACCCTGGTGCGCGCCGTGCTCGGCCTGCTCAAGCCCGACAGCGGCCGCGTGCAGCGCAAGCCGCGCCTGCGCATCGGCTACATGCCACAGAAACTGCATGTCGACCCGACCCTGCCACTCTCGGTGTTGCGCTTCCTGCGCCTGGTGCCAGGCGTCGACCGCACCGCGGCGCAGGCGGCGCTGGCTGAGGTCGGTGCCGAACAGGTGATCGACAGCCCGCTGCAGGGCATTTCCGGCGGCGAACTGCAGCGCGTGCTGCTGGCCCGCGCCCTGCTGCGCGAGCCGCAGCTGCTGGTACTCGACGAACCGGTACAGGGCGTCGACGTAGCCGGCCAGGCCGAGCTGTACCGCCTGATCACCCAGCTGCGCGACCGCCACGGCTGCGGCGTGCTGATGGTCTCCCACGACCTGCACCTGGTGATGAGCACCACCGACCAGGTGGTCTGCCTGAATCGCCACGTGTGCTGCTCCGGCCACCCGGAGCAGGTCAGCAACGATCCGGTGTTCGTCGAGATGTTCGGCCAGGACGCCAAGAGCCTGGCCATCTACCACCACCACCACGACCACAGCCACGACCTGCATGGCGCGGTGGTCGATCAACCCGGCCTGACCATCCACGGCCCGGCCCATGTCCACGGTCCAGGTTGTAACCACTGATGCCCGATTTTCTCCTCAATGCATTACTCGCCGCCCTGGCCCTGGCCCTGGTCGCCGGCCCGCTGGGTTCCTTCGTGGTCTGGCGGCGCATGGCCTATTTCGGCGATACCTTGTCGCATGCCGCCCTGCTCGGCGTGGCCCTCGGCCTGCTGCTGGACGTCAGCCCGACCCTGGCGGTGACCGCCGGCTGCCTGCTGCTGGCCGTGCTGCTGGTGACCCTGCAGCAGCGCCAGCCGCTGGCCTCGGACACCTTGCTGGGCATCCTCGCGCCGACCACCCTGTCGTTAGGGCTCGTCGTCCTGAGCTTTATGGACGAGGTGCGCATCGACCTGATGGCCTATCTGTTCGGTGACCTGCTGGCCGTCGGTCCCAGCGATCTGGCCTGGATCATCGGCGGCGCCGTGCTGGTCCTGGCCCTGCTCGTGCCGCTGTGGCGCCAGCTGCTGGCGATCACCGTGCATGAAGAACTGGCGCGGGTCGAAGGCCTGCCCGTGGCGGCCCTGCGTCTGGCCCTGATGCTGCTGATCGCGGTGGTGATCGCGGTGGCGATGAAGATCGTCGGGGTGCTGCTGATCACCTCGCTGCTGATCATTCCGGCGGCCGCCGCCCAGCGCCATGCGCGCACCCCGGAGCAGATGGCCGTGGGCGCCAGTGTGCTCGGCATGCTCGCGGTAGGCGCGGGCTTGAGCCTTTCCTGGTATCAGGACACACCGGCCGGGCCGTCGATTGTGGTGTCTGCCGCAGGCTTCTTTCTGTTGAGCTTTGTGCTGCCGCGCCGAGCCCGCTAGTATTGGGCGTTTTTTGCTCAGACCAAAACGCCACAAAACCAACGGGTCACATAATGAACAATGGAACGTATCGCTATCTCGCCGCGCTCGGCCTCGGCCTGCTGCTGGGCGAAGCCCGTGCCGAATACTGGACTGTGGATGAACTGGTGAAGGACTTCAGCCAGGTCTCCGCGCAGATCACCCGCGGCGAGTTGCAGGCGGCCGAATCCGGGCTGGAAGCCCTGCGTCAGCGTACCGCCAGCAACGATGTGCGCATCGACCAGTACCAGCGCGAGCTGGCCAGCGCCTACCTGCAACAGGGTCGCCAGCAATTGCAGGCCGGCGATGCCGCCGCGGCCAATGCGACCCTGAGCCAGGGCGAGCGCCATCTGAATGCCGCGTCTCCGGCGCTGCGCCAGGAATACCAGGCCAGCCTGACCGCCAGCGCTACCCAGGGCGGTGCCAAGCCGGCACCGCTCGCCGCGGCCAAGCCGAAAGCCGAACCGAAAGCCGAGCCCGCCAAGGTCGCGACCAAACCGGCAGTCGTTGCCGTTACCGAGGACTCCGCCGAGCGCCGCGAGAGCGTCGAACGGCGTCTGCAGGAAGCTGAGGCGATCATCGCCAAGAAGGAGGCCGCGCGCGCTCGCCAGCAGCAATTGGCCGAGGAACAGGCCGCCGCCGAGCGCGAGGCCCGTGCCTTGCAGGCCGCTGCCGAGCCGGTTCAGCCGGCACCGGCAGTCGCCAAGGTCGAACCCGCCAAGCCCGCCGTGGCCGCCACCCCGCGCGCGCGCCTGATCGATCCGGCCGCCGCCAGCAGCAGCGTAGCCATGCCGATGCTCGACGCCAACGACCGCGACGGCCTGCGCACCCTGCTCGACGCCGTGGCCGCCGACGTGGTCGCCTTCGATTGCGCGGTACGCCTGCAAGTGCGCGAGGCCAAGGACTACCCCTTCGTCGCCGCGCTGCTCTCGGCACGCATCAAGAAGCTCGAACCCGGCTTCAACCCGCAGTTCTCCCCGGTGCTCAAGCCGGATCAGGAGCCGCGGCTGGTGCTGAGCCCGCAAAGCAACAGCTGACCCCCATCGGCGCGGCTGCGCGTCGGCCATGCGTCGTTGGGCAAGGGCCTCGGGTGCTCATTTACAGCTCGTAAACTCCGCGCCCTCGGCCCTTGCCCGCCTAGCCTGGCTCTAGCTCGCGAGCGCCGGAGCATCCCGTAGGGCGGGTGTAACCCGCGAGCCAGATACGCGGGTTGCACCCGCCCTGCGTGCTTATGCCTGTGCATAAGCTATTCAGGCCAATAAAGACTAAGAACGCATAAACAAACCGGCTAAAATGCGCGGCTTTCGGCTAACCGCCTAGGCTAGAAGGAGTCGCCGCGCCCATCGGATGGCGGCAGTCACTCCCACGTACCCACAAGGTTCGCTCCGTGATCGAGTTCCACCACGTCAACAAGACCTACCAGGTCGCCGGGCGCGCCGTGCCCGCCTTGCAGCCCACCGACCTGCGCATCGAAACCGGCCAGGTGTTCGGCCTGATTGGTCATTCCGGTGCTGGCAAAAGCACCCTGTTGCGCCTGATCAACCGCCTGGAAGAACCCAGCGGCGGCCGCATCACGGTCGACGGCGAGGAAGTCACCGCGCTCGACGCCAACGGCCTGCGCCGCTTCCGCCAGCAGGTCGGGATGATTTTCCAGCACTTCAACCTGCTGTCGTCGAAGACCGTCGCCGCCAACGTCGCCATGCCCCTCCAACTGGCCGGCGAGCTGAGCCGTGACGCGATCGCCCAACGGGTTGCCGAGTTGCTGGCCCGCGTCGGCCTCAGCGAGCACGCCAACAAGTACCCGGCGCAGCTTTCCGGCGGACAGAAGCAGCGCGTCGGCATCGCCCGTGCCCTGGCCACCCGGCCGAAGATCCTGCTGTGCGACGAGGCCACCAGCGCCCTCGATCCGCAGACCACCGCCTCGGTGCTGCAGCTGCTGGCCGAAATCAACCGCGAGCTGGGCCTGACCATCGTGCTGATCACCCACGAGATGGACGTGATCCGCCGCGTGTGCGACCAGGTGGCGGTGATGGACGGCGGGCAGATCGTCGAACAGGGCCCGGTGGCCCAGGTGTTCCTGCATCCGCAGCACGCCACCACCAAGCGCTTCGTCCAGGAAGACGAGCACATCGACGAAAACGAGCAGCGCGACGACTTCGCCCATGTGCAGGGCCGTATCCTGCGGCTGACCTTCCAGGGCGAGGCCACCTACGCGCCGCTGCTGGGCACCGTGGCGCGCGAGACCGGGGTGGATTACAGCATCCTTGCTGGGCGTATCGACCGCATCAAGGACAGCCCCTATGGCCAGCTGACCCTGGCCCTCACCGGCGGCGACATCGACGCCGCGCTGGCGCGCTTCCAGGCCGCCGACGTGCACCTGGAGGTGCTGCGATGATCGAGTCCCTGCTGGCCAGCTGGCTGCCCAATGTCGACTGGCAGGAGATCGGCTACGCCAGCCTCGACACCCTCAACATGCTCGGCGGCTCGCTGCTGTTCACCGTGTTGCTTGGCCTGCCGCTGGGCGTGCTGCTGTTCCTCACCGGGCCGCGGCAGATGTTCGAGCAGCGCGCGCTGTACGCGGTGCTGTCGCTGCTGGTCAACGTGCTGCGTTCGGTGCCGTTCGTGATCCTGCTGATCCTGATGATTCCGTTGACCTTGCTGATCACCGGCACCTCGCTGGGCGTCGCCGGCGCCATCCCGCCGCTGGTGGTCGGCGCCACGCCGTTCTTCGCCCGCCTGGTGGAAACCGCCCTGCGCGAAGTCGACCGCGGCATCATCGAGGCGACCCAGGCGATGGGCGCGACCACCCTGCAGATCATCTTCCGCGCCCTGTTGCCGGAAGCGTTGCCGGGGCTAATCGCCGCCGCCACCGTGACCGCCATTACCCTGGTCTCCTACACCGCCATGAGCGGGTTGATCGGCGGCGGCGGTCTCGGCGACCTGGCCGTGCGCTATGGCTACCAGCGCTACCAGCCGGACGTGATGGCGGTCACCGTGATCCTTCTGCTGGTGCTGGTGCAGGTGCTGCAGACCGTCGGCGACAAGCTGGTGGTGCATTTTTCTAGGAAATAAAAAGCTCGCGCAAGTAACTGACTGAATTCGCCCTACCCCATAGAACAGCGGGCGACCCGTTACCCACGGGACCCCGCGCCAAAATCCCACAAGGAGCTGAACCATGAAAAAACTGCTGACTGCCCTGGCCGCCGCGGCCGCCCTGACCAGCGCTGCCGCCCAGGCCGCCGACACCCTGCGCGTCGCCGCTACCGCCGTGCCGCACGCGGAGATCCTCGAGTTCGTCAAACCGGCCCTGGCCAAGGACGGCGTCGACCTGCAGGTGAAAGTCTTCACCGACTACGTGCAGCCCAACGTGCAGGTGGCCGAAGAGCGCCTGGACGCCAACTTCTTTCAGCACCAGCCGTACCTGGATGAATTCAACGCCTCGCGCGGCACTAAGCTCGTGAGCATCGCCGGCGTGCATGTCGAACCCTTCGGCGCCTACTCGAGCAAGATCAAGACCCTCGCCGAGCTGCCGCAAGGCGCCCAGGTGGTGATCCCCAACGACGCCACCAACGGCGGCCGTGCCCTGCTGCTGCTGCAAAAAGCGGGCGTGATCAAGCTGAAAGACGGCGCCGGCATCACTGCCACCGTCAAGGACATCGCCGAGAACCCCAAGGCGATCAAGGTGCGTGAGCTGGAAGCGGCCACCCTGCCGCGCGTGCTGGCCCAGGTCGACCTGGCGCTGATCAACACCAACTACGCCCTGGAAGCCGGCCTCAATCCGACCCAGGATGCCTTGGTGATCGAAGGCAGCGACTCGCCTTACGTCAACATCCTGGTGGTGCGTGAAGCCAGCAAGAACGACGCGGCCCTGCAGAAGCTGGCCAAGGCGCTGCACAGCGCCGAAGTCAAAGCCTTCATCGCCGAGAAGTACCAAGGCGCGGTAGTGCCGGCGTTCTGATCGCCAGCCAGCCGCCCAGCAAAAAGCCCGCTCATTAGCGGGCTTTTTCTTGCTTTGGTTTTCGTAGGGTGGATGACGCTTTGTTCATCCACCATCAGGCCGCCACGGTGGATGGATGGAGCGTCATCCACCCTACGTTTCAGCCCAGTCCGGGCTACGGCTATTTCACGCCGAGCAGGCCCGGTAGCTGTGCCGCCAGCTTGTCGTTGTTCAGCGGCGCGCGGATAAAGCCGCGCTGGGTGCCATCCGGGCCGATGATCACCAGGTTGCCGCTGTGGTCGACGGTGTAGTTTTCCTTGCTGGTGTCGGCCGGGATATAGGGAATGCTCACCGCGCCGGCCAGCTTCTGCAGATCCTCCTGGGCACCGGTCAGGCCCATGAAGGCTGGGTCGAAGAAGCCGAGGTATTTCTTCAGCTGCTCGGGGTTGTCACGCTGCGGATCGACCGTCACCAGCACCACGCGCAGCTGGGCCTGGGTCTCGGCCGGCAGCATGCCCTTGAGCTGGCGCAGCTGCGCCAGGGTGGCCGGGCAGATATCCGGGCAGAAGGTGTAGCCGAAGAACAGCAGGCTCCACTGGCCCTTGAGCTGGTCCACGGCCTGCGCCTGGCCATCCTGGTTGGTCAGCGACAAATCCGGCAGGCTGCGGCTCTGCGGCAGCAGGACGATGCCGGCGTCGAGCAGGGCCACCTTGTCGGTGCCGTCGCCCTTGCTGTTGAGCACCTTGTTGACGGTAAGGCCGAGCACCAGGGCAACAGCGGCGACGAGGACAAACAGGGTTTTCTGCGTTCGGGTCATAGATTCAGCAACAGGTAATGGTCAGCGAGGAGGGCAATAAACAGCAGGAACAGGTACCAGATACTGTACTTGAAGGTGTTGATCGCCGCGTGCGGTCGGCTGTCACGGTACAGCACCACGGCCCAGAACATAAAGCGCCCGCCGAGCAGCACAGCGCAGGCCAGATAGAGCAGCCCGCTCATGTGGATGGCATAGGGCAGCAGGGTCACGGCGATCATCACCGCGGTGTACAGCAGGATGTGCACCTTGGTGTAGTGCTCGCCATGGGTCACCGGCAGCATGGGGATGTCGGCCTTGGCGTATTCCTCCTTGCGGTGGATGGCCAGGGCCCAGAAGTGCGGCGGCGTCCAAGCGAAGATGATCAGCACCAGCAGCAGCGGCTCGGCGCTGATATGCCCGGTGACCGCGACCCAGCCAAGCAGTGGCGGCGCGGCGCCGGCCAGGCCGCCGATGACGATGTTCTGCGGTGTGGCGCGCTTGAGAAAGCCGGTGTAGAGCACCGCGTAGCCGAGCAGCGAGGCCAGGGTCAGCCAGGCCGCCAGCTCGTTGGTGAAAGTCAGCAGCAGGGCCATGCCCGCCACCGCCAGCAGCAGGGCAAAGCCCAGCGCCGCCACCGGCGACAGGCGCCCGGCGGTGACCGGACGCTTGTGCGTGCGCGCCATGATCGAGTCGATGCGCCGGTCGACCACATGGTTGACCGCCGCCGCCGCGCCGGCACACAGGCCGATGCCGAGGTTGCCGAACACCAGCACCTGCCAGGCTACGCCGGCACGGGTGGCGAGGAACATGCCGACCAAGGATGTGATCAGCATCAGCAGCACTACGCGCGGCTTGGTCAGTTCCAGGTAGTCACGCCAGCTGGCGTGCTCCTGGCGGGTTTGCAGCAGAGTAGCCATGGGGGTCTCTCCTTGTGATTATTTGCCGACCTGGGCCAGACCTGTAGGAGCGAGCTCTGCTCGCGAACCATCGGCGGCGCAGGATTCGCGAGCAGAGGACTGGGCCGCCCGCCTCGCTCCTACAGAAACTGTGCGCAAGCGGTAGTTGATCAGCACCAACACCAGCAGCAGGGCTGCGCCGCCGCCGTTGTGCGCGACCGCGACAGCCAGCGGCAGATGCAGCAGCACATTGCTGATACCCAGGCTGACTTGTGCGGCCAGGGCCAGCAGCAGCAAGGCAGCCGGCCGGCCCTGGCCGGCAGCCCGTAGGCGCCAGGCCAGAACCAGCAGCACCAGCGTTACCAGCAGGGCGCCGATACGGTGGCTCATGTGGATGGCGGTGCGCGCATCGCTGTCGAGCTGGCCCCCGAGGTAGTTGGGGCCGATGTGCTGGGTCAGGTGGAAGCCGTTGGCGAAGTCCATCGCCGGCAGCCATTCGCCATGGCAGGTGGGCAGGTCGACACAGGCCACTGCCGCGTAGTTGGAGCTGACCCAGCCACCGAGGGCGATCTGCCCGATGACCAGGAGCAGCGCCCCGCCCGCCAGCAAACGCAGGCGCCGGGAAATGCTCGGCAGGGCCGGCAGCGCGGCGGACAGGCGCAGGGTCAAAAGGAACAGCAGGGCCAGGGTGGTGAAGCCGCCCAGCAGATGCGCGGTGACCACCTGCGGCCACAGCTTGAGGGTCACGGTCCACATGCCGAAGGCCGCCTGGGCAATCACCACGCCGAGCAGCAACAGCGGCAATTTGAGCGGTTGGCCCGGCTCGTCGCGCCGGCGCAGGGCCTGCACTGCCAGGCCGAAAATCACCAAGCCAAGCGCGCCGGCAAAATAGCGATGGACCATCTCGTTCCAGCCTTTCTGCGCTTCCACCGGCGCCTCGGGGAAGCGCGCCTCGGCATGGGCCAGCTGCGCCTCGCTTTGCGGCACGCCGATAAAGCCGTAGCAGCCCGGCCAGTCCGGGCAGCCGAGGCCGGCGTGGGTCAGCCGGGTGTAGGCGCCGAGCAGGATCACCACCACCGCCAACAGGGTGGCGAACAGGGCCAGGCGGTAGCCGGGGCGGGTTGTGCGTTCAGTCATCCAGGGGCCTCGTTCTTGTTGTTATGCGGGCATGGCGTGGGCGTCAGCCTATTTGCGACAGCTTAAGGAGCAATCGCAGGTCATTGAGGATGGCCTTGCCCTTGGCCGTGGCGTCGTAGCGCAGCACCAGGTTGCCGTGCGGATCGACCAGCCACAGCTGCGCCCCGCTGGCACCTTTGGCCGCTTTCTCATAGGCCGGCAACGCCAGGCCATAGCGACCCAGCTGCGGGTATTCGCGCTGCAGCTGGGCCTCGTAATCGGCCGGCAACGGGCTGCTGACGGCCAGGCCATGACTGGCACGGGCGGCCTCGCGATTGAGACCGATCTGGATCTGCCGGGCGGTGTAGACCAGCTGACGGCAATCCTCGGCGCACGCCTGCGGCGCGGTGACCAGGATCTGCCAGCGGGCCTGGGTGGCACCGCTAACCCCAAGATCAGCCAGGCTCTGGCCGTTGCCGATCAGTTCGCCGTGGTAGTTGCGGGCATCCGGCACCCAGAAGCGCCACTGGTACATAGCGGTGGCGAGGACCATCGGGCCGATCGCCACCAGCAGCAGCAGGATCAGCTGCAGGCGCCCACGCAGGCGCGGCACGGCAACCTCAGGAATGCTGTTGGGGGGATTCATGGTTGTGCTCATCGTGCTGCTCCCGCGCATTGCGCCATCCGAAATAGAGGTAAAGGCCACACAGGGCCGCCGCCAGGGCGAACCACTGCACGGCGTAGCCGGTGTGCTTGTCCGGGCTCATGGCCACCACCGGCCACTCGGCCAGGTAGCTGGCCGAGCTCGGTTCGAGTCGCACTTCATAGGCCAGACCGCCGCGACCGAGCTGCTGCCACAGGCGCTGCGGCTCGACCAGGGTGATCAGCCGGGGCCAGCTCTTGTCTGGCACATCGCCCTGCAACTGGAAGCTGGCGCCCGGCGGCACATAGACCTGCGCCACCAGCTCCAGCGGTTGTTGCGGCGTGGTGAATTGCGGCGGGGTACGCCGATCCGGCCAGGGCAGCCAGCCGCGGTTGACCAGCAGCCACAGGCCGCTGGGTTGGTCATAGAAGGGTTGCAGCAACTCGACGCCGACCTGGCCGTTGCGCTGACGGTTGTCGAGCAGCAGGCTGTGGCGCTCGTCGAACTGCCCTTGCAGGCGGATGCGGGTGTGCGCCGGATCGCGCTGTTGCTCAAGTTCGGTGAGGCTGACCGGCGCCGCGTTCTGGCGGGTTTCGTGACTGGCGAGCAGGGCACGCTTCTCCTCGGCGCGGGCCAGCTGCCAGAAGCCCAGCGTTACCAGCAGCGGCAGCAACAGGGCCACCACCACGCTCGGCAGAATGCCGGGGCGAAAGGCGCTCACCGGCGACTCCCGAAACCCGCTGCGCGTCTGGCTATACTGCAACTGCACATTCCCCATCCCCCGGAGTCACGCATGCTCAAGGCCGCGATCATCCTCTTGCTGCTGGCCACCCTGGTCAGCCTGTTCAGCGGCCTGTTCTTCCTGGTCAAGGACGAGGGCCACGGCTCGCGAGTGGTCAATTCGCTGAGCCTGCGGGTGATTCTCACGGCACTGACCGTGGCGCTGATCGCCTGGGGTTTCTACAGCGGCCAACTGGTCAGTCATGTCACCTGGTAGCGACAGGTTGCAACTCCTGCCGCCAGCCAGGTCGATCAAAGCACGTAGACGAAGATAAACAGCCCCAGCCAAACCACGTCGACGAAGTGCCAGTACCAGCTGGCCGCCTCGAAACCGAAATGCTTGTCGCCGTCGAAATGGCCCTTGAGTACCCGCACCAGCATTACCGTGAGGATGATCGCCCCCAGGGTCACGTGGGCACCGTGGAAACCGGTGAGCATGAAGAAGGTCGCGCCGTAGATGCCCGAGCCGAGGGTCAGGCCCAACTCGGTATAGGCCTCGATGTACTCCTCGATCTGGAAGCCCAAGAAGGTCACACCCAGCAGGATGGTCAACGCCAGCCAGGCCTTGAGCGGGCCACGCTTGTTCTTCTTCAGCGCATGGTGGGCAAAGGTCACGGTGAAACTGGAGGTCACCAGCAGGATGGTGTTGATCAACGGTAGGTGCCAGGGATCGATCACCGCACTCGGCGGCGGGAACAGCTTGGGATCCGGGTTGCTCAGCGCCGGCCAGCTGTACTGGAAGCCTTCCCAGAGCATGTTGCTGACGCCCTTGTCACCCTCGCCACCGAGCCAGGGCCCGGCCCAGGTGCGGATGTAGAACAGCGCACCGAAGAAGGCAGCGAAGAACATCACCTCGGAGAAGATGAACCAGCTCATGCCCCAGCGGAACGAGCGATCCATCTGCGGGCTGTACAGGCCGTCTCGGCTTTCCTTGATCACCGCGCCGAACCAGCCGAACAGCATGTAGGCGAGGAACAGGCCGCCGACGAAGAAGATCAGCGGGCCATTGGACTCGGCACGCTCGGCCTTGAGGTCGTTGAACCAGGTGCCGAGACCGTAGACGGTCAACAGCATGCCGAGGGTGGCGATGATCGGCCACTTGCTCTGGGCGGGAACGTAGTACTGCTCGTGACTCGACATTGTTGTTCTCCTTATGGAGCCGACTGGGTAAGGGTCGCCTGGGCGACAGGCGGTTTACGCGCAGTGATATCGAACAGGGTGTAGGCCAGGGTCAGGTGTTTCACATCGGCGGGCAGATCGCGGTCGACGATAAAACGCACCGGCATCTCGATGCGCTCGCCCGGCTGCAGCACCTGCTGGGTGAAACAAAAGCACTCGGTCTTGTGGAAGTACGCCGCCGCCTTGGACGGCGACACGCTGGGTATGGCCTGGGCGGTCATCGGCTTGTCGCTGGGGTTGTAGGCGACGAACAGCATCTGGTTGCTGGAGCCCGGATGCACTTCCAGCTCGTCGTTCTGCGCCTTGAACTCCCAGACCATGCCGGCGGCATTGGTGGCGAGGAACTGCACGCGCACCTGGCGCGCCTCGTCCACCGTCTGCGCGCCGTCATAGGCCCCGGCAGTCTTGCCATTGATGCCAAAGGCCTGGCACATCGCGTCGTACAGCGGCGGCAGGACGAAGACGCCGAAGCAGAACATCGCCACCACCACCAGCAGCAGCTGCACGACCAGACGACGGGTGCCGATGACCTCGCTCACGATGCCGCTCCTACTTCACTTCCGGCGGGGTGCTGAAGGTGTGGTAGGGCGCCGGTGACGGCACCGTCCACTCCAGCCCTTCGGCGCCATCCCAGGGCTTGGCCGGGGCGGGCTTGCCGCCACGGATGCACTTGATGACGATGAACAGGAAGAGGAACTGCGTGGCACCGAAGGTGAAGGCGCCTACCGACGAGAGCATGTTGAAGTCGGCGAACTGCAGGTTGTAGTCGGGGATGCGCCGCGGCATGCCGGCCAGGCCGACGAAGTGCATCGGGAAGAACGCCAGGTTCATGCCGATGAAGCTCATCCAGAAATGCAGCTTGCCGAGGGTCTCGTCGTACATGTGCCCGGTCCACTTGGGCAGCCAGTAGTAGGCCGAGGCGAAGATGCCGAAGATCGCGCCGGGCACCAGTACATAGTGGAAGTGCGCCACCACGAAGTAGGTGTCGTGGTACTGGAAGTCCGCCGGGGCGATGGCCAACATCAGCCCGGAGAAGCCGCCGATGGTGAACAGGATGACGAAGGCCACGGAGAACAGCATCGGCGTCTCGAAGGTCATCGAGCCCTGCCACATGGTGCTGGCCCAGTTGAACACCTTCACCCCGGTCGGTACGGCGATCAGCATGGTGGCGTACATGAAGAACAGTTCGCCGGTGAGCGGGATGCCCACGGTGAACATGTGGTGCGCCCAGACGATGAACGACAGAAAGGCGATCGAGGCGGTCGCGTAGACCATCGAGGTGTAGCCGAACAGCGGCTTGCGCGCGAAGGCCGGAATGATTGCACTGACCGCGCCGAAGGCGGGCAGGATCATGATGTACACCTCGGGGTGACCGAAGAACCAGAACACGTGCTGGAACAGCACCGGGTCGCCGCCGCCGGCCGCGCTGAAGAAGCTGGTGCCGAAGTGGATGTCCATCAGCATCATGGTCACCACACCGGCCAGCACCGGCATCACCGCGATCAGCAGGAAGGCAGTGATCAGCCAGGTCCAGACGAACAGCGGCATCTTCATCAGAGTCATGCCAGGGGCACGCAGGTTGAGGATGGTGGCGATCACGTTGATCGCGCCCATGATCGAACTGATGCCCATCAGGTGCACGGCGAAGATGAAGAAGGTCACCGACTCCGGCGCGTAGGTGGTCGACAGCGGCGCGTAGAAGGTCCAGCCGAAGTTGGGCCCGCCGCCTTCGCTGAACAGGGTGCTGACCAGCATGCCGAAGGCCGCCGGCAGCAGCCAGAAGCTAAAGTTGTTCATCCGCGGCAGGGCCATGTCCGGCGCGCCGACCATCAGCGGGATCATCCAGTTGGCCAGGCCGACGAACGCCGGCATCACCGCGCCGAAGACCATGATCAGGCCGTGCATGGTGGTCATCTGGTTGAAGAACTCCGGCTGCACGATCTGCAGGCCCGGCTGGAACAGCTCGGCGCGGATCACCATGGCCATGCTGCCACCCAGCAGGAACATGGCGAAGCTGAACCACAGGTACATGGTGCCGATGTCTTTGTGGTTGGTGGTCAGCACCCAGCGCATCAGGCCCTTGGCCGGGCCGTGGTGATGGTCATGTCCGGCATGACCGTGGTCGATCACTGCACTCATGTCCTTACTCCTGAGCCTGTTTGAACGCGAGGACGTCTTTCGGCGTGACCATGTCGCCTACCGCGTTGCCCCAGGCATTGCGTTCGTAGGTGATGATCGCGGCGATATCGACTTCCGAGAGTTGCTTGCCGAAGGCGGCCATGGAGGTGCCGGGCTTGCCGTTGACCACGATGCCGAGATGGCCGGCAACCGGACCTGTAGCGATCTTCGAGCCCTTGAGGGCCGGGAACATCGGCGGCAGGCCTTCGCCACTGGCCTGGTGACAGGCGGCGCAGGAGGTGTTGTAGGCCTTTTCGCCACGCGCCATCAGCTCGTCGCGGGTCCACTCCTTGCTGGTCAGCTCCTTGAGCTTGGCAGCCTGCTCCTTGCGCTCGGCCAGCCAGATGGCGAAGTCCTCCTTGGACTTGGCCTCGACCACCACCGGCATGAAGCCATGGTCCTTGCCGCACAGCTCGGTGCACTGGCCGCGGAAGATGCCGGGCTCCTCGATGCGGGTCCAGGACTCGTTGATGAAGCCGGGGATGGCGTCCTTCTTCACCGCCAGTGCCGGCACCCACCAGGAGTGGATTACATCGGCGGCGGTGATCAGGAAGCGCACCTTGGTACCGACCGGCACCACCAGCGGCTCATCGACTTCGAGCAGATAATGCTCACCCTTCTCCGCCTGGTTGTTGATCTGCGCGGCGGGCGTGGCCAGGTTGCTGAAGAACTCGACGTCCTGGCCCAGGTACTTGTAGTGCCACTTCCACTGGTAGCCGGTGATCTGGATATCCAGCTCCGACTCGGAAGTGTCGTAGATCTCGATCAGCGTCTTGGTCGCCGGTACCGCCATCACCACCAGAATGACGAAGGGCACGACGGTCCAGAGGATCTCCACCGTGGTGCTTTCGTGAAAGTGAGCGGCGACCTGGCCGGTAGAGCGACGGTGAATGATCATCGACCAAAACATGGCGCCGAAGACCACCACGCCGATCACGACGCAGATCCAGAAAATGATCATGTGTAGGTCGAAGACTGAACGACTGACCTCGGTGGCACCCGGCAGCATATTCACTGCCCACTCGGCCTGCGCCGAGCCAAATGCCAACCACAGCAGGAGGCCCATCCAGACTCGTGGATGTCGCATCATTGCGGGTTCCCCTTAATTTTTCTTGTTATCCCGCCGGCAAAGCCCGCGGCAAAGGGATCGACTGCCGATACAGCTGGCAAAAACTGTCGAAACCTCTCCGTGCCGAAGCCCGTCCGGTTCCATCAGGTAACGCCTTGCGATTTCGAGTATAGCCAGCCACCGCGACATAACAACGCCGCCGGAAAAATGCCTGCTCGATTCTGCCCCTTGGCTGGAGGACTAGAATGACGAGGGCTGCAGCGCAGAGCGGGGCGCGCTATATAGCAAGTAAGAATAAATATTTAATAATTATGACAATCCGATCTTAGCGAGCAGGCTTTGCGGGCTAAGGTGAATTCTCGTTTGTCTCATGTCCTCACTTCAGGAGCCGTCATGAATACCGTCGCACTGCGCGCACAGATCCAACAGGCACTGGCCCATGAAGCCGAAAGCGGTGCATTGGCCAACCAGTTGCAGGCCCAACTGAGCAAGCTGCACCCGACCATCCAACTCCCCACCAGCGACGCCCGCGGCGTACTCGAGCGCTTTGTCGCCGCCTATATCGAACAGGTGCCGGATGTGCTCGACGCCGCCAACAGCGTGGCCCGCGAAGCCGGCATCGAGGCGCAGATCAAGCCGGTGCTGCAGCTCGCCGAGCAGTTCTTCCTCAGCCCGCCGAGCGTGATGGAAGGCCACCAGGGCCTCGACGCCCTGCTCGACGAGGCCTACCTGGCCCATCGCCTGGTCGAGGAGGTCAACGACCGCTACATCACCCACCTCGGCCAACCTCTGATCCCGCTGGATACCACGGTGGCCAACCTGATCGCCCACCAGCTGATCGGCGAGCCCTTCGCCAACCAGCTGGACGAAGCGGTGCATCACGCCATGCAAGGACTGCTGGATGACCGCGTGTTCCATCAGAGTTCGGTACAGGACTACCGGGCCCGCCTGAGCAGCCCGCAGACCCTGGCGGCCTGGCAGAACTGGCCGTGCCTGTCGCGTCAGCTGGGCGTGGAGCTGGGCCTGCCGGCGTAGCAACAGCTCCCAGCGCCCGACCACACGCCAGATGCAACAAGGCCCGCATGCGCGGGCCTTGTCGTTTCACTGCGCCGGGTAGCGCGCCCGGGGCGTGGCCATCGGCACCACCTCGCCGTCCAGCGGCAGGAAGCCCCCGCTCTTGGCGTCGTAGGCACGGATCGCGCTGCTCTCGATGTCGTACACCCAGCCGTGGATGAACAGCTGCCCGCTGGCCAGCCGGGCCGCCACCGAGGGGTGGGTGCACAGGTGGTTGAGCTGGGCGATCACGTTCTCCTCAGTGAGGATGCTCAGGGTGTCGTGGCCGCTGCAGCCGCAGTTTTCCTCGACCACCTTGAGCGCCACTTCGCTGTGACGCAGCCAGGCCTTGACCGTGGGCATGTTCTCCAGGGTCTCGGGAGCCAGCACCGCCTTCATCGCACCACAGTCGGAATGGCCGCAGACGATGATGTGCTGCACGCCCAGGGCCAGCACCGCGTACTCGATGGCCGTGGACACGCCGCCCATCATCTGCCCGTAGGACGGCACCACGTTGCCGACGTTACGGGTGACGAACAGGTCGCCCGGCGCGCTCTGGGTGATCAGCTCGGGAACGATGCGCGAGTCGGCGCAGGTGATGAACATGGCGCGCGGGTTCTGCGCGCTGGCCAGGGCCTTGAACAGCTCTTCCTGTTGCGGGAAGACCTCTGTGCGGAAGCGCTTGAAGCCTCCGACTATGGCACTCAGCGCCTCGTCGGCGCTTTCCGGCGCGGTGCGCGCCTGCAGGGGAATGGCGTTGTGCTTGTAGGGCATTGCGTCTACCTCATGCTGAACCGTTGCGCTGGACGAATTATCGACCTGGCATGCGGACAGCCGCCAGCAGTGAATAGTCACAAATTACAGCAGAGACAGCTGCCCGCCAGGCGGGGCGAACTGGCTGCAGTCGAGACCGAAACCTTCGCGCCGACTCAGCCCCAGGCGCTTGAGCGCCAGCTGGAAGCGCTGAGCCAGCAGCTCGGCGAACACCCCCTGGCCGCGAAAGCGCTGGCCGAAGCGGCTGTCGTACAGCTCGCCGCCGCGGTTCTGCCGAATCAGGCTCAGCACATGCTCGGCACGCTGCGGGTGGTGCGCCTGCAACCACTCCTCGAACAGCGGCGCCACCTCGCGCGGCAGACGCAGCAGCATGTAGTTGGCGCTCTGCGCGCCGGCCTGTTTGGCCGCTTCCAGCAGGCTCTCCAGCTCCATGTCGTTGATCATCGGGATCATCGGCGAGCACAGCACGCCCACCGGGATGCGGTTCTCGCGCAGCACGCGGATCGTCCGCAAACGCGCTGAAGGTGCAGCGGCGCGCGGTTCGAGGATGCGTTTGAGCTCGTCATCCAGGGTGGTCAGGCTGATATACACCGAGACCAGACGACGCTCGGCCAGTTGAGTCAGCAAGTCGAGATCGCGCAGGATCAGCGCACCCTTGGTAACGATGGTCAGTGGGTGGCCATAGCGCAGCAACACCTCCAGGCAACGACGGGTCAGCTGGTGTTCACGCTCGATCGGTTGATAGGGGTCGGTGTTGCTGCCCAAGGCAATCGGTGCACAGACATAGCCTGGTTTGCTCAGCTGCTGTTCGAGCAGGGCCGGCGCGTTGCGCTTGGCGATCAGTTTGGTCTCGAAGTCGATGCCCGGCGAGAGATCCCAGTAGGCATGGCTGGGCCGCGCATAGCAGTAGATGCAGCCGTGTTCGCAACCACGATAGGGATTGAGCGAACGGTCGAACGGCAGGTCCGGTGACTGGTTACGGCTGATGATGCTCTTGGCCATTTCCACCCGCACCTCGGTGGCACGACTGGGCGGCACCTCCTGGAACCAGCCGTCGTCACTGGCGATGATGCGCTGCGGCGCGAAACGGTTGTGCGGATTGCTGGCGGTACCGCGACCGCGCGGCGGCAAGGAAACGGACATACGGGACGCTCACGAATACTGTATATAAAAACAGTATTCGTTTTGCGCCCGTTTGACCAGAGCGACGGCGACGGCTGGTCGCCTACTCCGGCTTTTTATGGCCTGCCATCCTTGGCAGCCACCCTCCGGGTCGTCGCTGTGCGACGTTAAAAATAGCTCCCTGCTATTTTTTCAGCTTTGGATTGGGGAAGAACTGCACGCCCTGCACCTTGGGATCGGCCGGCTTCGGCGGCGCCAGGCTGACCCGCGTGCCGAGCTCCTTCGGCACCGAGTGGCCCTGGGCGTTGAGGGTGTCGGCGTAGCCGCAGGTTACACACTCGCGATGCGGCACGCCGTCGACGTTCCACATCTTGATGGTGTCCTGGCCGCTGCAGGCCGGGCACACGGCGCCGGCGATAAAGCGTTTGGGGGTGACTTCGGGTTGCTCGCTCATGCCGCCTCCCCGCTCAGGCCAGAGTGGCGCAGCAGGGCGTCGATGCTCGGCTCGCGGCCACGGAAGTCGACGAACAGCAGCATCGGCGCCTGGGAGCCGCCACGGGCGAGGATCGCCTCGCGGAAGGCGCGGCCGGTCGCCGGGTTGAGCACGCCCTCTTCCTCGAACCGGGAGAAGGCATCGGCACTCAGCACCTCGGCCCACTTGTAGCTGTAGTAACCGGCCGCGTAACCGCCGGCGAAGATGTGCGCGAAGCTGTTGGCGAAGCGGTTGTAGGCCGGCGGGCGCAGCACCGAGACCTCGGCGCGGATGCCTTCGAGCACGTCCAGCACGCTGCGGCCGTCGCCATGGCTGGCGTGCAGTTCGAAGTCAAACAGGCTGAACTCCAGCTGACGCACCATCATCAGCCCGGACTGGAAGTTCTTCGCCGCCAGCATCTTGTCCAGCAGGTCCTGGGGCAGGGGCGCACCCGTCTCGTAGTGGCCGGAGATCAGTGCCAGGCCCTCGGGCTCCCAGCACCAGTTCTCCATGAACTGGCTCGGCAGCTCGACTGCATCCCAGGCCACGCCGTTGATCCCGGACGCGCCGGCATGCTCGACGCGGGTCAGCAGGTGGTGCAGGCCGTGGCCGAATTCGTGGAACAGGGTGGTGACTTCGTCGTGGGTCAGCAGCGCCGGCTTGCCGAGGGAGGCTGGAGTGAAGTTGCACACCAGGTTGGCCACCGGGCTGACCAGCTTGCCATCGGCGGCACGGCGCTTGTCGCGAGCGCCATCCATCCAGGCGCCACCACGCTTGTTGGCGCGGGCGTAGAGGTCGAAGAAGAAGCGCCCGACGTGCTGGCCGTTCTCCTCAATCTCGAACAGGCGCACGTCCGGGTGCCAGCTATCAAAATCACTAAGCTCCTTGATCTGGATGCCGTAGAGCTTCTCGACGATGGCGAACAGGCCGCTGAGCACCTTGTCGATGGGGAACCAGGCGCGCACCTGCTCCTGGGAAATGCTGTAGCGCTGCTCGCGCAGCTTCTCGCTGTAGTAGCCGACGTCCCAGCTTTGCAGATCGGCGCAGCCCTGATCAAAGGCGAAGGCTTGCAGTTCCTCCAGGTCCTGGGCGGCGAAGGACTTGCTGCGCACGGCCAGGTCGCGAAGGAAATGCAGCACCTGGTCGGTATTTTCGGCCATCTTGCTGGCCAGCGACAGTTCGCTGTAATTGCCGAAACCGAGCAGGCGGGCCAGTTCCTGGCGCAGGTCGAGGATCTCGGCCATCAGCGGGCCGTTGTCGAACTGGCCGGCATTCGGCCCCTGGTCGGAGGCGCGGGTGCAGTAGGCGGCATACAGCTCTTCGCGCAGGGCGCGGTCGTCGGCGTAGGTCATCACCGCGAAGTAGCTGGGGAATTCCAGGCTGATCAGCCAGCCGTCCAGGCCCTTGGCCTCGGCGGCCTGGGCCATCTGCGCCTTGGCCGAGTCGGTCAGGCCGGCCAGAGCGGCTTCCTCGGTGACGTGCTTGGTCCAGGCCTGGGTGGCGTCGAGCAGCTGGTTGGAGAATTTGCTGGTCAGCTCGGACAGCTTCATCTGGATCTCGCCGTAGCGCTTCTGCTCGGCGGCCGGCAGGTCGATGCCGGACAGGCGGAAGTCGCGCAGGGTGTGCTCGAGGATGGTCTGTTGCGCCACGTCGAAACCGCCAGCGGCCGGACTGCCGGCCAGCGCTTCATAAGCCTCGAACAGCGGCTTGTTCTGGCCCATCTCGGTCCAGTACTCGGACAGTTTGGGCAGGCAGGCCTCGTAGGCTGCGCGCAACTCGGCACTGTTGCACACCGCATTGAGGTGGCTGACCGGGCTCCAGGCGCGACCCAGGCGTGCGCCTAGTTCGTCGAGGGCCAGCACCAGGCCGTCCCAGCTCGGCGCGGCGCGCTGGCTTGCGAGGATGGACACCAGCGCCGCGCGGCTGTCGGCGAGGATGCTGTCGATGGCCGGCTCGACATGCTCGGGCTTGATTGCGGAGTAGGGCGGCAGGTCGAAATCCTGGAGAAGCGGGTTGCTGGCAGACACGGCAAGGCACCTTTGATGCACGAATTCATGAACAGGTTATGGGGCCGCAGGCGGCAATTCACAACCGGAATGCCGCGCATGTTAATTACAATCGGGGTAAACCGCAGCTTGGGAGCTTTCTATCGTGGCGATTCGTAAATATCAGGGGATCAGCCCGCGGCTCGCTGAACAGGTATTTGTCGACCGCTCGGCGGTGGTCATCGGCGATGTCGAACTGGGCGAAGACAGCTCGGTGTGGCCCTTCGCTCTGATCCGCGGCGATATGCACCGCATCCGCATCGGCGCGCGCACCAGCGTGCAGGATGGCAGCGTGCTGCACATCACCCATGCCGGGCCGTTCAACCCGGACGGCTACCCACTGATCATCGGCGACGAGGTGACCATCGGCCACAAGGTCACCCTGCACGGCTGCACCCTGGGCAACCGCATCCTGGTCGGCATGGGCAGCATTGTCATGGACGGCGCCGTGGTAGAGGACGAGGTGGTGATCGGCGCGGGTTCGCTGGTGCCGCCGGGCAAGCTGCTGCACAGTGGTTTTCTCTATGTCGGCAGCCCGGTGAAGCAGGCGCGAGCGCTGACCGACAAGGAACGCGCCTTCTTCAGCTACAGCGCGGCCAACTACGTGAAGCTCAAGGATTTGCACCTGGCCGAGGGGTACGACCAGTGAGCTCCTGACCCTGTTCACCGGTAAGTGTTGCTCGTTTGAGCACCACCACAACCTGCTTGGTGAGGGCGAGCACTGCCACCGGGAATGAACGACCTCACAACGCCGCACCTCATCGGAGGTTAAGCTCGTACCCCATCAGGACTGTCGAAAAAGGAACTTTCCGTGCACGCCAACCCCTTTGCATCCACCACAATGAACATGCCGGACCGACAATTGCCGGTAGCCTCTAATCAGCCGTTGGCCTTTGCTCTAACCTGCGCGGCGGTAGCTGCACTGAGTACCCTGTTTAGTATTTTGCTTAGTTGGCTTCAGGATCCGAACTATCCCACCTACATGCTGCATAACTTGCCGGCATGGATAGCGAGTTCGACCGCCGCCATCCTTCTCAGCATTGTGGTTGCTGCCCTGTTCGTGCGCAGCTACCTGGAGCGCCATCGCATCACTTTTGTACAGCCCAAACGCCTGCTCCTCGGCATCGGGCTGGCAATGCTCGTCGCCAAACTGCTGTTTGGCCTCCTTTTAAGATGGCTATTCGAGATTTTCTACCCCTGGCTAGATGGGCTGCCGTTTGACATGGAATGGGTGTACGGAGGACTGCAAATCATTTCCTTCAGCCTGACCTTTCTGTTGCCGCTGTGGCTGGGCCTGCGCCTAGGGACGAAGGCACCCGCCGCGCCGGGAACTGTGGCAGGCGATGAAGCAGCGTTGCTACTGGGGCTGAGCATTATCTTCATGGGCTTGCAACTCCTGCTGTCGTTCTCCTACGAGCTGCGGCAGCTGCATGACTGGTCATACCTGATGTACGCCGGCCCGTTACTTCACGGCACACTCGTCTTCGCCTGCGCCAGACACATGCTGCCGCCCAGGCTCGCCCGGTTTAAACCGGGGAGACTGGCGCTTACCGGCGTGCTGATTTTCGTGGCCTGGCTGCTCGCCCAGCTATTACTCGCCGGCCTGCTGGTATTCGCGGCGCTGACCAGTTACGACGCGCTCCTGGAGTCGCTACCACTGACTCTCGCCGGAATCGCTGCGCTCGCCTTGCTCTGGCCACTGACCCTGTTCGGCCTGCGCTGGATCTATCGCGCCGAAGCCGCGTAACTGCTTACTCGAGACGAATCCATGAGCGCCGCCAGAGCGCGTTTGCGCTCGTCCGCCGCCAGCTCGCCAAGGGCCGAAGAGCGGCGGTAGAACTCAGCCCAGTCGCTTCCGGCCTGGGCGAACAGGGCAGCGAAAGCCGGTACCCAGCGGTCGTAGAGGCCGAAGGGCAGCAGCTTGGCATTGTTCAACGGAGCGTTGATCCAGGCATCGAAACGCCGGTCGCCGCGCCACTGTCTATCGCGCAGCTGGCGGTATTCGCTGCGCAGGCGAGCGAACTCGGCGGCCTTGCCCTGGCGTTTTGCCGCGTCGCTGCGCGGGCTGGCGTACAGCTGTTCGAGACGCGCGCGGCTGGCCAGGATCAGCGCGATGAACTGCTGTTTCTGCCGCTCGCCGGCGTCGTCCTGCGCCGGCAGGCCACGACGGGCGCGCCACTGGCGCAGGCCCTCCTGCTCGACGAAGCTGGCGAAGGACTCGTTGAACGCGGTGTCGTCCTGCACATACAGCTGCTGATGGGCCAGCTCATGGAAGATCACCGCGGCCAGGCGCTCGTCGTCCCAGCGCAGCATGCTGTTGAGGATCGGGTCATCGAACCAGCCGAGGGTGGAGTAGGCCTCGATCCCGGCGACATAGGTATCCAGGCCCTCCTGGCGCAGCAGGGCGGCGGCGCCACGGGCGCGACCCTGCTGGTAGAAACCGCGGTAGGCCACGCAACCGGCGATGGGGAAGCAGTGGGTCAGCGGCGCCAGCGATAGCTCGGCGGTGGCGAACACATTCCACACCACATAGGGCCGCTGCAGGTCGGCATACAGGCGGTAGCTGCGGTTGTCCGGCAGGCCCAGCTGGGCGCTGGCGAAACTGCGCGCCTGCTGGGCCAGGGCCAGGCGCCGCTGCAACTGCGGGTCGCGCGCCGGGTCGGCGATGATCGCGCCGACCGGCTCGCGCGCCTGCAGCAATTGCCACTGGCCGCCAGCCAGTTGGGCGTAATAGTCCAGGCTGCTGCAACCGCTCAGCAGCAAGCCGAGCAGCAGGGGAACCCCGCAGCGGCGGGCGCGGTCGAGTATGACGAGCGATAGGGTCGGGAGCATGCCGCCGAGCCTATTGCATTGTCCCTGCCGGACGCCAGCCACGAGGAATGTCACATGTATCGCCTGATGCTCTGCAGCCTGCCCTTGCTTCTCGCCGGTTGCGCCCTGTGGCTGCCGCGTCACGATCCCGGCCAGGCCTGGATCGAGCTGCACGCGGGCGAAGAGCAGCAGTTGCAAGCGCTGCAGGTGGACGACAAGGCCCAGGAGGATGTGCGCTATTTCCAGGTCAGTCCGGGGCGCCATGAGCTGCAGGTGCGCCTGCAGTTCCAGGTCGCGCCGGGCAATATCGGCCCGACCAGCCAGGCTCATCCGCGCACCTGCCTGCTCAGCCTGGACTACGGCGAATTCGCCGCCGGCCAGCGCTACAGCCTGAAGGCTGGCAGCCACGGCTTCCGCCCCTGGGCCAGGCTCTACGATGCACACGGCAAACCACTGGCACGCGCCCGCGAAGGCCGCTGCGGCGAGGTTTGATCGGCGCTATGCTGCACATCTGCCGCCCGGAGTAACCCACCATGCGCCCACTCTTCTTCCTCATCCTGCTCACCCTTGGCGCCTGCGCCAGCCCGCTGCCAAAGCCCGACCCGCAACAAGCCTGGGTCGAGCTGTATGCCAGCGCCGGTCACACCCTGATGGCGCACAAGCTGGACGATAAACAGACCCGCGACGGCCGCTACTTTCAGGTCAGCCCCGGCGCCCATGCGCTGGATGTGCGCTTCCAGTTCGAAGTGGCGGGTGGCGGCGGTGGTGGCGACTTCAGCAGTGAGCCGCTGCAGATGACCTGCCACCTGCGCCTGCAGTACGACGGCTTCGCCGCCGGCCAGCAGTACCGCATCGAGGCCCGCCCCCTGCAGTACAAGGCCCAGGCCTGGCTCTATGACAGCCAGCGTCAGGTGCTGGCGCGGGCCAAGGTGCTGCGCTGCAACACTTTTGGTTGATCGCCTGCGGCCTACCTTTTGTAGCCCGGATGCAATCCGGGATCGGAGCCGCCTGCTTCCCGGATTGCATCCGGGCTACGCGATCCGGTGACGCGTGAACGCCGGGCTCAGCGCAACCCGGCAACAATCTCGAAGCTGCGCAGGCGATGCTCGTGCTGGTACAGGTCGCCGGTGAAGATCAGCTCATCGGCGCCGGTCTGTTCCAGCAGGATCTCCAGGCGCGCACGCACCTTGTCCGGCCCGCCGATCACCGCCAGGCCGAGGAAATCGCCCACCGCCTGCTGCTCGTGCGGCTGCCAGCGCCCGGCCATGCTCTCCACGGGCGGACGTAGCACCAGGCTCTGCCCGCGCATCAGCGCCAGCACGCGCTGGAAGGCGGTAGTGGCGAGGAACTCGGCCTCTTCGTCACTGGGCGCGGCGATCAGCGGTACGCCAACCATCGCATAGGGTTTGTCGAGCACGGCCGAAGGCTGAAAGTTGTCGCGGTAGATGCGCAGCGCCTGGTGCAGGTAGCGCGGCGCGAAGTGCGCGGCGAAGGCATAGGGCAGGCCTTTCTGCGCCGCCAGCTGGGCGCTGAACAGACTGGAACCGAGCAGCCAGAGCGGCACGTTGCTGTCCATGCCGGGCATGGCGATCACCTGCTGCCCCGGCTGACGCGGGCCGAGCAGGGCCTGCAGTTCCTCGACATCCTGGGGGAAGTCGTCGGCGCTGCCCAGGCGGTCGCGGCGCAGGGCGCGGGCGGTCTGCTGGTCGGCCCCCGGCGCGCGGCCGAGGCCCAGTTCGATGCGCCCCGGATACAGCGCGGCGAGGGTGCCGAACTGCTCGGCCACCACCAGCGGCGCATGGTTGGGCAGCATGATGCCGCCGGAGCCCAGGCGCAGGGTCGTGGTGCCGGCCGCCAGGTAGCCGAGCAGCACTGCGGTGGCCGAGCTGGCAATGCCCTCCATGTTGTGGTGCTCGGCCACCCAGTAGCGCGAGAAGCCCACGCGCTCGGCATGCTGGGCCAGGGCCAGGGAACGTTGCAGGGCCGGCGCCGGGCCGCTCTCGTCGTCGCGCATGGGCGCCAGGTCGAGGATGGAAATCGGGGTGGTGGACAGCCTGCTCATACAGCCTCCTGAGGTCATACAAGCTTTATGGGGCCATCTGCGACAAAGGCAACCCTGATCTCAGCAACGAGCCGCTGGTGCCGGAGCACAGCATTGCGCCTCGGCGGCTGCGGGGCGGCGCCTTAGCACCTGCCGCACAGGGGATACAGGAGGCTCATGGCCACTGCATTTCGCCCTTGAGCACCTTGGCACTCAGCTCCAGGCTGGACTCGCCCGGCAGGCCGGGGTAGTGGCGCTGCATGGCGGCGATCAGCGCGGCGGCGTCCTTGCTCTTGGCCAGCTCGGTTTCCAGGGTGGTCAGGTAATCACGGGTGAACTGCAGGGCGGCCAGGGTGTGCGGCACGTCACCCAGATAATGGCCGGGCACCAGTACTTCGGGCTGCAGCGCTTCGATGCGCGCCAGCATGGCCAGCCAGTCCTGGCGCGATTGCGCGGTCTGGGTATCGGCCGTCCACACATGCTCGCCGGCATCCACCAGCACACCGCCGACCACCGCCTTGAGCGAGGGAATCCACAGCGTGGTGCGCTCGGGGTCGAGGCCGATTACCTGCAGCTCCTGGCCCTCCAGGGTCAGGCGCTCACCTGGCAACGGCTCGGGGATGATCACCGCGCTGGGCGCGCCATCCTTGAGGATCGGCCCCCAGTAGGCCAGCTTGCCGGCCTGGGTGGCGCGGATATGTTCGATGGTGGCGGCCGTGGCGACCACACGGGCCTGGGGGAAGGCCTGCTTGAGGGTTTGCAGGCCGAAGTAGAAATCCGGGTCGCCGTGGCTGATGTAAATGCTGGTGAGGCGCTTGCCACTGGCCTGGATCAGTTTGACCAGCTCGGCGGCCTGTTGGCTGGAGAACTGCGCATCGACCAGCACGGCATCGCGCTGGCCGCTGATCAGGGTAGAGCTGACCGGGAACACCGCAGCCTCGCCGGGGTTATACACCTGCAGCTCCAAGGCAGGTTGGGCGGCCAGAGCCAGGCCGGTGACGGCAAACAGGCCGGCGGCGAACAGAGCGCGCAAACGAAGGAAACTGGACATGCTGACCTCGGGGGTGATGGATTCGACGAGGGCCATGTTAGTTGCTGGAAAGCGTGCAAAAAGCCGCTTAACCTGCCCTTATCTATTGCACCAATCGAGCTAATCATGGATCGACTCACCGCCGCCCGGGTCTTCGTCGAAGTGGTCGAACGTGGCAGCCAGACCGCCGCCGCCGAGCACCTGGAGATGTCGCGGGCGATGGTCTCGCGCTACCTGGGCGAGCTGGAGGACTGGGTCGGTGCGCGCCTGCTGCACCGCACCACGCGCAAATTGAGCCTGACCGGCCTGGGCGAGCAGCTGTTGCCACGCTGCCGCGACATGCTGGCGGTGGCCGACGACCTGCACAGCGCCGGCCAGCGTGCCAGCGACAGCCCCAGCGGCACCCTGCGCATCACCAGCAGCCAGTCCTTCGCCCAGGCCTGGCTGGCGCGGGCGGTGGCCGCCTTCGTCGAGCGATATCCGGGGGTGGCGGTGGATCTGCAGGTGAGTAGCCAGGCAGTCAACCTGGTGGAGGAGCGCATCGACCTGGCCGTGCGTATCAGCAACCAGCTCGATCCCAACCTGATCGCCCGGCGCCTGGCCACCTGCCACTCGGTGCTGTGCGCCGCGCCCGCCTACCTGGCGCGGCATGGCACGCCGCAGACGCCACAGGAGCTGGCCCGGCACAACTGCCTGACCTATGCCTACTTCGGCCGCAGCCTGTGGCAGTTCAGCCACGCCGGGGAGCCCATCAGCGTGCCGGTCGGCGGCACGATCAGCGCCAACGAATCCACCGTGCTGCTGGAAGCCACCCTGGCCGGCGCCGGCATCAGCCTGCAGCCGCTCTATTCGGCGGCGCCGCTGCTGCGCTCCGGGCAACTGCAGGCCTTGTTGCCGGGCTATGCGGTGGAAGCTCTGGGCATCCATGCGCTCTACGGCTCGCGCCGGCAGATGCTGCCGGCACTGCGCGCGCTGCTGGATTTCCTGGTCGAGCGCCTGGCCGCCGAGCCACATTGGGATCGGCAACTGCGCGGTTGAGACGAGTGAGGGTGGGGCGTTGTGTGTGGCTAAAATCCACGGAGAAAGCGGGCGGCACAGCAACGAAAAGGCCGGAGCCCCTTGCGGGAACTCCGGCCTGTGCAGACGGGCGCTACGCTCAACCGCGCTGGTAGACGATTTCCTTGCTGCCGGCCTCGCAGGTGCCGACCACGCTCTTGTCGCCAGCGCTGCCCTTGTCCACCACCTCCAGGCTGTACGCGGCAACGCCCTTGGCCTTGAGCTTGGCGTCGATCTCCGCCTTGAGCTCCTCGCACGGTTTGGCCGCCGCCAGGGCCGAGCCGGCCAGGGAAAACAGGGCCAGGCCCAGAATCAGTTGTTTCATGGTTAACGCTCCTTCGTTAGACAAACGGCTCAAACGAGCCATGGCGGGGCAATCCACCCCCAGACGGAAAGGGCGCGCGCTCTTGTTCGAACCCCAGCGCCACGCTGCCAGACCACAGGCAGCCTAGCGCACGGAGCGGGGAATTTCTGCCAACGCCTTGGAGCTTGTTGCCGATGTACTTTGCCGACCACGCCACAGCGTGCAGGGCAGACACGGATAGCCCCCTCTCTCGTTCACGGGAGAGGGCTGGGGAGAGGGGCGCGGCCGAGGCCCACAACGGGCTCCTAGCTATTGCCGATGCGGAACCCCACCTTGAGGGTCACCTGATAATGACCGACCTTGCCGCCCTCGATATGCCCGCGGGTTTCGGTGACTTCGAACCAGTCCATGTTGCGCACGGACTTGGCACACTCGGCCAGGGCATTGCTGATCGCGTCCTCGATGCTGGCCTTCGACGACCCGACGACTTCGATCTTCTTGTAGGTGTGGTGATCGGACATGCTGCTTCTCCTTAGGCAGGACTGTTCCTGTCTGAGGCTAGTCGAGAATCAGCCGGCCAGTTCCTCGCGCAACCATTCGGCCAGGCGCTCGGCGCGGCTGTCGCGAGTGCGCGCCGGCACCCACAAGGCCAGCCGCGCCGGCGTCTCGACAAAACCCCAGGGCGCCAGCAGACGGCCGCCGGCCAGGTCGTCGGCCACCAGCTGCTGCGGCGCGATGGCCACGCCGAGGCCGGCCGCCGCCGCCTCCAGCAGGTAGTACAGGTGCTCGAAGCCCTGGCCCAGCTGCAGGCGCGTGGCGTCCAGCTGCTGCGCGCGCGCCCACTGCGGCCAGGCTTGCGGGCGCGACACGGTATGCAGCAGCGGCTCACCCAGCAAAGCCCCGGCCGGCGCCTGGGCCAAGTCGGCAAAGCGCGGCGAGCGTGGGCTGAGCACCGGGCCGATGCGTTCGGCCGCCAGCTCGAACACCTGCATGTCCGCCGGCCAGGGCGGTTCGGCAAAACACAGGGTGGCGTCCACGCCGGGGCGGCGCGGATCCAGCTCGCCCTCGCTGGCCGACAGTTGCAGGCGCAGCTCGGGCAGTTCGCGATTGAGCCGGTCCAGGCGCGGAATAAACCAGCGCGCCAGCAGGCTGCCGGGGCAACCGAGGACGAAGGGGGCATCGACCTGCTGCTGTTTCAGCTCGGCACAGGTAGTGCGCAAACGCTCGAAGGCCTCACCCGCCGCGTCGCGCAGGCGGATGCCGGCATCGGTGAGTTTTACGCCGCGCCCGTCCTTGCTGAACAGCGCCACCCCCAGTTGCTCCTCCAGCACCCGGATCTGCCGGCTCACCGCGCCATGGGTCACGCTCAGCTCATCCGCGGCCTGGCTGACACTCTGCAGGCGCGCAGCCACCTCGAAGGCGCGCAGCGCATTCAGCGGGGGCAGCTCCTGGCTCATTGAGCCAACCGAGGCAGGAAGCTGATATCGACGCTGTAGCGCCTGGGGTTCTGCGGGTCGATCAGCACCGGTAGCGACTCCTCTGCGATGAAGGGCTGTGGGTCGAACCACAGGTCCTCGCTGTAAAACAGATGCACGGCACCACTGGCCGGATTCTGCCACTGGCACACCAACTGCCAGGCGGGGACGTGATTGAGGGTGGACAGCGGATTGCGTCGCACCTCAAGGAAACGCGCCTGCACCCTCTTGCCTTCGCGGTGCAGGCCGGCGCGGCGCCTGCTAGCGACGAGCTCGGGCACGATGAAGAGCAGGCCACCGAGCAGGAAGACCAGACCGAAACCACCCAGCATCAGGCTGACGAACCAGTTCTGCGCAAAGCTGTTGATGTGCGCATTCTGCGGCTCGGTCCGATCGTAGAGCAGTTCCACCGACTCGCCGATTTCGTAACCGGGGCGACTGCAGACCGTGCCCGCAACGGTTACGCGCTCGCCAGACCGGGGAGAAAATTCGACGACGGGGCAGCCTTTACCACTCACCGACACCACACTGCCGACCATCCGCAGCATGTGCTCTTCTTCATTCCACCTGTGCACCTGAAGCACCAATGCAACAGCCAGCAAAAATCCGCCAATCGCGGGGAAAGCCCATAGCCAACGCTCGTTCATACCGTGCTTCCATGCCAGGAACAGGCCACACACCTGTCAGTTTATCTCACATATAAGAACAGATTTATCGGTTTTTCTCCGCCCCATCCAGCCTTACACTTGCCGCCATTGTCTGACCAACCTACGGATGACAGCCATGCCTGGTTCACATAATTCCCTTCGCACCGGCCCTGACGCCACCGGCCTGTTCGGCTCGTTTGGCGGTCAGTACGTCGCCGAAACCCTGATGCCGCTGATCCACGATCTGGCCGCCGAATACGAGAAGGCCAAGCAGGATCCCGAGTTCCTCAAGGAACTGGCCTACTTCCAGAGCGACTACGTCGGCCGGCCGAGCCCGCTGTACTTCGCCGAGCGCCTGACCGAGTACTGCGGCGGGGCGAAGATCTACCTCAAGCGCGAAGAGCTGAACCACACCGGCGCGCACAAGATCAACAACTGCATCGGCCAGATCCTCCTGGCCAAGCGCATGGGCAAGAAACGCATCATTGCCGAGACCGGTGCCGGCATGCACGGCGTGGCCACCGCCACCGTGGCCGCACGTTTCGGCATGGAGTGCGTGATCTTCATGGGCACCACCGACATCGATCGCCAGCAGGCCAACGTGTTCCGCATGAAGCTGCTGGGCGCCACCGTGATCCCGGTCGTCGCCGGCACCGGCACCCTGAAAGACGCGATGAACGAAGCGCTGCGCGACTGGGTGACCAACGTGCACAACACTTTCTACCTGATCGGCACAGTCGCCGGCCCGCACCCCTATCCGGCGATGGTGCGCGACTTCCAGGCGGTGATCGGCAAGGAAACCCGCGAACAGATGCTGGAGAAGGAAGGGCGCCTGCCCGACAGCCTGGTCGCCTGCATCGGTGGCGGCTCCAACGCCATGGGCCTGTTCCATCCCTTCCTCGACGATACATCCGTGCAGATAGTCGGCGTCGAAGCCGCCGGCCACGGCATCGAAACCGGCAAGCATGCGGCCAGCCTGAACGGTGGCATCCCCGGCGTGCTGCACGGCAACCGTACCTTCCTGCTGCAGGACGACGATGGCCAGATCATCGACGCCCACTCGATTTCCGCCGGCCTCGACTACCCCGGCATCGGCCCGGAACACGCCTGGTTGCATGATATCGGCCGCGTCGAATACACCTCGGTGACCGACGACGAAGCCCTGGAAGCCTTCCACAAGTGCTGCCGCCTGGAAGGCATCATCCCGGCCCTGGAAAGTGCCCACGCCTTGGCCGAAGTATTCAAGCGTGCGCCGAGCCTGCCCAAGGAGCACCTGATGGTGATCAACCTGTCCGGCCGCGGCGACAAGGACATGCAGACCGTCATGCACCACATGGAACAGTCCAAGCAGGAGAAACACTGATGAGCCGCCTGCAAAGCCGCTTTGCCGAGCTTAAACAGCAGAACCGTGCCGCCCTGGTGACCTTCGTCACCGCCGGCGACCCCAACTACGATGCGTCCCTGGCCATCCTCAAGGGCCTGCCGGCGGCCGGTGCCGACGTGATCGAGCTGGGCATGCCGTTCACCGATCCGATGGCCGACGGCCCGGCGATCCAGCTGGCCAACATCCGCGCCCTGGCCGCCAAGCAGAACCTGGCCAAGACCCTGCAGATGGTGCGCGAATTCCGCGCAGGCGATCAGACCACCCCGCTGGTGCTGATGGGCTACTTCAACCCGATCCACCACTACGGCGTCGCCGCCTTCATCGCCGAGGCCAAGGAGTCCGGCGTCGACGGCCTGATCGTGGTCGACCTGCCGCCGGAACATAACGCCGACCTGTGCGACCCGGCCCAGGCCGGCGGTCTGGACTTCATCCGCCTGACCACCCCGACCACCGACGACAAGCGCCTGCCCACCGTACTCAACGGCAGCTCGGGCTTCGTCTATTACGTCTCGGTGGCCGGCGTTACCGGCGCCGGTTCGGCCACCATCGAGCACGTGCAGGAAGCCGTGACCCGCCTGCGCCGCCACACCGACCTGCCGCTGTGCATCGGCTTCGGCATCCGCACCCCGGAACACGCAGCGACCATCGCCCGCCTGGCCGACGGCGTAGTGGTCGGCTCGGCGCTGATCGACCAGATCGCCAACGCCGCGGACGACCAGCAGGCCATCCAGGGCGTGCTGAGCCTGTGCCAGTCGCTGGCCGAAGGGGTACGCGGCGCACGCCTGTAAGCTCCGTCTTCTGCTGCAAAAAAAGCCGCTGCCTCGGATCGAGTCAGCGGCTTTTTCATGTCCGGCAGAAAGCGGGCGTGAAGCGCCTTCAGCAACCGTTCAGCACCCCGCTCATCTCACCGCTAAGCACCACTCGCCCTTCCGGATGAACGACATGGCACGACTGTTCCAGCCGATCTAGCCTGACTGGGGACAACCCTCGGCACCCGGCCCCGGATTTTCCTGTGCGCCAGCCAGGAATGGAGCAGCCCCATGGCAGACCTAGACCCCATCGACTTTGCCGCACCCGGCCTGGCCCTTGAGCCAGAGCAGGGATCCGCCACCGCCCAGGAAGCGCCGAAGAACAAGGCCTGCTTCCAGATCGACACCCGCGACAAATGCAAGACCGAGCGCCGCCAGCACAGCGAACGCCGGCAGAGTATTCGTTTCGAGGCCGATCGTCGCAGTGGCGAAGACCGTCGCCCGCACAAGCCAGGCTGGGAGCTGGGCATTGACCTCTAGGCTGCGTTCGCGGAACAGGCTGATCAGCGCAGCTTGTCGACCATCGCCGCCAGCACACTGAACACGGCACGCGCCAGGTTCTTGCTGCGCGCGCCATTCCAGCCGGTGCGCGGATCGGGCGTGAGGTCGTGGTCCTTGAACGGCATCTCCACCGTATAGGCCAGGCAATCGTAGGTCTGCCCGACCCAGTTGCAGGCCAGCGCCAGGTTGGCCTGGCCGGGTTCGTCACGCGGGTAGCCGTGTTCCACCTGGAACTCACCGCAGGCCATCAGGCGCTCGCGGAACTCCTGCTCCAGGGCGTCCAGGCGCGCCGTAAAACCGGGGTTGCCTTCGCAGCCGGCGGTAAACACGTAGGGAATTTCCTCGTCGCCGTGGATATCCAGGAAGCAGTCGACGCCGTGGGCGGCCATCTGTTGCTGGACGAACAGCACTTCCGGGCTTTGCCCCGCGCTGGGCGCCTGCCAGGCACGGTTGAGGTCCTGGCCGGCGGCATTGGTGCGCAGGTTGCCGAGGAAGGCGCCATCCGGGTTCATGTGCGGCACCAGGTACAGATCGGCCTGGGCGAGCAGGCCACGCAACGGGTCATCCTGCTCGTGCAGCCTGTCGATCAGGCCTTCCATGAACCACTCGGCCATGTGCTCGCCCGGATGTTGCTGGGCGATCAGCCAAATCTTGCGCGGCGCCTGGGCCGTGCCGCGCACTCGCAGCAGCGGCAGTTCGCGCCCCTGCAGGCTGCTGCCGCAGGCCAGCAGTTCGACATTCGGCAGGGCCAGAGCACGCACCAGCAACTGGGCGTGGCGGGCGCGGCTGTAGGGCTCGAAGTAGGCGAAGCGGGCCTGGGCCTGTTCGGCGAGCAGCTCGAAGTGCAGGCCGCCCTGGTCATAGGTGGTCGGCACGCGGAACCAGTCCACACCGTCATAGCTGGCCACCGCCTGGTAGCCGCTCCAGGCGTTCTTGTAGCTGGACTGCGGCGCGTTGACCAGGCTGAAGCCATGGCGCTGGCCCGGCAGCAGGCCCTCGGCGAGGAAGTGGAACCACTGGAAGTGCTCGCTGGCGAAGTCCTTGCGGATCGCCAGGCGCACCTGCCTTGGGTTGCTGGCATCCACTAGCTGGATATTGCCGCTGTCGAAATCGCTGCGAATCTGCATGGTCGGGCCCTCTGCGCTGGATGCCTGGGAGGATAACCGGCAACGCCGGCTCCTGCATGCGCCCGCCAAGGGCATGTCGCATTGCTGCAAGTGGCCTCTGGTGATGTCGTCCGCTGGCGTCAGGCTTCAGCGCGGGAATAACCCCAGACTTGGCCTTGTGAATTTTATCGTGTAGATTTTCATGAACTTTCAAATAAGAAATTTCACGAGGCTTCCATGTTCAAGCAATCCGCGCAGCACGTCGGCACCTACTACGCCGCCACCTATGGCGAGATTCCGCTGCGCCCGCGCCTGGAAAGTCGTGAAGATGCACAGATCCTGATCATCGGCGGCGGCTTTAGCGGCCTGCATACCGCCCTGCGTCTGGCCCTGGCCGGCAAAAAAGTCGTGCTGCTGGAAGCCAGTCGCCTGGCCTGGGCTGCTTCCGGACGCAACGGCGGCCAGGCGCTGCCGGGCTGGTCCTGCGATATGCCACCGTTCGAGAAGGCTCTCGGCCTGGAGCGCGCCCGCCAGCTGTGGGACAGCATGACCTGGGCTGCCAAGGAAATGCGCGAGCTGCCCGAACGCCACGGTTTCGACATCGACTACCGCACGGGCGCCATTTACACCGCCGTGTTGCCGCGCCGCGTGCGCCTGCTGCAGGAAAACCTCGAAGAGGCCGAGCAGAAGTACGGCTACCAGCAGCTGAGCTTTATTCCCAAGAAAGAACTACCCAAGTGGATCGCCAGCCCACGCTACCTGGCCGCGCTGCATGACGCCGGCGCCGCCCACCTCAACCCGCTGAAACTGGCCCAGGGCCTGGCCGACGCCATCGAGAAAGCGGGCGGGCGCATCTTCGAGCAGAGCAAGGTGCTCGACTACCGCGAGACCGCCGCGGGTTATGTGGCGCGTACCGAGCATGGCGAGGTGCGCGGCGACGTGCTGGTGCTGGCCTGCAACGCCTACATCGACCGCCTCGACCCCGCGTTGTCCAAGCGCCTGCTGCCAGTCGGCTCCTACCAGGTGGCGACCGCGCCCCTCGATCCGCAGCTGGCGCGTTCGCTGTTCCCGCAAGGCACCTGCGCCATCGACAACCAGTTCGTCCCCGACTATTTCCGCGTCACCCCGGACCATCGCCTGCTGTTCGGCGGCGGCTGCACCTACCTGGGCGGCATCCCGGCGGACGTTCCGGCCGCCACCCGGCCGTATCTGGAGCGGGTCTTCCCGCAGCTGCGCGGGGTGCAGATCGACTACGGCTGGGGCGGCCATATCGACTGCACCATGCACCGCACCCCGGACGTCGGGCGCCAGGGCCAGAAGTACTGGCTACAGGGCTTCTCCGGCCACGGCATCCTGCCGACCCTGGCCGCTGCCCGCGCGGTGAGCGATGCGATCCTCGGCGACGACCAGCTGCTCGGCCTGTACCAGGGCCTGAGCAACCCGCGCTTCCCCGGTGGCGACCTGCTGGCCGCACCGATCGAGGCCGTCGGCAAAGCCTGGTACCGTCTGCGCGATGTGATTTGAACCCGTAGCCCGGATGCAATCCGGGACAGCTATCCCCGGATTGCATCCGGGCTACGCAAGAAGGAATACCCATGGACATGCAGGATGAAATCGAAGGGCTGGCGATCCTGGTGCGCGACCTGCGCAAGCACAAGAACGTCACCCTCAACGAACTGGCCGAGCGCATCGGCCGCTCGGTGGGCTTCCTGTCCCAGGTCGAGCGCGGCCTGTCGCGCCCGACCGTGGCCGACCTCACCGCCATCAGCGAAGCGCTGGGTGTGCCGACCACCTATTTCTACAGCCTGAGCAAGCCGCGCGAAGTGCGCTGGGTGACCCGTCCGGACGAGCGACGCACCCTCTATTACGCCGGCGGCATCACCGACGTGCTGGCCTCGCCGACCATGTCCGGCGGCTTTTCCATGCTCGAAAGCCACCTCGAACCCGGCGCCACCAGCGGCGAAGGCCATCTGAACGACAGCTCCGAGCAGGGCGGTTTCGTCCTCGAGGGCGAGCTGACCCTCTGGTATGGCGACGACGCCGAACCGGTCACCCTCGGCCCACGTGACAGCTTCCAGCTGCCGCCGCATGCGCAGTTCCGCTACGCCAACCTCACCGATTTCCCCACAAGAGTGCTCTGGGTCTTCACCTGATCCGCGCAGATAGCCACCATGACAACAACAACGACATTCCCCGACCTGCTCAGCGAAGTGCGTGCCTTCCGCGCCGCCAACCCCGACGTGCGCTACGTCGAACTGATCTGCCTGGACATTCCCGGGCACTTCTACGGCAAGCGCTACCCCATGGACATGCTGGAAAAGGTCGCCGCCGGCGGCCCGCTGAAAGTACCGCAGAACTGTGTGCTGCTCGGCGCCCAGGGCGGCCTGCACCCGATTGGCGACTACTGCTTCAACGACGGCGACCCGGATGCGCCGCGCCGCCTGATCCCCGGCACCCTCAAGCCGGTGCGCTGGGAAAAGCAGCCGATGGGGCAGATGCTGATCAGCTCCGACGGCACCGAGGCACCGATCGAATTCGAGCCGCGCGAAGTGCTGGCCCGCGTGCTCAAGCGCCTGCAGGCCAAGGGCATTCGCCCGGTGGTGGCCTTCGAGCTGGAGTTCTACCTGTTCGACCGCAAGCTGGAGAATGGCCTGCCGCAATTCCCCCGCGACCCGCTGACCGGCGACGCCGACGACCAGCCGAACATGCACATCGAGCGCCTGACGCGCTTCTCTGACGTGCTGCATGCAACCGTGGAAGCGGCGCGGGAACAGGGCGTGGATGCCAACGTGATCACCGCCGAACTCGGCCCCGGCCAGTTCGAGATCAACTTCGCCCATTGCGACGACGGCCTGCACGCCGCCGACCAGGCCGCGCTGTTCTGCCGCAGCACCCGTGGCGTGGCGATGCAGCATGGCTACCGCGCCAGCTTCATGAGCAAGCCCTACCTGCAGGCCCCGGGCAGCGGCATGCACGTGCATGTCAGCCTCTACGACAAAGCCGGCCACAACCTGCTCGATGGCGACCAGCAGCGCCCGCTGCGCCACGCCGTAGCCGGCTGCCTGGAACTGCTGCCGCACTGCATGCCGATCTTCGCCGCCAACCACAACGCCTTCCGCCGCTACGGCGCCATGGTCAACTCGGCGAGCAAGGCCAGCTGGGGCTTCGAGGACCGCGATGCATGCATCCGCATCCCCGAGTCAGATGGCAAGAACCTGCGCATCGAACACCGCCTGGCCGGCGCCGACGCCAACCCCTACCTGGTGCTGGCGGCCATCCTCAGCGGTATGGAATACGGCCTGGACCAGGCCCGCGAGCCAATTCCCTCGCTCAACGAAGACCGCCGCAGCGGCATCGACTTCCCCAAGGACATGCTCACCGCCGTGGCGGCCATGGCCTCCCACGAGGTGGTCAAGGACAAGCTGGGCAGCGAGTTCGTCTTCGTCTACTGCGAGAACAAGCGCCAGGACCACCTGGACTTCATGAACGAGGTCAGCGCGCGGGAGTATCGCTGGTTCCTGTAAGCCAGCGCTCTAAGGTAGTAGCCCGGATGCAATCCGGGGGCAGGGTGGTTGCCTTGCCGGATGCACCCGGGCTACGCCGTAACGAGCGCTGTACTGCAGCGGCATGCGGGAGGGGGCAAGGCTTTTCTGGCGGCGCCACTGCGCGCCGCAGCCTCACTCCTCGGCCGGCCGCACCTGCCGCCAGTCGCGCCAGAGCACCCAGACCATCAGGCCGACGGCCAGCACACGCAGCCACATCGCCAGCGTGGTGTCCCAGGACAGCAGCCCCCAACTACTAAGGATGTAGGTCCAGTCGTGGTCGCCACCGCCCACCAGGGGCAGTTCCTGACGACGTGCATCGGCCATGTAGCGGGAGACATTCAACAGGTTCTCGGCGAGCCAGATCAGGCACAGGTGGTAACCGCCAATCTGTTGCTGACGGCGTAGCTGCCAGGCCGCCGTCAACGGCAAGAGCAACTGCATGAAGGTGCCGCCGTAGACCATCAGCCGCGAGGAAACCAGGCCGAACAACGGGTGGCCAGCTTCATGAAAGGCCAGGTTGGCCGAATCGAGGATGGGCACCCAGCCCTCACGGGCGTGAAAGAACAGCAAAAGGCCAGCGACGGCGGCAAGGGCAAGGGTACGCATGGATGCTCGATAGTCCCGGTGGCGGCAGCGATGGGGGGCAGATTGCCACAGCGCAGGAATAAACCGCACCCGTCATGCTCGGCCTTCACGCCGAAAACAAAAAAGCCCGGCAACCAAGGCCGGGCTTTTCACATCGCCCGCCTTGCGTCGTTACTGCGCCGCCTGCACCAGGCGCGCCCGCTCTGCCTGCTTCTGCTTCTTGTAGGCCAGCGCCGCTGGCGCCACCTTGGTCACCTGACCAGTCTCCAGCCACTTCTTCAGGCGGTTGGCGTCGGCCGTGTGGGTGTATTTGCCGAAGGCATCCAGCACCACGAAGGCCACCGGCTTGCCGGCCATCTGCGTGCGCATGACCAGGCAATGGCCGGCGGCGTTGGTGAAGCCGGTCTTGGTCAGCTGGATGCTCCAGTTCGGCTTGTGCACCAGGCTGTTGGTGTTGCGGAAACCCAGGCTGTAACGCGGCTTGGCGAATACCTGGACGCGCTCGCGGGTGCTGCTGAACTGGCCGATCAGCGGGTACTGGCCGCTGGCCTTGATCAGCTTGACCAGGTCGTTGGCGGTGGACAGGTTGCCCTCCGAGAGGCCGGTCGGTTCGGTATAGCGGGTACGGGTCATGCCCAGGGCGCGGGCCTTGGCGTTCATCGCCACGACGAAGGCCGGCACACCGCCCGGGTAGTGGTGGGCGAGGCTGGCGGCGGCGCGGTTTTCCGAGGACATCAGGGTCAGCAGGAGCATGTCACGGCGGCTCAGCTCGCTACCCACCCGCACCCGCGAATAGACGCCGCGCATCTCGTGGACGTCCTTGATGACGATGGGCAGTTGCTGGTCCAGCGGCAGCTTGGCATCCAGGGTGACCATGGCGGTCATCAGCTTGGTCACCGAGGCGATCGGTACCTGCAGGTCGGGGTTGCTGGAGTAGAGGATCTGGTTGCTGTTGAGATCGACCAGCAGGGCGCTGCCGGAGGCCAGTTCCTGGATTTTGGGCGCTGCCTGCAGGGCTGGGCTGGCAACGAGGGTGAGGCAGGCCAGCAGCAGGCCGGCGAGGGAGAAAGCTTTGTTCACGAGGTTGGTCCGCACAGTGGAGTGGTGCCTGGGCGCTCCCTGCCGGCTGATGGCGAAAGTATAGGTGCGCGCCGCGCCTCAGGCGAGCGCGGCCGCTCTACGGCGGCACAGCTGCAGAAGGATCACTAGGTCGCCGGCGCGCGTGCCGATCAGCAAGTAGGTATGTCAGCCCAGCTGGCGGCGCAACTCCGCCAGCACCGGCGCGCTGTCCGGACGCACGCCGCGCCAGAGGCAGAAGGCCTCGGCCGCCTGTTCCACCAGCATGCCTAGGCCGTCGATGCAGCGCGCGGCGCCATGCTCGGCGGCCCAGCGGTTGAAGGCGGTCGGCTCCTTGCCGTACATCATGTCGTAGCAGACCGTGTGACCGGGACGGATCAGCCCCGGCTCGATCGGCGGCAGCTCGCCGGCCAGCGAGGCCGAGGTGCCGTTGATGATCAGGTCGACCGGCTCGCTGAGCCAGTCGAAACCGCTGGCGGCCACCGGCCCGAGGTCGGCGAACTCGTGGGCCAGCTGTTCGGCCTTGGCCACGGTGCGGTTGGCGATCACCAGGGCCTGCGGCTGATGCGCCAGGATCGGCGCCAGCACGCCACGCACGGCGCCGCCAGCGCCGAGCAGGAGGATGCGCTTGCCCGCCAGGTCGAGCCCGGCATTCACCGTGAGGTCGCGCACCAGGCCGGCGCCGTCGGTGTTGTCGCCGAGCAGACGGCCTTCGTCGAGCTTCTTCAGGGTGTTCACCGCACCGGCGCGGCGCGCCCGTTCGCTCAGCTCATCGGCCAGGCGATAGGCCTCTTCCTTGAACGGCACGGTGACGTTGCCACCCTTGCCCTCGGTGAAGAAAGCGCGAGCAAACCCGGCGAAGTCATCCAGCGGCGCCAGCAGGGCTTCGTAGCTCAGTGCCTGACCGGTCTGCGCAGCAAACAGGCGATGGATCAGCGGCGACTTGCTGTGACCGATGGGGTTGCCGAAGACGCCGTAGCGGTCCATGGAATGTCCTTCTGTTTGATAGCGGGCGGAGGAAATACGCGGGTTTCACTCGCCCTACGCGGCTTCTGCTCTGCTCCCCTCGCCCATTTATGGGAGAGGGGCCGGGGGAGAGGGCAATCCTACACGCCGGCGAGCCAGTCGCGGTCGGTGAGGAAATACTCGGTCAGGCGCGCCTCGCTACTGCCCGGCTCGGGCTTCCAGTCATAGCCCCAGCGCACCTGCGGCGGCAGCGACATGAGGATCGACTCGGTACGCCCGCCCGACTGCAGGCCGAACAGGGTGCCGCGGTCGAACACCAGGTTGAACTCGACGTAGCGGCCGCGGCGATAGGCCTGGAACTCGCGCTGCGCCTCAGTGAAGGGGGTGGCCTTGCGCCGCTGGACGATGGGCAGGTAGGCGTCGATATAGGCATCGCCGATGGCGCGCAGGAAGGCGAAGCTGGTGTCGAAGTCCCACTGGTTGAGGTCGTCGAAGAACAGCCCGCCGATGCCGCGCGGCTCGCCGCGGTGCTTGAGGTGGAAGTAGCGGTCGCACCATTCCTTGTACTTCGGGTAGACCTCGGCACCGAACGGCGCACAGGCGGCACGGGCCACCTGGTGCCAGTGCACACAGTCTTCCTCGTTGCCGTAGTAGGGGGTGAGGTCGAAGCCGCCGCCGAACCACCAGACCGCTTCCTCGCCTTCCTTCTCGGCACTGAAGAAGCGCACGTTGGCGTGGGAAGTCGGTACATGCGGGTTTTCCGGGTGGATCACCAGGGACACGCCCATGGCCTCGAAACCGCGCCCGGCCAGTTCCGGACGGTGGGCGCTGGCCGATGGCGGCAGGCTGTCGCCGAACACATGGGAGAAGTTGACCCCGCCCTTCTCGATCAGTGCGCCGTTCTCGATCACCCGGGTGCGGCCGCCACCACCGGCCGGACGCTGCCAGCTGTCCTCGAAGAAACGGGTGCCACCATCCTCGGCTTCGAGGGCGGCGCAGATGCGGTCTTGCAGGTCGAGCAGGTAGGCCTTCACGGCCTGGGTACGGTCACTCACGGCAGTCATCCGGACTAGCTGGAAAGGGCGCAAGCATAGCATCGTCGCCTCGGCTGCAGACTTGACCGCGATCAGTCCGGGCGCCTGCGGCGGCTTGCGGTGCCGAGAGCCTGGGGCATCCCGATCAGATCGCTCGTTCGGCTCCGGCGCATGGCGACTCGATCCGCTCTACGACGGACGCACCACGTCGCCGCTACGCAGATCGCGGATCAGACTGGGGTTGCGCCGGCCACCGAGGGCACCGCCGAGCACGCCGTCGAGCTGCTGGTGGAAGTACTGCTCGACGCGCAGGCGCGAACGCGCGGACGGGCGCCCGGCGGGGTTGGCCGAGGTCGACACCAGCGGGCCGGTGAGGGCGCAGAGGTCACGCACCAGCGGGTGGTCGCTGACACGCAGGGCCACTGTGTCGTGCTGGCCGCTGATCCACTCGGGCAATAGACCCTGGTGCGGCACCAGCCAGGTGTTCGGCCCCGGCCAGGTGCTGGCCAGACGGTCGACCCAGCGCTCGGGCAGGTCGTCGAGGAGGAAATCGAACTGGCGAATGTTGTCGGCCACCAGGATCAAACCCTTGTGCACCGGGCGATCCTTGAGTGCCAGCAGGCGATCCACGGCCATTTCGTTCCACGGATCGCAGCCCAGCCCCCAGACGGCCTCGGTCGGATAGGCGATCACGCCACCCTCGCGCACGATGCGCGCCATACGCTGTACCCGCCAACTGCTGTGCATGCTTACCCCCGCAACGATTTACTCGCGGCGAGTTTACCCAGCTCAGCCGGCGCGCGGTACCCAGCGTCCCGCCTCGCAGACGATCCGCCCGTCCAGCTCCAGCTCGGTGAGCAGCGCCAGGGTTTCGCCCATGCTCAGGCCGCAGGCACGTGCCAGGCTTTCGCTGTTCTGCGGCGCGGCACGCAGGTGCAGCAGCAGGGGATGTTCGTCGACCGGGTCTGCAGCCGGAGCAGGCGGCACGCTCTGCCAGCCGCGCAGGGCTTCGAGGATATGTTCGATGCTTTCCACCAGAATGGCGCCATCGCGGATCAACTGGTGGCAACCGCGCGCGCCCGGATGATGGATCGAGCCCGGAATCGCATAGACCTCGCGGCCCTGTTCGGCGGCCAGTTTGGCGGTGATCAGCGAACCACTGGAGGGGCTGGCCTCGACCACCAGTACCCCGAGCGACAAGCCACTGATGATGCGGTTGCGCCGGGGAAAGTTGCTGGCCTGCGGCGGGCAGTCCAGCGGCAGTTCGGAGACCAGCGCGCCGCCACCTTCGATAATCCGCGTCGCCAGGCTGACATGCCGCTGCGGATAAAGCCTGCGCAAGCCGGTACCGAGCACCGCCACCGTCTTGCCGTTGCCATCCAGTGCGCCCTGATGCGCCGCACCATCGATGCCCAGGGCCAGACCGCTGGTGATCACAAAGCCACCCCCGGCCAGGCTGCGGGCGAAGGCGTGCGCCGTATCCAGCCCTGGCCGCGAGGCGCGCCGGCTGCCGACCATGGCCAGTTGTGGCCGCTCGAGAATAGTCGGATCACCGGCGACGAACAGCAGCGGTGGCGCATCGTGCAGCTCGCCCAGCAGGGCCGGGTAGTCCGGCTGCCCCCAGAGCAGCAGGTGCTGACCGGGCTGCTCCAGCCAGGCCAGCGCCTGGGCGGCGCGCTCACGAATCAGCGCGCTGCGGCGTGGCTCGGCACAGCCGTCCGGCAAGCCCAGCGAACGCCAGGCAGCAGCCGGCGCGCTGAGGGCAGCGGAGGCCGAGCCAAAGGCATCGAGCAGACGACGGAAACGCCGGGGACCCAGTTCGGGCAGGCAATGCAGGCGCAGACGCGCCTCGAGTTCAGCAGGAGAGAGTGCTGGCATGACGATCATCCTTGATCGGGTGACGCGGGCGGCGCAGAAAGCAGAACCCCCGCAGAGCGGGGGTTGCAGGTATTACGGGTTCTTCACCTTGTCCATCAGCGCGAGGTCACGGGTGGCGTACAACACCAGACCGTAGCTGAGCTTCTCGTAGGTGCGGAACACCATCATCAGGCCGGCACGCTCGTCCGGAATCTTCACCGATTCACCGGTGATGCGATCCCGTACGGTTTCGCCGGTCTTGTACAGGGCCAACACGTTGCCTTCGATAAGGCCATCGATCTTGCCCTTGTTGATGGTCACCACGTCGTACTGGCCGATGCGAGCTACGCCGCGCGGTACGTCGAGGATCACGCCATTGACGTCGATCGCCGGCTCGCTGGGCATGAAGGTCGAATTGATCGCCCGCTCCTCGGTGGGGAACAGGCGATCGCCCAGACGCACTTCCTGAGTCGAGCGGCGTAGGCTGACGGTAGCGATATCGCCTTCCTGGGCCACCACTTCACCGCTGCCGATATCGTCGGCGTTGATACCGAGGAATTCCTTGGTTTCCGGATCGGTGTAGATCTTGCCCTGACGGAAGATGCCATACACCGGCTCGGCCTGGTCGAACGCGCCGCGGGCATAGAGGCGGTCACCCGCGCCACTGACCACGCGTTCGGCATTGCCCGCCACCACATAGGGCTGCTGGGCAAAATCTTCTTCGCTATCGACGATCCGATTGCTCAGCAGGAAGCTGTTGATCGCCTCCAGCGGAATGGTCGGAATTGCCTGGGCAATCGGCGTGCTGCGCACTTGCGGTGACAGCTTGATGGTGCCGCGCGACTCGCCGCGGTTGAGCACCAGACGCGGCTGGCCGTCAACGTAGATGAGACTCAGGCTATCGCCCGGGTAGATCAGATGCGGATTCTCGATCTGCGGGTTGGCGTGCCACAGTTCTGGCCATTTCCAGGGCTGGCTGAGGAACTTGCCAGAGATGTCCCAGAGTGTGTCGCCCTTGACCACGGTGTAGCGGTCCGGGTGACCTTCCTTGAGTTGCACTTCTGCCTGGGCTAGACCGCCGACGGCGAGAAGCAGCAGGGCGAGTAGTGATTTCCTCATGCGGTGAATCCCTTTATTATGTGGCTGGCGCCTGTAAGCCGCAGAATACGTGGCTTCAAAGCCGTTTTTCAAAGCTGTTCATCATCTTAGCAGCGGTTTTTGACTTTATTCCACAAGTGCATCACAAACATCTATGGCGATTCTCAACATCCTCGAATTTCCCGACTCGCGCCTGCGCACCCTTGCCAAGCCGGTCACCGTATTCGACGAAGCACTGCACAAGCTGATCGACGACATGTTCGAGACCATGTACGCCGCGCCCGGTATCGGCCTGGCCGCGACCCAGGTCAACGTACACAAGCGTCTGGTGGTGATGGACCTGTCCGAGGACAAATCCGAACCGCGGGTGTTCATCAACCCCGAGTTCGAGTCCCTCACCGAGCAGATGGATCAGTACCAGGAAGGCTGCCTGTCGGTGCCTGGCTTCTATGAAAATGTAGACCGTCCGCAGAAAGTGCGGATCAAGGCCCAGGATCGTGACGGCAAACCCTACGAGCTGATCGCCGAAGGCCTGCTGGCGGTGTGCATCCAGCACGAGTGCGACCACCTCAACGGCAAGCTGTTCGTCGACTACCTGTCCAGCCTTAAGCGCGACCGGATCAAGAAGAAGCTGGAAAAACAGCACCGCCAGCAAGCTTGACCCCGTTCCCCAAAGGCTTGCTCCGGCAAGCCTTTTTCTTTTCCAGCAGTGAGTGATCCATGCGTATCGTCTTTGCCGGCACCCCGGAATTCGCCGCCCAGCACCTGCAGGCCCTGCTCGACGCCGGTCGCCAGATCGTCGCCGTCTACACCCAGCCGGACCGCCCGGCCGGACGCGGACAGAAGCTCGCGCCCAGCCCGGTCAAGCAACTGGCGCTGCAACATGGGATTGCCGTGTACCAGCCGCAGACCCTGCGTGACCCGGCCGCCCAGGCCGAACTGGCCGCGCTCAAGCCGGACCTGATGGTGGTGGTGGCCTACGGCCTGATCCTGCCGCAGGTGGTACTGGACACCCCGCGCCTGGGCTGCATCAACAGCCACGCCTCCTTGCTGCCACGCTGGCGCGGCGCGGCGCCGATCCAGCGCGCGATACAGGCTGGCGATGCCAGCTCGGGGGTTACCGTGATGCAGATGGAGGCCGGTCTGGATACCGGGCCGATGCTGCTCAAGGTCAGTACCACCATCACCGCCGCCGATACCGGCGGCAGCCTGCACGACCGCCTGGCCCAGCTCGGTTCGGCGGCAGTGGTCGAGGCGGTGAGCAAGCTGGCCGCCGGCGAACTGCACGGCGAAGTGCAGGACGACAGCCAGGCCACCTACGCGCACAAGCTGAACAAGGACGAGGCGCGCCTCGACTGGAGCCGCCCGGCCGACGAACTGGAGCGCCTGATCCGCGCCTTCAACCCCTGGCCGATCTGCCACAGCACACTAAACGGCGAACCGCTGAAAGTGCTGGCCGCCAGCCTGGGCGAGGGCGCCGGCCAGCCCGGAGAGATCCTAGCGGCGAGCAAGGACGGCCTGACCGTGGCTTGCGGCACCGGCGCCCTGCGCCTGACCCGCCTGCAGCTGCCCGGTGGCAAGCCGCTGAGTTTCGCCGACCTTTACAACAGCCGCCGCGAGCAGTTCGCCGTCGGCCTGGTGCTCGGACAATGAACCCACGCCTGGCCGCCGCCCGTGCCCTGGCCGCCGTGCTAAATGGCAAGGCCTCGCTGGGCAGCAGCCTGCCGCCGCTGCTGGACAAGGTCGAGGCGCGCGACCGCGGCCTAGCCCAAGACCTGGCCTTCGGCGCCGCGCGCTGGCAACCGCGCCTGGCCCTGCTCGCCGAGAAACTCCTGCAGAAACCGTTCAAGGCTGCCGACCGCGATGTCGAGGCCCTGCTGCTGATCGGCCTGTACCAGCTGTTCTACACCCGCATCCCGCCCCACGCGGCGATCGGCGAGACGGTGGCCTGCGTCGACAAGCTGAAGAAGTCCTCGCTCAAGGGCCTGCTCAACGCCGTGCTGCGCAATGCCCAGCGCGACGGCGAGGCACTCTGCGCCAGCCTGGACAAGGACCCGGTGCTGCACACCGCGCACCCGCGCTGGCTGCAGAAGCGCCTGAAGGCCGACTGGCCCGAACACTGGCAGGCCATCTGCGCCGCCAACAACGAGCATCCGCCACTGCTGCTGCGGGTCAACCGCCGCCACGGTAGCCGCGACGCCTACCTGGCCGAACTGCGCGCGGCCGGCATCGAGGCCGCGCCCTGCAGCTTCAGCCAAGACGGCATCCGCCTGCTCGCACCCTGCGATGTAAAAACCCTGCCCGGCTTCCTGGACGGCCGCCTCAGCGTGCAGGACGAAGCCGCCCAACTGGCTGCCGAACTGCTGGATCTGGCCCCCGGCCAACGGGTGCTGGATGCCTGCGCCGCACCGGGCGGCAAGACCTGCCACCTGCTCGAAGTCGAGCCGGGCCTGGGCGAAGTGGTTGCCATCGACCTGGAGTCCAGCCGCCTGCTGCGGGTGCGTGAAAACCTCGACCGCCTCGGCCTGCAGGCCACCCTGATCGCCGCCGACGGCCGCGATACCGCCAGCTGGTGGGACGGCCAGCCGTTCCAGCGCATCCTGCTGGACGCGCCCTGCTCGGCCACCGGGGTCATTCGCCGCCATCCGGATATCAAACTGACCCGCCAGGCCGACGACATTGCCGCCCTGGCGCAGTTGCAGGGCGAACTGCTAGACGCCCTGTGGCCGACCCTGGACGTCGGCGGCGTGCTGCTCTACGCCACCTGCTCGGTGCTGCCGCAGGAAAACAGCGACAACATCGCCGCCTTCCTCGCCCGCACTTCTGGGGCGCGCGAGCTGGATATCGCCGGCGCGCCTGGACAACCGACCGCCGGCCTGAAAACCACCCATGGCCGCCAGTTGCTACCGCAAGTCGACGGCCACGATGGCTTCTACTATGCCAAGCTGATCAAGATCGCCGCGTCACGCGGCTAATGGAGTGATCGCGTGAAAATCATCATTCTCGGTGCCGGCCAGGTCGGCGGCACATTGGCGGAACACCTGGCCGGCGAGGCCAACGACATCACCGTGGTCGACACCGATGCCGACCGCCTGCGCGACCTCGGCGACCGCCTGGATATCCGCACCGTGGTCGGCCGTGGCTCCTTCCCCACCGTGCTGCGCCAGGCCGGGGCCGACGACGCCGACATGCTGGTGGCGGTGACCAACAGCGACGAAGTCAACATGATCGCCTGCCAGGTCGCCTACACCCTGTTCCACACCCCGACCAAGATCGCCCGCGTGCGCGAAGCCGCCTACCTGACTCGCGCCGGTCTGTTCGACAACGAGGCGATCCCGGTCGACGTGCTGATCAGCCCCGAGCAGGTGGTGACCAACTACATCAAGCGCCTGATCGAATACCCCGGCGCCCTGCAGGTCATCGACTTCGCCGAGGGCAAGGCCCAGCTGGTGGCGGTCAAGGCCTACTACGGTGGTCCGCTGGTCGGCCAGCAGCTCAAGCAGCTGCGCCAGCACATGCCCAACGTCGACACCCGGGTGGCGGCGATCTTCCGCCGCAACCGGCCGATCATGCCGCAGGGCGACACGGTGATCGAAGCCGACGACGAGGTGTTCTTCATCGCCGCCAAGGCACATATCCGCGCGGTAATGAGCGAGATGCGCCGTCTCGAAGACAGCTACAAGAAGGTGGTGATCGCCGGCGGCGGACACATCGGCGAGCGCCTGGCCGAGGCCATCGAGAGCCGCTACCAGGTGAAAATCATCGAGATGAACCCGGCGCGCTGCCGCTACCTCTCGGAGAACCTGGAGAGCACCATCGTCCTCCAGGGCAGCGCCTCCGACCGCGACCTGCTGGTGGAAGAGAACATCAACGATGCCGACATCTTCCTGGCCCTGACCAACGACGACGAGGCCAACATTATGTCGTCGCTGCTGGCCAAGCGCCTCGGCGCGCGCAAGGTGATGACCATCATCAACAACCCGGCCTATGTCGACCTGGTCCAGGGCGGCGATATCGACATTGCCATCAGCCCGCAGCTGGCCACCATCGGCACCCTGCTGACCCACGTGCGCCGTGGCGACATCCAGAGTGTGCACTCGCTGCGCCGCGGTGCGGCGGAAGCCATCGAGGCCATCGCCCACGGCGACGCTAAATCGAGCAAGGTAGTCGGGCGGATGATCGAGGAAATTGCCCTGCCGCCAGGCACCACCATCGGCGCGATCATCCGCGACGAGGAAGTGCTGATCGCCCACGACGACACCCTGATCGAATCGGGTGACCATGTGATCCTGTTCCTGGTCGACAAGAAGTACATCCGCGACGTCGAGCGTCTGTTCCAGGTCGGTCTGACCTTCTTCTGAGGCCGCGTCCATGACCACACCGGATAGCCTGGAAAAGCTGCTGGCCAAGGGCGTCGACAACGCCCTGCTGCGCTTCGGCCTGGGCAAGGGCTACCTGGATGCCGGGGCGCCGGCGCGGGCTGCCGAGCACCTGCAAAAGTGCCTGGGTTTCGACCCCAACTATTCGGCGGCGTGGAAGCTGCTCGGGCAGGCCTGCCAGCGCCAGGGCCTCGGCGAAGAAGCCCGCCAGGCCTGGCACAACGGCCTGGAAGTGGCACGCAAGCGCGGCGACAAGCAGACGGAAAAGGAAATGCTGGTGTTTCTGCGGCGCCTGGAGAAGGCGGCCGGTCAGGACGGTGGAGCCCCGTAGGGTGCCGCGCGCACCATTGGCATCTGTGGGTTTCCCGGTGCGCACGGCGCACCCTACACGCAGCCCTTAGTCGCGCTGGAAGATCAGCGCTACCCCACTGGGCTCGAAGCGCACCACTTCCATCTGCACCACCGGCGCCTCCATGGGCAGGCCTTGCACCTGGCCGCTGACCAGTTCGCCGATCTGCAGCAGGCGCTGGGCATCGTCGATCACCACGAACACGCCACTCTCGGAAATGTCGCGGGTGGTCACCAGCATCTGGCCGTGCACCGGATGGTCGATGCGCAGCTGGACCTTGAGCGGGGTGCGATTGTGCTCGCGCTTGTTGTCCATGCCTGTCCTGTCGTGAGCCAGTGGTAAGTGTTCAGACGTTAATAGCTATCGGCCGCGGCATCAATACCACTTCTTCTCGCCAGGCGGGCGCTTCTTGAAACGCTTCATGCTCCACATGTACTGGCTGGGGTAGGCCCGCACATAGCGTTCGATCACTTCGCTCATGGCCGCCACGCCTTGTTCCACGTTGTCGCTGTACATGCCTTCGGGCGCCGCTTCGAGTATCACCTTGTAGCCGGAGCCATCGCCCAGGCGCACGGCATGCAGGAATACCCCCACTGCCTTGCCCCCGGCCAGCATATTGGGCACGAACTTGCTGGTCAGTGCCTGGGTGGCGCAGAAAGGCACGAACACGCCACTCGACAGGCTCGGCTCCGGGTCGGCCGGAATGCCTACGGCGCCGCCGCGACGCACTTCCTTGATCACGCTGAGAATGCCTTCCTTGGTCGAGGCCGCGACCTTGTTGCCCATCTGCACGCGCTGCTTTTGCAGCAGTTCATCGACCGCCTTGAGCTTGGGCGGGCGGTAGAAAATGATCGGTTTGCACTGGGCGCAGTAGAAGTGGTTGAGCACCTCCCAGTTGCCCAGATGGCTGGTGATGCCGACCACGCCCTTGCCGGAAGCCAGCGCCGCTTGCAGCACCTCCAGGCCTTCGACTTCGCGCACCAGATCGATGGACCTCTGTGCCGGCCAGATCCACGCGCAGGCGCTTTCAGTGAAGGTGCGCCCGATATCCATCAGCGCCCGGCCGAGCAGTTGCTCCAGCTCGGCCGGTGACAGCTCGGGAAAGCACTTGGCCAGGTTGATTCGCGCCACCTCGCGGGAGCTATTGGGCAATTTCCACATCAACCAACCGATTGCAGCGCCCACCGCCTGCACGGCGCGCCAGGGCAGCAGGGCGAACAAGCGCAGAAAGCCGACGACCAGGGCGCCTTTGAACTTCTCCACGAGCAACTCCTGAGGGGAAAGAGGGCGGGCATTGTAACGACTGTGCGCGTGCGCTTCAGCTGCGCAGTGTGTGGTAGCGATCGCAGTCGGTGGTGTGGTCCATGACCATGCCGGCCGCCTGCATGTAGGCATAGCAGATGGTCGGGCCGACGAAGGTGAAGCCAAGCTTCTTCAGCGCCTTGCTCATCGCCTCGGCCTGCGCCGTGACCGCGGGTACCTCGCCGCGCCCGCTGAAATGGTTGATCTTCGGCACCCCACCGACAAACGACCAGAGCAACTCCACCGGGTCCTCCAGCTTGAGCCAGGCCTGGGCATTCTGCCGCGCGGCCTTGAGCTTGAGGCGGTTACGGATGATGCCGGGGTCCTGCATCAAGTGCTCGATTTCCTCGTCGCTCATCTGCGCCAGGCGCTGCACCTCGAAACCCCACAGCACTTCACGGTAGCGCGCACGCTTCTTCAGCACGGTGATCCACGACAGGCCGGCCTGGAAACCTTCCAGTAACAGCAGCTCGAACAGACGCTGGGGATCGCGCAGCGGCACCCCCCATTCCTGGTCGTGATAGGCGATGTACAGCGGGTCGTCGTTGCACCAGAAGCAGCGTGGCATGGGGCCTTCCTTGCGCTTTCCGCAGAATTGATCGGGTATACTGCCCGGCTTTATGCCCAAGCCTCGATACCGGTGAAATTCGTGAGCCAGACTACGCCCGACGTGAGCACCTTCCAAGGTCTGATCCTTGCCCTGCAGAGTTACTGGGCCGAGCAGGGTTGTGTGATCCTGCAGCCCTACGACATGGAAATGGGTGCCGGCACCTTCCACACCGCCACCTTCCTGCGCGCCATCGGCCCGGAGACCTGGAACGCCGCCTACGTGCAGCCGTCCCGGCGTCCCGCCGACGGTCGCTACGGCGAGAACCCCAACCGCCTGCAGCACTACTACCAGTTCCAGGTGGTGCTCAAGCCGAACCCGGCGAACATCCAGGACCTGTACCTGGAATCGCTGCGCCGCATCGGCGTCGACACCCTGGTCCACGACATCCGCTTCGTCGAGGACAACTGGGAGTCGCCGACCCTCGGCGCCTGGGGCCTGGGCTGGGAAGTCTGGCTGAACGGCATGGAAGTCACCCAGTTCACCTACTTCCAGCAGGTCGGCGGCGTCGAGTGCTACCCGGTCACCGGCGAGATCACCTACGGTCTGGAACGCCTGGCCATGTACCTGCAGGGCGTCGACTCGGTGTATGACCTGGTCTACTCCGACGGCCCGTTCGGCAAGGTCACCTACGGCGACGTGTTCCACCAGAACGAAGTGGAGCAGTCCACCTTCAACTTCGAACACGCCAACGTCGACAAGCTGTTCGAGCTGTTCGACTTCTACGAATCCGAAGCCAACCGCCTGATGGGCCTGCAGCTGCCGCTGCCGGCCTACGAAATGGTGATTAAGGCCTCGCACAGCTTCAACCTGCTGGATGCCCGCCGCGCCATCTCGGTGACCGCGCGCCAGCAGTACATCCTGCGCGTGCGCAGCCTGGCGCGCAGCATCGCCCAGAGCTACCTATTGGCCCGCGCCAAGCTCGGCTTCCCGATGGCCACCCCCGAACTGCGTGACGAAGTACTGGCTAAGCTGGAGGCAGCAGAATGAGCGCCCATGATTTCCTGGTTGAACTGGGCACCGAAGAGCTGCCGCCGAAAGCCCTGAAAAGCCTTGGCGAAGCCTTCCTCGCCGGTGTCGAGAAAGGCCTCAAGGCCGCCGGCCTGAGCTACCAGAGCGCCCGCTACTACGCCGCGCCACGCCGCCTGGCCGTGTTGGTCGAGACCCTGGCCAGCCAGCAGCCGGATCGCACCGTCAATCTCGATGGCCCGCCCGTACAGGCCGCCTTCGACAAGGACGGCAACCCGACCCAGGCTGCCCTGGGCTTCGCCAAGAAGTGTGGCGTCGAGCTGAGCCAGATCGATCAGAGTGGTCCGAAGCTGAAGTTCAGCCAGTCCATCGCTGGGCAGAAAACCGTCAGCCTGCTGCCGGATATCGTCAGCGCCGCGCTGAACGACCTGCCGATTCCCAAGCGCATGCGCTGGGGCGCCGGCAAGACTGAATTCGTCCGTCCGAGCCAGTGGCTGGTGATGCTCTTCGGCCAACATGTGGTCGACTGCGAGATCCTCGCCCAGAAGGCCGGACGCATGTCCCGCGGCCATCGCTTCCACGCCAACTTCGAGGTGGCGATCGAGAGTCCGACCAGCTACTCCCATGACCTGCGCGGCGCCTTCGTGGTCGCCGACTTCGCCAAGCGCCGCGAGCAGATCGCCGCGCGCGTCGCGGAACTGGCCAAGGCCGAGAACGGCACCGCCATCGTGCCGCCGGCGCTGCTGGATGAAGTCACCGCCCTGGTCGAATGGCCGGTGCCGCTGGTCTGCTCCTTCGAGGAACGCTTCCTCGAGGTGCCGCAGGAAGCCCTGATCACCACCATGCAGGACAACCAGAAGTACTTCTGCCTGCTGGACGGCAACGGCAAGCTGCTGCCGCGCTTCATCACCGTGGCCAACATCGAGTCGAAAGACCCGGCGCAGATCGTTTCCGGCAACGAAAAAGTGGTGCGCCCACGCCTCACCGACGCCGAGTTCTTCTTCAAGCAGGACAAACGCCAGCCGCTGGAAAAGCGCAACGAGCGCCTGGCCAACGTGGTGTTCCAGGCCCAGCTCGGCAGCGTGTTCAACAAGGCCGAGCGAGTTTCCGCCCTGGCCGGCTTCATCGCCGCGCGCATCGGCGGCGACGCCACCCGTGCCGCCCGCGCCGGCATTCTGTCCAAGTGCGACCTGGCCAGCGAGATGGTCGGCGAGTTCCCGGAAATGCAGGGCATCGCCGGCTACTACTACGCCAAGCACGACGGCGAAGCCGACGACGTGGCCCAGGCGCTGAACGAGCAGTACATGCCGCGCGGCGCTGGCGCCGAGCTACCGCAGACCCTCACCGGGGCTGCCGTGGCGGTGGCCGACAAGCTCGACACCCTGGTCGGCATCTTCGGCATCGGCATGCTGCCCACCGGCTCCAAGGACCCCTACGCCCTGCGTCGAGCGGCCCTGGGCGTGCTGCGCATCCTGATCGAGAAGCAGCTGGACCTGGACCTGAGTGAGGCCATCGCCTTCGCCATCGGCCAGTACGCCGACAAGGTCAAGGCCGACGGTCTCGCCGCTCAGGTGCAGGACTTCATCTTCGACCGCCTGCGTGCGCGCTATGAAGACGAAGGCGTCGACGTCGCCGTGTACCAGGCCGTGCGTGCCCTCAGCCCGACCGCACCGCTGGACTTCGACCAGCGCGTGCAAGCGGTGCAGGCCTTCCGCGCGCGCAGCGAAGCCGAGGCCCTGGCCGCGGCGAACAAGCGCGTGTCCAACCTGCTGGGCAAGTTCGACGGGCAGATCCCGACCAGCGTCGACAACGCCCTGCTCGAAGCCGGTGCCGAGCAGACCCTGGCCGCCGCCGTGGCCGCCGCCGAACAGGCCGTGGCACCGCTGGCCGCCGCGCGCCGCTACCGCGAGGCGCTGGAGCAGCTGGCCAGCCTGCGTGAGCCGGTCGATGCGTTCTTCGAGGCGGTGCTGGTCAACGCCGAGGATGCCGCCGTACGGGCCAACCGCTACGCCCTGCTGGCCAAGCTGCGCGGCCTGTTCCTCGGCGTCGCCGACATCTCGCTGCTGGGCTGAGCCCTGAAGGGCACTGCAGAACCCCGGCGCTCCCACGGAGCGCCGGGGTTTTTCTTTACAGGCTCTTCAGGTACTCCAGCAGAGCCTTCTTCTCCGCCGCTGGCAGTTGGGTCCCGTATTCATGGCCGCAGCGGCTGTTGCCCGAGTCGCGCGCGCTGCAATCGGTGGTCTGCAGGGTGTAGCCGAACTTGCTCTGCTCCACAGCCAGACCGACATTGACCACATCGTAGGCCGGACCGACCTGGAAGGCGGCGACCCGTTGCGCCGCCGGCTTGAGCAACTCGGCCAGGGTCGGCACCGAGCCATTGTGCAGGTAAGGCGCCGCCGCCCAGATACCCTCCATGACCCGCGACTCATAGGCATAGCTGGGACCATCGGCCTTTACCTCGGGCTTGCGGAACGCGCCCTGGAGGTCCTTGGTCAACGGCGTGAACGGCGACTTCAGCCCGGCCTTCTGCGCGTCCTGCTCGGCGTCCATCAGCAGCGGTGCGTAGTGCTGCAAGATCGAGCCGACCACCGCCAGGCCAAGTACGTTGAATGCCGAGTCCTTGGCCTTCAGCGGATCGGTCAGCAGTGGAATATGCGCACCCTGGAGCACACCGGTCTGCACCTGGAAGTCGAGAATGCTGTATTGCCGTGTATCGGTACCGACATCCAGCACTGGCGTGGCCCAGGTCTTCTGCTCGAAGAAGCGGGTGGTACCGGGCTTGATGCCGTGACAGTCGGCACAACCGCCATCGGCCGTCGGGCGCTGGTAGATGGCCTTGCCGCTGGCCGCCAACTGCTGATCCAGAGCCCACGGCCACTTCGGTGGGCCGATTTTCTTCACCAGGTCCTCCAGCGCATCCAGGCCCTGGAAGTTGGCCGAATTGTTGGCAAGGTAGTCGATGCCGAGCAGGCTCCATTTGTCCTTTTGCGGATGGAACACGGCGAATACCCCATAGACCTCGCCAACATTGCGCGACAGGCCGAGGATGTTGTTGCCGTTATCGGCGAAGCCTGGCCACTGGGTCTTGTCCTGCTTGGGCGCATTCCACAGGAAGGGGTAGCGTACCGGCGCCACTGCCGGCTGGATGTTCTCCGGAATCATGTACGTTGGCGGTGGCCCGATATCCAGGCCGGTCAGACGATTGAAGATCATCGATACCGCATCCAGACGTGCCGGCCCCCAGGGATCGGTGGGCAGGGCACGGCTGATCAGGGTGTGATAGGGCAGGTACCAGGCCTCGACCTCGCTGCGCAACTGTGCCAGCTCCGCAGACGTGGGTTGCGGGCCGAGCACGCCATGGGCGAAGTCAGTGAACGAGGCCTGCTCGTCGAGCAGCTTGCCCACCGCCTTGTCGAGATCGCTGAGGAAACTCTGGAAGTCGACGATGGCCGGCCCGCCATCGACCCGATAGGTCTTGGCGTCCACTTCGATCTGCCGGGTGTGGCAAGCCGAACAGGTCATACCGATCACCTGCCCGGACTTGCCATTGGCCACAGTGAACCCCACCGGCAAGCCCGGCGGCTTACTGTCCGGGTTGGCCAGGTAGCCGTAGCGATCAAGGCTGTCGGCCATGAACGGCGAGCCATTGGCCTGCTTCAACGCCACTATCCAGTTCAGCGGCATGATCTGCGAACCCTGATCGCGGCTGTAGAAGTCCTTGCGTTCACTGCTCGCCCAGTGCTCGCCCTGGTCGAGCATGATCGGCTCGGCATGTGCTGTAGAAAGGCCCAGCAGCCCGACAAGGACCATGGACAGAGGAGACAAGGTTTTGGCTAATCGCATGTTCATAGATAACCTTCCATAGAGGGTCCGTTCTCGGCTCTGTGGACGCTGCACAGGCTCAGCGAAACGGCCTGCCTGGACAGACAAGTGGGAGATACCGCGACGACGGAGTTCCGCGGGGCAAAGACCACGCAGGAAGGGAGAGGGTGGCTGAACGGCGTTATCAGCTCTGCGAAGAGCGCATGGACGGCTGTGGGACATGCATCGCGGAAATGACCTGGTTCCTTGTCTGCTGGGTGAATCCTTTCCGTTACTAGATTCAACTTAGTACAGTCCCTCCGCGACGTGCGACCGTCCGTCAGCCATGGCTGCCCGGCAGGCCGGGCAGACTGATGTAGAATCGCCTTTTTCGATCCGAGCGGGTGCTCCCTTGCCAGCGCTGCAAAAACTGCTGATTCTCGACCGCGACGGAGTGATCAATGAAGACTCCGACGCCTATATCAAGTCGCTGGCCGAGTGGATACCCATCCCCGGCGCCATCGACGCCATCGCCCGCCTGAGCAAGGCCGGTTGGACCGTGGCCGTGGCCACTAATCAGTCCGGCCTGGCACGCGGTTACTACGACCTGGCCACGCTCGACGCCATGCACGCGCGCCTGCGTGAGCTGGTGGCGGAGCAGGGCGGCGAAGTCGGCCTGATCGTGCACTGCCCGCACGGCCCGGACGATGGCTGTGCCTGCCGCAAGCCCAAGCCGGGTATGCTCGAGCAGATTGCCACGCACTACGGCACAGAACTGGCAGGCGTCTGGTTCGTCGGCGACAGCCGTGGTGACCTCGACGCCGCGCTGGCCGTCCATTGCCAGCCCGTACTGGTGAAAACCGGCAAGGGCGAACGCACCCTGAGCAAACCATTGCCAGCGGGAACCCTGATATTCGATGATCTGGCAGCCATCGCCGATCAGCTTCTTCTCTAGAGAACTCGAGCCCCCATGACGACAGTGCAGGCCCTCAGAACTTTCCTCTTCTACCTGCTGCTGTCCTCCAGCTCCTTCTTCTGGTGCATCCTCTGCGTGTTCATCGCGCCTTTTCTGCCGTTTCGCGCGCGCTACCGTTTCGTCATCCAGGCCTGGTGCCGCTGCGCCACCTGGCTGGCAAAAACCGTGGTGGGCCTGCGCTACGAAGTCGAAGGCCAGGAGAACATCCCGCAGCAACCCTGCGTGGTCCTCGCCAAGCACCAGAGCACCTGGGAAACCTTCTACCTGTCCGCGCTGTTCGAGCCGCTGTCGCAGGTGGTCAAGCGCGAGCTGCTCTACGTGCCGTTCTTCGGCTGGGCCATGGCCATGCTCAAGCCCATCGCCATCGACCGCAGCAATCCCAAGGCGGCGCTCAAGCAACTGGCCAAGCAGGGCCATGAACGCCTGGGGCAGGGCGCCTGGGTGCTGATCTTCCCGGAAGGCACGCGTATCCCGCCGGGACAGATCGGCAAGTTCTCCCGTGGCGGCACCTCGCTGGCGGTGAATGCCGGCCTGCCGGTGCTGCCGATTGCCCATAACGCCGGCGAGTTCTGGCCCAAGCACGGCTGGGCCAAGTACCCGGGCACCATCAAGGTGGTGATCGGCCCGGTGATGCATGCCGAGGGCAGTGGCCCACGGGCGATTGCCGAACTCAACGAGCGCGCCTTCGCCTGGGTGCAGCAGACCCAGCAGCGGATTTCCGGCGTGCCCATGCAGAGCACGGCGACAGAAACGCCCGAAGTGGTCTGACAGCCAAACTGTGGATAAGCTGTGGGCAAAATACCGGCAGAGTGCCATTACTCGCCGCAAGTCATTGAATAACATGGTTATTAGCTGATTTTCTGGAACATGCCCGGCGGGGCATAAGTTTTTCCGCAAGCCCCCGCCGCAGCTGGCAAATCCATGCGCTGCGCACGGCAGAGAACCGCCCAATACGGCTAAGCTTGGAGCTGACTGCCGGGCCCGCTAGAAAAGGAATTTCGTTCATGCTGTCGATCTACCAGCTCAAACCGCGTTTCCAGAATCTGCTGCGTCCCGGCGTACAACGCCTGTTCGATCGCGGCGTCACCGCCAACCAGGTGACCCTGGCCGCCGGCATCGTTTCGCTGCTGCTCGGTGTGCTCCTCGCCGTCTTTATCAGCCACGTCTGGCTGTTCGCCCTGATCCCGCTGTGGATGCTCCTGCGCATGGCACTGAATGCCGTGGATGGCATGCTCGCCCGCGAGTTCGGCCAGCAGTCCAAGCTCGGCGCCTACCTCAACGAACTGTGCGACGTGATCGCCGACAGCGCCCTGTACCTGCCATTCGCCCTGCTGCCGGGCGTTTCACCGCTGCTGGTGGTGCTGGTGGTGCTGTTTGCCGTGATCAGCGAATACGCCGGCGTGCTCGGCCCGATGGTCGGCGCCGGGCGGCGCTACGACGGACCTATGGGCAAGAGCGACCGCGCCTTCTGCTTCGGCGTGCTGGGTGCCGGTGTGGCGTGCGGGCTGCTGGCGGCGTCTTGGATAAACGGGCTGCTGGCGGTGATTCTGGCCCTGTTGCTGTACACCCTGTTCAACCGCGTGCGCCACGGTCTGGCCGAGGCGACACAACCCTCCTGATCGGAATAAGGATATTTCGATGCGCGAATCTCAGAACTACATCTTCACCACTCATGACGGCGTCGAGCTGCTCTATCGCCACTGGCCCGCCACCACGCCGACTGCCGGCCCCCGCCAGGCCGTGGTGATGTTCCACCGCGGCCACGAGCACGGCGGGCGCATGGCCCACCTGCCCGCTGAGATGGACCTGCCCGAGTTCGATTTCTTCGCCTGGGATGCCCGTGGTCACGGGTTGTCCCCCGGTGCACGCGGCGACAGCCCGAGCTTCGCCACCAGCGTGCGCGACGTGCAGACCTTTATCGAGCATATCCGCACCAAGTACGCCATCGCCGAGCCGGACATGGCCGTGCTGGCGCAGAGCGTCGGCGCCGTAGTGGTGTCGACCTGGGCCCACGACTACGCGCCGCAGATCCGCTGCCTGGTGCTCGCTTCGCCGGCGTTCAAGGTCAAGCTCTACGTGCCGTTCGCCCGTCCCGGTCTGAAGCTGATGCGCGCCTGGCGCGGCAATTTCTTCGTCAACAGCTACGTCAAGGCCAAATTCCTCAGCCATGATCCGGAGCGCATCCGCTCGTTCGAGAACGACCCGCTGATCAGCCGACCGATCTCGGTGAATATGCTGCTCGGCCTCTACGATGCCGCCGAGCGGGTAGTCGCCGATGCCCAGGCGATCCAGATCCCCACCCAATTGCTGATCTCCGGCGCCGACTTCGTGGTGCACCGCCAGCCGCAGGAACAGTTCTTCGAACGCCTGGGCAGCCTGCGCAAGGAGAAGCACATCCTCCCTGGCTTCTTCCACGACACCCTCGGCGAGCGTGACCGCGCCCATGCCCTGTTGCGCGCGCGGCGTTTCATCCTGCGCAGCTTCGAGGAGCCGCTAAGCCGACCAACGTTGCTGGATGCCGACCGCCTCGGCGCCACCTGCGCGGAAGCCGAGGAATTGGCCGCGCCGCTGCCGAAGAACTCGCTCGGCGACCTGTACTGGCACGCCACGCGGGCCGGACTGAAGCTCGGTAGCGGCTTATCCGATGGCGTGAAGCTGGGCTTCGAAACCGGTTTCGACTCCGGCAGCACCCTGGACTATGTCTACCGCAATACCCCGAGCGGCAAGAGCGCCCTGGGTCGGCTGATCGACCGGAACTACCTCAACTCCATCGGCTGGCGCGGCATCCGCCAGCGCAAGGTACATGCTGAGGAACTGCTGCGCCTGGCCATGGGCAAACTGCGCGAGTCCGGCAAGGCGGTGCGCATCGTCGATATCGCCGCCGGCCACGGCCGCTACATCCTCGAGTCGCTGGAAGGCATGCAGCAACAGCCGGACGCGATCCTGCTGCGCGACTACAGCGAGATCAACGTGCGCGACGGCAGTGCGCTGATCGAGCAGAAAGGCCTGGGCGCCATCGCGCGCTTCGTCAAAGGCGATGCCTTCGACAAGGCCGACCTGGCGGCCCTCGAGCCGAAACCGACGCTGGCGGTGGTCTCCGGCCTGTACGAGCTGTTCGGCAGCAACCAGATGGTCGGCGACTCGCTGGCTGGCCTGGCGGCGGCAGTCGAGGAGGGTGGCTACCTGGTCTACACCGGCCAGCCCTGGCACCCGCAGCTGGAACTGATCGCCCGCGCCCTGACCAGCCATCGCGAAGGCCAGCCCTGGGTCATGCGCCGCCGCAGCCAGGCGGAAATGGACCAGCTGGTGGCCGCTGCCGGCTTCCGCAAGCTGGAGCAACGTATCGACGAATGGGGCATCTTCAGCGTGTCCCTGGCGCAGCGGGTGTCCTGATGGACGCCACTGTTCCACGTGAAACGGGGCTGTGGAAACGCGGGGTACTCTGGCTGCTGCTACTCGGCCCGCTGTTCTTCGCCAGCTACAGCTTCGCCAACTGGCTGACCAGCCAGCGCGACGATGTCGGCAGCCTGGTATTCGCCTGGGAAAGCGCGATGCCGCTGTGGCCTTGGAGCATCGTGCCCTACTGGTCGATCGACCTGCTCTACGGCCTGTCCTTCCTGCTCCCGGCTACCCGCCGGGAAATGGATCGCCACGCCCTGCGCCTGCTCAGCACCCAACTCATCTGCGTCGCCTGCTTCCTGCTCTGGCCGCTGCGTTTCACCTTCGAACGGCCGGAACTGAGCGGTGTATTCGGCTGGATGTTCGACGTGCTGATGGGCTTCGACAAGCCCTTCAACCAGGCGCCTTCGCTGCATATCGCCCTGCTGGTGATCATCTGGGTGATGTTCGCCCGGCATACCCAAGGCCTGCTACTGCGTGGCCTGCTGCACGGCTGGATGGCGCTGATCGGCCTGTCGGTGCTGACCACCTGGCAACATCACTTCATCGATGTGCCCACCGGCGTCCTGGCCGGCTGGCTGTGCGTGTGGCTGTGGCCCAGCGCAGGACGCAGCCCGCTGCAGCAGGCCAGCCTGGCCCGTACGGCGCAGCGTTGGCGCCTGGCCCTGCGCTACAGTCTGGGCGCAGCGCTGTGCAGTGCCCTGGCGGTCAATTTCGGCGGTGCCTGGCTTTGGCTGCTATGGCCGGCCCTGTCGCTGCTGCTGGTGGCGCTGAACTACGCCTGCTGCGGCGCCGAGGGCTTCCAGAAGCAGGCGAATGGGCGCCTGAGCCAGGCGGCATTGTGGTTGTTCGCCCCCTACCTGGCCGCCGCCTGGCTCAACTCGCGCCTGTGGACCCGTCGCCATCCCCAACCGGATCAGATCGTCGAGGGCATCTGGCTCGGGCGTTTGCCTGGGGCAGGGCAGGCCCAATCGTTCAACGCACTGCTCGACCTGTGTGCCGAGCTGCCAGTCGACAGCCAGGGCAAGGCCTACCGCGCACTGCCCTGGCTCGACCTCTGCGCACCCTCTGCCGACGCCTGCCTGCAGGCTGCCGAGGCCATCGAGGTGTTGCGGCAAGAAGGGCCGCTATTGGTCTGCTGCGCACTCGGCTATTCGCGCAGTGCTACCGCCGTGGCGGCCTGGCTGTTGCGCTATGGTCACTGCGCGGATGTCCCGGCGGCGCTGCAGCAGATCCGCCAAGCCCGCCCGCAGATAGTCCTGGATCCTGCTCAGCTGCAGGCACTGCTGGAGATACAGCAACTGCCGAGTCACGCCCATCCCGCTGCGCTGGAGATTGTCCATGGCCACTGACATGCAGTTGCAGCTGGTGGCCGGCCTGCTGCGCCGTGGCCGGCTGCTCGACCAGCTGTCCACCGGGCTGACCCTGCTGGCTCTGGCCCTGGGTCTGGCGCCCCTGCTCAGTGGCCAGGTCAACCCAGCCAGCGCAGTGCTCTGTGGCCTGCTGGTTCTGCTCGGCCTGGCGCAGAAGTACTGGGCCGTGCGGGTCGCCCTGGATGCCGAACTGTTCGCTCAGCTGGCGGGTCAACCCGAGCAGCTTGCCGAGCACACCCGTCAGCTCGATTTGGCCCTGCACAGCCTCGGCCTGCAACCGGCCAACTCGGTCGAACGGCCCTGGGCTGAACGCTGCCGTGGCGCACTGCGGTTGTTGCGCCTGCAAGTCGCCTGGTTGGCGGCGCAAATACTGTTGGCATTGGCTGCTGTGCTGGCCATGCCCTGGCTTTCCCTCGCTGGATAGGAGTTGTCCATGCTCGCTTCATTTGTTGCCTTCGCCATCACCTCGGCGGCGCGCCTGCTCACTGGAGCCCGTGCGCTCTGGCTGGGTTGTACCGCGCAGCCGGTGCAACGCCTGTATTACGCCAACCACAGCAGCCACGGCGACTTCGTTCTGCTGTGGGCCTCGTTGCCCGATGAACTGCGCCGCACCACTCGCCCGGTAGCCGGCGCCGATTACTGGCAGAAGGGCGGCCTGCGCAGCTTCCTGATCAATCAGGTGTTCAACGGCGTGCTGGTCGACCGTGACCGCAGCAGCCCCGAACACAACCCGCTGCAGCCGATGCTCGATGCCCTCGGCCAGGGCGACTCACTGATCATCTTCCCCGAGGGCACGCGCAATCTCGGCGACGATCCGCTGCTGCCCTTCAAGAGCGGCCTGTACCACCTGGCCAAGGCCAATCCACAGGTCGAAGTGATCCCGGTGTGGATCGCCAACCTCAACCGGGTCATGCCCAAGGGGCGCGCGTTACCGCTGCCGCTGCTGTGCACCCTGAGCTTTGGCGCGCCACTCGAGCGCCTGGCCGACGAAGACAAGGCGGCGTTCCTCGAACGTGCGCGCAACGCCCTGCTGGCACTCGCGCCCGAGGAGGCTTGAGATGGATCGCAATACGCTGCTGTTGTTCGCCGGTATCGGCGCCGTTCTGCTGCTGGCCTCGCTGGTCGGTTTTATCCTCAAGCGCCGCGCCGGGGACACGCCCAACTCGGTGATCGATAACCTCAACGCGCGCATCAACGCCTGGTGGGTGATGGTGCTGGTGATCGGCACCGCCTTCCTGTTCGGCAATACCGGGGTGATCGTGCTGTTCTACGGCGTGTCCTTCTACGCCCTGCGCGAATTCATGACCCTTACGCCGACCCGGCGTAGCGACTACCCGGCGCTGGTGGCCGCCTTCTACTTCGCCCTGCCGGTGCAGTACCTGCTGATCGGCATCGATTGGTACGGCATGTTCAGCATCTTCATCCCGGTCTATCTGTTCCTTCTGCTGCCGATTCTCGCCTCCCTGGGCGGCGACACCACGCGCTTTCTGGAACGTGCCTCCAAGGTGCAGTGGGGCCTGATGATCGCGGTGTACTGCATCTCCGCCGTACCGGCGCTGCTGACCCTGGATATTCCCGGCTACGAAGGGCGCAACCTGCTGCTGATCGCCTGGCTGGTGATAGTGGTGCAGCTCTCCGACGTGCTGCAGTACGTCTGCGGCAAGCTGGCCGGCAAGCACAAGATCGCGCCGCTGCTGTCGCCATCGAAGACCGTCGAAGGCTTCGTCGGCGGTGTCGCCCTGGCTACTCTGGTCGGCGCGCTGCTGTGCTGGATCACCCCGTTCAGCTTCTGGCAGGCTGCCGCCCTGGCCCTGCTGGTCAACCTGCTGGGCTTTGCCGGCGGCCTGGTGATGTCGGCGATCAAGCGCGACCGCGGCGTGAAGGACTGGGGCCACATGATCGAAGGCCACGGCGGCATGCTCGATCGCCTCGACTCGGTGTGTTTCGCCGCACCGATCTTCTTCCACGTGGTGCGCTATTGGTGGGCCTGATGGGCTAAGCGACAGACAATAAAAAACCCCGGCATGCCGGGGTTTTTTCTGTCGGGAAACAACCTGGTCAGAAGTCCAGGTTGGATACCGCCAGGGCGTTGCTTTCAATGAAGTCGCGGCGCGGTTCCACCGCATCGCCCATCAGGGTGTTGAAGATCTGGTCCGCCGCGATGGCGTCTTCAATGGTCACCTTGAGCATACGGCGCACGCTCGGGTCCATGGTGGTTTCCCACAGCTGCTCCGGGTTCATTTCGCCCAGACCTTTATAGCGCTGGATGCTGTGGCGCTTGGTGCTTTCGGCCATCAGCCAAGCCAGTGCTTCCTTGAAGGTGCTGACCGGCTTCTTGCGCTCGCCGCGCTGCACGTAGGCACCGTCTTCCAGCAGGCTGTTGAGCTGCTCGCCGAGGGTGGTCACGGTGCGGTAGTCGTTGCTGGCGAAGAAGTCGCGGTTGTAGGTGATGTAGCTCGACAGGCCGTGGGCCATGACTTCCACTTCCGGCAGCCACAGGTGACGCTCGCGGTCTTCACGCAGGCTGGCGGTGTAGCTCTGGCCGGACTTCTCGACGCCCTTCAGGCGCGCCTGGAAAGCCTCCAGCCAAGTTTGCATGGCGGCATGGTCGGCCAGCTGATCGAGTGATACGGGCGGCAGGTAGACGAAGTGCTCGGTGATGTCCTGTGGGTAAACGCGGGACAGGCGGCCGAGGGTCTTCATCACCGCGCGGTACTCGTTGACCAGCTTCTCCAGCGCCGCGCCGGACAGACCGGGAGCGCTCTCGTTGACGTGCAGGCTGGCGTCGTCGAGGGCCGATTGGGTCATGTACTCGTCCATGGCCTCGTCGTCCTTGATGTACTGCTCCTGCTTGCCCTTTTTCACCTTGTACAGCGGCGGCTGGGCAATATAGATGTAGCCACGCTCGACCAGCTCCGGCAGCTGACGGAAGAAGAAGGTCAGCAGCAGGGTACGGATGTGCGAACCGTCGACGTCGGCGTCGGTCATGATGATGATGTTGTGGTAGCGCAGCTTGTCGATGTTGTACTCGTCGCGACCGATACCGCAGCCGAGCGCGGTGATCAGCGTGCCGACTTCCTGGGAGGAAATCATGCGGTCGAAACGGGCACGCTCGACGTTGAGGATCTTGCCCTTGAGCGGCAGGATCGCCTGGGTCTTGCGGTTACGGCCCTGCTTGGCAGAGCCGCCCGCGGAGTCCCCTTCCACGATGTAGAGTTCGGACAGCGCCGGGTCTTTTTCCTGGCAGTCGGCCAGCTTGCCGGGCAGCCCGGCGATATCCAGCGCGCCCTTGCGGCGGGTCATCTCGCGCGCCTTGCGCGCGGCTTCGCGGGCACGGGCGGCGTCGATCATCTTGCCGACCACGGCCTTGGCTTCGTTGGGGTTCTCCAGCAGGAAGTCGGCAAAGTGCTTGCCCATTTCCTGTTCCACCGCGGTTTTCACCTCGGAGGAGACCAGCTTGTCCTTGGTCTGCGAGCTGAACTTCGGATCCGGCACCTTGACCGAGATGATCGCGGTCAGGCCTTCACGGGCGTCGTCACCGGTGGTGGCGACCTTGTGCTTCTTGGCCAGGCCTTCGGCTTCGATGTAGTTGTTCAGGTGACGGGTGAGGGCGGAGCGGAAGCCAGCCAGGTGGGTACCGCCGTCACGCTGGGGAATGTTGTTGGTGAAGCACAGCAGGTTCTCGTTGAAGCTGTCGTTCCACTGCAGGGCAACTTCCACACCGACGCCATCTTCTTCGCGCTGGATGTTGAAGTGGAACACCTGGTTGACCACGGTCTTGTTGGTGTTCAGGTATTCGACGAACGCCTTGAGACCGCCTTCGTACTTGAACAGCTCTTCCTTGCCGCTGCGCTCGTCCTTGAGGACGATGCCGACACCGGAGTTGAGGAAGGACAGTTCGCGCAGGCGCTTGGCCAGGATGTCCCAGCTGAAGTGGATGTTGTGGAAGGTGTCTTCCGACGGCTTGAAGTGGATCTGCGTACCGGTGCCATCGGCATCGCCAACCGGGGCCAGCGGGGCCTGTGGCACGCCATGCACGTAGGTCTGTTCCCACACCTTGCCGCTGCGGCGAATGGTCAGAATCAGTTCCTTCGACAGCGCATTCACTACCGAGACACCCACGCCGTGCAGGCCGCCGGATACCTTGTAGCTGTTGTCGTCGAACTTACCGCCGGCGTGCAGCACGGTCATGATGACCTCGGCGGCGGAGACGCCTTCCTCTTTGTGCATGTCCACCGGGATGCCGCGACCGTTGTCGCGCACGGTGATCGACTCATCCGGGTGGATGGTGATGCTGATGTCGCTGCAGTGACCGGCCAGCGCTTCGTCGATCGAGTTGTCGACCACCTCGAAGACCATGTGGTGCAGACCGCTGCCGTCATCGGTGTCGCCGATGTACATGCCTGGTCGCTTGCGTACGGCATCCAGGCCCTTGAGGACCTTGATACTGTTGGAGTCGTACGTTTGGTTTTCGCTCATGCCTTCACTCCCGGTGGTCGTGTCTGGGTGATACAGCCATGTTCCACGTGGAACATGGCGACCGGCGTATCCGTGCGCCAGCCATCATTCAATAATTCGTGATCGACACAGGTGATAAACACCTGACACTGCAAATCATCCAGCAGTCGGCACAAGGCCCGTCGATGTTGCTCATCCAGCTCCGACGGCAAGTCGTCCACCAGATAAATGCATTGGCCATGTTTGGCCTGGTTCAGCAGATGCCCCTGGGCGATGCGCAGTGCGCAGACCACCAGCTTCTGCTGACCGCGGGACAGAATCTCCGCGGCATTGTGTGCGCCGAGGCGCAGGCGTAAATCGGCGCGCTGCGGTCCGGCCTGGGTATGGCCGAGCTGCTGGTCGCGGGGTAGGCTGGCAGCCAGTACATCGGTCAGCGCCTTGTCCTTGTCCCAGCCGCGGTAGTAACTCAGGGTCAGCCCCTCGAGCTCCACCAGCTCACTCAGCACCTTCTCGAACACCGGCTTGAGGGCCTGGATATAGGCCCGTCGGTAGCCGTCCAGCTCATCGCTGGCCAGGCACAGCTCACGGTCCCATGCGGCCTGTGCAGCGCCGTCCAGTGTACCATGCCGCAGCCACGAGTTTCGCTGGCGCAGGGCCTTCTGCAGGCGCTGCCAGGCCGGCAAAAAGCGTTGTTCCACGTGGAACACTCCCCAATCGAGGAACTGCCGACGAATCTTCGGCGCCCCTTCGAGCAGGCGGAAACTATCCGGGTTGATCACCTGCAGCGGTAGCACTTCAGCCAGTTGCGCCGTGCTGCGCGCATTCTGTCCATCGATGCGAATCTGCAGTTCGCCCTGGCGATCACGGGAAATCCCCAGATTACTGGAGCGATCATCAGCCAGCTCGACCTGACCGAATACGGTACAGGCCGGTTGCTCGTACTGAATCATCGGCAGCAGCTTGTTGCTGCGAAAGGAGCGGGCGAGGCCGAGCAGGTGAATGGCTTCCAGCAGGCTGGTCTTACCGCTGCCGTTGGCGCCATGAAGGATGTTGATGCGGGGGGAGGGGGAGAGCGTCACCGGGTGCAGATTTCGCACCGCGGTGACGGTGACGCGAGAAAGGGACATTCGGGGGTTACAGGCGCATCGGCATGACAACGTAGGACGAGTCGTCGTTACCGGCTTCCTGCACCAGGGCACTGCTGTTGGCATCGGAGAGGATCAGACGCACCTGCTCGGTGGTCATCACGCCCAGCACGTCGAGCAGGTAGCTGACGTTGAAACCGATCTCCAGCGAGCCGCCGTTGTAGTCGACCGCCACTTCTTCTTCCGCTTCTTCCTGCTCCGGGTTGTTCGCCTGGATCTTCAGCTGACCGCTGGCCAGTTGCAGGCGAATGCCGCGGTACTTCTCGTTGGATAGGATAGAGGTGCGGCTGAAGGCTTCACGCAGCGCCTGACGATCACCGATCACCAGCTTGTCGCCACCGCGCGGCAGCACCCGCTCGTAATCCGGGAACTTGCCGTCGACCAGCTTCGAGGTGAAGGTGAACTCACCGGTGGTGGCACGGATATGGTGCTGGCCGAGGACGATGGCGACTTCGCCGTCCTGCTCGGTGAGCAGGCGGGCCAGCTCCAGAATACCTTTGCGCGGCACGATCACCTGGTGCTTCTCGGTGTTCTCGATGGCCGCTTCCATGGCGCACATGGCCAGGCGGTGACCGTCGGTGGCGACAGCGCGCAGTACGCCGGTCTGCACCTCAATCAGCATACCGTTGAGGTAGTAGCGCACGTCCTGCTGGGCCATGGCGAAACTGGTGCGCTCGATCAGACGGCGCAGCTTGCTCTGGATCAGCGAGAAGGTCAGCGAACCCGGGCCTTCCTCCACGGTCGGGAAGTCGTTGGCCGGCAGAGTCGACAGGGTGAAACGGCTGCGCCCGGCCTTGACCACCAGCTTCTGCTCGTCGACGCGGATATCGATCAGCGCGTCGCTCGGCAGGCTCTTGCAGATGTCCATCAGCTTGCGTGCAGGTACGGTGATCTCACCCGGCTCGGCGCTGTCTTCCAGGGCCACGCGGCCAACCAGTTCGACTTCCAGGTCAGTACCGGTCAACGACAGCTGTTGGCCTTCGACCACCAGCAGCACGTTGGAGAGTACCGGCAAGGTCTGACGGCGTTCGACGACGCCGGCGACCAGTTGCAGGGGTTTCAACAGGGCTTCGCGTTGAATGGTGAAATGCATGGTCTAGTCCCTTGCCTAATAAGGCTGCGTGTCAGGTAGTCAGGGTGCGCAGCAGGTTCTTGTAGTCCTCGCGGATATCCGCGTCGGATTCCCGCAGTTCGGCAATCTTACGACAGGCGTGCAGAACTGTGGTGTGGTCTCTTCCGCCAAATGCATCGCCGATTTCCGGCAGGCTATGGTTGGTCAATTCTTTCGACAAGGCCATGGCCACCTGGCGCGGTCGGGCGACCGAACGCGAGCGGCGTTTGGAGAGCAGATCGGAAATCTTGATCTTGTAGTACTCGGCCACGGTGCGCTGGATATTGTCGACGCTGACCAGCTTGTCCTGCAGGGCCAGCAAATCTTTCAGCGACTCGCGGATCAGCTCGATGGTGATCGGCTGGTTGGTGAAGTGCGAGTGGGCAATCACCCGCTTCAGCGCGCCTTCCAGTTCACGCACGTTGGAGCGGATGCGCTGGGCGATGAAGAAGGCGGCATCATGGGGCAGATCGACCTTGGTCTGCTCGGCCTTCTTCATCAGGATGGCCACGCGGGTTTCCAGTTCCGGCGGCTCGACCGCGACGGTCAGGCCCCAGCCGAAGCGCGACTTCAGACGTTCTTCCAGGCCTTCGATTTCCTTCGGGTAACGGTCACTGGTGAGGATGACCTGCTGGCCACCTTCGAGCAGGGCGTTGAAGGTGTGGAAGAACTCCTCCTGGGAGCGCTCCTTCTTGGCGAAGAACTGGATATCGTCGATCAGCAGCGCGTCGACCGAACGGTAGAAGCGCTTGAATTCGTTGATCGCATTGAGCTGCAGCGCCTTGACCATGTCGGCGACGAATCGCTCGGAATGCAGGTAGACCACCTTGGCATTCGGATTCTTCTTCAGCAGGTGGTTACCCACCGCATGCATCAGGTGGGTCTTGCCCAGGCCAACGCCGCCATACAGGAACAGCGGGTTGTAACCGTGCTTGAGGTTGTCCGCCACCTGCCAGGCTGCGGCGCGGGCCATCTGGTTGGATTTACCCTCGACGAAGTTCTCGAAGGTGAAGGTGCGATTGAGGTAGCTGGTGTGTTTCAACGCGCCTTCGACCTGAACCGAGCGCTCGGTTGGGCGTGTCGCGGCGACGGGCTGGGAACTGACCTGCGGCTCACTGGACGGGGCGTCGTGCACAACCGCGGCAACGGACGGCACATGACTATTAATAGAAGGCGTGGCGACTGGCGGGGCAACACGTGCGGCCGCGCTGCGTTTGCTGCCGATCAGCATCGACAAGGCAGGCGCCAGACCATTGGCTCGCTCGGCCAGGAGTTCCAGCAGCCGCACCAGGTACTTTTCATTGACCCAGTCGAGAACGAAGCGGTTCGGTGCATAGACCCGCAGCTCGTCACCCTCGGCCTCCACCTGCAAGGGGCGGATCCAGGTGTTGAATTGCTGGGCAGGCAACTCATCGCGAAGCAGCTCAACACACTGCTGCCAAAGTTCAACGGACACGGAAATCCCCTAAGTCGCTACGGTCAGCGAGGCAAAAAACAGCCTGCATTGTAGCCCCCGAGACCCGAGTTATCCACACGAAAACGGCTTATCCGCCGAGCAAAATCAAGGATTTATTAGTGTTTCCCTGGGTAACGGGATAACCCAGGAAAGCTGTGGATAAACTACCCGTAAGGGCTATGGACAAGTGAGGGGAAAAGCCTCTGGATAACCCGGCTGTGGGTAAAGTGGCATTTGCTGCACAGGCTTCACCCAGCCTCCACACAGTTGGCGCACGGGTTACCGACAATCTTTGCAACCGCTGCAGGCGGCGCCCGACTAGGCCTGCCCAGGGTTTTCCACAGCTAACCGCCCCCTTAAAGCTTTATAAGTACTACAAGTTCTTTTAAGAATTTCTTTCCTTTTATCTTCTTTATGCTCAGAGGGCTGTCTGGAAATTGACCTGAGGCTCGGCTTTCACTAGAATCGCCGGTCTCTTTAAACGGGGGCCATTCCGGCCCGCAGTGGATCACCCAGGTAAGCACCATGAAACGCACTTTCCAACCCAGCACTATCAAGCGCGCTCGTACCCACGGTTTCCGCGCACGCATGGCCACCAAGAACGGTCGTGCAGTCCTGTCGCGTCGTCGCGCCAAGGGCCGCAAGCGCCTGACCGTCTGATAAACCGGAACGGGTGGTGAGTCGAGACTTCAGTCGGGAAAAGCGTCTGCTGACACCCCGGCAATTCAAGACAGTATTCGACTCACCCAGCGGCAAGGCTCCTGGCAAAAACGTCCTGCTCCTCGCTCGCACTAACGATCTGGACCATCCCCGCCTGGGTTTGGTGATCGGCAAGAAAAGCGTCAAGCTTTCCGTCGAGCGCAACCGCCTGAAACGCCTGATCCGGGATTCGTTCCGGCATCATCAGGCGTTATTGGGCGGTTTGGACATTGTCGTGGTGGCACGCAAGGGTCTTGGCGATCTGGACAATCCCGAACTGCATCAGCAGTTCGAGAAACTCTGGAAGCGCCTTGCCCGCCAGCAGCCTAGCCCTGAAGCCAAAACCGGAATAGGGGTGAGCGACAGTCCCCATGCGTAAACTGGCGATCCTTCCGATCCAGTTTTACCGCTACGCCATCAGCCCGTTGATGGCCAATCACTGTCGCTTCTACCCCAGCTGTTCCTGCTACACCCAGGAAGCCATCGAACTGCATGGCGTCCTGCGGGGTGGCTGGCTTGGCATTCGTCGCCTGAGCCGCTGTCATCCCTGGAACCCCGGTGGTTACGATCCGGTTCCGCCTCTTTCTCCCCCTTCGATGACCGAGTAATCCATGGATATCCAACGCTCGATCCTGCTCGTCGCCCTGGCAATCGTCTCCTACCTGATGGTTCTGCAGTGGAACGAAGACTATGGCCAGGCTGCTCTGCCGACCCAGAGTGCCGCTGTTGCCAGCAACAGTAATCCGGATCTGCCCGATGCGCCGGCAGTCGCCAGCAGCAACGACGACATCCCGGCTGCCAACAGTGAACAGGCTCAGCCTGAAAGCACTGCCGCCGTCAGCGATCAGCTGATCCGGGTGAAGACCGACGTGCTCGACCTGGCCATCGATCCGCGTGGTGGCGACATCGTGCAGTTGACTCTGCCGGCTTACCCGCGTCGTCAGGATCGTCCGGAGATTCCGTTCCAGCTGTTCGACAACGGTGGCGAGCGCCTGTACCTGGCCCAGAGCGGCCTGATCGGCAGCAACGCACCGGACAAGAGCAGCGGTCGCGCCCTGTGGAGCAGCGCACAGCAGCAGTACCAACTGGCCGACGGCCAGGACGAATTGGTCGTCGAGCTGAAATACAGCGAAGCCGGGGTCAACTACATCAAGCGCTTCAGCTTCAAGCGCGGCCAGTACGAACTGGACGTGGCCTACCGGATCGACAACCAGTCGACCCAGGCCTGGAGCGGCAACATGTTTGCCCAGCTCAAGCGCGACAGCAGCGGTGATCCGTCGTCGACCACTGCCACCGGCACCGCGACCTACCTGGGCGCCGCCATGTGGACCAGCGAAGAGCCGTACAAGAAAGTGTCGATGAGCGACATGGACAAGCAGGCCGACAAGGAAACCGTGCAGGGTGGCTGGGTCGCCTGGCTGCAGCACTACTTCGTCACCGCCTGGATTCCGGGCAAAGACACCAGCAACGTGGTGCAGACCCGCAAAGATACCAAGGGTAACTACATCATCGGCTTCACCGGCCCGACCCTCAGCGTCGCTGCCGGCGCCCAGGCCGAGACCAGCGCCATCCTCTACGCCGGTCCGAAGATCCAGAAGCACCTGGGCGAACTGTCCCCGGGCCTGGAGCTGACCGTCGACTACGGCATCCTGTGGTTCCTCGCCCAGCCGATCTTCTGGCTGCTGGAACATATCCACAGCATCCTGGGTAACTGGGGCTGGTCGATCATCGTCCTGACCATCATCATCAAACTGGCGTTCTTCCCGCTGTCCGCCGCCAGCTACAAGTCGATGGCGCGCATGCGTGCGGTGTCGCCGAAGCTGGCCGCGCTGAAAGAACAGCATGGTGACGATCGCCAGAAGATGTCCCAGGCGATGATGGAGCTGTACAAGAAAGAGAAGATCAACCCGCTCGGTGGCTGCCTGCCGATCCTGGTGCAGATGCCGGTATTCCTGGCGCTCTACTGGACCCTCCTGGAAAGCGTGGAAATGCGCCAGGCCCCGTGGCTGCTGTGGATCACCGACCTGTCGATCAAGGATCCGTTCTTCCTCCTGCCGATCATCATGGGCGCCACCATGTTCATCCAGCAGCAGCTCAACCCGACGCCGCCGGATCCTATGCAGGCCAAGGTGATGAAGCTGATGCCTATCATCTTCACCTTCTTCTTCCTCTGGTTCCCCGCTGGTCTGGTGCTGTACTGGGTGGTCAACAACGTCCTGTCCATCGCCCAGCAGTGGTACATTACCCGCAAGATCGAGGCGGCCGCGGCGAAAGCCTGACCCTCCTCGCCGCTGCACTGAACGCCCCCTCGTGGGGCGTTTTGCTATCCGTCACAAACACTTTGTAGGAGCGAGCTCTGCTCGCGAACCCTGGCAGCAACATACCTTCGCGAGCAGAGCTCGCTCCTACCTTCCAACCTGCGAGTAAGCCGCCATGAATGCCGCCCGTGAAACCATCGCCGCCGTCGCCACCGCCCAGGGTCGTGGCGGGGTCGGCATCGTGCGGGTCTCCGGGCCACGGGCGCGGGCGATCGGCATCACCTTGAGCGGCCTCGAAGCCAAGCCACGGCATGCCCACTACGGGCCGTGGCACGACAACGAAGGTGAGGTGATCGACCAGGGCCTGCTGCTGTTCTTTCCCGGCCCGCATTCCTTTACCGGTGAAGACGTGCTGGAACTGCAGGGCCACGGCGGCCCGGTGGTGCTCGACATGCTCCTGCAGCGCTGCCTGCAGCTCGGCGCTCGCCAGGCGCGGCCCGGTGAGTTCAGCGAGCGCGCCTTCCTCAACGACAAGCTCGACCTGGCCCAGGCCGAGGCCATCGCCGACCTGATCGAAGCCAGCTCGGCCCAGGCCGCACGCAATGCCTTGCGCTCGCTGCAGGGCGAGTTCTCGCGGCGCGTGCATGGTCTGACCGAGAAACTGATCGAGCTGCGTATCTACGTGGAAGCGGCGATCGACTTCCCCGAGGAAGAAATCGACTTCCTCGCCGATGGCCATGTACTTGGTCTGCTGGATGGCGTGCGCGAAAACTTATCCACAGTGCTGCGCGAAGCCGGCCAAGGCGCCCTGCTGCGTGATGGCATGACTGTGGTCATCGCCGGGCGGCCCAACGCCGGCAAGTCCAGCCTGCTCAACGCCCTGGCCGGGCGCGAGGCGGCGATCGTCACCGAGATCGCCGGGACCACCCGCGACGTGCTGCGCGAACATATCCACATCGACGGCATGCCATTGCACGTGGTGGATACCGCGGGCCTGCGCGATACCGACGACCAGGTCGAGAAGATCGGCGTGGAGCGCGCGCTAAAAGCCATCGGCGAGGCCGATCGGGTGCTGCTGGTAGTCGACTCGACCGCGCCGGAAGCCGCCGATCCTTTTGCCCTGTGGCCGGAGTTCCTCGACCAGCGTCCAGACCCGGCGCGGGTCACCCTGATCCGCAACAAGGCCGACCTGTCCGGTGAGGCCGTAGCGCTGGATACCTGCGCGGACGGCCATGTCACCCTCAGCCTGTCGGCCAAGTCCAACGACGGCCTGGATCTGCTGCGCGAACACCTCAAGGCCTGCATGGGCTACCAGCAGACCACCGAGAACAGCTTCAGCGCCCGCCGCCGCCACCTGGAAGCCCTGCGCCAGGCCTCTAGCCACCTCGAGCACGGCCGCGCCCAGCTGACCCTGGCTGGGGCCGGCGAGCTGCTGGCCGAGGATCTGCGTCAGGCCCAACAAGCCCTGGGTGAGATCACCGGCGCCTTCAGCTCCGACGACCTGCTCGGGCGCATCTTCTCCAGCTTCTGCATCGGTAAATAAACCAGCCTTCGTAGCATCCGCCTGCCTGGTTCAAGGCGGATCCCCCCTGCCCGAAAGTTATCCAATGGGCAGCCAAGGCGAACCTAAGCCCTGTGGAAAACCAGGCCTAAGCCCGGTCTATAAGTAGGCTTGAAAGCTGAAGATAAAACCGGCTGTGCATAACTAGCCATTCCATCCACAGCTAATGAGCAGCTTGCCCAGTGGAAAGTGCCAGGATCAGCACAGCCTTATCATTCTCTGTACAGCTTGCCAGCAAAGGCCTGCAGAACGTTATCCACAGAAAAGGCCTTGACCATATATAAATATAAAAATAAGGCTTTATAAAACTTCATTCTTTTATTCTCTATAAACCTGAAGCCTTACCGACTGGCTATTTTTTGTGCAGAAGGCTTCATTCACTCCGGCTAAGTCCCTATACTTGCGCCCCTTCTCGCTTTTCAATCAAAAGCCCCCCTTTTCTACAGGCACGAGGTGCGTGGTGGACTTCCCTTCCCGTTTTGACGTGATCGTGATCGGTGGCGGTCATGCCGGTACCGAGGCTGCATTGGCAGCGGCACGCATGGGCGTGAAGACCCTACTGCTGACCCACAACGTGGAAACCCTCGGCCAGATGAGCTGCAACCCGGCCATCGGTGGTATCGGCAAGAGCCACCTGGTCAAGGAAATCGACGCACTCGGCGGCGCCATGGCGATTGCCACCGACAAGGGCGGCATCCAGTTTCGCGTGCTCAATAGCCGCAAGGGCCCGGCCGTACGTGCCACTCGCGCGCAGGCTGACCGCGTGCTGTACAAAGCCGCGATCCGCGAGATCCTGGAAAACCAGCCCAACCTGTGGATATTTCAGCAAGCCGCCGACGACTTGATCGTCGAGCAGGACCAGGTCAAAGGCGTGGTCACCCAGATGGGCCTGCGCTTCTTCGCCGATTCGGTGGTGCTGACCACCGGAACCTTCCTCGGCGGACTTATCCACATCGGCCTGCAGAACTACTCCGGCGGTCGCGCCGGCGATCCGCCCTCGATCGCCCTGGCCCAGCGCCTGCGTGAACTACCGCTGCGCGTCGGTCGCCTGAAGACCGGCACCCCACCGCGCATCGACGGCCGTTCGGTAGATTTCTCGCTGATGGCCGAGCAACCGGGCGATACGCCGATCCCGGTGATGTCCTTCATGGGTAACAAGGACATGCATCCACGGCAGATCAGCTGCTGGATGACCCATACCAACGCGCGCACCCACGAGATCATCGCCAGCAACCTGGATCGCTCGCCGATGTACTCCGGGGTGATCGAAGGAATCGGCCCGCGTTACTGCCCGTCGATCGAGGACAAGATCCATCGCTTCGCCGACAAGGACAGCCACCAGGTGTTCATCGAGCCGGAAGGCCTGACCACCCATGAGCTCTACCCCAATGGCATTTCCACCTCACTGCCATTCGATGTGCAGCTGCAGATCGTGCGTTCCATCCGTGGAATGGAGAACGCCCATATCGTGCGGCCCGGCTACGCCATCGAGTACGACTACTTCGATCCGCGCGACCTGAAATACAGCCTGGAGACCAAGGTCATCGGCGGCCTGTTCTTCGCCGGGCAGATCAACGGCACCACCGGCTACGAAGAGGCTGGCGCCCAGGGCCTGCTGGCCGGCGCCAACGCAGCGCTGCGCGCCCAGGGCAAGCAAGCCTGGTGCCCGCGCCGCGACGAGGCCTATATCGGCGTGCTGGTCGACGACCTGATCACCCTGGGCACCCAGGAGCCGTACCGCATGTTCACCTCGCGCGCCGAATACCGGCTGATCCTGCGTGAGGACAATGCCGACCTGCGCCTGACCGAGAAAGGCCGCGAGCTGGGCCTGGTCGACGACGCGCGTTGGGCTGCCTTCGAAGCCAAGCGCGAAGGCATCGTCCAGGAAGAACAGCGCCTGAAGAGCACCTGGGTGCGCCCGGGTACGCCCCAGGGCGATGCGATCATGGAGCGCTTCGGCACGCCGCTGACCCATGAGTACAACCTGCTCAACCTGCTCAGCCGTCCGGAAATCGACTACGCCAGCCTGATCGCAGTGACCGGCGCCGGGGCCAGCGACCCACAGGTCGCCGAGCAGATCGAGATCAAGACCAAGTACGCCGGCTACATCGAACGCCAGCAGGAAGAAATTGAGCGCCTGCGCGCCAGTGAAGACACCCAGCTGCCGGCCGACATGGACTACGCCGGGATTTCCGGGTTGTCCAAGGAGATCCAGGGCAAGCTCGGCAACAGCCGCCCGCAGACCCTGGGTCAGGCTTCGCGTATCCCCGGCGTAACCCCGGCGGCGATTTCCCTGCTGCTGATCCATTTGAAGAAACGCGGCGCTGGCCGTCAGCTGGAGCAAAGCGCCTGATGTCTGCCGTTACCCCACGCCATGCCGAAGAACTCGCGCAAGGCGCGCAGACGCTGGGCGTCGCCGTATCCGCCGAGCAGCAGGCGCAGTTGCTGGCCTACCTGGCGCTGCTGATCAAGTGGAACAAGGCCTACAACCTGACCGCCGTGCGCAACCCGGACGAAATGGTCTCGCGTCATCTGCTCGACAGCCTGAGCGTGGTGTCCTTCGTCGCCGCGCATGGCGACAACTGGCTGGACGTCGGCAGTGGCGGCGGCATGCCGGGTATTCCCCTGGCCATCCTGTTCCCCGAGCGGCGCTTCACCCTGCTCGACTCCAACGGCAAGAAGACCCGCTTCCTCACTCAGGTGAAGCTGGAGCTGAAACTGGCCAACCTGGAGGTTATCCACAGCCGGGTCGAAGAGTTCCAGCCAGAGGTGCCCTTCAGCGGTATCTGCTCGCGCGCCTTCAGCTCACTGCAGGACTTCTCCGACTGGACCCGCCACCTGGGTAACGGCGATAGCCATTGGCTGGCGATGAAAGGCGTGCACCCGGACGACGAGCTGCAGGCCCTGCCAGCGGACTTTCGCCTGCAAAGCACGCACGTGCTCAAGGTTCCCGGTTGCCAAGGCCAGCGCCATCTGTTGATACTGCGTCGCTTGGTCTAGGGGGAACGGCAGCATGGCTAAAGTATTCGCGATCGCCAACCAGAAAGGCGGGGTCGGCAAGACCACTACCTGCATCAATCTGGCGGCATCCCTGGTCGCTACCAAGCGCCGTGTGCTGCTGATCGACCTCGACCCGCAGGGCAACGCCACCATGGGCAGCGGCGTCGACAAACAGACCCTGGAACACTCGATCTACGATGTACTGATCGGCGAAAGCACGGTCGGCGAAGCCATGCAGTTCTCCGAGCATGGCGGCTACCAGCTGCTGCCGGCCAACCGCGACCTGACCGCCGCCGAAGTCGTCCTGCTGGAAATGAAGATGAAGGAGAGCCGCCTGCGCTATGCGCTGGCGCCGATCCGCGAGAACTACGACTACATCCTCATCGACTGTCCGCCGGCGCTGTCCATGCTCACGGTCAACGCCCTGGTCGCCGCCGACGGGGTGATCATCCCCATGCAGTGCGAGTACTACGCCCTGGAAGGCCTGAGTGACCTGGTCAACAGCATCCAGCGCATCGCCGAGCTGCTCAACCCGAGCCTGAAGATCGAAGGCCTGCTGCGCACCATGTATGACCCGCGCATCAGCCTGACCAACGACGTCACCGCGCAGCTCAAGGAGCATTTCGGCGACAAGCTCTACGACGTGGTCATCCCGCGTAACGTACGCCTGGCCGAGGCGCCCAGCTTCGGCATGCCGGCGCTGGTCTACGACAAGCAATCCCGTGGTGCCATTGCCTACCTGGCATTGGCCGGCGAACTGGTGCGCCGTCAGCGCAGCAGCGCCAAAACTGCTACCGCCTAAGGAATCCCATGGCCATCAAGAAACGTGGACTCGGCCGCGGGCTAGATGCCCTGCTCGGCGGCACCTCCGCCGCTGCCCTGGAAAACGAAGCCGTACAGGCTGACACGCGCGAACTGCAGCACCTGCCGCTGGACCTGGTGCAGCGTGGCAAGTACCAGCCGCGCCGCGACATGGACCCGGGCGCGCTCGAAGAGCTGGCCAACTCGATCAGGGCCCAAGGCGTGATGCAGCCGATCGTGGTGCGCCCCATTGGTGGCGGCCGCTTCGAGATCATCGCCGGTGAACGCCGCTGGCGTGCCAGCCAGCAGGCCGGTCTGGAGAAGATCCCGGCCATGGTCCGTGAAGTAACGGACGAAGCCGCCATCGCCATGGCGCTGATCGAGAACATCCAGCGCGAAGACCTCAACCCGATCGAGGAAGCCGTGGCCCTGCAGCGCCTGCAGCAGGAATTCGAACTGACTCAGCAGCAGGTCGCCGATGCGGTGGGCAAGTCGCGTGCGACCATCACCAACCTGCTGCGCCTGATCGCCTTGCCGGAAGAGATCAAGACCCTGCTGTCCCACGGCGACCTGGAAATGGGTCATGCCCGTGCCCTGCTCGGTTTGCCCGCGGAACAGCAGGTCGAAGGTGCGCGACACGTTGTCGCACGCGGCCTGACGGTGCGGCAGACCGAGGCCCTGGTGCGCCAGTGGTTGAACAGCAAGGAAAAACCGGTCGCGGTGGTCAAGTCCGATCCGGACATCAGCCGTCTGGAACAGCGCCTGGCCGAGAAGCTAGGGGCTCCGGTGCAGATCAAGCATGGTCAGAAGGGCAAGGGCCAACTGGTCATCCGCTACAGCTCGCTGGACGAGTTGCAGGGCGTTTTGGCGCACATTCGCTGATTCGGGGAAACAATTGCACATCTTTGATGCTGGGGCGGACGGTCGGAATTCACTACCGGCCAGTTGAATGGGGGTAGAACCCACCCTATACTTCGCGCGCATTTTGTCGGCACAAAATATGCCAAGTGATTGATTTTAGGCGGCCGACGCCAGAGGAACAGTAGTGATGGATGCCCGCACGCAGAACCGCCTGCCCTTCCATCGTTTGCCGGTTTTTCCGGTGCTGCTGGCTCAATTGGCCGTGTTGCTGCTGGCTGCTGCTACCCTGTACGGCTGGCGCGGCCCGGTGAGCGGTTACTCGGGACTCTGTGGGGGGCTGATTGCCTGGCTGCCCAACCTGTATTTCGCCCACAAGGCGTTCCGTTTCAGCGGGGCGCGGGCTGCTCAGAACATCGTCCGGTCTTTTTATGCCGGCGAGGCGGGCAAACTGATTCTGACGGCAGCGTTATTCACGCTGGCGTTTGCAGGGGTGAAACCTCTGGAAGCACTGGCGCTGTTCGGTGTCTTCCTGCTGACCCAGATGGTCAACTGGTTTGCACCGCTGCTGATGAGTACAAGACTTTCGAGACCTTAGAGCGTTTGAGGCAAACATGGCAGAACAAACCGCTTCGGGCTACATCCAGCACCACCTGCAGAACCTGACTTTCGGGCAACTGCCGAATGGTGATTGGGGCTTCGCCCACACCGCACAAGAAGCAAAGGAAATGGGCTTTTGGGCATTCCACGTGGATACCCTGGGTTGGTCCGTATTCCTCGGCCTGGTCTTCATCCTGCTGTTCCGCTCGGCCGCCAAGCGCGCCACCAGCGGCCAACCGGGCGGCCTGCAGAACTTCGTCGAAGTACTGATCGAGTTCGTCGACGGCAGCGTCAAGGACACCTTCCACGGCCGTAACAACCTGATTGCCCCGCTGGCCCTGACCATCTTCGTCTGGATCTTCCTGATGAACCTGATGGACCTGGTGCCGGTCGACTTCCTGCCGCTGCTGGCCGCGACCATCACGGGCGACAGTCACCTGCCGTTCCGCGTGGTACCGACCACTGATCCGAACGCCACCCTGGGCATGGCCCTGTCGGTGTTCGCCTTGATCATCTTCTACAGCATCAAGGTCAAGGGCATCGGCGGCTTCCTCGGCGAACTGACCCTGCATCCTTTCGGTAGCAAGAACATCGTCGTGCAGATCCTGCTGATCCCGGTGAACTTCCTGCTCGAGTTCGTCACCCTGATCGCCAAGCCGATTTCCCTGGCTCTGCGTCTGTTCGGCAACATGTATGCCGGCGAACTGATCTTCATCCTGATTGCCGTAATGTTCGGCAGTGGCATGTTCCTGCTCAGCACCCTGGGTGTTGCGCTGAACTGGGCGTGGGCGGTGTTCCACATCCTGATCATTACGCTGCAGGCGTTCATCTTCATGATGCTGACCATCGTCTACCTGTCGATGGCGCACGAAGACAACCATTAAGAGCGCCCTGCGCATCTGATGACCTTCTCCCTTAGGGAGAGGGTGCCCGAAGGGCGGGAGAGGGATGACCTCTTCGATTGAGAAACGATTTTGCTTTACCGCTTCACTTTGAAAACCCCTAACCAATACGACATAAAAAGTCGGGAGGAAAGATGGAAACTGTAGTTGGTCTCACCGCGATTGCTGTTGCCCTGCTGATCGGCCTGGGCGCTCTGGGTACTGCCATTGGCTTCGGCCTGCTGGGCGGCAAATTCCTGGAAGGCGCTGCGCGTCAGCCGGAAATGGTTCCGATGCTGCAGGTAAAAATGTTCATCGTCGCCGGTCTGCTGGACGCCGTGACCATGATCGGTGTTGGTATCGCCCTGTTCTTCACCTTCGCTAACCCGTTCATCGCTCAAATCCCGGCCTAATCAACTCTTCGAGTTGATTAGCTGGATAGACAACGAACGAGCGAGGTATTGGCGTGAACATTAATGCAACCCTGATTGGCCAGGCCGTTGCGTTCTTCATTTTCGTGCTGTTTTGCATGAAGTTCGTATGGCCTCCGGTCATCACGGCTTTGCGCGAACGCCAGAAGAAGATCGCTGATGGTCTGGACGCCGCCAACCGTGCGGCTCGTGATCTGGAACTGGCCCACGAGAAAGTGGCTCAGCAACTGCGCGAAGCCAAAACCCAGGCTGCGGAAATCATCGAGCAGGCCAAGAAACGCGGTACCCAGATCGTCGACGAAGCCCGTGATCAGGCCCGTGTCGAAGCTGACCGTGTGAAGGCTCAGGCTCAGGCCGAGATCGAACAGGAACTGAACAGCGTCAAAGACGCCCTGCGTGCCCAAGTGGGTGCCCTGGCTGTTGGCGGTGCCGAGAAGATCCTGGGTGCAACCATCGATCAAAACGCGCATGCGGAGCTGGTTAACAAACTGGCAGCCGAAATCTAAGCGAGGGCGATCATGGCAGAACTGACCACGCTGGCCCGACCTTACGCCAAGGCTGCTTTCGAGCACGCCCAGGCCCATCAGCAACTGGCCTCCTGGTCAGCCATGCTCGGCCTGGCTGCAGTGGTGTCGCAAGACGACACCCTGCAACGCGTGCTCAAGGCCCCGCGTCTGACGAGTACAGAAAAGGCCACCACTTTTAATGAAGTGTGTGGTGACAAGTTCGATGCCCAGGCACGCAACTTCATTTCCATTGTCTCCGAACACAATCGTCTCGATCTGTTGCCGGAAATCGCCGCCCTGTTTGAGCTGTACAAAGCTGAACAGGAAAAGTCGGTGGACGTGGAAGTGACCAGTGCCTTCGCATTGAGCACCGAACAGCAAGACAAACTCGCCAAGGTTCTCAGCGCACGGCTCAGTCGAGAAGTGCGTCTGCACGCGACGGAAGACGCCACCCTTATCGGTGGTGTGGTAATCCGCGCGGGCGACCTGGTTATCGATGGCTCGGTTCGCGGCAAAGTCGCGAAGCTGGCCGAAGCGTTGAAATCTTGAGTTTGAAGGGGCAGCAGAGCAATGCAGCAACTCAATCCTTCCGAAATTAGTGAAATCATCAAGGGACGTATCGATAAACTCGACGTCTCTTCCCAGGCTCGTAACGAAGGCACCATCGTCAGCGTGTCTGACGGTATCGTGCGGATCTACGGTCTCGCCGACGTTATGTACGGTGAAATGATCGAGTTCCCGGGCGGCGTCTACGGTATGGCCATGAACCTTGAGCGCGACTCCGTCGGCGCCGTGGTTCTGGGTGCCTACCAGTCGCTGGCCGAAGGCATGAGCGCCAAGTGCACCGGCCGCATCCTGGAAGTCCCGGTTGGTCCGGAACTGCTGGGTCGCGTCGTCGACGCACTGGGTAACCCGATCGATGGCAAAGGCCCGCTGAACAACGTCGTTAGCGACGCTGTTGAAAAGGTTGCGCCGGGCGTGATCTGGCGTAAGTCGGTCGACCAGCCGGTGCAAACCGGTTACAAGTCGGTCGATGCCATGATCCCGGTAGGCCGTGGCCAGCGCGAGCTGATCATCGGTGACCGTCAGATCGGTAAAACCGCTCTGGCCATCGACGCCATCATCAACCAGAAAGACAGCGGCATCCGTTGCGTCTATGTGGCTATCGGTCAGAAGCAATCGACCATCGCCAACATCGTACGCAAACTGGAAGAGAACGGCGCCCTGGCCAACACCATCGTGGTGGCTGCGTCCGCTTCCGAATCGGCTGCTCTGCAGTTCATCGCACCGTACGCCGGTTGCACCATGGGCGAATACTTCCGCGACCGCGGTGAAGACGCCCTGATCGTGTACGACGACCTGTCCAAGCAGGCCGTGGCCTACCGCCAAATCTCCCTGCTGCTGCGCCGTCCGCCGGGCCGCGAAGCTTACCCGGGCGACGTGTTCTATCTCCACAGCCGTCTGCTGGAGCGCGCTTCCCGCGTTTCCGAAGAGTACGTCGAGAAGTTCACCAATGGCGCCGTGACTGGCAAGACCGGTTCGCTGACCGCTCTGCCGATCATCGAAACCCAGGCTGGCGACGTTTCCGCGTTCGTTCCGACCAACGTGATCTCGATCACCGACGGTCAGATCTTCCTGGAATCGGCCATGTTCAACTCGGGTCTGCGTCCGGCCGTCAACGCCGGTATCTCGGTATCCCGCGTGGGTGGTGCTGCTCAGACCAAGATCATCAAGAAGCTCTCCGGTGGTATCCGTACCGCTCTGGCTCAGTACCGTGAACTGGCGGCTTTCGCCCAGTTCGCTTCTGACCTGGACGAAGCCACTCGCAAGCAGCTTGACCATGGTCAGCGTGTAACCGAGCTGATGAAGCAGAAGCAGTACGCGCCGATGTCCATCGCCGAGATGGCTCTGTCGCTGTACGCCGCCGAGCGTGGCTTCCTGGCTGACATCGAAGTCGCCAAGATCATCAGTTTCGAGCAGGCCCTGATCGCCTTCTTCAACCGTGAGAACGCCGCACTGATGGCGAAGATCAACGAGAAGGGCGACTTCAATGACGACATCGATGGCCAGCTGAAAGCCGGTATCGAGAAGTTCAAGGCCACTCAAACCTGGTAAGCCGCAGCGGGGATCGCAAGATCCCCGCTTGCTAACCTGATAGGTGTTACATGGCAGGCGCAAAAGAGATTCGCAGCAAGATTGCGAGCATCAAAAGCACGCAGAAGATCACCAGCGCCATGGAAAAGGTGGCGGTCAGCAAAATGCGCAGAGCACAAATGCGCATGGCGTCGAGCCGTCCCTACGCGGAGCGTATCCGTCAGGTGATTGGTCATCTGGCCAACGCCAACCCGGAATACCGTCATCCGTTCATGATCGAGCGCGAAGTAAAGCGTGTCGGTTATGTCGTGGTGAGTTCGGACCGTGGTCTGTGTGGTGGTCTGAATACCAACCTGTTCAAGGCTCTGGTCAAGGACATGGCGAGCAATCGCGAGCAAGGCGTAGAGGTTGATCTCTGCGTGATTGGTACCAAGGGCGCGGCGTTCTTCCGCAACTTTGGTGGCAATGTCGTTGCTGCGATCAGCCACCTGGGCGAGGAACCGTCGATCAATGATCTGATCGGTTCGGTCAAGGTCATGCTCGATGCCTACCTCGAAGGTCGCATCGATCGTCTGTCCGTGGTCTCGAACAAGTTCATCAATACCATGACGCAAAAGCCGACAGTGGAGCAGTTGATTCCGCTGGTGGCGACTCCGGATGCTGGGCTCAAGCACCACTGGGACTACCTCTACGAACCCGATGCCAAACAGCTGCTCGAAGGCTTGATGGTGCGCTACGTGGAATCGCAGGTATACCAGGCGGTGGTCGAGAACAACGCGGCTGAACAAGCGGCGCGGATGATCGCGATGAAGAACGCCACCGACAACGCTGGCGATCTGATCAAAGACCTGCAGCTGATTTACAACAAGGCGCGTCAGGCAGCGATCACCCAGGAAATTTCGGAAATCGTCGGCGGCGCTGCCGCGGTTTAAAGAACGGTTCAAATATTCAGAGGAACCAAAGATGAGTAGCGGACGTATCGTTCAAATCATCGGCGCCGTCATCGACGTGGAATTCCCGCGTGATCAGGTGCCGGCAGTCTACGAAGCGCTGAAAGTAGTCGGCGCCGAAACCACTCTGGAAGTTCAGCAGCAGCTGGGCGACGGCGTGGTTCGCTCCATTGCCATGGGTTCGACCGAAGGCCTGAAACGCGGCCTGGACGTCTCCCGTACCCACAAGGCCATCTCCGTACCGGTCGGTAAAGCGACCCTGGGCCGGATCATGGACGTACTGGGTAACCCAATCGACGAAGCCGGCCCGATCGGCGAAGAAGAGCAGTGGGAAATCCACCGCCCTGCGCCGTCCTACGCTGAACAAGCGGGCGGCAACGAGCTGCTGGAAACCGGCATCAAGGTTATCGACCTGGTCTGCCCGTTCGCCAAAGGCGGTAAAGTCGGTCTGTTCGGTGGTGCCGGTGTCGGCAAGACCGTAAACATGATGGAACTGATCCGTAACATCGCCATGGAACACAGCGGTTATTCCGTGTTCGCGGGTGTGGGTGAGCGTACTCGTGAGGGTAACGACTTCTACCACGAGATGAAGGACTCCAACGTTCTCGACAAGGTAGCCCTGGTTTACGGTCAGATGAACGAGCCACCAGGCAACCGTCTGCGCGTAGCCCTGACCGGCCTGACCATGGCCGAGAAGTTCCGTGACGAAGGTCGTGACGTACTGTTGTTCGTCGACAACATCTACCGTTACACCCTGGCCGGTACCGAAGTATCCGCACTGCTGGGCCGTATGCCTTCCGCAGTGGGTTACCAGCCGACCCTGGCCGAGGAAATGGGCGTTCTGCAAGAGCGCATCACCTCCACCAAGAACGGTTCGATCACCTCGGTACAGGCCGTATACGTACCTGCGGACGACCTGACCGACCCGAGCCCGGCGACCACCTTCGCCCACTTGGACGCCACCGTCGTACTGTCGCGTGACATCGCCTCCCTGGGTATCTACCCGGCCGTGGACCCGCTGGACTCCACCTCCCGTCAGCTCGATCCGCTGGTGGTTGGTGTTGAGCACTACGAGACCGCGCGTGGCGTGCAGTACGTACTGCAGCGTTACAAGGAACTGAAGGACATCATCGCGATCCTCGGCATGGACGAACTGTCCGAATCCGACAAGCAGCTGGTATCCCGTGCTCGTAAGATTCAGCGTTTCCTGTCCCAGCCGTTCTTCGTGGCCGAAGTCTTCACCGGTTCGCCAGGCAAGTACGTTTCCCTGAAGGACACCATCGCTGGTTTCAGCGGTATTCTGAAAGGTGACTACGATCACCTGCCGGAGCAGGCGTTCTACATGGTTGGCAGCATCGACGAAGCAATCGAGAAAGCCAAGAAACTGTAATCCCCTGTGCGCCCGGCAACGGGCGCGACAAGGGTCGTTTACAGCGTTGCGAGCGAAGACCAGGCAAGGCGAAAAACGATGAAGACGCGGAATTTACTTGGGTAAATGAGCAGTCTGAAGCGGTTTTCAACACAGCTTGGTCGAGCGCAGTAGCTGCAAACGATCCGACATGTGAGGCTAGATATGGCTATGACAGTCCATTGCGACATCGTCAGCGCAGAAGCGGAGATCTTCTCCGGTCTGGTCGAGATGGTGATTGCGCACGGTAACCTGGGTGATCTCGGTATCGCTCCAGGCCACGCGCCGCTGATCACCGATCTCAAGCCGGGTCCGATCCGCTTGGTCAAGCAGGGTGGCGAAGCTGAGGTGTTCTACATCTCCGGCGGTTTCCTCGAAGTGCAGCCGAACATGGTGAAGGTCCTGGCCGACACCGTGACCCGCGCTGCCGACATCGACGAAGCAGCTGCTCAGGAAGCCCTCAAGGCTGCTGAGAAAGCGCTGCACGAGCATGGTGCCGAGTTCGACTACGGCTCCGCTGCTGCTCACCTGGCAGAGGTCGCGGCCCAGCTGCGTACCGTGCAACAGATGCGCAAGAAGTTCTGAGGCGCGTCCTCCGGCTTCAGTGCAAGCAAGTAAAAGGGTAGCCTTGGCTACCCTTTTTCTTTTTCTACGAGTAGCCCGGATGCAATCCGGGACGGTTACCCCGGATTGCATCCGGCTACTTAATAGGATCTGCCCCCATGTCCCTCGATATCGTCATCCTCGCCGCCGGCCAGGGCACCCGCATGCGTTCGGCATTGCCTAAAGTGCTGCACCCGATTGCCGGCAAGTCCATGCTCGGTCATGTGATCGACACGGCCCGCCAGCTTTCGCCGCGCAAGATCCATGTGGTGATTGGTCATGGCGCCGAGCTGGTCCGCGAACGTCTGGCGGCTGACGATATCCACTTCGTGCTGCAGGCCGAACAGCTCGGTACTGGCCACGCGGTGGCTCAGGCATTGCCGGCGCTGGAAGCGGACAAGGTGCTGATCCTCTACGGCGATGTGCCGCTGACCCGGGTAGAAACCCTGGCCCGCCTGCTGGAGCAGGCCAACGACGCTCAACTGGGCCTGCTGACGGTCAATCTGGCCGATCCCACCGGCTATGGCCGGATCATTCGCGACGCAGCCGGCCAGGTGCAGGCCATCGTCGAGCACAAGGATGCCAGCGACGCGCAGCGCGCCATCCGCGAGGGCAACACCGGCATTCTCGCCGTACCCGGCAAGCGCCTCGGCGACTGGCTGGGCCGCCTGTCCAACAGCAACGCCCAGGGCGAGTACTACCTCACCGACGTGATCGCCATGGCGGTGGCCGATGGCCTGGTGGTGGCTACCGAAACTGCTCAGGACGAGCTGGAAGTGCTCGGCGCCAATGACCGTATCCAGCTGGCCCAGCTCGAGCGTCACTACCAGCAACGCGCTGCCCGTAGCCTGATGGCCCAGGGCGTGACCCTGCTCGACCCGGCACGCTTCGACCTGCGCGGTGAAGTGAAGGTCGGACGCGACGTGCTGATCGATGTAAATGTGATTCTCGAAGGCCAGGTGGTGATCGAGGACGGTGTGCAGATCGGCCCCAACTGCGTGATCAAGAACAGCACCCTGCGCCGCGGCGCCATCGTCAAAGCCAACAGCCATCTGGAAGGTGCCGAGCTGGGCGAAGGCGCCGACTGCGGCCCGTTCGCCCGCCTGCGTCCGGGTGCGAAGCTGGGGGCCAAGGCTCATGTCGGCAACTTCGTCGAACTGAAGAATGCCGTGCTGGGCGAGGGCGCCAAGGCCGGCCACCTGAGCTACCTGGGCGATGCCGAGATCGGTGCGCGCACCAACATCGGCGCCGGCACCATCACCTGCAATTACGACGGCGCCAACAAGTTCCGCACCGTGCTGGGCGAGGACGTGTTCATTGGCTCCAACAGCTCCCTGGTGGCTCCGTTGACCCTCGGCGATGGCGCCACCACCGGCGCCGGCTCCACCGTGACCCAGGACGTACCGGCCAAGACCCTGGCCGTCGGCCGCGCCAAACAACGCAATATCGAAGGCTGGAAGCGCCCGACCAAGAAGTAACGGTCGAGCAGTTATCCACAGGGAAAAGGCGGCTCAGGCCGCCTTTTGTCTATTTCAGGCTTGACCCTGAGCTTTCGTTAGGTTTTGATTCGCGTACTTATCTTTCGAATCGAAACTTACGGATGTCCAAGCGCAATACACCGCAACGTCGGCATACCATCTTGGCCATGCTCACCGAGCAGGGCGAGGTCAGTGTCGACCAGTTGGCCAGTGCCTTCGCCACTTCCGAAGTGACCATTCGCAAGGACCTTGCCGCCCTCGAGAAAAACGGCTTGCTGCTGCGTCGCTATGGGGGCGCGGTGCCTATGCCGCAGGAGCTGATCGGCGAGCCCGCGCAGCCGGTCTCCAGCCACAAGCAGGCCATCGCCCGCGCCGGCGTCGAACGCATTCGCGAACATGCGCGAGTGATCATCGACAGCGGCACCACCACGGCGGCGATGATTCCGCAGCTCGGCTACAAGCCCGGCCTGGTGGTGATGACCAACTCGCTGAACGTGGCCAACGCCCTGCGCGATATCGAGCACGAGCCGGTGCTGTTGATGACCGGCGGTACTTGGGACCCGCACTCGGAATCCTTCCAGGGCCAGGTCGCCGAGCAGGTGCTGCGCTCCTACGATTTCGACCAGTTGTTCATCGGCGCCGACGGCATCGACCTGCAGCGCGGCACCACCACTTTCAACGAGCTGCTGGGCCTGTCCCGGGTCATGGCCGAGGTGGCGCGCGAAGTCATCGTCATGGTCGAGAGCGACAAGGTCGGCCGCAAGATTCCCAACCTGGAACTGCCCTGGAGCAGCGTCCATACCCTGATCACCGACGACCGCCTGGATGCCCAGGCGGCCGAACAGATAAAGGCGCGTGGCATCAGCCTGATCCTCGCCGCCGTGCAACCTTAGGAGAACAGCCATGTGTGGCATTGTTGGCGCCGTCGCCGAACGCAGCATCACCCCGATCCTGGTCGAAGGCCTCAAGCGCCTGGAGTACCGCGGTTACGACAGCGCCGGTGTGGCGGTCTTCACCCAGAGCGGCCAGTTGCAGCGCTGCCGCCGGGTCGGCAAGGTCGCCGAACTGGGCCAGGCCCTGGCCGGTGAGCCGCTCAACGGTCACCTGGGCATCGCCCACACCCGCTGGGCCACCCACGGCGCACCGAGCGAGCGCAACGCCCACCCGCATTTCTCGGGTAAAGAGCCCGGCGAGCAACTGGCCGTGGTGCACAACGGCATCATCGAGAACCACGAAGAACTGCGCGCCCGCCTGCAAGGCCTGGGTTACGTCTTCACCTCGGATACTGACACCGAAACCATCGTTCACCTGCTGCAGCACAAGCTTGCCGAACACGGCGACCTGGCCGTCGCCCTCAAGGCCGCGATTCCCGAGCTGCACGGCGCCTACGGCCTGGCCGTGATCAGCGCGCAGCAACCGGATCGCCTGCTCGCCGCGCGCAGCGGCAGCCCGCTGGTGATTGGCCTCGGCCTGGGCGAAAACTTCCTCGCCTCCGACCAACTGGCTCTGCGCCAGGTCACCGACCGTTTCATGTACCTGGAAGAAGGCGATATCGCCGAAATCCGCCGTGACAGCGTGCAGATCTGGGACGCCAGCGGTCGCACGGTACAGCGCGAGCAGGTGCAATACCACGAAGGCGCCGAGGCCGCCGACAAGGGCGAATACCGTCACTTCATGCTCAAGGAGATCCACGAGCAGCCCAAGGTCGTGCAGCGCACCCTGGAAGGCCGTCTGGGCACTGACCACGTATTGGTCCAGGCCTTCGGCCCGCAGGCCGCCGAGCTGTTCGCCAAAGTCCGCAACGTACAGATCGTCGCCTGCGGTACCAGCTATCACGCCGGCATGGTCGCCCGTTACTGGCTCGAAGGCCTGGCCGGCATCCCCTGTCAGGTCGAAGTGGCCAGCGAATTCCGCTACCGCAAGGTGGTGGTACAGCCGGACACCCTGTTCGTCAGCATCTCCCAGTCCGGCGAAACCGCCGACACCCTGGCCGCCCTGCGCAACGCCAAGCAATGTGCCCCGGACAACGGCGGCTACCTGGCCAGCCTGGCCATCTGCAACGTCGGCATCAGCTCCCTGGTGCGCGAATCCGACCTGACCCTGCTGACCCAGGCCGGCCCGGAAATCGGCGTGGCCTCGACCAAGGCCTTCACCACCCAGCTGGTCGGCCTGATGCTGCTGACCCTGTCTCTCGGCCAGGTACGCGGCACCCTCGAAGCCGGCATGGCC